>CAJQIC010000020.1 GCA_905478335.1 uncultured Bacteroidia bacterium | reverse complement strand
CCCTGAATTTGATCATCGGAATACCACGTCTAAGCTAGCGGCTCAAATGATTTGGTACTTTCGACGGATATGCTAACCGTAAAGGCGACCACCCAGAATTACATAACGAGTTTTTGAAGTACCGCTGCACCATGGTTCAAAATGAACCTGATGTCGTGTTCTACAAAAGTAAACGCACAGAACGCTGGTGGATGGAGATTCCTGGCCCAACAGCGGCAAAGAATTTGGTTATACCATGCCGATATTCAGACTACACCATGGCTACTAAAGGAGAAATGCCAGACCTCTTTTTTAAAGCGCTTCAGAAAAACCTAAAATAAAAGCAACATTTTTTCGTACTTATAGAACACTTTCCTCTTAAAAGAAACATTATGAAAACTACTTCCCTAAAATCTATCCTCGCTGTTTTATTTCTTTCTATGTTTCTTTTTTCGTGTATGGGCCCAAAAACCTGCAGTACAAAAGGTAAAACTAAAGTTCCTATGGGGCATATGTAACTGTTTTAAAACAGTCTTATAGTTACAAATCATCTTATTTCACTCTTATATTTGCGGCTTCTTATAAAAAGCTTCAAATTATGCTTCGATCTCACAACTGTGAAGAACTTCGTTTAACCGACGCAGGTAATACTGTTACCCTTTGCGGATGGGTACAAAGACGCCGTGATTTTGGCGGCATGTCATTTATAGATCTAAGAGATCGATATGGCATAACGCAGTTATCTTTTAACGAAGATTACAATGTGGAATTACTCAACGAAGCGCGATCAGTTTCTCGGGAATTTGTAGTTAAAATAACCGGTGAAGTAACTGAACGAAGCAACAAAAACCCCAATCTGGCCACTGGAGATATCGAGATTGTTGTCAATACACTGGAAGTTTTAAACCCCTCTTTAACACCCCCATTTACCATTGAAGATGACACAGATGGTGGCGAAGAACTTAGGTTAAAGTACCGGTATTTAGATATTAGAAGAAATCCTGTAAAGGAGAAATTGTTAATTAGACATGCGGCCAACAAATCGATTCGAAACTTTTTGAATGGCAGCGATTTCGTTGAAGTTGAAACACCATACCTGATAAAATCGACCCCAGAAGGTGCCAGAGACTTCGTTGTTCCATCAAGGTTGAACGAAGATCAATTTTACGCATTGCCGCAATCGCCTCAAACCTTCAAACAACTGTTAATGGTATCTGGGCTGGATCGCTACTACCAAGTTGTCAAGTGTTTCCGAGATGAAGATTTCAGGTCAGACAGACAACCTGAGTTCACACAGATAGATTGTGAAATGACGTTTGTGGAGCAGTCAGATATACTCGGTTTATTTGAAAAGATGGTTCGAAACTTGTTTGCAGAAAGTGTGGATTATGATTTAGGTGACATCCCCGTACTTACGTATGCAGATGCCATCAAAACCTACGGTTCCGACAAGCCAGACATGCGCTTTGACATGACGTTTAAGTATTTGACGGATGTTGCAAAAGGATACAATTTTGGCATCTTCGATAATGCAGAATCAATCATTGCGGTTAATGCTTCTGGTGCAGCAAGTCTTACACGAAAGCAAATTGACGCAATAACCAACTACGTTAAACGCCCTCAGGTTGGGGCAAAAGGGTTGATATACTGTCGTGTGAATGAAGACGGTTCGCTTAAATCGTCCGTAGACAAGTTTTTTGATCAAGAAGCATTAGCAAAATGGGTTGAATCCTGCAATGCAAAACCAGGAGATTTGATTTTTGTCATGTCCGGAGATTTGGCTGAAACCCAAAAACAGATGAACGACTTACGACTTCATCTTGGCGACTTATTAGACCTCCGAACAAAAGATACGTATAAAGCTTGTTGGGTTGTTGACTTTCCGCTTTTAGAATGGGATGATGAAACGGGACGTTATCATGCGATGCACCATCCATTTACAAGTCCGAAACAAGAGGACTTTGACCTTATTGAAACAGACCCAAAAAACGTTCGTGCAAATGCCTACGATATGGCTATTAACGGCATGGAAGTTGGCGGAGGATCTATTCGGATACATGATAAAGAACTGCAGCAAAAGATGTTTGATTTACTTGGATTCACAAAAGAGAAAGCAAAAGCTCAGTTTGGCTTTTTAATGAATGCGTTTGAATACGGTGCACCACCGCATGGTGGTATTGCATTTGGTTTTGATCGTTTATGCGCAATCCTTACGGGTACCGAATCAATCAGAGACGTTATCGCATTTCCAAAAAATAACATGGGACGCGACATTATGATTGACGCACCATCTCCTATTAGCAAAGAACAAAGAGACGAGTTGGGTCTGTAAAACAGCCTAAGAATTAACTTATTTCTATATTCAAATACCCTTATTTTTGTAAAGACTTCTAGTGGCATCACTGCGTAATAACAAACTTTAAACGTTGCCTGCTGCCACAGCACATAAAGTCAGTAATATTTTTTTAATGAACATTTTTGTAGCAAAACTTAATCCAGGCACAGATGCAGATGGATTAGAACAACTTTTTAGCAATTACGGTGAGGTAAACTCAACGAAAGTAATTATGGACCGAGAAACAGGCCGATCTAAATGTTTCGGGTTTGTTGAAATGGCCAATGATGATGAAGGCCTAAAAGCGATTGAAGAACTAAACGACTCTGAATTCGATGGTAACAACATCGTTGTCAAAAAATCAGAACCAAAACCTGAATCAGGAGGAAACAACTATCGAAATAATGACCGCAATCGGTCTAACAATCGATACGACAATAGACGCAATGACCGTGGAAGAGACCGAGATCGAAACGACCGAGGATTTGACACTTCGAAATGGTAATTCAAGAAATTATAATGATCAAAAAGCCATTGTCTTAAGACAATGGCTTTTTTGTTAGATTCCGCACCAAAATAGGGTGCTAATTCTTACTTTTGTGCTGCTTTAAACTAAAGCCAATAACAATACTTACATGTCCAAGACACATTTTATTTCAGGAGCGTGCGGATTTGTGGGAAAAAACATGACCAAACGCCTGTTTAATACCACAAACGATAATATCGTAATTGTAGACGATTTGTCTATAGGAACCGACCCTGAAACTTGGTTTTCAGAACCTCTAGTTGAAGAAATTAACGGTGCCAAAATTTACGGGAAAGACAAGCGCGTACTTTTTTTCAATTGCGACGTTAGAGAAGTTATCCGAAACTTTCAAAATGATGCTAACTACTTCAGCCAGTTTGGTTTCGACATTGAACGTTTTAATGATGTATTTCATTTTGCCGCCATTGTTGGTGGCCGTCTCAAAATAGATGGTGACCCAATGATGGTTGCGCAGGACCTAAGTATTGATGCAGAGTTTTTTCAATGGGTTTGTAACAGCAAACCAGATCGCGTATTGTATCCAAGTAGTAGTGCCGCATACCCTGTTTCTAAGCAAACAGAAAGCGACGCTATCGCATTGAGTGAATCTGACATCGATTTTAACAACATGGGGCAACCCGATATGACCTACGGATGGTGCAAGCTGACCGGAGAATACTTGGCCCATATCGCTGCAAAACACTACGATGTAAAAGTCACTTGTATCCGCCCTTTCTCAGGATATGGTGAAGATCAAGACCTAAGCTATCCGGTTCCAGCAATTGCGCTAAGAGCAGCTTACAAAGAAGACCCTTTTGAAGTATGGGGAACGGGTCATCAAGGTCGTGATTTTGTGCATATCGATGACGTTTTGGATTGCATATTACTTGCCATGGACAAAATACATGATGGCACTGCCATTAATATTGGCATGGGCAAACTGACTTCATTTCGTGAAATCATCGGCCTATTTGCCAAGTTTGCAGGTTATGAGCCAGAAATCAAGCAGTTGCTTGATAAGCCAGTAGGTGTTCATAGCCGCTATTGCAACATGGACTTCGTAAAAGAAAAACTAGGCTGGGAAGCTAAGATTAGCACCGAAGAAGGCATGCGCAGAATGTACAACAAAGCGCTTGAGCGCGCCAAGGCTGGAATAAAAAATGACTAAAACTGTTGTTTGCTTTGGGCCTGGGCCGATGTTTAAAGGCGGTATTTCAAATTACAATACCTCCCTTGCAAAAGCACTTGATAAAATCCCAGATACCAAGGTTCACATCGTTTCATGGACGCAACAATATCCAGCCATAGTTCCGCGAGAATTCGTTGACAAGTCTTCAAAAGCGGACTTGCTTGAAGGAACCAATATCGACGTTACTTATTTAACAAATTACAACAACCCGTCTAGCTGGATAAAGACTGCCAAACTAATCAAGTCTTTAAACGCCGACAAAGTTGTTATTCAATGGTCCATTGCCATTCAAGGCCTTCCAGTTGGGAGAATAATTAATTGGCTAAAAAGACATACAAAAACGGAGGTAATCGTCGACCTCCACTTCGTCCTACAAAAAGAAAAAAGTAAAATTGACCGTTTTTTTCTTTCTATAGGTATTGGGCGTGCGGATACATACATTGTGCATAGCCTTAAAACATTTGAGGAACTCAAGGCTTTTTACCCTAAGAAATCGTTCGAATTGGTATACGACGGTGAACGCACAGAAGACCAGAACATGCAAACCGTTGTCAAGCTTTATCACCCCATTTACGACCTCTTTCAACCTGACGAAACATTCGATATTGAGGCTTTCAAAAAGGCGCACGGGCTAAAAAAGAATGTGTTTCTGTTTTTTGGATTTATTCGCAAATACAAAGGCTTGCATCAAACCATTGAAGCCTTTGCTAAGATGGCTGAGCAACGCGATGACGTGAGTTTATTAATCTGTGGTGAATCATTTTGGAATACATTAGACGCGACAAAATGGTCTACTAAATTAAAAAACGCTCTTTTTGGTACTGCAAAAAAACTTTTTCTGTCCAAATCAGACGACGAAAGAGAATATCAACCTTTGGACTTGATAAAACGTCTTGGGATTGAATCAAAATGCGTGGTATTCAATGAATTCATTCCGAATGAAGACGTCCATAAGTACTTTCAAGTTAGCAATTGCGTTGTGCTGTATTATTTAACAGCAACACCATCTGGAATAGAATCACTTAGTTATAATTTCAACCTACCGATTTTAGCCACCGATGTCGGCCATTTCCCTGAAACAATACAAGATGGATATAATGGCTACCTGGCCAAGGGAGGAGACATTGATTCTATGGCCGATGTCATGGAGAAATATATCAACGCACCTTTACCTAGAGAAAACGTTGCTGAAATTGCCAAAGACCTGAGCTGGAAAAACTACGCTCAAGCAATTCTTAAATGATACAGGTACATTTGCTATTCGCACCATGTCAAACATCCTCTTATTTGATAGCTACGACTCATTCACCTATAATCTGAAAGATTATTTGGAGCAATGTGGCGCTAATGTTCAGGTTATCAAAAATGACAGTCATTCCATTGAGCAAATCAAACGACTCGATTTTGACGGAATTGTCTTAAGCCCCGGCCCAGAGACTCCTAAAAAAGCAGGTAATTTATTAGAAGTTTTGGACAGTTTTGTACAATCAAAACCCATCTTAGGGGTTTGTTTAGGCCATCAAGCCATTGGCATGTACTTCGGATTACCATTGGTGCAACTAGAAGTTCCCGTGCATGGAAAGGTATCGATTTTGTCGCATCAAGACCATCCACTTTTTCTGGACTTGCCCCCGTCTTTTGAAGTGTGCAGGTACCATAGTTTGGTCCTCCCAGAATTTGAAAACGAGCATCTAGATGTAATTGCGATGTCTGACGACCATCAAGTCATGGCGCTCAGTCACAAACATCTTCCTGTTTGGGGAGTTCAGTTTCATCCAGAGGCTATTTTAACGCAACACGGACTGCGTATTATCGACAATTGGCACAGTATGGTAAAACTTTTAGGTTGAGTGAAACTAATAAATGATATTTTCGTTTAGTACATATCAATGATTGTAAAAGACTTCATATCGAACGACATTCCGTACCTAAAGAAATCTGACACTATAGAATATGCTCTGTTGGTGATGGAAGATTATGGTGTGCGGAACTTACCAATCGTCGAGAACAAAAAGTTGTCTGGTTATGCCTTACGATCATTGCTGGAATCTTTAGATTCGAATTTGACTTTGGAAACGCTTAAATACGGTTCTGAACCAGTGTCAATAGACCCGAATCATTCCGTGATCTCGTGCTTAAAATCATTATTTGACAATCAGTTTGACATTCTTGCTGTGTCTTCAAAAGATGAATTTTTTGGAATCGTGTGGAGCCAAGACATTCTCAATGGATTAGGTAACAGTATAACCGCTCAAAGTGACGGCTCAGCTCTTTTAATACGCTGTAGTGTTTTCAATTACTCTATAACAGAAATAGGAAGACTGATAGAAGCTGAGGACGGAAAAATTCTTGGATTGTGGACCTGGCAACATGAAGAAAATCAGGACATAGACATTCTGCTAAAACTGAACATTCGCCACATTGATAACATATCTCAAATTCTACATTCAAATGGCTACACGATTTTGAATAAAATCAATCAGCAGTCTGATGACCTGTTCGAAGAGCGCTATAAATCCTTGATAAATTATCTCGATATTTGAGGCTTTAACCGAGCCTTGTTGAATTTTAAATTCTACTTTTTTAGCCTTTTCTTTTTCTGCTTCACATCAATAGGTTTGTGTTCTAACGAAGCAGACACGTTATTGATTTCTGACATTACGGTTGTCTCAAAAGACATTAAAACCAAGCCATCCGTAATTATACGAGAACTTACTTTTGCTAAAGGTGAGCTTATTGATTGGTATGTGCTTAAGGAGCATGAAATTTATCGATCAATAGCCAACTTGAAGAATTTAAACCTCTTCAATCAAATTAACATTATTCCTACTCGGCACGAAAAGACCATCACCATTGAAATCGAAGTCGTTGAAAAATGGTATTTATGGCCAATTCCATTCGGGGAATTTGCTGATCGAAACTTCAACCAATGGTCCACTTTCGACTTTGACCCGTACCGAACCAACTTCGGGCTGTATCTCTTTAAGTATAATTTATTTGGGCTGAATCATACACTGAAAGCTACTTTAGGCACCGGTTATACCAAGACCTTAGGGTTTGAGTACAATGCACCTTACATCGACCGCAAAAAACGTTTCGGGTTTAACATTGACCTTAGGACAAAAGCCAATAATGAAATTAGATACGGTATTCAAGACAACAAGGAACAGTTCTTTCGAAGTGACCAAGAGGCCTTGATAAAACGAAAATCATCACGTGCTGCTTTAGTTTTTCGTCCTGGCTTGTATACCCGTCATGAATTGTCCTTTAATGCGGTAGAAATAGGAATTGCAGACACCGTCACAACGGAATCATTAAACCCAGACTATTTATTCAACCAAATGTCAGGACAACAATTAGCTACTGTTGGGTATACCATTTCATATGATAACCGAAACAACAAGTTATTCCCGTTATATGGAATTTATACAACCCTAGGCGCTTCGATTACCAGAGGCGACATACAGTATACGACCGTCGGATTCGATCTGAATTTCTACCAACCGTTACCCGTACCTAGAATGTTTAGTGGCCTCTCCTACACGTACCAAGACGCCTTAAACCAAGACCTCCCTTATGTACTGAACAAGGCCATTGGGGTCGACAACAATGTTAGAGGATACGAACAAAATCTTTTTCTTGGAGACCAGTTCGCCATTATGCGGGCCGAGTTGAGGTACCTTATTCTTCCAGAAAAACTCTACACTTTGAAATATATGCCGATAAAAGCATACAAATCAATGCCATTGGAGTCCTATGTAAGTGTGTTTTATGAGCAAGCACAAATCATAGACAGAGGAGCACAAAACGAAATTTATGGCTTTGGTATTGGCTTAAACACGCTCCTTTATTACGACAAAGTGTTTAGATTTGAATATTCTTGGAATCATTGGAATAATTCTGGGCTAAAAATACATTTTAAGAAAGCGTTTTAATTCATTTGGATGAAAGTAGGTGTATACGCAAGACATTCTGTTAACCCCAATCATTCCGAATACATTCGGAAGTTTTTTGATTATTTAAATGATCAAAAAGTGGAGATTTTGGTACACCAGCAGTTGGCTGACAAACTGGATGAACTGCAGTACAACCATAGTTTTGATGTTTTCAATACCACGTTAAATAAAGGCCAGGTGGATGTGTTGGTAAGCCTTGGTGGAGACGGCACTGTGCTGGATACATTGAGCATTGTCAAAGCAACGGAAACACCGGTTTTGGGTATTAACTTGGGTCGATTTGGGTTTTTAGCCAATAGTCGTCAGGAGGAATTCGCGCAAAACTTTGCCGCGCTTAAAGCAGGTGATTATTCAATAGAAAAACGTTTGGTCATTGAGTTAGTCAGCTCAGAACAATTGTTCGACGGATTCCCGTTTGGCTTGAACGACATTGTGGTACAAAAGAAAGATACGTCTAACATGATTACGGTTCATACCAAAATTAACAATGAACCGCTGAATTCCTATTGGTCCGATGGCTTAATTGTGGCGACACCAACCGGTTCTACCGGGTATTCTCTGAGTTGTGGTGGGCCAATTCTATATCCAGGGACTTCGAGTTTTGTCTTGACCGCCATTGCACCACATAATTTGTCGGTAAGACCTTTGGTTATTGGTGATCATAAGGAATTGACTTTTGAAGTAGACGGCCGTGGTGACGATTTTTTGGTCACGATTGACAGCCGATCTGAATCTATCCCGAAAGGCTCCATACTTAAAGTAAAACGCGCCCATTTTGATTTTCACATGATTCGTCTTAACGAACAATCCTATGCAAAAACGTTAAGAAACAAACTTCTTTGGGGTATCGACAAACGAAACTAAACACACACTTACAAACCACGCACAACCTAGTTGGCCTGCATTTCTCAAAAAACAAAATGACATACACACTATTTGGCATCCCGAACTGTGATACAGTTAAAAAGGCAAGAACATGGCTGAACAATAACGACATACCATTCGAGTTTCACAATTACAAAACCAACGGAATTTCTAAAGAACAGATTTCACTTTGGTTGGAACAAGTGCCACTAAAACTTATTTTCAATAAAGCCAGTGCCACATTCCGTAAATTAACGGACCAACAGAAAAGTGCGTCGAAAAACCAGGAAGAAGCTATAGCGTTACTCATTGAGAATCCTTCGATGATTAAACGTCCTGTTCTCATGAAAAATGACCAGGTATTGGCCGTCGGGTTTAAGCCCGAACTATACGAACCACTTTTTTAAGCTCTACACTAACGCCTGTCACGTGGCAAATACGGTTATACAAAAATCGTTTACGTATACCAAAACACCAGATGTTGGCGTTGTTAGATGACACGTTAAATTTGTTATTATTAGGCAATTAACGTTACTTTGTTGGTTCTCCGAGAAAAAATGATTAATCGATTGAAAAAATACGGAATTGCGCTACTCTCAACAGCTTTGATGTTGGTTTTAGCAGATACAGCAAGTGCCCAGCAATGGACACGTAAAAGTTCGCTTGAATTTGGCATCATGGCTGGTGGCAGTAATTATGCTGGCGATTTAACAGACAAATATTTTGAGACGCAAGGCATACATCCAAACGGTGGATTGATTGTTCGGTATAATCCCGTACAACGATTCTCATTTCATGTTGGTGTAAACTATGGTAAGCTTTCAGGCTATGATTCTTGGTATAGTCGCGATGAACGTCGAAGCAATAGAAATTTGCATTTCGAAAGTGATTTATGGGACTTTCATGCCGCATTTGACCTTAATTTAAACACGTTTGAATTTGGCCAAAAAAGAGGTGTTGTCCCGTACATATTTGGTGGTGTTTCTGTTTTCAAGTATAATCCTCAAGCTCAATTCTTCTATGAGCCAAACTCATGGCAAAATCTGGCCAACGACCAAAGCTACGAAACGCTGGAAGATCGTCATGAAGACTGGATTGAACTTCAACCTTTAGGCACAGAAGGTCAAGAGACGACAGAATACAACGACATTAAGCGGTATTCGCTTACGCAATTCGCCGTTCCTGTAGGTCTTGGGGTAAAATTCAAACTGAACGAAAACTGGACCTTCGGCATAGAATACTCTACGCGTATAACATTCACAGATTATCTTGATGATGTAAGCGGAGATTACGCTGAATTGGTTTTTCTTGAAGCCCAATATACCGCAATGAGTAAAGCAATGGCCGATAGAAGCCCAAATGAAAATGCAGCAGGAGTTGCAAGAGGTGACGAATCCAAACGCGATTTATACAACATTTTTGGGATTACCTTAACCTATAGAATTCTAAAGTCTGGTGAAGTTTGTCCAGCTTTTCGCTAATCTCAAACTGTTGTCATTTTTATACACCTAATCGTCAACGCTGAAATTTGTATTAATATCTTTGCGTTGTTGTAACAAAACAACCTGTAGCACGTTTTATTTCTAAATGGTGAAAATCCAAAAATATATAATCCTATTTAGCCTTTTGATTTGCGCATCGTTGCATGCTCAAGCTCAAAACTGGGAAGGTGGTTTTATGATTGGTGGAAGCAATTACCATGGGGATCTTGCGTATAACATTGTCCCTAACGAAACCCACTTCGCCCAAGGTGTTCATGTACGTTATAATTTTACGCCATATTGGTCGTATCGACCTTCAATCGTTCATGCCAAAATAAGTGGCTCTGATGCCAATTTCGAAGAATATAGATTACGCAACCTTAGTTTCGAATCAGATATTTGGGAAGTGAACAACGTTCTCGAATTCAACTTTCTACCCTTTGGCTCTAGAATATTGAGCAAAGACTTTTCATCCTATGCAACCTTAGGACTAACCGTATTTCGGCATAACCCCAAGGCTGTTTTCAATGACAAAACGATCGCCTTGCGTGATTTACGCACAGAAGGTCAAACAAGCAAACAACAATATGGCCTGTTACAGTTAGCCATTCCATTTGGAGGAGGTGTCAAATACAACGTCAATAAGAATCTTGTTATCGGGCTTGAAGTAGCCTGGCGAAAAACGTTTACGGATTATCTTGATGATGTCAGTACCGTTTATCCTGACCTTCAGGTTCAGCGAGACGCCTATGGAGATTTGAGTGCAAACATGTCTGACAGAAGCTATGAAGTTGACGGAGTAGGCGAACCATTAAGTATCGCTGGTGATGAGCGCGGAGACCCCGCAATGAAAGATTTCTATTTCATTTCAGCCTTTACCGTTACCTACAGACTTACACCTATAGCGTGTTGGCCTAAACACAGAAGACATATTATCTGGAAATAAGATGTCTATAGAAACAGCGCTCGACACAAATCGGATTCCGAAACACATTGCCGTTATTATGGATGGCAACGGACGATGGGCAAAAAACCAAGGTAAGTTTCGCATCTTTGGCCACCAACATGGCGTTCAATCCGTACAAGACATTACAGAAGGTGCCGCAGAATTAGGTGTAGAGTATTTGACATTATATGCCTTTTCTACAGAGAATTGGAATCGGCCAAAAATTGAGGTCAATGCACTAATGACCTTGCTTGTCAAAACAATAAAGAAAGAAACGGCGACCTTGATGAAGAATCAAATTCGCTTGACGACCATAGGTCAAATCGATACGCTTCCAAGAGATTGCCAGGAAGAATTGAGACAGGCCATTGAAACGACAAAGGACAACTCAAGAATGACATTAATCCTAGCGCTTAGCTATAGCGCTAAGTGGGACATTGTTAATTCTGTAAAAAAAATAGCCGAACAGTATAAGGCCGGCGAAATATCCATTGACGACATTAACGAAGATTTAATCAGTGGATCACTTTCCACCAATAAAATCCCAGATCCTGATCTTATGATTAGAACAAGTGGAGAACATCGCATTAGCAATTACTTGTTATGGGAGATGGCGTACAGTGAATTTTATTTCACCGACGTACTATGGCCTGATTTCAGGAAAAAACATTTGCACGAAGCGATTGCAAATTACCAAAATAGAGAGAGAAGATTTGGAAAAACAGGAGAACAAATTAGTGAAGTTAAATAATCATACATTACCCATGTCGTTGAAGTCACTGCTCCTAGTTAGCCTTTTTCTTCTTGCGACGAATAGTCTTTTCGCTCAACTGGAAAAGAACGACCCTATTGATATTGATTATGCAAGTCCGAAGGAATACGTAATTGGTGGAACGCAAGTTCGCGGAGCGGTTACCTTAGACCCTAATATCGTGGCACATATTTCAGGTTTGTCTAGAAATAAAAGGATTAAAATACCGGGTGATGATATTAGTCGCGCCATAGAATCAATTTGGCGTCAGCAGATCTACTCTAACGTAGAGATTCTTACCACAGGTGTTCGTGCTGACACAATCTATCTGTTAATCAAGCTTCAAGAACGAGCGAAGCTTTCTAAATACTCGATTCGAGGATTAAGCAAGACGGAAACAAAGAACATCCGTGACGAGATATCGTTAAAAAGAGGTCAGATTATTACTGAAAATTTGATTGACAAAACACGTAAAGAAATCGAAGCATATTACTTTGAAAAAGGGTTTTACAATGCCAATGTGAACATAGCTACGGCTGAAGACACGAGTATCTTCAATTCCAAAATGTTACGGATACATGTTAAAAAAGGCCGTCGAGTAAAAGTCCAAGAAATATTTGTTTCTGGCAACGACAGTGTTAAAGATGTACGAATAAAACAAGTGATTAAGCCAAAGCAGAAGAAAGGTAAAATCAACCCATTTGCGTCTTCAAAACTGATTCAAAGTGAATACGACATTGAGAAAAAGAACATTCAAAGTTTATATCTGGCACTAGGTTATCGCGATGCTGAATTGGTAAAAGATAGTGTAGCACGTGTAAGTCCGAATCGGGTAAATCTGCATTTGACGGTTAAGGAAGGGAAAAAATACTATTTCCGGAACATTGAATGGTCGGGAAACACCAAACATTCTTCTGGCAAACTCGATACAATTCTCAATATCAAAAAGGGTGATGTATTTAACCAAGCGAAATTGGAAACACGTTTGTTTATGAACCCTTCTGGTCTTGATATTTCCAGTATTTATATGGACGATGGTTACTTGTTTTTTAACATCAGTCCTGTAGAAACAAACGTTGAAAACGATAGTATAGATTTAGAAATAAGAATCTACGAAGGCAAACAAGCAACCATCAATAAGGTTATAATCACTGGCAACGACAAGACGAGTGATTTTGTGATCTTACGTGCATTAAGAACAAAACCAGGTCAGAAGTTCAGCAGAACAGATATCCAGCGTTCAATGCGTGAGTTGGCAGCTTTAACCTACTTTGATCCTGAGCAATTGGATGTAAATCCAATACCAAACCCAGCAAACGGAACAGTTGATATTGAATATAAAGTTGTAGAGAAACCGTCCGACCAAATTGAAGCCAGTGGTGGTTTTGGTGGCGGATTTGGATTTGTAGGAACCGTTGGTTTAAGTCTAAATAATTTCTCGACCCGCAAAATGTTAAAAGGTGATTGGAATCCGATTCCAACTGGCGATGGCCAGCGTTTAACGGTAAGAGCACAGTCTAACGGATTACCATATCAATCTTACAATTTCTCTTTTACTGAACCGTGGTTAGGTGGTAAAAAACCAAACTCCTTAACGGCTAGTGTGTTCTACTCTCGACAAACAAGTCAAGCCAATTTTACAGTCAAAGACGACCCTAATCGTCAACGACTGCATACAACAGGAGCATCTATGGTGTATGGTAAGTTATTGAAATGGCCTGATGATTTTTTCACTTGGAGTCATTCGTTAAGTTATCAGAAATACAAGCTAGAAAACTGGCAGGCTTTTGGGTCTTCCGAGATTGGATATACAGACGGTATCTCAAATAGTTTTTCATACAATACTATTCTGTCGAGAAACTCAACCTCTGCCCCAATATATCCACAAAGCGGGTCACAGTTCTCTTTGTCTTTACAAGCGACCTTGCCGCATTCAAAACTGGGTCCTAAGAAAGACTACACAACGATTGCAGCACAAGAAAAATACAAATGGGTTGAATACCACAAGTGGAAGTTTAATGCGAGCTGGTACATGCGTGCAGTAGACAAATTGGTATTTGTCCCACACTTTGAAACTGGAATTATTGGACTTTACAATAAAGACGTAGGCTATTCGCCATTTGAACAATTTAGAGTTGGTGGTTCTGGGTTCGGCTCTTGGGCTGTTTACGGGACAGAAATTATTCCGCAAAAAGGATATGGCGAAGGTGAAATCTCTAGTGATGGTGTAGGTGGAAGTGGAACAGACGATGCAGATCCATTATATGCTAAATACTCTATTGAAATGCGTTATCCGCTATCCTTGAATCCAAACGCAACAGTTTATGGGTATACCTATTTTGAAGCTGGTAATACCTGGAATAAAGTACGCGAATACAATCCATTCGAATTACGCCGTGCAATCGGTGTTGGGGTGCGAATGTATTTACCAATGTTTGGCTTGCTTGGATTTGATTACGGATTCGGCTTAGATAAAGCGACTCAAAATGGCAAGTTTGGAGAAAAGGGGCAATTCCTATTCTCTATCGGTCAAACCTTCTAAAACTACTTCGGGATATAGGTTAAGTAGCTTAGTTTGCTTGGCGCTAGAACATCGTTTGCTACTTCTTGCAACTGCACACTGGTGATGGAATCTATTTTGTCCAACACGATTTGTAGTGAATCTACATATCCAAGATCCAGAAGGCTCCTGCCAATCACAAACATTAGGCTGCTGTTACTTTCTTCAGCCATAATTAACTGCCCTCTAAATTGTGTTTTATACTTCTTGAGCAAGTTCGGTTTGATTAAGTTCTTCCGTATAGATTCTAACTCTCTAAGAACCGCCTTTCTACTTCTATTTAAGTTGCGTTGGTCAGTACCATAATAAATGGTCAAAAACCCTGAATCAGTCAAACTCTGTAGACTGCAGTCTACGCCATAGGTATAGGCATGCTTCTCGCGAAGTTTCAGGTTCAGTATAGAATTTAAACCAGGCCCACCCAATATATTGGCTAGCAACATTAAGGCTGGTCGATTCGGATGGTCTAAAGGGTAGGCTTCGCTGCCTATAAGCACGTGGGCTTGAGAAAACCCATTTTGCTTAACCACATCGAAAACCGTATTGGTTTGCGGTTTAACACGTTGAACTGTTCCACTTTTTATTTCTAAACCATCAATATGCTTTTGACAGACTCGAATAACCTTTTCCGCCTTTAAAGGTGCCACTACTACCAATACGATTTCATTGCTGAAGTAACGCTGGTTTACAAAATCAAAAATATTTTCTGAGCTAAACCCTGTTACAGTCTTTTTCGACCCTAAAATATTATTCCCCAATGGATGACTGGCATAGAACATTTCTTGGAACTCATCAAAAATTCGTTCCTCCGGAGCGTCCAGGTACATATCAATTTCCTCACAAACCACTTTTTTCTCCTTTTCAAGCGGTTTTTCAGGGAAGCTTGAGTTAAACGTTACATCGACCAATAATTCGATACACCGCTCAAAGTGGTCTTTTACCACACTAGCATGAACTACTGTTTTGTCTTTGGTTGTAAACGCGTTTAAATCTCCACCAACCACTTCTAATCGGTTTAGTACTTGATTGGTGTTTCGCTTTTTAGTGCCCTTAAACAGCATGTGTTCAAGCAAATGAGCTAACCCAACTTGAGAAGGTAACTCGTCTCGTGAACCCGCATTAATGAAAAACCCACTGTGTGCAATCTGAGTGTTTTCTGTTTGTTTAAATGCTAAGCGTAAACCGTTTGAAAAAGTATGGAGTTTGTATTCCAATGTTGTGAAATAAGTTGCGAAGAAACAACAAAAATGTTAGAGTAAATGTTTGGCTGCTTGGCTAACTGTTGTGTTATAGTCCAAAATAATTTCTGCTACGATATCCTTTACTGTTTCGCGCTTCGATATCATACTACTGACTTGACCGATTTCTAGTTCGCCTTCATCCATGTCGCCATGAAACATTCCTTGCTTTGCCCTAGCTCTGCCAAGTAACTCAAGTTTTTCTTCTTTGGTTTTACAAGCGTTGTAGGCTTCTTCTAAATCGTTAAAGAACTTGTTTCTTAGCAACCGAACAGGAACGATGTCTTTTAACATCAGTTTTGTGTCGCCCTCTTTTGCATTACGTATGGCTTGCTTAAAACTGTCATGAGCACTAGACTCTTCACATGCTGCAAAACGGGAACCAATTTGAACCCCTTCTGCTCCAAGCGCCATTACGGCTGCCATAGACTTACCGCTGGCAATTCCTCCCGCAGCGATTACCGGTATTTGAACCTTTGATATAATTTCAGGTATTAAGCAAAGTGTGGTGGTTTCTTCCTTTCCATTGTGTCCTCCTGCCTCAAAACCTTCAGCGATAATTCCATCTACCCCAGCTGACTCAGCCTTCAATGCAAATTTTGCATTGGCTATCACATGTAAGACTTTAATACCTTCCTTCTGCAATATCGGCGTCCAAATCGATGGGTTTCCGGCAGAAGTGATTACGTACTTAACTTTGTTCTGTATGATTATATCCATCACCTCTTCTATGTTGGGATATAATAGTGGAACGTTAACAGCAAACGATTTGTCGGTTGCTGACTGCAGTTTTGTGATGTGTGACTTTAACACATCAGGATACATTGACCCTGCGCCAATTACGCCTAAAACACCCTCTTCACACGCTGCATGAGCGAGTTTCCAACCACTACACCAAATCATACCCGCTTGAATAATTGGATAGCGTACATGCAGTAGCTCTGTTACTCTATTTATCATCTTCTACGTTTGTAATATATCTTAATGCCATTTTGTACCCTTCGAGACCAAAACCGAACAAACAGGCAACACAATGTTTCGCAAACAAATCAACGTGTCTGACCTCTTCACGTTGGTAAATATTGCTCAAATGCACGCCAATTACCTGAGCTGGAACTGCAGCTACAGCGTCTGGGATTGCTACAGAAGTATGGGTATATGCAGCAGCATTTAGAATAAGGTAATCTGATTTAAATCCATGTGACTGAATTAACGATACCAAGTCTCCTTCAACATTGGTTTGAGCATAGTTGATTTTCACACTAGGGAACTCAGTTTGCAATTCCGTCAATAAATCTTCAAACGACCTGTCACCATATATATCTGGCTGTCGCGTTCCCAACAAATTTAGGTTTGGTCCATGCAATATGGATACATTTAGCATGGTTCAAAGTTAGTTTAAATGACGCAATGTCGTCTTTAGTTGCAGTGATATCTAAGGACTAATCACGTTTTACGTTTGTCTGATTCTATCGTTTTGTCGTTTTTCACAAAGGATTAATTGTTGGGTGTTTGCGATACAATAATGTACTACATTTGTATGCTCAAACGTCACAATGAGCGACCCAATAAAGCACGAATGCGGTGTAGCATTTATCCGCCTTTTAAAACCTCTTGAGTTTTACAAGGACAAGTACGGCTCTCATCTCTATGGGCTGAAAAAACTCCAACTATTAATGGCCAAGCAATTAAACCGAGGGCAAGACGGCGCCGGTTTAGCAACCATTAAGTTAAATCCAGAGTTTGGTAAAAGATATGTCGCAAGGAAGCGAAGTAACAGCAAGAGTGCCCTTTTAGACATCTTTGAAGATATTATGTCAGCTTATGCGGCACTTGATCCTTCTAAGGTCAATGACACCAAATGGTTTAAAAAGAATTTCCCTTATGCAGGAGAGCTTCTTTTAGGACATTTGCGTTATGCAACGCACGGCAAAAACAGCATAGAAGACATTCATCCGTTTTTTAGGCAAAACAATTGGATGAGCCGTTCATTAGTACTCGCAGGGAATTACAACCTTACCAATGTTGATGAACTATACGAATTGTTAATCAACTTAGGGCAGCATCCAAAAGAGATATCAGATAATGTAACCGTTCTTGAAAAAATTGGTCATTTTTTGGACGAGGAAAACGAAAGATTATTTCATCAGTATAGAGATGAAAACATTGACGGCATTGAAATAGCCGCCAAAATCAAGTCAAACTTAGACCTTGGCAACGTCCTTCGAAGTGCCTTTAGAAACCTTGATGGTGGCTACAATATGGTTGGCATGGTTGGTGACGGAAATACCTTCGTATTGCGAGACAATCTAGGAATCAGACCTTCATTTTACTATCAAGATGACGAGGTTTTTGTTGTTGCCTCAGAACGGCCAGCAATAATGACTGCCTTCAATTGCAAATTCGAACAGATAAAAGAACTTACACCAGGTAGCGCTTTAATAATTGATCGTCAAGGCAATATTAGAGAAGAAGAGATTATTGCACCTGCGCCCGAATTAAAAAAATGTTCGTTTGAACGGATATATTTTTCGAGAGGCAGTGACAAGAATATATACAATGAGCGACAGGAGCTTGGTAGACGGCTGTCACGTGTTATCCTAGATAAACTTGACAGTGATGTTCGACCTGTGGTTTTTAGTTACATCCCAAACACTGCGGCAACAAGTTTCTACGGCGTTATCGATGGTGTTTACAAGTATATTGATCGCTATAAGCGTGAAGCAATATTAAAACTGGGCGAAAACCCAACAGCTGAGGAACTCGACAAAATATTAAGCATCAAAATTCGACGTGAAAAAATTCTCGTTAAGGATGCAAAGATGCGCACGTTTATCACACAAGATAAGGATCGTGATTCTATGGTGGGTGATGGATATGACGTTACGTATGGCGTTGTAGATACCAAACGAGACACGCTGGTTGTGGTTGACGACTCTATTGTACGTGGAACGACACTAAAGAAATCTATTTTGCGTATCCTAGATCGACTAGGCCCACGTAAGATTGTTGTCGCCAGTAGTGCACCGATTATCAAATATCCTGATTGCTACGGTATCGACATGAGCCGAATGAACGAGTTTATCGCATTTAAGGCTGTTCTAAAGTTACTTGAACGAAGTAACCAAATGCACAAGTTGGATGAAGTCTATAAAGCCTGTAAGAATCAATTAAAGCTACCTGCAGCCGAACAACGGAATGCGGTTAAGGATTTATACGCGTTGTTTACAGACCAAGAGCTAACAGAAGAAATAGCAAGATTGGTAACACCAAGTGATATGAAGGCTGAGGTACACATCGTGTATCAAAAGGTTGAAGATTTACACAAAGCCTGTCCAAACCATAAAGGCGACTGGTATTTCACTGGAGATTACCCTACCCCTGGAGGAATTAAAGTGGTAAACAAGTCATTTGTGTACTACATGGAAGGTAACGACCAAAGAGCTTACTAAGAAGCGGAATAAGATTTATACTAATTGCTGTATTGTTTTATAGAAACAATACATAATGGTCTTACTTCAAGACCATTTTAGGACTACGGTCTACCTTGTATAGGCCCCAATGTTTCTCAGGTTCTTGCGCATCATTCGACCCCTTCCAGTTTTCGTCAAAGGCTTCAAATACGTACGTAATTATTTCTGACGATTCAGTCCATTCCATTAACTCGTTGATGTAGCGCTTCTGTAGCTTTTCATTCACGTTAGATGGATCAATGCCTCTTCCATTAGACTGCGTTGCCCAACCTGCTTCTGATATTAACACCGGTGTATCTGGGTATAGATCCACAACGTCCTGATAATTTTGTTGCGTATAGGTCAACGCTTCATCTATCGACTTGTATTCCCAAACCGGATACGTGTGAATAGAGATAAAATCTAACTCCTTAACTAAGGGTTTCAATTTATCTAACCATGGAACATAGTTTTCACAAAACGTCACCGGTTGATCAAGATGTCTTTTGACCTGCAAAGTCATCTCCACAAGTCTTTCCACCGGAACCATGTGGTCGGTCCAGCTAACTGATGCTTCGTTTCCAATAGACACACAATTCACAATGGTTGAATGTGTTTGTGCCATCTTAATCAATAGTTTGATTCTCTCATTGTTGAGTTCGGCATTCGCGTCCAATTCTGCATCCGACAAATGTGGAGTATCCCACGGACAATCTGGGTTGTTTTGCTCTCCTACTATATAAGCACCGAGCATCACTTTGAAGTCGAAGTTCTCATTCGCAATAACTTCTAGAACTGTTTCTGCGTGCGCATCACAGTCGTATAAACGCAAATACTTCCAATCATTTTGCAGCAATTGTAAATCTGACTTAACCTCGGCGTAAGTAGGGAATAAGCCACCTGGACTTTGACCATCTCTAAAGCCAGAGTAACAAATTGCCTTTGCATATGGGAAAGGGTTTCTTGATTGCATACCTTACTTATTAATATTTCAACTCTTCATTTGCGTCCCAAAGACCCCAAAAAGCGCCTACATCACCCTCGTCCTTTGTTTTCCATGATTCATCAAACGATGCAAAATAAAAGATGTCTACGTCTTCATCTCTCGACCAATGTTGTGTATTTAAAAAATATTGCACTGCTCCTTCTTGTGACGGTTCTGCGCCATGAAATACTTCACCAATATTTGGCCAACCTGTTTCGGTAATAATCACTTTCTTACCTTGAGCAACTGCTTGTGTTCGTTTGTACATGTCTTTCATATACAACAACGAGTAGTCTAAATGACATCCCTCCCAAAAAGGATAACAATTGGCCAAAATCACATCGCACGCTTCAGTAATTTTTGGTCTATTCTCAAATTCATAATACGCATCGACATAGCCAACCTGAACATCAGGAATGGCTGCTTTAACTCGCTCAATATAATCCAGCAATTGCTGTTCGGTTAAGTCGCCTCGATACATCACTTCATTACCAACTGCAGCAATATCAACATGACCACGTTTAGCTGTTTGAATCAAGCCATCGATTTCTTCTTCATTTTTCTCTAAATCCTCGCCAAGCCAAGCACCTACAAGGGTTTTCATACCCAGTTCATGAGCAACTTTAGGTATCATCTCGTTACCATCTGTACAAGAGAATGAACGCACCCATTTTGTGTAAGGAGCTATAATTTTCATTCTTCTTGTTATCTGATCTTCCTCCAGTTGATCACCAGGCTGTTGTCCTTCTTGATATGGGCTGAAACCTATACCATGCATGCCTCCTTCAAGGCAGGCAGTGAATTTCTTATGTAAATCTTGATTTCCTTGCTTAACATCTTGTCTGATTGCTAAGGAAAGTACTCGATCTAATCTTTTTGACATGTCTTTATTCTAAAAGTCGCGAAGTATACCAAAATTGAGCATATATCAAGCACACTTTGCATTTTTATAACACGATTATGTACAAACTGTTTTTGATTCCAAAACGCATACGGTCGTGAATCACATTTTTAGAAGTCAAAGCTTGTATATTTGGCTAAGGCCCTCGGCATCATACCTAATAAATGCAATATGAATAAGACAGTTTTATTAATTCTTCGGATCGCAATTGCTATAATTCTGATTCAAACGTTGCGTTTTAAATTTACCGGTCATCCAGATAGCATTTACATATTTAGCCAGGTAGGACTAGAACCAAATGGTCGTATCGGAATTGGTGTGTTGGAGTTGATTTCAGCCATCTTAATTGTAATTCCTCGAACGATTTGGATTGGCGCTGGCTTAACTATGGGCATTATTGGTGGCGCTATTGTAATGCACTTAACTAAGTTAGGCATAGACATCAACGGAGACGGTGGCGTTTTGTTTTATACCGCAATCATTACCTTCATTATGAGTGCTATTGTTTTATGGTCTGTTCGTAAAACAATCCCGTTTTGGCCTAAAACCTTGTGATCGTTTAATACCTCTAATTATTACCTCCATTCTCGATGCAATATGTTGTTGAAACCGATAGATTACTGCTTCGGAAAATTGTTCCGCAAGACGCACATGACCTTTTTGTTTTGGACAGCGACCCTTTGGTCAATAAATTTCTTGGGAATAAACCCGTACAAAGTATCGAAGAGTCGATCAAAATAATTGCCCATGTGCAAAAACAGTATGAACAGAACGGTATTGGTCGATGGGCTGTAATCTTGAAAGAATCAAATGCACTGATTGGCTGGTCAGGTTTAAAATTGGAAGACGGTATAAGAGCTGAAAGCTATTATGATTTAGGGTATCGATTTATGCCCAAATATTGGAATAAAGGCTTTGCTACTGAAGCGGCCATTGCATCACTCAAGTATGGTTTTGAAACGTTAAATTATCCTTCAATCTGCGCCGCAGCAGACGTTAATAATGAGGCGTCTAACAACGTTATTCAGAAATGCGGTTTAGTATTTATTGAAACATTTATGTTCGAAAATGCCTTGCACAATTGGTATAGACTAACCAAAGAAAAATGGTTAGAGACCTAAGCTAAAACCATTATTTTTGACATGCTATGGCGTACGACGCATACTTTGGGGAACGAATAACCAACATACTGAAAGAAAGGAAGGTTGATTTCTTTTCAAAAAACATGATGGGTGGTCTCCTTTTTATGGTCGACGATAAGATGTTATGTGGCATTCATATAGACAAACGTTACGGAGACTCCTTATTAATGGCGCGTATTGGAGAAGAGGCTTATGAACTTGAGTTAAAAAAGGACGCATGCTTGCCAATGGATTTCACTGGAAGACCTATGCGGGGCTACATCTTTGTGACCCCTGAAGGTTGGGATAAGGAAGAAGATTTGGTGTACTGGATTGATTTGTGTTTGACTTTTAACCCTATGGCGAAGTCAAGTAAATCCAAAAAGAAAAAAGCGTAATAGTGGAGTATAGAATAGAAACATGGCCAAAAACTCTAGTGGTTGGAAAGCGTCAGGAAATGTCTGTTAGCCAAAACAAGACAAAAGAATTATGGCAATCATGCCTTCCCGATATTTTGCATACCAAACACAGGACATCTGAGGATATATTATCACTTCAGGTATACCCAGAAGACTATTTTACAAGGTTTGATCCTGATAAAATATTTACGAAATGGGCGTGCGTTTCTGTTTCTGAAATAGAAGATTTGCCAAATGACTATGACGTGTTAGAAATCCCTGATGGATTGTACGCGGTATTTAAGCATGTAGGACCAGCATCTGCTGCAGGGAAAACATTTGGTTACATTTATGGGCAATGGCTGCCACAGTCAAGGTACACCCTCGATTACCGACCACATTTTGAAGTACTTGGCAAAAAATATAAAAACAACGAAATCGACTCTGAAGAAGACATATGGATTCCTATAAAACTAAAAAAGTAATCTTAACTGGAGCCTCTGGAATGATTGGAGGGATTATTTTAAAACTTGCCTTAGAACACGCAGATGTGCATGAAGTGGTTAGTCTAGCCAGACGACCATCAGGAATAAACCACCCAAAACTGAACGAAGTCATCCTTGAAGACTTTACACAATTGGACTCAGATGCGACATTCTGGAAAAACGTTGACGTTGGATATTACTGCATTGGTGTGTACACCGGCTCAGTGCCTAGAGAAAAGTTCAGAGAAATCACCGTAGACACCCCAGTTGCATTCGGCAAAATCTTGATTGAACAAAATCCAAATGTCCGTTTTGTTTTATTGAGTGGTCAAGGCGCAGACCGATCTGAAAAAAGTAGGATGATGTTTGCCCAAGATAAAGGTGCTGTTGAGAATGCACTCAGCAACACGTTTAAAAACCGGTTTCACACTTTTCGACCTGGCTACATTTATCCAGTAGAAAAGCGAAAAGAACCCAATTTAAGCTATCGATTAATGCGTCGGCTTTACCCTGTTTTAAAACGCATAGGAATGAACTCCAGTGTAACTTCAGAACATTTAGCTAAAGCCATGTTTAGGGTTGGTCTTGACGGTGGTCGACAAGAAATTTATGAGAATAAAGACATATTAAAGCATTCGAATCATGATTAAAGCTTTAAAAATAATTGGTCTAGTCGCCTTAGGTGTTTTAGTGTTTATGGGCAGCTTCAAGCTGTTGGTACGACACATTTTCAATAGACAAGATTGCGAAAGATTTAATATTGACAATATTGAATTACGTACTGGTGTCAATGTGCCTTCTATTTCGGATTGTGACTGTAGAGTAACCGAAAATATGAAATTATCTACCTTCATATTAGACACGACGGTAGTTGACATAGGTTCGTATGCAGAAACGAATGGTTTTAAAAAATCCGGCCCTTTGTTTAAAAAGTCTAACGAAACCAACAACACCAGTTGGCAGGCGACTTTGGATGATAAAAAAGCAGAAATTCGTTTTCTAATTACGTATAAGTAATCATTCCCAGTCTGATTCCTCTAGTTGGAAAAGGTCTCCAACCTCTACGTCAAATATAGACGCTAAACGCAACGCTAAAACAGTAGACGGAACGTATTTGCCAAGCTCCATTGCATTAATCGTTTGGCGACTAACTTTAGCACTTTTTGCCAAAGCAGCTTGCGTAATGTTCTTTTTCGCTCTTTCTACTTTGATATTATTCTTCATGCCTCGCGTTCAATTTTAATTTTTGAAGTTGCCAATTAAATCGGATAATAAAAAACAGTAGAATCGTAAACATATTGAAGATCATCACCCATAAAAACCCCATGTCATAAACAAATATAAAAGCCAACAACAACACGATATAGTTGACATATGTGGCCCACACCAATGACTCTAATCGAATTTTGGTTATGAATTCGTCTTCATTTTTAAGTCTGGAGAAAGCGACCAAGACACCCCCGACAATAATTAGAATTCCAAAAATTTCATTGAGCACGTTGTTATCCACCATGCCAAAATAGGTTGTTTCTCCTAAAATTTCATTGTTGTATAAGGCTGGAACAGTCCAGTCGAAAAAAGCAGGTTGCCACTCTGCAAACAAATCAGCAAAACCCAATATAGCTGAAGGAATTAGAATAATCCAGCCCCACATTTTAAACCTAGTTGGGAACAAATATTTTACATTCATACGTCTAATTTTTCAACAAATGTATGCCAAACATTACATTATGTCAAGTTTGTTTTACTTTTTGTAAAAATAACACGACTACGCATTCTGAATACCAAACCAATACCTTTGCCGAATGACCAACAACGATATCCTCAAAAAGCTGAGATATGCATTTGACTATAGCGATTACGAAATGATTGACATATTTGGCTTAGCGGGGTATACTGCAGATCGTGCCAAAGTAAGCAACTGGCTCAAACCAGAGGATGACGAGGAGTATAACAATCTGCCAGACAAACAATTGGCACTTTTTTTAAATGGCTTAATCTATAAAAACCGTGGTAAACAAGAAGGTAGGCCTCCTATGCCAGTCGAATCCAACCTAGACAACAATATCATTCTAAAAAAGATTAAGATTGCGTTGAGCCTTACTACGGACGACATTATTGACCTCTTTGATTTAGTTGATTTGGAGGTTAGCCCTCATGAGCTTAGTGCATTTTTGAGAAATCCAAAACAGCCTCAATTCAGAAAATGTAAAGACCAGTATTTGCGTAATTTATTATACGGAATTCAAGAAAAACACCGTCCGAGTTAATTATTCAAACGACCTTTGCCGGTGGTAACTGACTTGTTACCGAAACGATATGTCAGCTAGTAAATCTCAAATTTCAACAAAACAAAAAGGTGGGACTGAAAAGGTAAAGCCTAGGTTACACCCAAGAAACAAACACCGCACAAGGTATGATTTTAAGAAACTTACTGAGGCTTGCTCGGAGTTAAAACCCTACATCTCTGTTAACAAATACGGAGACGAATCCATTGACTTCTTTGACCCCGAGGCGGTAAAGTGGCTTAATACCGCATTGCTTAAGAGTGGATACGACATTAAAGAATGGTCAATCCCGGAAGACTACCTATGCCCACCAATTCCAGGGCGAGCGGACTACATACATCACATCGCCGATGTAATCAGCCACGTGAATTTGACTGCTAACACACGAAGCATCCCAACAGGGGCAAGTATAAAATGTCTGGACATAGGTGTTGGTGCTAATTGCATTTATCCTATAATCGGCCAAGCTGAATATGGCTGGTCTTTTGTTGGAACTGAGATAGACCCAACGGCCGCATCGGCTGCGAATGACATCGCGCAAGCCAATGACAATCTAAAAGACCGAGTTAAGATTAGAGTACAGAAAAAATCAAAAGATATTTTCTACGGTGCTATAAAAAAAGGAGAACGTTTTGATCTTACAATTTGCAACCCGCCTTTTCACGCGTCGATGGAAGAGGCTAAAAAAGGAAGCATTCGTAAATTGAGTAATTTAAAAGGCAAGCGTGTTAAAACGCCAGTGTTAAACTTTGGTGGCCAAACCACCGAGTTATGGACAGAAGGTGGTGAAGAACGGTTTATTCGCGACATGATCATTCAAAGCAAACAATTTGCAGAATCCGTGTATTGCTTTTCAACACTAGTATCTAAAAAATCGCACCTTAAAAGTGTCTTTGCTTCGTTAAAGAAAATACGAGCGGTAAAAGTGAAAACCATACCGATGGGACAAGGCAACAAATCTAGCAGGCTTGTGACTTGGACCTTCCTTACCAAAAAACAGCAAGAATTGTGGCGTACAACGCACTGGAAAGAAACAAAAGATGTTGAATTAATCGATTAAGCTAAAAATGGCATTCTAACCACTTTCGCTTTCAACGATTTTCCACGAATTTCAATAAATATTTCAGTATCGCGTTTGCCATGACCTCTGGCTACGTAACCCATGCCAATGGCTTTGCCTAAAGACGGACTTTGCGTTCCACTGGTTACCTCACCAATAGCATTTCCATCAGCGTCTAGAATGGTATAATGTTGACGAGGAATACCTCTGTCAATCATTTCAAAACCAACCAATCGTTTAGAAGGCTTGTCTTCCTTTATTTTTAAGTGATATTCCCAATTCACAAATGGCTTGTCAAACTTCGTTATCCAACCTAAACCGGCTTCTATTGGAGACGTCGTATCATTTATATCATTACCATACAGGCAGTAACCTTTCTCCAGACGAAGTGTGTCTCTACAACCCAAACCACAAGGCAAAATGTCATATTCCTTACCCGCTTCCATAATGGCATTCCAAAGTGCCTCAGCGTCTTTGTTCCAAACATAGAGTTCAAATCCTCCTGAGCCAGTATAACCCGTATTTGAAATGATAATATCATCCAGTCCGGCAACCGAACCAGCACCAAAATGATAAAATTCTATTGCACTTAAATCAACGTCTGTTAAACCCTGAATCAACTTTTGCGCATTTGGCCCCTGCACGGCTAACAACGACAAGTCATCAGACATGTCCTTTAACTCTGCACCAAATCCTTTTTCCTCATTTTGTGCAACAATCCAATTCCAATCCTTTTCAATATTACTTGCATTAACAACTAGGTTGTATTCTGTATCGTTCCATTTATAAACGATCAAATCATCTACAATACCACCGTCATGATTAGGGAAACAGTTATACTGTGCTTGCATGTCAACAAGCTTCCCAACGTCATTAGAAGTAACCCATTCGATTAAGGCCGTAGCACCTTCTCCTTTAACCAAAAATTCCCCCATGTGCGAAACGTCAAACATACCAACTGAATTTCGAACAGCCATGTGTTCTTCTTTCAAATTAGAATATTGAACGGGCATGTTAAATCCCGCAAACGGGACCATTTTACCTCCCAAAGCTTCGTGAACATGTGTCAGTGATGTGTTCTTTAATTGTTCTGTGCTTGACATACGTGTATACTGTTATGAATTAATATTAAAGGGTGTCAAAAGTATTGCAAAAAATGCAAATGAAGAAGTTGGTTTCTTAGACCTAGTATTTACTCAAATGTTTGTATCGCTCTCTTACCGGGGTAGGAATTGGCGTAGGGTCTCCGCCTTCGTCAATACGAACAAATGTTACCTTGGTTGTTAAAACGAGGTCTTGTTCTTGACTATAAACACTTTCTTTTCGCGCTTCAATAGTCATGGTGATGGATGACTTTCCAATTTGAGCGACTTCACCGTATATTTTGATCAAAAACCCTTCTTTCACCTTCTTTTGAAAAACAAGTTCATCAATCTTTACGGTTACCATATTTGGTGAATGACAGGTCTGGCATGCCAATACTGAGGCTGCCTCATCAATCCACGCCATCATGATTCCTCCAAATAAGTTACCATGTACTCCCATGTCTTTGGTCATGGCGATGTGTGTTGTTATTAATTCCATCTATTGTACGTTTGCTTTAAGATCGTTCATATTTATCCGCCCGTGGCTAGCATGATAGGTAGCTCGCCCATTGCTTAAGACGATTACTTGTGGGCTCTCATGTCTCACTCTATATTTATCAGCAATGGTATTACTTACATCACGATATGATAGAAGGTCTAAGTAATAAATCTCAGGAGAATTATCGTCCGTTTCCCCTTGTAATCTTGACTTAGCCATTGAACTAATGCTGCATGAAGTACTGTGTTTAAACAACACTATGGGCTTACTAAATGAAGTTTTGACTGCCACTTCTAGTTCTTGAATAGATTCAATTTGTTTCCAAGATTCAGGCAGCTTTGGTTGATTTCCGAAAAGTCCGAACATACTTTGTTTTGATTGATACAAAGGTAACGCCTGACGGCTATAAAGTGTTTACTTCCAGATAGATTTCCGTTTACCAAAATGTAGAAATGACCACGTCAACATCGTATACGTCAAATTCCCTAAAATCAGATGAAAATATGAAGCTGTCTTGTGGTCTTAAGTCAACGGTAAAGGACTGAAATACAGATTTGGTGTATTGACCAAATTCATCATAGAGTGCAATTTCTATTTCGACATATTCAATAAAGGTGTTGCCATCATTAAAAATTTCACCATCGACTTCCACGTTTCTTGCGCCAGACCAAAAGTCAAAGACAACGCTCGCTCGGGGATTATTCCCTTGGACTTCGATGTTGTCAGAACATCCGTTAAAGGTGAAAAGTATAAGTAGGACTGTAGCAATTGGTAAAAATATTTGTCTCATAATCTGTACGTTTTATTATCAATGATTTGTCAAACTATATGGAAAACTAGCATTCGCTGGATTTCCATTATCGTCTCGCATGTATAAGTTCAAAAACCAATCCATTCCGTTCTGGAACAATTTCTGCTATTTTTGACATATGAAATTTTTTGCGATTGTAACCACCTTGATTTGTCTGACCTCTTGTGGCGTTTTTAAGAAAAACCAGAAGGAAGACCCGACTAAAATTGTTGAAGAACCTGTGGCCCAACAAGATCCTACACAAGCTGACCAACCAATCAAGAACATCGAAGTTCAGCAAACACCTCCAGAAGGAATACAAATGGCGTACGGTGAAATCTGTGAGTCGTTTTTGTCAACATTACAATCAGGCTCAGCAGACCAGATATCGCAATACTTCCTCGATGTAACCGTTGCAAGAGCAATTGCTGGCAAAGAAACAAGCGGCAAAACAGACAAAGAAGTACAAGTGATGGTCGACGGAATGACAAGTAGGTTTATGGAAAATGTCAATAATCTACGCACAGATGCGGACGAAAACAATGTGAATTTGAATTCCCTGCGTGTTAGAAACTGTTTGTATTTTGACTCGGATGAAGAAGGCTCAATGATCAATTTCTTGACCCCAGAATTAAGTGACGGCACTAAAGACTATAAAATCACCATGACCATTGTCAATTATAGTGGGAAAACTTATGTTATGGAAATTGCCAAAACAACCAATGTGTTTAATAAGCCCTAGTTAAGGCACTTACTTCATAAGCTTTAAAAACTTATTGAATATTTCGGTATTCTCATAAAAACCTTGGAATTCATTGGCTCCAGGACCATAGGCAAAAACGGGGATCAATGCGGCTGTATGTCCACCTGTATTAAATGACCCTTCTACTTCATCATAATTGTTATGGGTAATACCATCGACATCTAAATATGATGCTGGCTTCAAGGCCAACCCTCCGGTTTCATGATCTGCAGTCACTACCACCAAAGTATTACCATCTTTTTCTGCGTAGTTCAAAACAGCACCAACCGTTTTATCAAAGTCTTTCATTTCTGCAAAGACGTATTCGTAGTCATTGGCATGTCCGCCCCAATCAATTTGAGATCCTTCAATCATCATGAACGATTTTCTATTGTCTATGTACCGCAATGAGGCTTTTGTGGCATTATAAAGAAAATCTCCTCTCCCATTCACTATCGTTCTCATTCCATTTCCAGACAATAGATACCCATATTTACTGTCAGGGTGAAACGTAATAGACTTCCAATCTTGTTCATCACTCGTGTCAATATTCCAGTTGTACAACTGCATTTCTGCGCTCATTTCTCTCAGAAAATCACGTCCTCCACCAGCAAAAAAATCGACATCAGACTTTAATAGTTGTTTCGCTATATCAAATTCATTTCTCCGGTGACTGGTATGCGCATAAAAACACGCTGGGGTTGCGTGGGTTATGGATGAAGTGGCAATCAAACCCGTTACATAATTCTTTTCGGAAAATTTCTCAATTAGATTTGCTTTGGAGTTCGTATCCATGTCTACACCAATAGCCCCGTTATACGTCTTTTCTCCACAAGCAAACGCCGTTGCTCCTGCAGCTGAATCCGTTATTTTGTGTGACCCTGATTGCGTATTAATAAAACCAATTGTCTTAAAGCGTTTAAAACTATTCGTATTGTCTTTCTGCAAAAACAATGTTGAGATTTGACTCAACCCCATTCCATCCCCGACAAGGAAAATGATCCGCTTTGGTTTTTTACTAGGTGTAATCAAGCTTTGCTTGGCCGAATTGCACGCGGTAAATTGTATAACAATTGAAAAAATAAGAATCCGAATAAAAATGGGCGCTTTCATAGTTACAAAATGACAGCAACAAAACTCTGTATTTTTATTGAGAACCATACTCTGTTAAGGCTTCATAATTGCAAAACAATGGATGAGTTGACATATTATGATTAAGGCTTGCGCAATTGCGCAGCTAATTCATCGTATTTATCAACGCTCTATGTTATCGATTAATCTACTTCATCATATTGATGCTAAGCCAAAGTTACAATAGTTATTGTCCCAAGTCCCCTTCGAACACACGAACTGGGTGTGCCGACAGGATAACCCCTTGTTCTTGAGCCGTTAATAGTTCGAAAGACGTTCCAAACATAGATTCCGCCTGTGCATTGTGTAATTGGCGATATGCCTGTTTTATTTCATCATAAACGGAAACGTAAGCGGTATAACTAGCTTGCTCGTGTGATTTTAGGTTAACCCTGACATCCGTATTCAAATCCCCCATAATTTTTGATATTTCAGAAGACAAACTCACCAATTGCACAGATTTATTTTCTAGCATAATTTGGTCTTGCGCGTTTAACCAAATCTCTATGTCTTTTGATTCATTTTGGACGGCCTTTGCCTCAAGCGGCGGTAAAGTTGTTTGGATTCCATCTTCGTTTGGGAATTGAGTTGTAATCAAAAAGAAAATGAGAAGTAGCAGCGCAATGTCTGCTAGGGCGTTCTGTGGCGTTTCGTGTTTACGTTTCATCGGAGAATTGTTTTACAAGAGACGCATAAAACTGGAGTATAGATACGATTTAACCTTCGAAATTGACAAACGGTCGAGCGCATTTTAAAAACGGTAGAAATTGTTAAAAAAATAAGTGGCTCTAATTCAAACAGTTACCACAACATAACTTTTTGACAATAAAGATGGTAGTCATTTTGTTGCTAATGACCCTTTAAAAAGTATAATTTCGTATCTAAATCGTTCAAAAAACAAGTAAAATGAAAAAACTTTTCCTTTTAGCATGCAGTACAGTATTGTTAAGCATGACAGCACGCGCTCAGTGTAGCGAGCTTTATTTCTCCGAATATATTGAAGGTGGAGGAAATAGCAAGGCAATTGAGATCTACAACCCAACAAGTTCTGCTGTGGACTTGACCAAGTATTCCATTTTTAACATTGTAAATGGAGGCCCAACCACTAACACTTTTGAATTGTATGGAAGCCTGCCTGCTTATAGTGTTTTCATTTTATGTGCCGATGGAGCAGACGCGGCAATTACAGGCGTTGCAGACTCTGTATTAAAGTACCCGAGTGTTTGTCACTTCAACGGTGACGATGCTGTCTTACTTTTGAAAGGTACGGATACAATAGATAGAATTGGTGAGTCATATGTAGATCCAGGGTCCAGTTGGACTGTAGGTTCAGGGTCGACTAAAGACTACACCATGGTTCGAAAAAGCACCATTAAGTCGGGTCAAACAGATTGGTCTATGGCTGGTAATGAATGGGACATTTATCCACAAAACACATTTACGTATATAGGCTCACATACCTCTGATTGCTACGTACCTACAAATCCAGAAATTGGTTTTGCTAAAACCAGTACTACCGTGAGTGAAGCCGATGGCGTAATAATGGTAAATGTTTCAATTTCAAATCCATCTAGCAGCGCTGGAGCAACAGTTGAGGTTCACGTTACAGGCGGAACTGCTGTGAATGGAACTGATTACTCTGCAACGTCTCCTTCAACGTTAACCTTTGCAATGGGCAGCTCTGACGACCAAAGCTTTAACATTACGCTTAACGACAATAACATGTCGGAATTAGACAAATCCATTGAGTTGACATTAAGAAATGCTTCAGGTGCTGATCTTGCTGATTCAACAATGACCATCAATGTTGAGAATGATGATTACTGGAAAGCAACAATCAAGGAGGTAAGAGAAAATGATAACAACTGGGAGCCAAAGTTCGACAAACTAAAAGTTGAAGTTACTGGTGTTGTTTATGGTATCGATTTAGACGGTAACGCAGGATTGTCTTTTACCATCATTGATTCAACTGCAGGTATCAACATATTCAATTTTAGAGACGTAAACGACTATGTAGTTAACGAAACTGACGAAATCACAGTAAGAGGTGAAATTACTTCTTACAACGGCCTTATAGAAGTATTTGCAGATAGTATTTTAGTTACAGGGTCAAGTACACTTAAGACACCTCGCGTGGTAACTAAACCTTCAGAAGATACAGAATCTGACTTTATTGAAATTCGTAAAGTATGGATTGCAGACACAACTACTGTGTGGCCAAGTAATGGCAATGTATCTATTACCAACGGAACAGATACTTTCCTTTTACGTGTTGATAGAGACGTAAAAGACATGGTTGGTGTTTCTGTAGATCAAGACACTATGGACATCTTAGGAATAGGTGGACAATTTGATGGGTCTGCTTTCCCACTTGATGCGGGTTACCAAATCTTCCCACGTGGAATTGCTGACATCATGCAATGGGACAAAACAAGTGTTAAAGACTTCTCTTTAATTTCTTCGGTTTACCCTAACCCTTCAAATGGTGTGTTAAATGTGAGCGCAGTTCAACCTATTACGAGTGTATCTGTTATAGATGCATTAGGTAACGCTGTTATGTCTCAAAAAGTAACAAATAAGTTAGCCACTGCTATAGATCTATCGTCTGTGGCTTCTGGTGTATACTTTGTGACTATTAACGCAGAAAACGCATCTAGCGTGAAGCGCGTAGTTATCAAATAGCGTTAATCCAAAAATTTTATTAAGCCTTCTGTTCTTAAACAGAGGGCTTTTTTATGTCTGAAAATTGCCTAACGCCTCTCACAAAAAATTGATACACAATGCTAAGCTTAAAATAACCGTGTAGATGAGATGTTGACCGCGGAATATCGTTTTGCTTACGCTTAGACCAATAAAATCGAAACCGTGTAAAGAAAGCCCAATGTGCTTTTACAACCATCCAGGTAAGTTTTGGGTTCCCGTCTAAGATAAACTTAACTCCTGATATTCCGTCTAAGATCAAGCGAATGCCAAGTATTTTGACTGCGTGCAAAGCAGGCAAATTTTTAGTTAATAGCACCAAGTTGTTTCTAAAATTCAAGAATACCTTTTTGGCACTTTGTGCATTCAAGGTACCTCCACCAATATGGTAAACAACAGATTTGGGTTCAACCCAAACTTCAAAACCAGCATTTTGCATGCGCCAACACAGGTCAATCTCTTCCATATGTGCGAAAAAGTCTTGATCTAAACCATTCAAATCTGTATACACTTTGGCCCTAACCAACAAGGCCGCTCCACTTGCCCAAAAAACAGGCGTAGCTGTATCATATTGGCCAGTATCCGTTTCAATTTCGTCAAAGATTCGCCCGATGCAAAATGGATACCCATATTGATCGATCATTCCCCCACTGGCACCAGCATACTCAAATCTTAGCCGGTCATTGAAGTCTAATATTTTTGGTTGAACTGCTGCTATCTTGTCATCACCTAATAGTCTTTCCATCATCGGATTCAACCAGCCAGAATCAACTTCAACGTCGCTGTTCAACAACACCCAAAAATCAGTGTCAAGCTGTTTTAGTGCTTCATTATATCCACCTGCATATCCCAAATTTGACGTTAACGCAATGCATTGAACTTCTGGAAACTCAGATTGAATAAGCGCCAGACTTCCATCAGAAGAAGCATTATCGGCTACCACGATTTCAAATGCTGGATAATCCGTTTTAAGTGCAAATGGAATTAACTTTTGGAGTAATTCTTTGGTGTTAAAATTTAATATGACAATAGATACCTTCGGATATTGCATCGACGGCAAAAGTAATTGGTTTTTATGGTTCTGTTTATCCTATGAAATCCCTTAATTTGCTTAAAAATCTATTTACCTTAATGAATATCGTTGTAAAAAATCTACCAGAATCTGTAAACGCCTACTACCTTGAAATTCTATTCACAAAATGTGGCGAAGTGGATTACACCAAAGTTGTTTACGACAGAGTAACTGGTGAGCACAAAGGGGTTGGCTTTGTCGAAATGCCAGATGACAAAGAAGCGGAAAAAGCGATTGAGGAACTAAATGGAAAAGAAATCAATGGTCAAACCATTGAAGTAGAAAAAGCGCGTCCTCGAAAAGTAAACATTTGGAGTTAGTCCTTTCTTCGTAACAACACCACATTTTCAACATGATGGGTATGCGGAAACATATCTACCGGTTGAATTTTTGCAACCTCATATCCCTCGCGCATTAAATCTAAATCTCTGGCTTGAGTTGCTGGATTACAGCTAACATATACCACTTTTTCAGGCGCCAATTTTAGTATTTGTTGCACAACGTCGCCGTGCATACCAGCCCGCGGTGGGTCAGTAACAATGACGTTTGGCTTGCCGTGTTTGTCTGTAAATGCGTCATTTAATTCATCCTTCATGTCGCCAACGACAAAGGTGCAATTCCCGATTGAATTGACTTCTGCATTTTCACTGGCATCCTCTATCGCTTGAGGCACACTTTCTATGCCCACAACCTGTTTGCAGGCTTTCGCTAAGAAAAGAGAAATCGTTCCAGTTCCACAATACAAATCGTAGACATTTTCATCTCCGCTTAAATCTGCAAATTGCAATGCTGTGCTATAAAGTAACTCTGCCTGTTTTGGGTTTGTCTGAAAAAAAGACTTTGGCCTAATCTTAAACGTCAGGTCATGCAATACTTCTGTGAGGTACGGCTCTCCGTTATGCAACTCAATATTCAAATCGTACAAGCTGTCGTTGACTTTTTCATTTACCGAGAACAGAAGTGACTTAATATTGGGGAAGTTTTTTCGAAGGCCTTCCATCATAGGTTCAATTACCTCTGGTTGATTGTACCGAAAGGTTTGCAAAACCATCCAAGCACCGTCTTTCGTATTGCGTAACATCAAATTCCGCAACATCCCTTCTTGTTTACGCGCATCGTAAAAACTTATGTCCTGCTCTTTCGCATATGCGTAGCACCAATTCCTGATTTGATTCGCATAATCATCCTGCAGATGACACTTCTCAATATGTACTATTTTGTCGTATCGTTTTGGAACATGAAACCCTAACCCCGATTCTTCAATAAATTCTGTCTCGGCCAATTGCTCGCGTGTTAACCAACGGCTATGGCTGTAGGTGTATTCCATTTTATTTCGATAGCGCTTGGTATTTGCACTGCCTAATGCCAAAGGCACTTCATCATACTCTACTTTTCCGATACGATCAAAAGCGTCTTTTACCTGTTGGGTTTTAAATGCAAGTTGATCAGCATATTCCATCTGCTGCCATTTACATCCACCACACGAACCAAAGTGCTCGCAAAATGGCTCTATACGTCCTGGTCCAGACGCATGTAACTTTACAATTTCGCCAAGTAGAAATTTTTTCTTTTTACCTATGACCTTGAGGTCACAGACGTCTCCTGGTACTGCGTTTTTAACGAATACAACTTTCCCTTCCCACCGAGCAATACAATTGCCCTCGGCACCTGCTGATTCAATGGTAATATTTTCTAGCAGCTTGCCGTAAAACTTCCTAATCTTCAAGAAATAACTGTTTAATTTTCTGTTTCAGTACCGTTGTGTGCTTGAGCCAATTTATCCAACAACTCACCGAATTGTGTCTCGTTCATGTATCCTGGATATTGGAACATTTTGTTTTGTTTAGGTAAATAAAAGAACGTCGTTGGATAACCACTACTCTTACCACTATTCAAGGCTGCCAACAATGTACGACCATCATAACTTGTATCTCCAACCGTGTATTGTCCAGCTAATTCTGGATTAAACTTGATTGGAATAAAGTTCGCATTTATCTTGTCGACTATACTTTTTTTGGCATAGGTATCTCTATCCATTTTTTTGCACCAACCGCACCAATCTGTATATGTATCAATCAGCGCAATCTTGTTTTCAGACTTTGCTTTTGAGAAACCATCATTCCAATGTTGCCATTGTAATTTCTCTTCGTCTGTTGTAAATGCGAGTAGGGTTAGTACTGTCAAAAAGCCAAATGCTAAGAATCCTTTTTTCATTTTTTGTATCTTGTTCGTGTGTTTATCGTACTTCAACAATCATACCGTTATATACGAAAGTAGTACTTAAATTACCATATTCTGTAATTAAATCCTCATAATTGCATGGGACTAATTACGCGAAAGTTGAGCGCTCAATCATCAAAAAAAAATACAAAATTTGCGATAGATGGCGACATTCAATCACCAAAAGAGTCGTCTTATTTAAAAGAACTTGACAAGTTAAAAGCAAAGCAATTTAAACGGTTTACCATTCTATTAAGTATTGGTTTACTTGCCTGTATCGCTTGGTCTTTTTCTCAGCAGGTAAGATTGAAGAAGTTGAACTCCGAAAACAACGAATTGCTCACCAGCCAGTCAAACATTTCATTAAAACAATCATTAGAAAACGCTCTTCAAGCCAACGACAGTTTGTCCTTATTGTTAGCCAAAGTGGAGTTATCCAACGACCTTCTAAAAGAAAATTTTGATGCTTCAGAAGGCATATACTTTGAAGTACATATGGACTTTGAAGGTGACTTTGATTTACAACAGTATAAAAAAGAACTAGGCAAATTGATTTCAGCCGAATACGACGAACGAGACAAGTTAGTACTTGGTCGATTTAAGTCGTTTAAAAAAGCCCTTCTTTTTGAGAATGATTTGAAGAAAATGGGGTTAAAACACTTGTATTTACTTGGACGAGTAGATGGCGAAATTATGACGTTTAAGGAAGCACTTGCAATAGCTCAGTCCCAAAATAATTAGCTACATTTACCGTTACTCTTTTCAAGGTACTAACTATAGTGAAAAACGCTTCAAACATTCTTATAGAAAAACTAGATGCTTTCATTCGAAAGTATTACAAAAACAGACTACTCAGAGGATCTCTTTGGGTTGTAGGTGGAATTGTTAGTGGCTTGTTAATTGCTAGCTTGTTAGAGCATTTTGGTCACTTTAGCATTCGCACACGTACGTTTCTATTTTTAACACTGAGTGGTTTTTGCTTATTTATATTAATTCGATTCGTCGTACTGCCTTTATTGAAGTTGTACAAATTAGGTGATCGATTGGGTTATAACGAGGCCGCAAACATCGTCGGAGTTCATTTCCCTGAGATTAAAGACAAACTACTCAACACCTTACAACTTGGGGAAAACGCATCGAATAACACCTTACTCAAAGCGGCTATCGAGCAAAAAACAGAAGAGTTAAAACCTATACCTTTTCAAAACGCGGTTGACTTTCGAACAAACCGTAAATATGTGAAGTACGCTGTATTACCACTGTTAATATTTGGCATACTTGTCGCTGTAAATCAAGGATTTACGGATAGCACAAAACGACTCGTTAGATACAATACACATTTCGTTGAACAAGCACCATTCGAGTTCAAATTGGCCATGGATGGATTGGATGTTTTACAAAACTCCCCTGTAGAAATCACAATGAATACGGTAGGAGATGTCATTCCAAACGACGCTTATATCACCTTAGGTGGTAATGAGTTTAAAATGAAAAAAAACAAACAAGGCTCTTTCTCGTATTTCGTCAAACGCATAACAGAAACGACGGATTTCAACTTTAGAGCTGGTGGTTTTGAAAGCCAGGCGTTTAGATTAAATGCGATACCCAAACCAACCTTGCTCAATTTCGAAACGTTTTTAGATTACCCTGCTTATACCGGACTTAAAGACGAAAGGGTAAAAAATACTGCTGAGTTAACCGTTCCAGCAGGAACCGAAGTTTCATGGAAACTGCATACCAAGAGTGCGCTTAACGCTGTATTCAAAACAGATGACAAACAAGGCAAATCAACTAAGAATGGTGATGTTTTTAAATGGGTTGATAGAATTCTCAAATCGGCAAAAATTTTAGTCAAAACGTCCAATGCCGAGGTCGAATCAGGTGATTCCATGGAATTTAATATTCAAATGATTTCGGATAACTATCCCGAAATTAAAATGGAAGAAAAGCCCGACACCAACAGTAAAAAGACCATTTATATGGTTGGTCAAATCAACGACGACTATGGATTCAACAGGTTGATGTTTCACTTTAAATTTGTTGACTCTAAGGATGAGCAAAAGAAAGGTACCGGCAAATCAGTTGCCGTTTCCATTGATCGTGCGAGGAAAAAACAAGGCTTCTATCACTTTTGGGACCTGAACGAACTTGATATCCAGCCCGAAGACAAATTAGAATACTATTTTGAAGTATGGGATAATGACGGTGTATATGGCAGCAAGTCAACCAAAACAACTCCACAAGTTTTTGCGGCACCTAGTCTAAATCAAATTAATGAATCGGTCGAAAAGACTACAGAAAAAATAAAAGACGACCTCTCTGAGCGAAAGAATGACGTTGAGTCACTGGAGAAAGATTTATCAGATCTTGAAAGGAAACTAACCGAAAAAAAGGAACTTACTTGGGAGGATAAAAAGAAAATTAAATCATTATTAGAAAACCATAAAGAACTTGAGAAGCAGTTAGAGAAGGTTGTTAAGGAAAACACGGATAACAATAACTCAGAAAAAGAATTCAAACAGCTTGATCAAGACATCCTCAACAAACAAGAACAAATTGAAGACTTGTTTGACGAAGTCATGGATGAAAAGATGAGGGAGTTGATGGAAAAAATCGAATCCCTGATGGAGAAAAATCAGAAAGACCAACTGATGGAGCAGCTTGATGAACTTAAAATGACTGATAAGGATGTTAAAAAGCAATTGGATAGAATGCTGGAACAACTGAAGCAGCTACAGCTAGAAAAAAAGGTTCAAGAAACTGTTGACAAACTAGACGAATTAGCAAAAGATCAAGATGAGCTGTCCAAGGAGTCTGAAAAAGACAATAAATCAGCAGAAGACATTAAAAAAGAACAAGAAAAACTGTCTGAAAAATTCGAAGACATCAAGAAAGACTTGGAAGACATAGATAAGAAAAACAAGGACCTCGAGAAATCCCTTAAAATCGATCCAAAAAAACTTGACGCTGAAAAAGAAAATGTCGACAAAGAGCAAAAAGAAAGTGAAGATAAGTTAAGCAAAGGGCAGAAATCTCAAGCAGGTCAGAGTCAGAAAAAAGCAGCTGAAGAATTGAAAAAAATGGCGCAGGAGCTTAACATGCAAATGGAGGCTGCCATGAAACAGCAACAAATGGAGGATTACAATACCCTACGCGGCATTCTAGACAACCTTGTTCAAGTCAGCAAGGATCAAGAAGCCCTCATGGGAGAATTCAAGGAAACACGCGTATACAACCCGAAGTATGTGGAATTGGGTCAACAACAGAAAAAGATTAAAGACGATACCAAAATTATTGAAGATTCATTATTTGCGTTGAGTAAACGCGTCAAGCAAGTTGAGCACTTCATAAATAAAGAAATTGGTTTGGTTAACAATAACCTTGAGAAAACGATTTACCAGTTGGGTGAACGCAACACTTACTTGGTAATTAACTACCAACAGTATGTGATGACCAGCATGAATAACCTTGCTTTAATGTTAGAGAACTCCTTGGATCAGATGCAGCAGCAAATGAAAAGCAAGCCCGGTAGCGGTTCGTGTTCTAAACCTGGACAAAACAAAAAACCCGGAGGAGCAAAGTCCATGCGCGAAATGCAAGAGTCGCTTAAAAAACAGCTTGAACAAATGGGCAAGCAGCAAAAAGAAGGTGGCAAACCTTCAAGCATGCAATTTGCAAAGGCAGCTGCACAACAAGCCGCGATTAGAAAGAAGCTTAAAGAATTAAAGAAGCAACTGGATAAAGAAGGCAATGGTCAAAAACTAGGCAACCTAGGTAAGACAGAAAAAATGATGGACGACCTAGAGAAAGACCTTTACAATAAGCGACTTAACCCCAATGTGTTGAAGAAACAACAGAACATATTGACGCGGTTGTTAGAACACGAAAAAGCAGAGCGAAAGCAAGAACAAGACAACAAAAGGAAATCCAACGAAGGACAAGACGAACAGCGCAAACTCCCTCCTAGTGTTGAAGAATACTTAAAGCAAAAAGACAAGGAGCAAGAGTTACTAAAAACCTTGCCACCTGATTTAGCCCCGTATTACAAAAACAAAGTGCGCGAGTATTTTGAAACTATTGACGAATAGTTAGAACAAATACGCCAACCCAATTTTTACTTTTCCGATTTGGTACAATTGGAGCATTTCTAGAAGTCCTGAATCAAATCCGGCTTCTTCCGGGATGGTATTTTCATAATAATTGGCGCCTGCAAACACCCATCCAACCGAAAAACCAAGGTCTAGAAGTAAGAAGTCCGTTAAAGCACTCGTTGCACCAAATGACCCATTGAGCTCCACGAGATTGTATGTAAACGTCCCATAATTGATCTGTGTAGCAATTACTCGGTTTAAATCATAATCTCTAATTTGAGCAGTAATGTGATCCAAATGAACCTTGTACGAATGGTAGTTTAGCCCAAGTCCATAATAAACGCCTATGGGAGCTAAAGCACCTTTCTTTCTTCTATAGAATTTCGTATTAATCCCTCCATAAACGTCGGTAATTTTTGGGTAACCAAAATAGTTGAAATACTCAGATTGAAACCCAGAAGGAAAACTGTATTCGAAGGCTGAACTCATATTGTTGAGATCAACGGAAGTAGTGTTAAACCCTACAAGTCCTTCGACAATAAAACGATTTGAAAAAATGTGCCCGTAGGTCATTTCAAACTCCGATTTAAAATCCACGCCTGTGAAGTAGTCTGACGATACTTCGTTGTTCTTTTTCCATTTTTCTGGGTGCTCAAACCGAAGTCCTGTATTAAACTTAACCATGGCGTAATTGGTTTTACCCAAATAACCAGACACGACTGGTTTCTGAGATTTTGCGGTTGTTGATAGGCCGACGAATACAATCAGTATCAGTGTAAATCTCATCTTTTTCGATTTAGTTGGTTGAATGAATTATACATATGCGAGTTGATGACGTCTCTTTTGTACTTTGCTGGAAACGTTTTGAGGTCATAGAATCCAACGTCTCCTTTTTTAAGGTCGAAAACAACAAATACATAATCCAAATTATGTAGCGGCCTAATTTGCCAGTATAAGTAGAATGGAATCCCATATAATGACATCACCGATAAAAAGAAATAGGTTCCGTTAAACTGGTTCTTTTCTGTAAAGAGCGAGACATAATTTAAGCCTAAGTAATCGGTATCATACTTTTGACGAATTTCATCCAGGTAATTTGTTGAATAACTGTAAAACCCAACGCCTTCATACAACGCCTCCTCTCTGAGCCAATCTCGAATCAACATAAAATCGTTAAATGCATCCGTGGTCTTATTGGTTGCAGACGGCTTATCTAAGGTAATGAGGTCCACACCAGCCATTTCTGATAACCGCTTGCTTCTTTCGTTTAAGTCTGTCGCCTGCTTGTCTGAGGCAATCAATCGCTTATCCAATTCTTTTCGCAAGTCAATGCGATAAAATTTTGGGCTCAGAAAAAGTAATTTGTCTACATCCGACAAACCATAATGGGAAGATACCCCTTGCACATAGCTATCTGATAGCTGTTTACCGTCATCAGTGTATTCTTCTTCAATTTCCTTCTCCGTTTCTACTTTGTCATATGCTTGACGGTAAGCAACAGTAAAGGCTGAATCTTTGAATAGCTCTACAAAAGCAATTTTCAAAAAGTCCAATTTTTTCGGTTTGCGTTTCTTTTTGGCTGTTGACGTAATCTTATACCCGTAGTTTTCGACTAAAAAATCCTTCTTCACTGTTTGAGCCAAGTGTTCCAAAGACTGACGACGTATCGTGGTTACAAAACTGTCGGTCGGGCTGGGCTTCGTATTCTCCCAAATGTACTTTGTCGCTAAAATGTTTATCCCTCGTTTTGGCATTTTTGAAGCGAAATAGTACACAGCTTGTTGCTCCCCTTCAATTTTACGATACCCCGTGCTGTATGTTGTTTTCTGCAGATTAGAAGTCATCTTTAGCATCCCGTACCAACACATTAACTTCATCCGTTTAAGGAAGCTGTGCTCAGGAAACCGTTTTTCCAAAATCTGAATATGATATAAGGCCGATCCATAGTTACCAGAACGCACAAACGCATTTAACATCTCGAAGTGCACCAAATCTTGAAGTCCTTGAAAATCTGCCGTATCCTTAACCACAAACTGTAATTTCCCTGTTGATATGTCCCTACTGCTGAGGTCCTCTCTAACCGCTTCCTTTCGTTTATGAATATTCGGATGGGTCAGCAACGCATCGTCTACATCGTCCATATCTTTTATCTGAGCGACTGAATCAATGAGGTAGTGTGATGATATTGTCAAACTATCGTTCTCCAAATAATCCCAGTCGTATTTGTGTTCGGCTATTGGTAAATAGCCATGCAGCAACACATCAAAACCAGTGTAAATTTCATCTGTTGAATATCCAGCCTGCAAATAGTAGTCTAGGGCTTCCTTATCCGCTTCAAACTCCGACTCCCTGCTGTATTTATATGTGGTTAGCCGCTTCTCTTCCACATTCAAATCTTTATAACCGCCGCCTCTTGACCAAATGTCTTTTTGATTTTCAAAGGCATGCAAAACATGCTGATTGTTATAATGACTGACTTCGTGAGCCAGCACATACGCCAACTGCGCTTCATTGTTTACTTTACCAACCAAACCCAGTGTAATGTATAGTATACCTTGATTGGTAGAATAGGCATTCACGTGATTGGATTTGATCGTATACACCCTAAGTTTTTCGCGTAATTGTGGTTGTTTAGCAAGTAGTAGATCTAAAACTTCATTGGCATAAGTAGAGACTGGGTCTCCATACAAGACGCTTCCTCCCGTCAATAAGTTATGATTATGGTAATTCGTTAAAACGGCAAATTCTTGAACTTCTTTTCTGCTTAAATCCGTTTCATTTTGACTGGCCAATATGTCCTGTTTGTACTTATCACTGAAGGCCGATTTAAAGTCTTCTGGCATTTCCCCAGCACATGTAATCCGTTTGAAGTTATCTGGCACTTGAGCCGAAGTTGCTGTAAAGCAATAGAGTAAAAGACACAGTATGGATGGTTTCATAAAACAAATAAATGCATTTTCAATCGACTATTTAAGAATATTCTACAATCCAAAATGCTAAGTTTGCGGTTCAATCAGAATTACATGGATTATCGATTTGTCCTTTTATGTTGCATCGCTTTAGGAATCATCTGGTTCGTTTTGTCGGTCGCATACAGGCGACGTGCTAAATTACGTCGCAATTTTGTGATACTTGGTATCGTGTTTGGATTGTTCCCTGTGCTACTTTATTCTGCTACATCCCTATTTCATTTCATTAAAGAAAGGCCATTTGTCGGCAATTATGAGGGCGACACCTACGTACAGGGCATGGCCAGTTTGGACTTGTTTGACGACAATACTTTCACACTAAGAAGTGATTCTTGTGCAAGTGGATTTGTTCAAGGCACTTGGTCTTACAATATGGCCAACAAAAACTTGGAGTTTAGTTCAACGAGTCAACGTATGGGCGAAACAACGGTATTGAGCCAAGACACTTTGGTATTTACAAATGTGCCTGTGTGCATTAAGTTAGTTCGAGAAATGAAACTGGTTAGGAGTGGAAAACCACTTGAGATGCCAATGGAAGAAATGCAGTATTAGCCAACAAACTGTTGCAGAAAGTCTCCTTTTCTTCTTACAGCGATTTCAAGCTCTTCTCCGTTACTTAGCTCGGCGTATCCCCCTTTACCACGCTTATACCCCTTTACATGCTCCATATTAAGAAGATAGCTTTTATGAATCCTGAAAAATCCAGATTCTGATAAAACTTCTTCGAAATGTTTTAGTGTTTTACAAATCGTTTTTTTTCTACCATCTACAAAAACGAAGTCAGTAAGATTGTCGTTGGCTTTGCAGTAAACAATGTCTTTCAATTGTGCTACTTCAAAACCCTCCATTTCAGGCAAAACAATCCGTTTCAAACGGTGCGCCTCAACATGCAAATTATTTTTTAGAATTTGACCAGATCGTATGTCTTCCTTTTGCTCAATGCGCGCACAAACTTTGTCCACCGCTGTAATCAATTCATCAATATCAATTGGCTTTAATAGGTAATATGAAGCACTCATATTCAACGCTTTTAATGCGTAGTTACTAAACGCAGTCACAAAAATGAGTTCAAAATCGATAGACTCAAGCTGCTCCAATAAATCAAACCCATTGCCATATGGCATTTCTACGTCTAAGAAAACAATGTCTGGATTGTGTTCGGCTATAAGCTCCTGACCTATCGCGATATTTTCAGCCATACCGACAACAGATACCCTTTCGCAGTATTTAGATAAATAATTTGCGAGTGTTTCTCTACTCGCTTGTTCATCTTCGATTATTAGCGCCCTTAACTTACTCAATTTCAACTATTTTATTATCGTCAACATCTATATATGGTAATTCTATTTCAACAACGGTTCCAGTTCCATCACTGTTTAAATCCGTTATTGCACAAATGATTTCAACCTTGTGAACGTCGTTCAGCAATTTAAGACGCGAGGCTGTATTTTTAAGCCCAGTTGATTTCCCTTGTTTCTGATTCTTAGTTTTGATCCGTTTACTTTCAGCTCTACCAATTCCATTGTCTTGAATCGTAATTTTAAGGGACTCATCTCCATGAGCTCTAAAATGTACGAGTAAACTGCCCTTCTCTTGATTATATCTCAATCCATGCCAAATGGCGTTTTCTATATAGGGTTGTACAAGCATTGGCGGAATGACGATACGTTCAACATCAATATTACCATTAACAGTAAAGGTATAGTCGAACTGATTCTCGAATCTTATATGCTCTAAACTTAAATACCTTTCAAGTACCTCAATCTCAGCAGAAAGTGGAACAAAATCCTGTTTACTGTGCTCAAGCACCGTCCTCATCAACCTGGCAAATTCAGACAAATATTTATTTGCGCTCCGCTCATCACTTTTCGATATAAAACTATTGACAGAATTCAATGAATTGAAAATGAAATGCGGGTTCATTTGACTCCGCAACGATCGAATGGATAAAAGTTTGTTGGCAAGCTGCTTTTGCCTTGAGCTTCTGTAAAAGAAGGCCAATCCGACCAGCAACAATACCATCAAGCCGACAAGTATGTAATTAATGTTTTTCTGAGCAGCAGCCTTTTCAGCCTCGAGTTGTTGCTTGCTTTGAAGTATGTCAATTTTCTCAGCATCCAATTCCTTATCTCGAATTAAAAACTCAATTTGTTTTTCTTTCTCCGTAAAAACTTGATTTTCTGCCTCTAACGCAATGACTGTGGCCTCCCGTTCAGACAACAATTGCTCCTGAACTTCCACATAGGTATCAAAGCTTTTTTTAGCCGCATCAATCTTCCCCATTTGGGCGTAGGCATCCGACAGAGCCTTATATGTCTCCCCTGTACTTTTCAATTCGCCTTGACCTTCAGATAAATCAATATTTTCTTTTAGAAACGGTATCGCTTCATCAGCCCGATTCATAAAGATATAGTCGTTTGCAATATTGGCATTGTTCGACAGCATGCCCCTATAATCGTTGCGACTCTTATTGATTTTCTTGGCCTTCTTTTCATACTCAACACTTTTATCGTACTCACCTATTGAGTTGTAAGACCGCCCTACACTTTGCCAAGACTGCAGTTGCGCGTCGTCAGAGGTATATGAATCTCCAAGCGTGCCAGCAAGTTCAAAGTACTTCAGTGCGTTTGTAGTGTCTTTTAGACCGGCGTAACACTTGCCTATATTATCGTACGTTTGGCTAATCTTATCTGTCTCTCCAGCCGACTTATAGGCTACGAGTAGTTGCTGATAAAATCCATTTGACGAACCAAACTGTTTGTGATTAAAGTGGACACGCCCAAGTGACTCTTTCGCAAATAACTCATCGGCTGAAATACCTCTGGTCTGAGCCATTTTGAGGTATTCTGAATATTTTATTATAGCCGTTTCAAATTGATTATTCGCCTCAAACGATTGGCATAAATATCTCAAAGAATTATACAACGCGTTTTGATCTTGCAATTGCTTGAACAAGGTATAAGCCTTTTGAAAATAGGTTATGGCTTCTTTGTAATTCTGTTTGCGGTATTGAATACTGCCCAAGGTATGATAGCTAAACGCCTCTCCTCTATTGTTTTCTATTTCATAGCTGATTTCCAGCGCTTTTTGAATTTTAGACAACGCACTGTTCACGTTAGAGTCTTTTAACAACACATTGGACTCATTGACCAATTGGTACATCACCGTTTCTTGTGCCTGTTTTTCCTCAATCGCTTGGATCGTTTGATCTTGAGATTGACCAAAGCCATTGAAGCAACCAACAACCAAAAGATATATGACAACTATGTATTTAAACATTTAAGATCCCCGTTGATACAAATGTAATCGAATGAATACCAATTGGGGTTTCACATACTCAACGCGTGCCTGCGTTAACTAAGTATACGTGTAACGTTTAACGGTACTATATCCTCGATGTCTAATTCATACTTATCGGTTACTAATTTGAGTCATTTCGAGTGCACAGCAGCCCTACCTTAGAACAAAAAATGAAAAAAATCATTCTAACAATTTGTTGTGCTTCGTTAATTCAAATAAGCACGTGCGGAAACAAAAAGAGCATTTCCTCAAGTTATAGCCGCGATGGTAAGACCTCAATCATAGAGAAACTATTTGTCGACTATATCGATGAGCACGAAAACGTAGAAGACCTGTTCACCGAGTACCAAAAGTTACAAAACACAAAATCTGACGCTTCAAATGCATGGACGGATTACGACCGATTTGCGAAGCAATATTGGTCAGAAGCCCGATATTATGTCAATCGTTTCGATACCGCTAGCAAAGAATTGTGGATTAACTACTTGACACAGGAAGAAAAGAAATATGAAAAAAATGTAACAAAATTTAATACCGCTGAGGACACTAAAAACGATCAAATGAGGCTAATGAATAATACTATTCATATGATGAAATTACTAGTTAGCCATCATCAGTTTAATCAGTACTTAACCAATACTAAACCGGACTTGAACGACCAAAACGCGTTCATTGATAAATTGAAAAAACTGAATCAAAAAGTGGAGACCTTAAACGAAAGTTTAACCGACAACCCAGAGATGGTTAAATCTCAAAAGTAATTGACGAATACACCTGCCGAGGCAATATTGGCTTAAGGTTGTTGGCTTCAATAGGCTGAATAGTTGCACGTGTATTGAGCAAATTATTAACCCCTAACCTGATAATAGTGGAACGCAGTCGCAATGGCTTCAATGTGTTTCGATAGTACGAATAGTCTTTCCCTAGTCTTAATTTTAAGTGACTATCGGCAAATACACCACCCTTGTGCACAGCTTGTGCTCCATTGCGTTCAAATGGCAAATTGTGCTGAGTCATATAAGTTGATTTCAAATCAACTGAAAAATTGAACCGGCGATATCTTTTAAAAACACGTTTTGACTGATTGAATATTCGATATTCCATGTTGCCAGTTATCAAGTGCTCAGCAAATATTTTAGCAGTATTGGTCTCTGGTGTTATGTTCCGATATAAAAACATAAACCTAGATCTTCTATTAAAATTCTTATATAATTTTAAGTAAAAAGTACTGTACTTTATTTTTTGCTGGTTTAAGGTATTCGTCTCCAAGTCGTACAACCATTTATTGTTTGATGATGTTTGGACATATTTAAATACGATAAACATGGTGCTCGCAAATTCAAATTTTGAAGACGCAAAAATCTTGGTTAGTTTTTCTTGTCTTGACGTTACATTATCCGCAATTTCATCATTAAAAAATGTACTAAATTCGGTTATCAATGAGGGCGTTCTCGACACTTGTTTTAATCCGACGTCAAACTTGAAATTATGCACGTTTTTAAAAAATTTCACCCCTGGATTGAAAATCATCCCGCTTGTACTATGGTAACCTACATTATGTGAATAGCTTAAACCCAACCCGTTCGGCTTGGTAAGATGGTTTACTTGGGTTTGCCACATGCCTAAGGTGTAATTCACTTTGTCATTAGTAGCACCCCTGCTGGATACAAACTGCTGATTGTCAGCGAATAATATTGTATTTCGAAACTTTGTTTTTTGGCGTTTTATTTCGCCCAATACTTGAAGTTTAGTATTGGTCACGCGCAAAGTCTTGTCATCAGATAAGGCCAGCGTTTGCCTTCCGTCCAAAGTAAAGTTTTCACTTATTAATTCGGTAATTAAGGTATGGTTTACCGAATGCTTCAGTAGCCACTTCAATTTGGCCATTAAAACGTCTCCATCAATTTCAGAATCATCTACTTTTTGTGTTTCGAATCGTTCAGTTATGGTACCGCGATTTTTGACCCAGAGACCCTCTAAACTAAATCTATGCTTCGCATTATAATCGTGAGAAGATAATTTAGCATACGCGTTTGTGTTTTTGTCATTCCGTTTCCAGGCACTTGTAGTTCGATCGTCTTCGAATGATTGATTGCCATAAATGACGTACCCATTTAATCTGAGCTTTGGTGCCTTTTTTATTTTAATTCGTGAGTTGAATGTCAAAAACCCTTGGTGTCTGTCATTGCCAGTGCGTTCAAATCCCAAGGAAATTCCCGAAGGCATTTTCGGACTATTTACTTTTACAATTTCTCCTGAAGACTCTGCTGCTCCAAAATCAGTAACTGGCATAAACGAGGCTCCTGAAGCAAAAGTATTGGTTGGCAAATGTTTAAGTACGAACATTTTCGACGCAGAATTTGTCAACTGAAATCCATGAAACGTCACATCTGACGCGTTTTGATTTGCCGTAAACCCATATTTCAAAAAGCTGGAATTTCCAAGGTTTTGTGCTTGAACTCCTTGACCGATAAAAATCAACAAACTGGTATATATGGCTCTTATTCTCATTGCTTAATCTCTGGTCTAATTCTTACTGGTTCAGCCAATACCGAACTTCTAATTTCTGGTGTATAGTATTGATACACGTAGCTTTCTGCTGGGGCAAACCGTCCATTGATTACAGGCTTTAAACTAAGTGGAATGGTTTTGGTGGCGTTCGCTTCGAGGCCAAGAAAGTAAAAAACCAACTCGTCTTTACTAGATTCGAAATAATCATACAGCCCTTCTTTTTTCAAATACCTTAATTCCTCCATACTGAAGGACAAACCTGACGGAATCTTAATTACCGCGACAGTTTGCGGCTTATCCTGATTCGTTCTGTTGGTCAATTCTATTGAGGCAAAAATTTCGTCTGACTGCGTTATTTCATTTTTGCTAAAAGTATAGTCTAACACAAGCTCTGGATGCTCCACTTTGTCTACTTGCTCTAGCCACTTAAACTCAAAGGAGAATGGCAACTGTTTGGCTAAACCACATTTCACTTGCACCGTATGTTTACCTGTTTTCAACAATCCCTCTGCCACCATCAACGATTTATGACGTTGTTTGCTGTCGGAAGTAGCAAGTTCAAGTATCATTTTTCCATCTAACCAAACGGTATAAGATTGATTTTTGTCTTTCGACTGAAAATACCCTAAATAGTTACTCAAAGCCTCCAAGGCCAATGCGGTAGCTTGTGTATTACCAAAACCATAACCGTTTTGAGACCCCATAATCTGATCGATTAAGGTGTTTTCAAATACCTCAGGTTTTTTGTTCACTGCGTTTGCCGCTAATAAGGTCAGTGCCATAATTTCCACATCAATCGACCGACCTCCTGAGTACATAATAGAGCCCGCAGTTTTAAACCCAGCGTATTCATGCTTTTTAAAATGCGTTTGGAGTTTTTTCAACGTATTACGGGCGGCATCAGTGTTTCCGGTATTGGCATAAATGCCTGCCAGCAATGCCAGCTTGTATGCATCAAATTCATTCTCAACGTCACGTTCGATGGCCTCAATTTCGCTCTTGATGCCCGTTTTTTTAAGTCTTGAAAGTACCCACGTTACGTAAGCGTTGTTTGTTTGATAATTAGAACTTGAAAATCCGTACTTACCTCTATGAAATTGGAACCCCCCTTTGTCGTCTCTTCGAGAGAGTAACCAGTCTAAATTCCTGTTAAACATTTTTTCATCAATGGTCAATCCCAGTTCCCTCGTCAAACTAAATTGTAATAATCCGTACGCTGATAAGGTCGTGTGTGGTGGGTTTCTTCCATACCACTCGAAACCATTGCTTGGAGTTTCATATGCAGCCAGCCTTGCGTATCCCGATTGTATTTTACCAATGAGGTCTGTGGCTACATAACGAGCGTTTTGCTGCAGTACTTTTAGTGCAAGAAGATTCGGATAGTTCGAGGAAGAAACTTGTTCAAAGCACCCTCCGGGCTGCCGTATCATCCTTTTTGAAGTGACTTCAAGCATGTCAACAAAGTCATTTAGAACCGACAGTTGTATTTGAGCCGTTCCGGGGATAACGTTATTTACCTCAAAATCAACTGCTTTACTCGTTTCCGTGCCACCCAACACTTGTTCACGATGATGGCCTTTCACTAAAACAGGAATAACGTGTTGAGCAGAATTCCGTTGAATACTTTGAAACTGATACGTATACTGAAATTGTATTTCCTTGATGGAAGGACTTGTTGTGAGATTGAACACTACATTTTTTGAGGTTCCGCCTTCAAGACTAATAGAATTGGTTTCATTTTCCCCATTGAGATAGGTTGTATATGTAACCGTTTGTTGCTGCCGCCCATGATTAATGAACTCGAGATTGACATCGGCAAAATCTCCAACGGTCAGGTTAGTAGGAATATTGGAGAATACTTCAATTTCATCCTGAACCTTTATAGATGTAGAACAAACAAATATTTTACCCGAGGCAGTAACACCTTCGCAAAAAATAATGACACCGTCATTTTTAATGGGTGCATAGAATTTTAGAACGGCCTCTCCATTTTCTCCGGACTTGGCCTCGCCGTACCAGTACGTTGTATTGTTACTTAAACGTATTGGTCCTGGGTACGATTTGTAGTTGGGGTTAGATCTGTATGTTAATGAAACGCCAAATGGCTGAGCGTAACCCCAAGTTTGGTCTTGCATCAGTGTGTAATTACCATCCACCTCTCCAAAGTCCCATGTGTACACTAAAATTTGGCTCAATGTTTCCTGCATTGGCGAAATCCTCATAGCATCAATCGAATAATTAGAACTCACTCTGGAACTAGCCATTACTGATCTTTCGACGTCAACTATTCCTGGAACATAGCGTTGCCCCAATAATTTATATTTTAAGATGGTTTTAATACTTTCTGGAATTAGCATTTTTCTCAAAACAGCATCCGACGTTCCAAGTGCTGAATTATTTACAGATTCCGAAAATTCATGGTTGTAGTAATTATACCCATTGTGCACTGGATACTCCATACGTTCCGTCCCTTTTGACACGATTAACACTGGTGAGTTGGCAATAATATGTCCAGGCAAACCGCTAAACTTAAACCGACCTAAACTATCTGTCTCTGTGACATAGCTGGTGTTTTTAATTCTAACTTTAATGCCTTTAAGGTTTGGCAAATGCGGATAATACTTGTAGACCGTTCCACCTAAATACGCCGCACGTCTTTCGTACAAATCCCCTTTTTTCTTGATGACCATTCCGGTCTCATAATCTCTTCTCCAGGCATTTCTTTTTACGATTCCTAAAGCCTCGAGTGCCTTATAAGAATTTGATTCGCTTTCGTCAAAATAGAATGTGGGTTTTTCTATTTCAGACAGGATTTCAGACCCCAGGTACATCCAAGACACAATGCTGTGGGAACGGTCTTTCATTTGCTTATACACTTGTTCGCTAATGGCGCGAATTGCGAATGACGCTTTTTCCTTATTTGTATTAATTTTTACTGTTACCTCTTGTCCTAGGCTCACTTGATCCTTATTGGTTTCAATAGTAACATCTATGCTGTTTGGTCGATTAATGAATAGTCGACGCCCAAGTATTTCGCCTTCTTTTGTCTTAAATTGAATTCCATAAACTCCGGCAGGCAAAGAGCTCTGACTGATTTGAACCTTACTCGTCATTTGGTTTGGTTGGGGTGTAATCGTTTTATTCAAGAACACCTTGCCGTTTCCACTAACGGAAACTTGAATCACATCTGCTTGTGTACTGGTTGACTCCATAATCAAATTCCCAGACCTACTATATACCTTTAAATAGGGTTTATTTGATTGCACTTTAGGTAAGAACACCTTTGACTCTGCTGAAGCAGAAACAATGACGTACTGCGTATTGGGTTTGGGTGTAAATATGATTTCAGCCATCCCTTTGTGAAAACTTGTAAAGCCCTTTATCCGTTTCCCATCTGCGGTTTCGATGTATCCTGAAATGTCTTTAGGATTACCTTTCGAATCAAAGGATTCAATCACTAGGCGGTTTTTCATCCCGGCCACGAGGTATTCCAACCCTGACTCGGTGTGCGCTACCATGTTCATTTTGCAGTTTTGAATTGGGATACGTCCTGTTACATATTCGCTATTCCCTTGGTAATTTGAGCTAATCTTTACATACGCGGATTTAAAGTTTCGCTGTGGCAAAACCATTGTAATTGTAGCCTTTCCTACATTATTAGCAACGTCATAGACCGTTGACTCTGGCTGGCCATCAACCAGTAGGGTAGCACTAAAATTTGCCCCAGCAATTGGTTCATCACCTCTTTTTGTAAATCGAATTCGAGTCGTTATCGAATCACCTTGTATGTAATTTGTCTTCGTAAAAGATTGAGCAATAAAAAACTTCTTTTGAATCACTTGTTGAACAAATATTTCCTTCTGAAATTGTTGCGGTTTAAGTTCGTTTAACTGCCACCGTGTAGATGCCTTTATTCGGTATATGCCGCCATTTTTAGGGAGCATAAAGAAATATGAAAACCGGCCATTTAACACATGGGCTACAACGGAATCGATGGCCTGTTCCTTGCCATCAACAAGTAACACCTTTACCATAGCGGATTCTTTTTGCACCTTGTGTCCCTCATCAACAACAAAGACAGAAAATGAAAGTCGTTCACCTGGAGTGTACACATGCCTATCCGTTGTTACATATACTTTTTCCGATTCAACGTAACCGTCAGCAAACGAAGATGCTGCGCCACTTAATCCAATCATGACGAGCATGATTATCATTCTTATGTTGTTTGGTAGTCTCATATATTAAGGTGCAAAGTAGCGCGCAAAACGTTGTATGACAATTGCATTTGACCAATACATTACCTGAGTTCACCAATGGCATTTGTAATTATTCCGCCGATCACATATTTTTGCCTAACGAATGTTCGTTATGACAGAAAGAAAACTCGCCATTCTTCAAATCGCACAGCGACTTTTTATGGAGAAAGGCTACACAGCCACAAGTGTCAGAGACATAGCCAAGTCTGCAGGTGTTGAACCAGCATCTTTATACAGCCATATAAATGGCAAAGAAGAGTTGTTAGATCGCACGTGTTTCGAGATGGCCGAAAAATTTCTAACTGGAATTGAGGAAGTCAATGACATCTACTTTGACGCAGCACAAAAGCTCAAAATGGCCGTTGACACCCATGTCAACATCTTAACCAATCACATCGAAGCTGCAGTTGTGTTCCAACGCGACTGGAGACACCTTAATGAAGTTAGGCGATCGGAATTTATTGAATTACGAAATGCTTACGAAGACGGCTTCCGTGTTATTGTTCAAAACGGAATTGACGAAGGGATTTTTAGCGACGTGGACGTGAAGTTTGCGGCGCTTACAATTTTATCAAGCCTCAACTGGATTGTAGAATGGTACGATCCAAATGGCAAGTTATCGGCAAGCGAGATTGCAGCTAACTTGTTTAATTTTACTTTTACTGGATTAAAGAAATAATACTTATATGTACGGAAACGCATACATCGACCCGAATGAAAGACCTGATTTTTTGAAGGATGAAGATCCAATCAAATTAGCAGAATTTGAAGCTAGAATCAACGCGGGTGAAAAAATTGAGCCGCAAGACTGGATGCCAAAAATGTACCGCAAACAGTTAATTCGAATGATTGAGCAACATGCGCACTCAGAAATAATTGGTGCTTTACCAGAAGGCACATGGATTACAAGAGCACCCGGTTTTAGAAGAAAATTGGCATTAATGGCCAAGGTTCAAGATGAAGTTGGTCATGCTCAATTGCTTTACTCGGCTGCTGAAACACTTGGCAAACCAAGAGAAGAAATGATAAATGACTTAATAACAGGCAAGTCAAAATATTCAAACGTATTTAACTACCCTGCATTGACTTGGGCAGATTCAGCTGTCATTGCCTGGTTAATTGATGCCGGTGCAATTGTGAATCAATTGGCTAACTCAAAAGGCAGTTATGGCCCATATTGTAGAGCGTTAGAGCGTATTTGTTATGAAGAATCATTTCATTTAAAGTACGGACACGACAATGTTGTTCACCTTGCCACTGGTACGCCAAAGCAACGACAAATGGTTCAAGATGCGTTAACGCGTTGGTGGCCACCAATTATGCATTTCTTTGGCCCTAGCGATAAAATATCTGTCCATTCAGAAATATTGATGGGTTGGAAAGTTAAAATGGCTTCGAACGACGAAATGCGTCAAACATTTTTAGACATGTATGTGCCTAAAATTTGGGACCTTGACTTGGTGTTACCTGATCCTAATTTGAAGAAAAACGCAGAAACCAATTTGTGGGAATACACCGAACCGGATTGGGAAGAATTTAAACGTGTAATTAATGGAGACGGCCCATGCAATGCTGAGCGACTTGCTGTTCGAAGAATGGCTGAAGAGAAAGGTCGTTGGGTAAGAAAAGCCATAATGGGGCAAGGTGCTTCGTATGTAAGACCTTTCGCATAAACAATTTCACTGCAAATCATTAAATTTGGTGACACTGACTTTCAATCATATGATAAAACTGTTCAACTTGCTGTTGGCGCTGCTAGTTGTAACTTTTGCCTTCGGGCAACAAAATATTCCTAACGGAAATTTTGAAGATTGGGGTGTTCACCAAACTCAAGTAGTTGACAATTGGGATGTCAGCGGCAACGTAACTTCTAGTTCGGATGCCGTAAAAGGCTCAAAAGCATTGCGCCTTGAGAATATTGCCTCTAGCAAAACAAGAGGTTTTATTTCAACTGGCCCGTTCATTGGCGACAAACTTTCTGGTGTTCCATACGACGAGCAGCCGTTAAGTCTTCGATTTAAAGCCAAATTCGACTTGGCGCTTGGGGATAGAGCCCAAATTGCTTGCCTTTTCAGTTACAAAGGCAACACCATCGCATATGCAGGCCTCGACATAGAAGGCAACAGCAATGACACCTTTGCCAGTTTTTCAGTACCCATTACTTGGAATTTAAGTACAAACCCAGACACAGTCGCGTTAGTGGTGAGTTCATTAAATCTGGAAACGCAACAATTTAACGGGGACGGCTACATCATCATTGATGATGTACATTTTTCTACCATTTCGACACGGAATAAGGAACTGCCAAATGGAGATTTTGAGAACTGGACAACCGAAACGCGGGATGATTTGAAAGGCTGGTATACCACAGACGACTATCTAATTGACATATCAGGTTACCAATTTGCCACACCTATTGTTGCCCAATCAAACAAAGGACGCTCAGGTACGAAAGCAGTGGAGCTAACCACCAAAGAATTAAATGGAGACCTCCTACCAGGGATGATTTTGGTTGGAAATAGTTTGCAAGATTTTGAACGCGCTTCCTTCCCTATCTCAAATCGATGGAAATATTTTGAAGGATACTATCAATACAACCCTGTTAATGGAGATAGTGCCTTTTTTGCTGCTTTCTTATACAAATCTGGCATCCCCATTGGAACAGCACAGTTTGTTGCGCACAAGAAAGCTTCTTCTTACACCTACTTTGCACAAGAAATTGACTACTTGTTGCCAAGCTTAACACCCGACAGTGCGGCGATTTTTGTTGCGTCTTCCAATCCAGACGAATCTCGTGGTAACGGAACGTGGTTACTGGTTGACGATCTTAAATTTTCTGACAAAAACTCTAGCGTTTTCGACCTCAACCTGAATAAACTAACTGTATACCCTAACCCTTTTACAAATACAATCCATTTGTCTGGTATTGACCAAATGATTGGTGCTGATTATAGCATCATTGATGTACTTGGTAAGCCGATAATAGATGGCGTCTTAGAGCGCAATATGACAATTGACTTGTCAAATCAACTGCCTGGTGTGTATGTCTTACACATCTCGGGCAAACATGTTAAAACGACCAAAATATTAATTAAAGAATGATAAAGTCTTTAGACCCTCGAATAGATCGAGCAAAACTTACACACGATGCTATTGAACCATTGAAAGAAATGGACCAATTTCAAACGTTTGAAGTATTTCACCAAACTAAACGCGGTCAGCAGCACGTGCACGTTGGTGTCGTGCATGCACCAAATGCAGATATGGCCATCCTCTATGCAAAAGAACAATATGCAAGGAGAGGTGAAACCGCCAACATCTGGGTGGTATCCTCTGAGCACGTTTCAGCAACAGATTATTTTGATCAAGACATTTTTGAAACCACTCCAGAGAAATTTCATCGTGACCCTGCCTCGTACAAGGTAATGGATCGAATTAAAGCATATAAGGAAAGAGTAAAAGCATAACATGGATTTTTTTAACGACAAACACGTTGAAGCAGCCAAAGACTTAATCTATAAGATGGCTGATGATCAGTTAATAATTGGTCATAGAAATAGCGAATGGACAGGATTAGGTCCTATCCTAGAAGAAGATATTGCATTCAGCAGCATGGCCCAAGACAAATTAGGCCAGAGCGAGCATTTGTATAACCTCTTACACGAATTAGGTGAAGCGGATGCAGACACGGTTGCTTTTACAAGAAACGAAAACCAATTCCACTGTTGCCATTTGTTAGAATTGCCTATTGGTGAATATGATTTCAGTTTAATTCGACATTTTTTATTCGACATGGCTGAAGCTGTAAGATTTGAAATGTTGGTAGAGTCTAGTTATGAAAACTTAGCACTATTGGCTAAAAAATTTAAAGGCGAAATCAAATACCACACCATGCATGCCAACACTTGGCTGCAACAATTGGCAACTGGCAATGAAGAAAGTAAAGCGAGAATGCAGAACGCATTAAACGAGGCTTGGCCTTTGGCCCTAGGCATTTTCGAACCTGGTGATTCAGAAGACGTTTTAAAAGAAGCGAGCATATTCGAAGGGGAAGCTGTGTTAGAAGCAAAATGGTTAGAAGAAGTAACCGCTCTATTGAATAAAGCTGGCCTAACAATCCCTGCTGGTGTTACGGCTGAATATGGCGGCAGAAAAGGAAAACACACGGCTCATTTACAACCGCTATTGGATGAAATGACTGAAGTGTATTCGATTGACCCAACCGCCGATTGGTAATGGCTAAGGTCGACACGCTATATAACGAATCAGATATAAGAAATTTCCTTAAAGAAGTTAAGGATCCTGAAATACCCCCTATTTCTATCGTTGATTTAGGCATCGTTACCAAAATCAGTGTTACCGATCAGAACGATGTTCACGTAACACTAACGCCAACATTTGCGGGCTGTCCAGCCTTAAAAATCATGGAGGATCTGGTCATAGAACGCTTACAGAAGCTGGACGACATTGGAGAGGTAACAGTCAACACGAGTTTTGAAACTACTTGGACGACAGACATGATTTCTGAAGACGGGCGTAAAGCCTTGCTTCAACATGGCTTAGCGCCGCCAAAACAAAATGTGGGGTATATGGAGTTAGATGTATTGTCAGATACACCTTGCCCCTACTGCTCTAGCAGAAACACCATGTTGAAAAGCCCTTTTGGACCAACCCTATGTAGAAGCCTGCATTACTGCAACAATTGCAAACAAGCTTTTGAAGGGTTTAAACCGGTGTAAGTCTTGCCACAGATTATGTAACTTTGTTTAGTGCAATACGCCGTTGTTGATATAGAAACTACTGGTCAATCAAATAAAGTTACTGAGGTAGCCATTTATGTATACGATGACGAAGAGAAAAAAGTGGTAGACTCTTATGCGTCGTTGGTAAATCCAGAATGCTCAATTCCTCCTTTTATAACGAAGTTAACAGGCATTGATAACGACATGGTGGCCGGTGCTCCGCGCTTTTTTGAAATTGCCAAAGAAGTCCATCAAATAACTGAAAATAGAGTTTTTGTAGCCCATAATGTTGCTTTCGACTATAACATTATTCGGAGTGAATTTAAGGAGCTTGGCGCAGATTTTAGGCGCAAAAAAGCCTGTACGGTTCGTTTGAGTCGTAAAATATTTCCAGGTTTAAAGTCGTATAGCTTAGGCAAACTATGTGTGTCGTTGAATATCCCGATTCACGATAGACACAGAGCCACAGGCGACGCCAAGGCAACCACCATTCTATTAGAAATGTTGCTCAACAAAGGCAAGTCTCAGGTTGAAACCGCGGCCAAAGGCAAAAACAAAGAAGGTAGCTTACCACCGCACTTACCACGAGAAACTTTTGAGAACCTACCTGACCAAGCCGGCGTTTACTACATGCACAATGCCGAAGGGAAGGTCATTTATGTGGGTAAATCAAAAGAAATAAGAACACGTATAAGTGGCCACTTTGCGGATAATAGTATGCGCAAGTTGACGTTTAAAAATCAAATTCACGACATCACTTATCAGATTACTGGATCGGAGTTCTTGGCGTTATTGGTTGAAGCGGCAGAAATCAAAAACCACTTTCCTGAATTTAATAGAGCTCAAAAATATTCTGGCACTGGATACGCACTGTATCAGTATCACGACCAAAAAGGCGTGCTAAGGATGGATGTAGTTAAAAATCGGAAATTTTTAGACAAGCCGATTGCCTCTTTTTCGAATACCACGCGGGCCAAAACATTTTTGAGAGCGCTTGTTGAGTCGTTCAATTTGTGTTCCAAAATGACCGGTCTTCAAACCACCAAAGAGGCCTGTTTTGATCATCAGTTGGGAAGGTGTTACGGCATTTGTGTGGGCAAAGAAGATGTTAAAACGTATAACAAACGTGTTGAATCTGCCATCGAAAGTTTTACCCTGCAATGCGGCACATACTTAGTCTGGCTGAAAGGAAGGTCACGGGAAGAGAAAGCATTTATTTATGTTGAAAGCGGTATTTATAAAGGGTATGGATTTGTAGATCCATTAAACCAATCTAACACCATTGAGGATATTTTAGACACCATTATTCCTCAAAAACACAATGCAGAAATACAACACATTTTAAATGCGCAGCTCCAGTCTGTGCCTGCCAAAAACATTGTTCAATTTGCAACTTCCTAAAAGGGAATCAAAATGGAGTATAGAATGTCTAATGGTTTATAGCGTGTAATCACTTGACAAATCCGAACCATAGCGACAAGGAACTCATCGACCGTATACTTAACGGTGAACAAGAGTTGTTTGCGCATATTGTGAATCGCTACAAAGACAGAGTTGCCGCCATTTGCTTTAAAATGGTGAAGGACAAAAACACTGCAGAAGAGGTTGGTCAAGAAACGTTTATCCGATTGTTCAAGTCACTCGATCAATACAATTTTAACAGCGCGCTATCCACTTATATCACCCGGATTGCAATCAATTTATCACTAAACAAACTTGATTCAATCAAAAGGCGACGAAAACGCTTCTTTGAGCAGGAGGACCATCACAATGCCTTTGAATCTCAAGAAACTTCAATCAGCAAAAAAATGGAAACCAACGAATTGGTTCAGATTGCGTTACAACACCTTACACCTGAATCAAGGAGTGTTGTTGTATTGCGCATGATTGAAGGATACTCAGTAAAAGAAACTTCATCTATGTTGGGAATAGCAGAGGGCACCGTTATGTCTAAACTAAACAGGGCGATGAAGAAAATGAAAGAAACCCTAAATAAATACACATTGAAAGATGATTGATTTAGAAAAAATGTTACACGCACAAAAACAAGATTCGGAAGTTTTCAATGAAAATTTCACGGAAAGTGTAATGGCAAAAATCAGAGCGCTTGGTAACCAAGAAGTTAAAATTATTAGCTTATGGCAACATCGTGTATGGAAAGTTGCTGTAGCCTGTTTTGTTGGTTGTTTGATTTCGCTGTATGCCTTAGATGGAACATTGTCTGTAGATTCAGTATTAGGTTTATCTGAGTACAGCGATATAGAAATTAGTCAATCATACAGCACGTATAGTGCTTGGGACCTGGAATTAAATTAAGACGTATGAAAACAAATTTACGCATTCTATTAATCGGTACAATCTGCCTCACTTTGGGCGTAGTGATTGGTTTTTTCGCTGCAGGTAGAATTACAAAGAAACGTATTCATCAAAAAGTCGAATTACAAAAACCACCCAAATTCAAAGAACGACTGGAGGAGAAATTGTCGTTATCTCCAGAACAACAAGTTGTGTTTAACGACGTTTTTAGTAAGCATATGAAAAGAATGCGCGAAATGGATCAAGCTATGTTTCAGAAACGCCGTGTGGAATTTGAAACACTTTTCAGTGAGTTAAAGGTTGGTCTTGACGAGAAGCAAATAAAAAAAGTTGAGCGGTTTGAAAACCGTTTAAAAGAGCGAAAACGTCGACGAAGACCTCCTCATCGACCGCAAAGGCCGGAATAATAAGACAACACAAACTGTCAAACTAGTAAATATAAGATAAATGAAAAAATTGAGAAACACCGCTTTGTTGATTGTCCTAGGGGCAAGCTTAGCGATTGCACAAGGTCCAAGAGAGCATCATCAGCATGGAGACATGATGAAAAAACATATCGAAAGATTAGATTCTATTGTTGACCTATCAGACGAGCAGGAAAGTCAAATCCAGTCTCTTCAGGAAGCCTTAAAGATTAAAATGAAGGACGCCAGAATGAATAAGGATAGAGAGGCGATGAAATCGCTTAGAAAACAGCACAAAGCTGATATCGAAGCAATTCTAACTGACGAACAAGTTGAAATTTTAAAAAAATCGCGGGAAGCACATCGTGCAGAAATCAAAGAAATGCATGAAGCTTTAAAAAAGTATAAAAATGAGCAAATCAAACCCACACTAAAAACCAAACGCGCTGAGTTTGAAATCAACCTAACGGAAGATGAAAAGGCCACAATTGCGGCGCTCAGAACCGAAGTTAAAACAATGCGTAGAGCACACAAGGAGTCTGGGTCAAAAGGTAAATTAAGCCAAGATGAACGTAAGGCCAAAAAAGAAAAAATAGCTACGACACTTGATCCAATAATTCTCGCTCATAAGGCAGAACTTGAAACAATTGAAGAAGACCTCGCTCCTTTACAAGCAACGTGGGAAGCTGATTTGAATGAAATAAAGGCGGAACATACGGATGGTTGTGAAGGCAAATGCGGGCATAGAAATATGAAACATAGAAAGGGACGAAAAGCAGCAAAAAACGCCGACAAAACGTCTTTTAAATATTACCGATTTCTACTCATGAATTTTGAATAAGTTGGCTTAACTCGTTCAGAAAGAAGGCGCTGTATTAAACAGTGCCTTTTTTATTTTTCAAGCCATTGCTCAACCATCTGTGGACTTAGCGCTCCGATGGTTAACTTGTTTTTCTTTCTATATCCGTTTAACGTTTGAGAAAGTTTACCTGCGCTGTCTTCTTTTCGCAGCATGTTTACCGTAATAAAACCAAGTTCCTTTAAATGCGCTACCCATTCCTCAGGAACACCAATAGCCGTAAATTTATCCGCCGAGTCTGGCTGTGTTACTTTTTCGGGTCTCATTTGAGGGAAGAATAACACTTCTTGAATGCTTTCATTGTTCGTTAATAACATGACAAGTCTGTCAATGCCAATACCGATTCCGGACGTAGGAGGCATTCCATATTCTAGCGCTCTTAAAAAGTCTTGGTCTAAAAACATTCCTTCATCATCGCCTCTTTCTAGCAATTTGGCTTGTTCCTCGAACCGTTCACGTTGGTCGATAGGATCGTTTAACTCACTGTAACAATTGGCCATCTCTTTTTTATTGATGATTAGCTCAAATCGTTCAGTCAACGCTGGGTTATCTCTGTGCTTTTTAGTCAGCGGACTCATTTCAACTGGATAATCCATTAAAAAAGTCGGTTGAATTAAATGGTGCTCACATTTTTCACCAAATATTTCATCAATCAACTTCCCTAAGCCCATAGTGTCATCAACTGGCACATGCAGTTCTTTCGCTATTTCTCGGACTTCATCCTCAGATTTTCCGGTAAGATCGTGACCCGTATATCTTTTTATTCCTTCGAAAATAGGTAACCGCTCAAATGGCTTACCAAAATCGATCGTTGTATCTCCAAACGTAATTTTATCACTTCCTGTTACCTCTATACAAATAGCACGCAACATTTCTTCTGTTGTGTTCATCATCCATTTGTAATCCTTATAGGCCACGTAAAGCTCCATTTGGGTAAACTCTGGATTGTGGGTTTTATCCATTCCTTCATTACGGAAATCTTTTGCGAATTCGAAAACGCCTTCAAACCCACCTACAATCAGACGTTTCAGGTACAATTCATTCGCTATTCGCAAATACAAAGGAATGTCTAAAGCATTGTGATGTGTGATAAACGGACGCGCTGCGGCTCCGCCAGGAATTGACTGAAGTATCGGCGTTTCCACCTCTAGGTAGCCTTTGTTTTCCAAAAAGTTTCGCATCGAACGGATTGCTTTCGATCGTGCGATAAAGGTCTTTTTAACTTGAGGATTAACGAGTAAATCCACATAACGCATTCTATAGCGCGCTTCAGGATCAGTAAAAGCGTCAAACACCTTTCCGTCAACTTCCTTTGGCATTGGTAGAGGATTCAACGACTTACATAATATTTTGTATTCTGTTACATGTATAGAAGTTTCACCCGTTTGTGTTTGGAACATATGACCAGAAACCCCAATGATATCCCCGATATCAAGATGTCGTTTAAACACCTCGTTGTACATCGATTTATCCTCCCCAGGACAGATTTCATCTCGGTTAAAATATGCCTGGATTCTGCCAGATTCGTCTTGCAACTCAGCAAAACTTGCCTTTCCCATGATTCGACGCACCATAATACGGCCTGCAAACGAAACCGAAAGTTGGTTTTCAGGATTGGCTTCGAACTGTTTTTTGAGTTCAACAGACGACGCAGTTACTGGAAATTCTTCTGCCGGATATGGGTCGATTCCCAAGTCGCGCAATTTAGCGAGGGACTCTCGCCGTTGAACCTGTTGTTCGTTTAAAGCCATGAATGTAAATTTTCCGCGAATATACTTGAATTGACAAAGGTTTTAAACCAAAGCAACGTATTGTAAATCAATAGAATCTTAACTTTGTTAAGTAGGCGAATGAACTTAAGATTTCAGCTTTTTATTACAACACTATTTTATGTGGCGATGTTTCAATCGGGCTATGGTACTATTATGCACCAACCGCGCTCAGGTGAACCATTCCGTTTTGAAGAAAACAAAGGGCAATTCCACGACGCCGTTTTATACCGGTGCAAACTACCCAATGGGTATCTATTCTTAGAAAAGACCGGATTTACATACTTGTTTGAGAACCAAAAAGACAAAGCCGAGTTAATGGAGCTGATGCATGAACATAGCTTTATGGGGCCACCAAAATTAGTGACGCAGCGATCCCATAGCATCAAAGTTTCGTTTATTGGATCTGACACATCAGCACGCGTTATGGGGTTTGACACCATTTCGTCGTACAACAATTACTTCATTGGCGCTGACCCTAATAAGTGGCAATCACATGTAAAGTCTTTTGAACATATTCTATATGATGGTTTATATGACAACATACTGTTGGATTTTTATACCGACGCCAATGGCTTTCTAAAATATGATTGGCGTGTTCTGGCAAATGGCAGTGCGGAAGACATAAAGTTAGAAATCAACGGAGCGGATTCGATTCAGATTCAAAACGACAGTTTGTACATCGCTACAAGTTGCGGTGTATTGACCGAAACTCCGCCCATTATTGACCGCGCTTCATCCGCAATCGAAGAGGTGGCGTCAAGCAACGGTCCTTACTGTAGATTCAAACTTGAAGATAATGTGTTGTCTTATGAGGTATATGCCTATCCAGAAGATGAATTACACCCGACATCAGGTGGCTTCGTTATAGATCCGGCATTAATTTTTTCCACCTATTCTGGTTCTCGTGGCGATAACTTTGGATTTACAGCAACCTATGACTCCAAAAGCAATTTATACGCTGGAGGGATTACAGATGGCAATCAAGGAAACTACCCTGTAACGGCTGGGGCAATTCAAAAAGACTATGGCGGAGGTGGATCTGGTGTTCCTGCAGCAGGCTTGCCTTGTGATATCACCATAAGCAAATATGATTCTGCAGGTACAAGTTTATTATGGGCGACCTATGTTGGTGGATTCCAAAACGAATACCCACACAGTTTGGTTGTTAATCAAGACGACGACTTATATATCCTGGGCACTTCGTTTTCAGAGGATTTTCCGACAACTATTACCGGTTACGACACTACCTATAATGGTGTTGGCGACATCATTGTAACCAAAATTTCTGAAGACGGAACGACGTTATTAGGTTCCACTTACGTGGGAGGAACAGATGCGGACGGTTTAAATTCTAATAGTTCGCTACGGCATAATTATGCTGATGATTTTAGAGGCGACATCATCCCAGATGAAACACAAGATATCTTCATAGCGACCTGTACAAAATCGACTGATTTCCCACTGGTTGATGCCGTTGATACCTCAATAAAGTTTCAAGAAGGGTGCTTGCTTCAGTTAAATTCTGATTTGTCGGAACTCAAATGGTCTACCTTTTTAGGGGGTGGCGCTCAAGACGCATTATTTAGTGTGAAGGTCGATCTGGACAGCACTGTTTATGTGGGTGGAGGCACTTCAAGCAACGATTTAAAAACCACTACAAATACCATTCATGAAGATTACCTAGGCAAAGTGGATGGATACGTTGCGGCACTTGATCGCAAAAACCATACGCTCAAAGAAATGACGTACTGGGGCACACCTCAATACGACCAAGTTTATTTCATTGATTTAAATGACCAGGGAGACGTATTTGTAACGGGACAGACAAACGGGAATATCGCCCCATCTTCATCAACGATATACGGTTCAGCAAACAAGGGCCAGTTTATTGCTAAGTTGGATACTGGCTTGAGTACAATCAAATGGCAAACGTCATTTGGCAGTCGTACCAACGAGATTGATATTTCTCCAAGTGCCTTTTTGGTTGATAACTGCGAACATATTTACGTAAGCGGTTGGGGAAGCGATGTAGACCCAAATTTAAATCCTGGCTCTACGGTGGACTTAGAAACATCTGGGAATGCCGTACAAAAAACGACAGACGGTAATGACTTCTATTTATTGGTGCTGGACAAAGACGCGGAAGGGTTGCTTTACGCCACGTACTTTGGCGGTGATACCACCGATGATCATGTCGATGGTGGTACGAGTCGTTTTGACAAAAAAGGTGTTGTGTATCAATCCGTTTGTTCAAGTTGCCCAGACCCAGGAAACCCTGGTCATCAAGATTTCCCTGTAACACCAAATGCTGCTTTTACAAAAAATCTTAGCCCTAGGTGTAGTAATGCTAGTTTTAAAATTGACTTACAGATTAAAACAGATGTCGACGCCTATTTCGTTCCTTCTCCGATAATTGGTTGCCAACCTCTGCGTGTAAATTTCGACAACAGAAGTGATATTGCCCAGAAGTTTTATTGGGATTTTGGTGATGGAACACTAGACTCGACGACACTTAACCCAACGCATACCTACGAACAGCCTGGCGTTTATGAAATCGTTTTAACTGTTATTGACTCCAATACATGTAACATCTCAGATGTTTTCAGAAGAAAAGTTGAGGTACTTGGTCAATCTAAGGCTGATTTTACCCTCACCTTGGATCCATGCACTTTTGAAGCTTCGTTCGAAATGACATCAGAAGATGCACTCACTTTTATTTGGAAGTTGGATGACGGAAGTACCGAGTTAGAAAAAAAATTCAAAAGAACCTATGAGCCGAGCAGCATCAACACCGTAACCTTAGTAGTGAATGAAGGAACGCTTTGTTCTGACTCTATCACGAAACAAATTTCAACGGCCAATGCAGCCCAAAGAGACATATTTGTTCCTAACGTATTTACACCAAATGGTGATGCCGCCAACAATACCTATTGTATTGATGGTTACTTAGATGGATGCGATGAATTCAAGCTATGGATTTACAATCGATGGGGTGAATTGGTTTTTAAAACAGAAGATATGAAGCAGTGTTGGGACGGGACCGTTGACAATTCTACATCACTGCATCCAGCTGGCACTTATTTCTATATTCTCGAAGTGGTAGAGGGTAAATTTGGCCAAGACCAAACTGAACCGCTCAGAAAGGATAAAAAGTCTGGTACAGTAACCTTGATTAGAGATTAGTTACAGATGCTTGATTATCTTCTTGACCACAATACGCTGGCCATCTCGGATTATCGCTACAAAGTATAGCCCATCGCTTAGCGCAGATAAATCAATTTGTTGCGACCCGTCATTTAGCTTCTCCTGCCTATAAACGATGTTGCCTTCTACATCATAAACATGTAAATCGTAAACGTATGGAGTCCAAGGATTTATAGTCAATTCAATAAAGGTATTGAATGGATTTGGCCCAATTCGTATTTCTTTCACCGCATTATCTGCCTTTAAACATATAACTGGTGATAGTTCCGAAGAACCGTTAAAATCAACCTGCTTTAATCTATAACAAAGAGTATTGGATGATGAAACAATTGAGCTTGTGTCGATATACTGGTAGTCTATTTTTGATTGAGAATTCCCTGCTCCACCGACAGAACCTATTTCTTCGAATTGTAAACCACTAATTGATCTTTGAACAATGAATCTGTCATTGTCTAATTCAGAAGCCGTGCTCCAATGAAGATGCACTTGTTCGGCGAATCTCGTTCCTGAGAAGTCAAGCAAACTAACGGGAAGTGGCCCACTTCCCCCATTCGCTCCACCTCCGCCGCCAACTCCGGAAAAACCATTTGAGAACGTACCAATGACGCATAGGTCATCACCGTTAAAAACAGAATCTGTGGTCGTTACAGAGGGCAGTGTGCCTTGTGCAACGGTACTACTACCTATTGCATTGGTCGTTTTAAAGAGTTGTACATCCTTTGCAAATTCCCCTGAACCGGATTTCCAACCGGCCAATTCTGCATTGGTATAGTACATAGCTATTTTAACTGTAGCAGAAGTGTTGTTTGTGGTAGGCGTAATCTTGATTGTTTTTGAGAATATCTTGTTTTCTGCTAGGGTATTGGTATCAAAATCTTGAGTACCTGTTCCTGTCCCATCAATTTCAACGGTCGTTGCCCCAAAATTGTGGGCACTTTCATTCCATATAGATGCAATTAATTTGCCAGAAGACGAGTAATAATGCGCAGAATCATTCGCTGGAAGGTCTAAGATCTTTGTAAATGCCATTGTTTCTATTCCTGCACCACTTATAGCTGTCGTTGTCGTGTTGCTGCTAATTGCAAAATCATCCACTAAAAATCCATCACGATTATAACCTCCACTCCATCCAGCATCAAGAGAAATTAAAACTCTAAAACACACGTTTTCGTTTCCGGATAGAAACGAAACATCGTGCGAAGTTGTACTTTTCGTGTAGCTGCCAGTCCATCCTATGCTATCTGCAAAAACGCTACTGCTAATCTGAGAAGAACTGCTAGGACCTCTATTGTACCAATTAGTGCCAGCAGTAGTTGATGTATCAGAGCCCAATCGCGCCCAGTTCTTCCCTTTATCAGTTGAGTAGTGAACTTGGACGGCAAATGGGGCATTAGGATATCGATAGTGCATGCTTTTAATAAAGCTTAAAGTATACGTTCCAGAACTTGAAAAGTTGAAGTTTGGGCTAAGCAGTTCAGACTTTACATTTGCTTCATACAAATCCCCATCTAAAACGGTCACCCAGGCGTTTGATCCATTGTGGTAAGACGACGTAAACGTATTTGAGCTTGGTCCACCTCTCTCCCACAATTGACTTCCACCTTCTAAGATTCGTCCCCCAAAATGCCATGCGTTAGACTCCATATCACCTCCATCAGAGGTTGCATAAGGAACACCCAGATTTGGCAAAATTTGAACAGTTGTAGTAGAGGAAGTAGTTCCATTGATTGTCAACTTCACTGTATATAAACCGCCTTTACCGAATGTGTAGGTTGGATTTTGGGCCGTAGACTCGGCATTGCCGTCATTCTCGAAATCCCAACTCCAGCTTGTTGCACCATATGAGTTGTCATAAAAGCTGATCTCCTCACCAACGTATGCAATATTTTTACATCCTATTTGTGAAACAATCCTTTCTGAAAAATATGAAGTGGTAAAAACCCCTCTACCATGTGTTGCTGCTAACAATAGCGAGTCTGATTCGCGAAACTGCAACATATCTACCCTGCAATTCGCAAGACCAGTATTGGTTACTGCCCAATCTGTTGTCCCTCCAGAATTTAAGTTTGTTGTACTCCAAACACCTAGCTCTGTGGCAAGTAGAGCGCTGTCGCCACCCCATGGGCTGAAGATTGCCCATCGAATTGGCATGTCAGGAAGGTTTCCTTCAACTGAGCTCCATGACGAACCGGTGTCTGTGGTTTCCCAAACACTCGTCGTCCCATAATTTGAGTAAGTAGCTAGCAAGTGTCCCGGATCAAATGGATCTTCTGCAATAGACGAAACTGTAACACTTGAAGGTAGACCAGTAGAGATATTTGTACCTGTATGGCTTCCATTGGCGTCAGTTATACGTACTACTCTTCCTGCCTCAGTGCCGACATAGATCGTTGTAGGGTCGTTCGGTGAAACAAGAATTGCTGAAGCCTGGCTGCTATTCATTGCCGAGACGGACAGATTGCTAGTACTTGGTGTTCCACCTATGTTAGACCAACGATAAATTGTGCCTGAATTACTACTAGAGTACAATATTTTGTTATCGCTATCATAATCCGATGCATTAATAAAGTTCCCTACACTACTGCTGTATGAGGTATATGTGTTAAAACCATCTGTAGAAATCCTAATATTATTATACGTATAAGCCGTAATTTGGGTATCTGGATCCTCCTGATCAATGTGACAATATCCACCATCACCTCCAGTCACCTCATCTGTCGAGTTAATTCCTCCAAATTGAAAACGTTGTGACCCGTTATCTTGTGACCCTGTTAAGAAATAAGAATTTAATGCCGTGGGATGAATGGCCCCAGCATAAAACTGTGTGACGTTAAATCCATTATTTATCATAGTCCAAGTCGGTGGCGATGCTTGACTGTTTTCCGTTATATAAACACCACCGTCATTCCCGTTTATCAAAGTGTCTGAGCTACCAGGTGCGAAAACCAATATATGGTGATCAGAATGAACTTCTGAATAACCACCACACCCTACCCAAGATGAGAGCTGAGACCAACTAGTTCCGCCGTTATCGGTCCTAAACAAATTTATTCCTCCAACATATAATATATCCTCATCATCTGGATCTACCACAGATGCCAAATTGTACCAAGCCTGATTTCGCGTAAAATCTGTTGAAGCACTAGAGCATTGATCATTCCACGAGATAGTCGTACACGAAGTCCATGTACTTCCTCCATCTGTAGACTTCATTATTTTCTTAATACTGCTTCCTGAGCCTTGAACCAAGGCATAGATATAACTCGAGTTAGATGGTGCACAAACGAGATCTATCCTTTCTTCACCTGCTGAATCGGCATCGTAGATTCTCGTCCATGTTTTTGCAGAATCAGATGACTTAAAAATTCCATCTGCTGTGAATATACCCATGGAAGCATAAAACGTTTTTCCATCTGCAGCCATCTCAATGTCGGCACACCTGTCATACTCGTCAGTACTCGTGGCCGTATAACGTTCTAATACCTCGGAAAAAGAGGTTCCTCCATTTGTAGATCTATAAACACCACCGTTGTTGATATAATACCCTTTGGTTCCAGCAATTAAATTGCCCGATCCATCGACGATTAGTTTATTTACATATGAAAAATTGTCACCTGTTGTCGCAGCTAACTGAGACCAGGTCGAACCCGTGTCTGTACTTTTCCAAATTCCATCTCCTTGTACCGCATCAGAGTTAAAATAACCCTCCCCAGTCCCAAAATACATTATGGCCGGGTTTGTTGGGTCTTGGGCTAAAGACGTTACAGCCATATTGCTAAAAAAGTCGTTAACCGGCGTCCATTCAACCTGACTCGCGTAAATATTTGTTGTCTTCCATAACCCTCCAGCCACAGAGCCAACAAAAACTGTTTTGTTAGTCACATCAGACGCATCAAACATGATTACGCGATTACGTCCACCTACATTGTTTGGTCCACGTTCAGACCATGTAATTCCACTAATTGCAGCTTTACCTTGTCTGGCTTCTTGTTCTCTTATTACCTCATATGCATCTAGAAGGCGTTCTCGTGGAACTCTATTAATTATCGGATCCTTGGTTCGATCAAATTCTTGTTGAAACGCCAAATCAATCCTATCTTTTAGATCCTTTCTTTTAAACTCGGCGGATGGCATTACATCAACCTCCTCTACTATTCGATTTAATCCAAAAAAGAGTCCCCCTACGACGCAAATTGTCAGTATACTTCCAATTAAAATCTTTTGAATCGACTCATTCATAGCATTAGATATTCGTAAATTTCAGATATGGGTAGTAGCTTGTTACGAATATAAATCAGAAATATAAAAAAAGCCCAACTGGTGAGAGTTGGGCTGTATAATATGTTCTAAATAATACCTAACTAAGCACCTCAGCCATTTTTATACCGATATGAGCAGGTGAATCCACCACGTGAATACCACAATCCCGCATTATCGCTTTCTTAGCTGCGGCCGTATCATCCTTTCCTCCTACAATAGCTCCTGCATGACCCATTCTACGTCCCTTAGGCGCAGTTTCGCCAGCAATAAACCCAACTACAGGCTTGGTTCCGTTTTCTTTTATCCAGCGCGCTGCTTCAGCTTCCATACTTCCGCCAATCTCTCCAATCATAATGATTCCATCCGTTTCAGGATCATTCATTAATAATTCAACAGCTTCTTTGGTAGACGTCCCAATAATTGGATCACCACCAATGCCGATAGCTGTAGATTGACCTAACCCAGCTTTAGTGATTTGATCAACTGCTTCATAGGTCAATGTTCCTGATTTGGAAACGATGCCTATTCTTCCTGGCTTAAAAATAAACCCTGGCATAATACCAACTTTGGCTTCTCCTGCAGTCATCACTCCAGGACAATTTGGTCCAACCATTCTACAGTCCTTGTCGCTTAAATAAGCCTTAACCGTAATCATGTCTTTCGTTGGAATTCCTTCAGTGATACAAACGATAACCTTGATACCAGCATCCGCTGCTTCCATTATTGCATCTGCTGCAAAAGCAGGTGGAACAAAGATGATACTTACATCGGCGCCTGTAATGCTGACTGCCTCTGCAACCGTATTGAAAACAGGTTTGTCTAGGTGTATTTGACCACCTTTTCCTGGTGTTACACCACCCACAACCTGAGTGCCGTATTCAATCATCTGACCAGCGTGGAAAGTTCCTTCGCCTCCAGTGAAACCTTGAACAATAATCTTTGAGTCTTTGTTGACTAAAACGCTCATATTTTGCTATCCGTTTGAGCGGGCAAAGTTATATAAATCGATGAAAGAAACTATGTCTTATCACAAACAGTTAGCGTACTACCGTTAGTACTCCGTTGATGGTTTCCCAACGGTCTGTTTCGATGTTTCTATACCGTACGATGTAAACATACGTACCTGTGTGTGTTTCTTTCCCATTTACCGTGCCATCCCACTTTTCTATTGGATTGTCCGAGTAGAATACTTGTTCTCCCCAAGTATTGAAGATCTCCATGGTGTAGCCTTGAACTTCGGCAACCATGCCGTCAATACCAAATAAGTCATTGATCAAATCTCCATTAGGCGAGAATGCTGTCGGAGCATGTAAGAAGAAGTCCAGTTTTACATAAACACTTTGCTCGGCCGTATCGCTACATCCATTGGCCGCAGTCGCGATTAAAGTAGCCACATAATCGCCTGGCTCTAATGTATGATCTACGATTGGTCCAGAGTGGGTAGTACCATCCGTTATAAACCAATTAAAGGTTACAGCATCTGGCGATGACGTATTAACAAATTGAATTTCTGGCTCCAATAAACTTGGCTCGTCTGGCGTAAAAGTAAACGATGCTACCGGCTTAGGTAAAACGTCTACTGGGTTTGCCAAAGTCAGTGTATCTCTACAACCAGCTGCGCTTAATGCGTCAACTACTACCACAAATGATCCTGGTGTTTGGTATACGTTACTTGGGCTAACAGCGGTTGAAGTAATGCCGTCACCAAAATCAAAGTTAAAGTCGGTGATTGCACCCGTACCAATTGACGAATTATTTGTGAAATTCACCAATAGCGGTTGACATCCAGAAATAGGGTCTGCAACGATATCAATCATTGGTAGCGGTGCGATAGAAAAGCTTTTTGAAATTGAATCTTTACACCCAAAACCTGATGTCGCCACTAACTTTATTGAATACTCTGCAGGAGCACTTAAGAATCTGGAAACAACAGAACCTGAGGTTGTTGTGCCATCGTCGTAGGTCCAATCTTCGCTTGTTATACTGCCACTAGAAATCGTAGAACCAGATGTAAATGTCGTATTATCTTCAAAACAAGTGTCTGCATACGTAAAACTAGGAACTGGCTTAGGATATACTTCAACGTCAACAATTTTTGATCCTGGACAACCAGTAGAGCTAGTCACGTTCAGACGAAGTGAGTTCGTGCCAACAGTTGTTGTAGGTATTGATGGGTTTTGAGCAGACGACGCTGATACATTGTCCAAGTACCAATTAAATCCAGTAATGGATTCACCTGCCTCTATTGAACTCGTATTCACAGGCACCAAGTCTTCACCAATACATACTGGATCTACAGTAAAGTCTGCCACCGGTGTTGCGTATATATTGAAAGAATCTAGATGGCTAATCTTACAGTTAAACTTGGTAACTATGTCTAGTGATACCTCGTACCGTCCTGTACTTGCTTTATTAATTTTAACCGTGTCTGTTGTAAATGTAGTTCCGTCAGCAGTCCAATCCCAAGATTTAACCGTGTCACCGTCCAAGTCTAAAATCGCTGCTATTTCAGCGTCTGTGTTTTGACAAATGTTTGGAATGTTAAATCCAATAATTTTCGGATCATAAATCATTATTGACAACGTGGCAGTATCCCTGCAACCTTGATCTGTTACGGCAATTAACTCAATATCTTTAGACCCTTTGGACGCATACTTCACTTTAGCCGTGTCTTGCGTAGACGTTAGTCCGTCGTCAAAATCCCAATACGATTCCGCCATTACGCCGCCTGTAATCGTTGATGTATTGGTAAATGTAATGGTATCAACAAAACAATTAGACGATAAGCCAAAGTCAGCAGAAACGTTTGGATCTACTGTTATGGTGTGTACTACGGAGTCACGACAAACAGTGTCGAGACTACCTACCAACCAAACATCATAGTTTCCTGGTGTGGCATACTTATACGCCGTGTCTTTTGACGTTGCAATCGTTCCATCATGGAACTTCCATTTCCAGTTTTGCAGAGAGCCTCCTTGACTGGCTGAAATATTGACCAAATCAACCGTCAAACCTGCGCAGGTATCGGCATAGGCAAAGTCAATGGTATATTGTTCGTATTTGATTATGGTATCATATGCAGAAGCCGTACAACCGCTGTCACTTACAATATCGAACTGGATAGCATACGTACCAGAGTCTTGGTAGAAGTGTTTAGGTGAGCCAACTGTACTGGAATCACCATCGCCAAAATACCATTTATACGAAGCGAATCCACCCGTTTTTACCGTGCTCGTATTTGTAAATTCAGACGTGTCTAAACTACATGCATTGTCGATATTAAATGATGCGACGGGTGCAGGACTGATAAAAATAGAGTCAATGAACGTATCACGGCATTGGTTTTCCGTTCCAGCAATTAATCGTATGTAGTATTTATCTGAACTATCGTAAGTCTTATTGGCAAATTTGGCGTAAACGTTTTGGTTATCGTGAAAGGTAAATTGACTAAACAACTGTGTTTCGCCAAATGGCACTATGGTTGAATCTTCGAACCTAATCGACATGTCTTCACATAATGCGTCATAATGAATACGTGCCACAGGCGGTGCATTAACCTTAACCTCCAAGACGGAAGAATCATAAACGGAACAACCATCATCCGCAGGTTTAAACACCTTAAGTTTCACTTCATAAGTTCCAGTATCCGAGTAGGTATGTTTTGGACTTTGCGTAGTAGACGTATCTCCATCTCCAAAGTCCCAAAGCCAACTTTTTGCACTGTATTCTGCGCTTCCTTTGAATGACGCTTCTTGGCCAAGACAAAGTGTAATTTCATCATTTTTTGCAGAATTCTCTAATTCAGCAACTGCCGTCAAATCTTTTACGTTTGCACCAGCAGAGTATCCATAACTTTCATATCTCCCAAAACCATACGCCACTGCGTTGAAGCCTACATCTGAGCTCATGATGTGGTTCCCTTTGGTCACTGATATCTGAGCGAAAGAATAGGTTTGGTACTTCGCAACTTTGGTAAAACTAGCTGTTTTACCATCAATTCTAAAACTACTAACACCTGCCGACGGTATTATAACATTGATGTAATGTGATCTAATATCTTCATACTCCGAAGAATACACCGTGATATTTTTTAATGTTTGTTCAATCGGATTGAGAATCGTCATAGACGGATCACCCGTACTGTTGCTATTACACCTTTGGGATTGCTGGTATTGTGCTACCATGATTGGCTTGTCGCAGATAATGTACTTTTCTTCTTTTACATCTTCCAAGCTGTAGTATTCGCCTTTATCCAAATAATAATTATTTGGAGCCCCAGTTTTGTTAATTACCGTAACAGTTGAATTATCTTCCGAAGCCAAAATTCGAATATCGTCTCCATTCATTCCTCTAAATGGAACTGTAATAAAACGCTGACCCCACGATTTAGTCGGATACATTTGTTGGTATAAATTGTCACGAGAATTTTGCCATCTATTGTTACAACCTAAGTGGGTTCCAGAACTTCCAGAAAAAACAGCAACCGTTCTGCAATTTGCAGTAGATCCAGTATCAATTACCTCAATCAAAGTACCTGAAACGTCTTCGGCCGATCCAGACGAATTCGCTCTTCCTTGGTAACATTCACCAGCGTCAAGAGTCACTTCGTATGGCGTTCCTTTTGCATGGGTTCCACCTCCAGACTTTCTCAAAGCCACTGAAGGAGTTATCCGAACTTTTGTATCGTCTTTGGCAGCAATCACCATAAATTGAGAACGTTCTGACGTCCATAGCTGCTCGTATGACATGCAGTAATATTTTTTACCTAAGGTTCTTGTAGGCAGTACCAACGTGGCATCGGATCTGTACTGTCTATAAATGTGAGAATAGACAACCACTTTTTTATTTGTTGACACCTTAATTCCCTTGTCCTCGATACAATCAGAACAACTCATGTAGGCTATGTTTGATGGAACAGCAACAAGTGTCATAGCATTTGCGGTTACACTGAATGTAGTCGACCAGCTTTGGCCAGGCACGGATACAGTTCCTGTGGCGTTTGAGTCTCCTGTGATGTAAAGATATAACCCAGCCTGAGTTCCTTCTGCGTGATTTGGAAACCCAATCCAGAACTCTGTCCCTTTGTTTGAGCTTTGAGCATGACTAAGATTCCCTGTTTGCACCAAGATGGTGAATAATAACAATCCAAGACCTTTCAAAACATTCTTCACAAGGGTCTTGCCATGTGAAAAATAGTCATTGTGGTAATATGCCTTTTCCATAATTCGAATACTTTCAACTAAACCTGCTACTTATCCCGAAAACACACAATTCTCGAGGCTATCAAAATTAACAAATTATTCACCAAAATGTTGGTGCTGACCATTTGCTGACAGTAATCCTACAAAATGAGTGTAATTCCCTAAAGATGAATTCATTCTATAACCACAAATCACCATCTTGTGTTGCCTTGTAGAGATTAGAACTATAAAAATTGGGGATTACACTTTGCTATCGATAAAAAGCTAAGGTCTAAACAACCATGTTTGCCATAAGCTTTCAGTCCATTCGAACTCAAAACTATCTTACCAATAAGCGGTTATGAATGCCATCGCAAATAACAAAATACAGTCCTGGGTTCATGTTCATTACATCAAAGGTATGGCTATTGGAGCCCTTCATTATTTCTCCTGTTCGAACCACTTGAGACAGATGGTTCACAATTTGAATGGGCATTTTTTCCTCCATGACGTCTTTGAAAGATATGGTTACAGTAGTTTTTGCTGGATTTGGATACACCGCAATTTGTTCCGCCTCAACTTCCATAAAACTAGCTGAACTTGGGTTGTCGATTCTTGAAACGCCACTACTTGTTCCTACCCAAAGATTGTCCCGTCCGTCTAACGCAATCTGACGAATCGTTGGGCCTACAAGCCCGTCTGATGCATCAATTGTTATCCATTGGTCGTTATCAAGGTAAGCAACTCCGCCAACGGTTACCAGATAGTCCACATAAATGCCTACCCAAACAGTTCCCGATTTGTCTATGGCTATGTCCTCTACAGGATTTAAGGTATCTGGCTCTGGAATTTCAAGCATTTGGGTATGATTGGTCACCCATTGATTCGACGCATTGAGTACCGAAACGCCTTTCGCGGTGCCAACCCATTTATTGCCTTGATTGTCTAAGGCTATAGATGTCGTGTTTTTACTCACCAAACCTTCAGCAACAGAGTAGGCCGCAAATTGTGTTCCATCAAAAGTGACTAAACCGCCCAAACCGGTGCACATCAGCACGTCTCCATTTTTGTCTTCCGCAACTTTAACCACTCCACCAAAAGGCAGTCCATCTGCGCTACCATAAGCTGTAAATGAGGTTCCGTCGTATTTCGTAGCGCCATTAAAATCTGCAAACCAAATATCTCCGTTAGACATTTCTGCGATATGGGTTATTCGATTACTTCCAAGTCCGTCATCTGTGGTATATGCCTTCCACTCACTGCCATCATATATCGCTGCCCCTGCATCGGTTCCAATCCAAACGTCATTGTTACTTGCTATGGCGATTGCTGTTATTCCATCTTGTGGCAACACTGAATCAGACTGGGTATTGTAGGTGACCCAGTTAATCCCATCAAACTTTGCCACCCCTTTTTGCGTGCCAAACCACATCGCTCCATTTCCATCATGAACCAAACAAGTTACGTCATTATCTGGCAGTCCATCTGCCGTTGTATAGTTCGTAATGGTTTGAGAAATCACCAATGAATGAATAACAAGGAATGCGAGGAAACTTATCGTTTTGATCATATCGTTTATTTAATTATGAATTTTTTGGTTAGGACTGAATTTTCTGTGCTAACCTTTAAGAAATATATTCCCTTAACCATTTCGGAAACATCGTATTTACAAGACCAGGCGTTAGACAAATCAACCTGATCATTCACGCGACTTCCATTAAGGTTGAAGATATCTATTTGCCCTGAAGTTTTTTGATTAAACAACAGGCGTACGACATTGTCTGATGGATTAGGGTAAAGCACATAGCTCAGCGTATTTTGTTCGTCGCTGGTTGCTCTATTGTGTTCTCTTGGTGTCGGTGTGTTTAAGGTAAAATCACCCATTCCGTTCAGTATTCGACCATACGTTATATCGGTAGTTTGAGGCCCAAACGATACCGCATCAACAATTTCACCTGATTTGGTTGAGAGATATAGGGATTCGCCTGATGCTGACAGTTTAAAATTCGCATGCATATCCCCTTCTTCTGATTCGTTGTCTAACCAAAAAAGCGTATAGCCCGACGGATCAATACCAACACCGGGTAATTGCCATTTGGCAAGATTAGCAATGTCGTCAGACAGGTAGTAGTTACGTAGATCGATGCTCACCCCGCTATTGTTGTAAAGCTCAACCCAGTCATCAAAATCACCATGTTCATCTGAAATTATCGATCCATTGCTAGCACAAATCTCGTTAATCACTAAGTCCATTCCAGAAGAAACTGAAAAGTACTCGTGCGCTGCTCTTTTTGGCAAAAATGCGCCCGCCGAATCATTTTCGGCGTAGAAATAATAATCCCTTAGATCTGTGTTTGACACCCGAATTCCATACACATTGTCGTTGTTACTTTCGTCATTGTGCAGGCCATCGTCAAACATCCGAACCTTTTCAAATTTTGCATTATCCGTAGCTCTGTAATAGAGCCAAACCCGATTGCCAACATCTACCTCAACTGTAACATCAGTGCTGTCGTTAGCCTCTTTTACAGATTCGTTATCTAGCATAGGATAACCCCAAATTCCAGGGTAAGATTGCAGATACTCCTGCCTTCCGAGCATAAGATCCTTAATCCCTGGATAGTCTACTAAGTCTTTAACCGTAACATCAAGGTTGTCGGTAAAATCGGCGTTCGTATAAAATTTATTAACGTCTGAGAAGACATCACTTTGAATTAGTTGTTGGATTGTCTTTGCACGCTCGTAGTACAAATCATTCGAAACATATTCTTCCATCATCGTACGAATATGTGCCAAATACATTCTTTTAAATGTATCATTTGATAGCACCTGGCGAATAAGGGGCCTTGGATGAACAGAGAAACTATTCAGATGGGTTAAGGGATCAACAGATTGGGCTTCAGTAACCGAAAATCCTCTAAAATAGGTTGATGCGTCGGTTAGCCTAAAGCTACCAAAAGATTGATTTAGGTCCCATAGTATAGGGTAAAACTGGCCATTGTTGTTTTGATACAAATAGTAATTTTGAGCATAGCCTATGTAACTATCAAAGTTTACAAAGGTGTAGTTAAAGGCATGCATCCAGAGTGCCTGATCTATGTTCAGGACGTTATCCAACAACTCCACTGAATCATTTAACACTGACATGAGGGTCATTAAATCACCCCAACCCGCATCTGATTTTAAATCATATAGGTGTTCATACTTTGTTGAATCTAACCCATATAAATTATTCAAGTTGCTGTTTTCTCCATTGAGGTCTAAATCATCTGGATTACCCTTGAATAAGGTATTTTCCTTAGACGAAAACCGGTCAGCTAAAAATTGCTTGTTAACCGCCTCAACATTTGTGTATACCCCCCAAAACGTGTCATTGATATAGACGTTGGCGAAGTTCGCTTTGGAAGCCACCATATAATTTCTTGCTATCTCATACGACAGTGCTTCTCTGACAAACGAGGGGTCTTGAATAACATTACTTAGCTTTATCTTTTCATACCCTTGATACGATTGATTTTTAACGTAATCTAACTTTATGTTGAAGGGGTTTTTCTTGCGCTCGGTGCTTACAGAACTGAATCCTTTATACCTAACACCAACACTATCAAATCTGGTCCCATCAAGAACTACAGAAGCCAGTATGCGCTCTTCATCTCCTTGAACATAGAAACTATCAAGCAAGGCATCCCAATTCTTTTGCTGAAAATAGATTCGCACATTTCTTGTTTCAGATATGTCATAAAAATCACTCTGGGCATGGACAACATGACCCAACGATGTAATAATTATGAATACAAAAACTAAGAATTTCATTGAACCCTTAATTCAAAATTACCTTTTTAGCGAACGTTTGACCGTCATTAAGATTAACCACAATGAAATATTGTCCTTTGGCAAAACCAGACAAATCTAATACGGCGTCCGAAATATCCATTTGAATACGACGACCTAGATTATCTGTAAGATACATAGAATACCCTGTTTCATCTTCTAGGCCACTGATATTGTAGATTCCAGATGAAGGATTAGGATAGACCGTAAATGTCTTCATTTGTACATTAGTTAATGACGCCGTACCACAGCCTTCGGACCCGAGCAATGCCCAAACCGCTGGATGCGCACATTCATATCTAAATGCTTTGGCTGGACTTGCATTGTATTGCCAAATGACGTTCCCAGTAGAATCAGCCTCGTACATGTATTCGCGAGAAAGTGCGACAAAAACATTTCCATTGGTCATTCTATCACTTGCAGATTGTCCATCAGCATAATCGGCACATACGTGTCTCCAATCCTTTTCACTTGGTTCATTTTTTGTTCCGTCCCAACTATAGTTATATCCATTACGCATAGGGTTTATGGCATCAACTGATGACGATTGTGAACCAGCTCCTTGATTATTAAAAAATTGAATATACCCTGCATTTGGTCGCCCATCTTTAATCCATCTCGGGTCGTGTACTGGCCCAGGTATTTGCTGATTATCCGATGACCCGTAGTTAGCAGGATTTCCCCAACGATATAAAAAATCTCCTCCTTTACCTGAGTTACCTCCTGAATGAGATGCCGCTTCTGCGGTTGTCGTACTATGATCTATAATAAATATTTCACTTGCGTATCGAGAAGAAAAAACGATTTGGTCTAAGTCCGCATTGTAATCGAGACCATTTACATGAAACCAATCACCACCTCTGCGGCTTACGGACACCGCATTAATATCCATAAGTTCAGGATGATCTGCAATAACACCAAAGTTGTCTTTGTCTTTATCAAAATCTTGGATAAGATGATCCCATATATGCCACTCCCACACAATTTTACCTCCAGAACCATCCTGTTCCACTTCGACAATATGTGTTGGCCATCCAGTTGCATTACCACTATAACCCGCACCGGTAAGTTCTGCAGCTGTTTTTACTTCCCACGCTGTGAGCAAGACATTGCCATTAGGCATTAAGCAAAAATCGTGGTGAGATACATGACTGTCGTCGGAGTAGACAAATTCCCATACTATGTTTGCGTCTTTATCGTACTCTTGAATCATGCCACCTATGGCAGCTCCATTTAGCTTGTTGCTTCCATATACACCGCCGCGCAGGAGGTTACCCTCATCTGTTAGCGCAACTGCATAATTACAGTTGACATTACAATCCCAAGAATGTGCAATGTTGCCATCCTTATCTATCATGTATGTTGTTTTGTTATTTTGAAGGTTATATAACGCATAGCCATCGAAAGATTGGCCAAAAAGGTTCACGCTACACAAAGAAATAGCAGCAAAAGCAACGACTCGTAACTTCAATAATCTCATAATTTACTTAGGTTTTTACTTTGAATTACCTGTTTAGACATTTCTAAATCCAAACACATTCCAAACAAAGAAAAAAAATTACAAATTAGGACGAAGCCACTTTCGCATCTCATCAACGGTTAGGTTCTTCCTTTCCGCTAAACTTTGCAACTGATCTTGGCCGATCTGACCGACAGCAAAATATTTACTTTTGGGATTGGCAAAATAAACCCCAGAAACAGATGAAGCCGGATGCATGGCATACGTTTCTGTCAAGCTGGCCCCAATGTTCTTATTTACATCCAGGATATCCCATATTTTTTGTTTTTCGGTATGATCTGGACAAGCCGGGTATCCAGGGGCTGGTCTAATCCCCTGATATTTTTCACGTATGAGTAATTCGTTGCTCAGTGATTCGTTCTGTGCATACCCCCATTCGTTTACACGTATTTCTCGATGTAAATATTCTGCGAAAGCCTCAACCAATCTATCAGCCAAGACTTTGACCAAAATAGCATGATAATCATCGTGGTCTGCTTCATACTCCTTGGCTATATCTACCGCACCATGAACCGTAACAGCAAAACAACCCATGTGGTCATTGTAGCCCGCTGGCGCAACAAAATCTGCAAGACTAAGATTTGGGATTCCCGCTCCCATTTTTCGTTGTTGTCTAATGAAATCAAAAGGATATGTCTTTCCTTTTTCGTCGGTTACCAAAACGGTCTCACCATTCGATTCTGCATTAAATATCCCAGAAACCCCTTTTGCTTGAAGTGATTGATTTTTAACGATAGATTGTAACATCTTCTGCCCATCTGCAAACAATTTCTTTGCTTCAACCCCAACTACAGCATCTTCTAAGATATTCGGGTATTTGCCGGCTAACTCCCATGCCCTAAAAAACGGCGTCCAATCGATAAAAGGAATGAGTGTTTCAATGGATGGTGACCAATTTTTTATTGAGGTATTGTTTGGCGCTGCAATGTGCTCTTCATCCCAATTTATTTGTAATCGGTTTTGAACAACCTGGTCGTACGTTAGAATTGTTTTGGCGGATTTTCTTTTTTGGTGCTCATCAGCCAACTTAGCATATTCCGCTTTGTAACCCGCTAAAGTAGTTTCAGCATCCTTCGACAAAAGAGAACCTACGACAGGCACACTCTTGGACGCATCAAGCACATGAATGACGGCATTTGAATACATGGGTGCAATTTTCACCGCGGTATGTATTCGTGACGTTGTAGCGCCACCAATGAGTAATGGTGTTTTCAAGTTTCGCCTTTGCATTTCTTCAGCCACATCAACCATTTCGTCCAAACTCGGCGTGATTAAACCACTTAACCCTATCACATCCACATCTTTCTCGGCAGCGGTTTGCAAAATCTTGTCTAGCGGTACCATCACACCTAAATCAATGATTTCATAATTGTTACAAGCCAATACCACACCGACAATATTCTTCCCGATGTCGTGGACGTCTCCTTTTACTGTGGCCAATAATATTTTACCACGTGTGCTGCCTGCTGCCTTTTCTTTCTCCAGATAAGGCAATAGATAAGCCACAGACTTTTTCATAACACGCGCACTTTTAACCACTTGAGGAAGAAACATCTTACCAGAACCAAATAAATCTCCTACGACATTCATTCCGTCCATTAATGGCCCTTCAATTACACTTAATGGTGCATCAAATAGCTGACGTGCTTCTTCGGTATCTTCATCAATGTAATCGGTTATACCTTTAACCAACGCGTGTTTTAAACGCTCGGCGACATCTGTTTGTCTCCATGAATCATCTTTGACAATAACCTTGCCCTTCTGCTTTACGGTTTCAGCAAAGTCAACCAATCGCTCTGTAGCATCATCTCGTCTGTTAAAAAGTACGTCTTCTACCCGCTCCAGCAAGTCTGGTTGTATCTCGTCATACACTTCAATCATGCCTGCATTAACAATGCCCATGTCCATACCCACTTTGATGGCATGGTATAGGAATGCCGCATGCATCGCCTCACGCACCGCATTGTTGCCTCGAAAAGAAAAAGAAATATTACTTACTCCACCGCTAACAAGAGCGTGTGGCAAATTTGTTTTAATCCATTCCGTAGCTTTGATAAAGTCAACCGCATAGTTATTATGTTCTTCAATACCTGTGGCAATGGCCAAAATATTGGGATCAAAAATGATGTCTTCTGGAGGGAAAGCGACTTCCTCAACAAGAATGTCATAGCTCTTTTTGCAAATTTCGATACGTCTTTCGTAGGTATCTGCCTGACCCGTTTCGTCAAATGCCATGACCACCGCTGCAGCCCCAAACCGTTTTATAATTTTTGCCCGACGAACAAATTCCGCTTTACCGTCTTTTAAGCTTATTGAATTGACGATACCCTTCCCTTGTAAACATTTTAGCCCGGCTTCTAATATTTCCCACTTCGATGAATCGAGCATTACAGGCACTCTCGAAATGTCTGGTTCAGCAGCAATAAGATTCAGAAACTTCACCATCGCCTCTTTGCCGTCCAACATACCGTCGTCCATGTTAATGTCGATAACTTGGGCTCCGTTTTCAACTTGCTGCCGCGCAACCGAAAGCGCTTCATCATACTGATTGTTTAAAATCAGGCGTGCAAACTTTTTCGAACCGGTTACATTAGTCCTTTCGCCTACGTTCAGAAAGTTGATATTGTTAGTGACGTTTAAGGGCTCTAACCCACTTAACCGTAAGATTACATCTTGTTTCTTGCTCATAACTGTTTTGTATCAAGAAACCGTTTTGTGAATGGTATCTTTTCCGATATAAATCGGCTAGGATGTAGCACCTTGTTTACAAACAGGTTGCCAAGACTTCATAGGACCTATTCCCTCCGCCTTTCTTGATAACGCGAGCAAAAATAGTGATTTATAATTATCAAAAAAAAAGCCCCAACATTGGATGTTGGGGCTGGATATATTCAATTAGAGTAACTATCGTATTAAGGTAACGGTACCGCTTACTGGTTCACCTACTTCACCATTCTCAGGTCGGTTTTTCAACTTGTAGTTGATTACATAGAAGTATGTTCCTGCAGGACACTTTGTTCCTTTGTTCATGATTGTACCATCCCAATTAATGATTGGTGCATTATTCACAGACTCAGTTTTAAAGACAAGCTCACCCCATCTGTTGTAGATGTCGATACGGTATTCTTCGTATCCTTCTATATCAACAACAAATTCGTTGTTCAACGCATCTTCTTCATCTGGAGTAAATACGTTGTAAGGGATAAACTTAATAAAGAAGTCGTTCTCTATCGTTTTACAAATTGTGTCTTTACATCCTGCTTCATTTGTCGCGATTAAACAGATGGCAAACGTTCCAACTGTTTCGCCCCAATTGTAGCAAACTTGCTCGCTGAGGTCACTTGTGTATTCGTATGCCGTATCACGTACCTCTGTTTCAATTTGCCACTCGTACGTTTTCGCTCCGGTTGACGTGTTGGTGAAACAGAAATCAGGTTTGTCAACATCGATTATATCGAAATCAGCTGTTGGCTTAATAACAGTTACATAACCGGTATCAACATCTTGACAACGTGGTCCGAAATCACCAGGTGGGAGATCGTAATTTGGTATTAACTCAACTGTGTATCGACCAGGAGCTTTATAGCTATGGCTAACCACATTTACTGGATCGTTTCGCGTGGCAGTATCGCCATCACCAAATGACCATTGGTAATACTTATAGATAGTATCTGAGTTACTTGTAAATACAACCTCTTGGAAAGGACAAACTGTATCTGGTGCAATTTCCAATTTAGCTGGAGCAACTGGTTTAACAATTACCTTTATTCTACGAGGTATTTTACCATCCTTGGTACTTGTATCTGGGAATACGCGGAAACATCTGTTCGCTGATCCTTCAATCGTGTCTTCCATGTACATCAATAGATAGTATACACCTGAATCATTGTATTGGTGAGATAATATCTTATTCGGGTCAGTTGTTGAAGAAGTTGAATTCAACGAATCACCCCATGACAACACCCAATTTGGATTGTACATTGGATCAATACTCGTATTGGCCAGATGGACGGAATCTCCCACACATATTATTATGGAATCTTCACCCCAGACGCTGCCTCCGTCAAACTCAAACCTTGGTTGAGGTCCTTCAATGAATATTTGCTTCTCTACTGAATCTTCACAACCCAACAAGGTGTAAATTTTCAATTTGATTGTAAACCATCCACTAGACGTGTAATCGTGTGATGGGTTTTTCAGTACACTTCTTGTTGAACCGTCACCAAAGTCCCACTCATACCATACTACACTGTCACATGGCTCATAAACACCATTTGGACAAGTATCTCTTCCTCGACATGGATCAAATACCACTGATGAATCAAAGAAGTTAATGATTCCATCACATGGATCTCCGCCTACCGCTTGGTTGGTTTCGAAATTGGCAAGTGCCCCAGTCACAAACGCTGTTACAAAAGCCGTATCTGTACATCCAATTGAATCTCTAGTAGCAATAGCAACAACATATTCGCCAGCACTATCATATTGGTTGAAGAATGTAATCGATCTGTTGAAGTCATCAACACCATCGCCGTAATTCCAATCAATTGATTTAATCTCTAATTTTCCATTAGCGTATCGTACTGGATCTTCCCAGAACTTACGTGGATCGATAGGGTAATCATTCGGGAATGCGTCATCCCCATATTGCCAGTATCGAATACTGTCGTATAATTCGTGTACTTGATTTTTACAAACCGCTTGGTTTAACAACTCAAATTTATTGAGGTAACCAACATTCAGCAGTCTCGCACCACTCTTCTCACATCCCACTCGGTTGTTCAGGAATATCCCTGGAACCATTGGTCCGTTAGAATTCACCCAGAAAGTATCTTTCTTGGTTGGATCACAGAAATTCAAGCGAACCTCTGGATGACGGTACGTAAATTTATATACATCAGGTATAACTGCTCCACGCTTATAAACCGTATCTGTAGCAACTAGATCGTAAGGTGCAACAAGTGTGTCGAAACCTTGAATCGAAGAATCTCTAAAGTGAAATACCTCTTCAATAATTACAGAATCCGTTTTTCCGTCGTTTGTATACTGGTACTTGTATTGATCATGGAAAACTACGTTTTCGTCAATACCTTTTTTACCAATGATAAAGTACTCACTAATTCCAGTTGTATCGATACAACCTACTGTTCCATCTCCTAACATCAATGCAAAATCTTCGTCAGGTATATCTCTAATGTCAAGATTCAACTGCTTCAAAATATCTACAAGAATCTTGTCAGCTTGATACGTATTCACTTCGTAGTCCCAATCGCGGTAAATTCTTGTTACAAGCGTGTCGATTGTTTCGTCACCTAATAATTCATCTAGGTTGTGACGCACTACATAGTTATACAACCAAACGTCTTTACCTTGATTCCAAGTAGTTCCTTCATCATTACGTCCATTAACAGGACCTTTGTATTCTTGGAAGTATTGGAATTCTTCGTAGTATCCTGATAAACGATCAGGGTAACCCCAGTTCCATCTCAATGCAGCAATACTGTCTTGAATAGGGTTTAACATTCTGAAATATGCAGTTCCTCCAGCACATAGTGCCAATGGATCATTCTGAGGTAATAAGATGTCGAACTGAGCATCTAAGTATTGGTAACGGAACATGTCGCTATACCATGCTGTGTCAGTACACTCTGGTGCGATTGGATTTCCGTCTTTATCTGTTGCAGGTGGTCCGTTAGCAACGACCAAACCAATGGTAAATGAACCATTTGGACGTTTGCTTGGATCACTTCCTATCTCTCCAGAAGAATATCCTTTTACAAATTGAGTTCCCCACTGACCAATGATATCATACGGTAAGACGAATGGAATCGGTAACCCTGGAGGCGGTGGTGCTAATATTCCACCACTTTTGTAATTAATCCAGTTATCAGGACCAGTAAGTGAATCATAATTCACTTCAAACCATTGTTGTGTACAACCAGGCTTCGTTTCGTCCATATTGAACGTAAGGTAATAATTCAACTTATTCCCATCTAATGGACAAGGAATACCTGACTCCCATCGCAAGCCTCTTGCACTTGGTGGGATAAGTGCCAATGAAATATTGTTTGAACTTTCACACTTAAATGGGTGAACAGTGTCTTTATGGAATAATGTAACTGAGTTACAAGATGCCGTATTGTTATAGAAATAGTTTCTGTGGTATACAGAATCAACCAATACAACAGAGCGTTGAACTGTAGTTTCTACACCATTGATAACGGTGTCAATTAAAATATTACTTGCTCCAGCAATAACAACCCGCTCAGGATTGATAATCATTTCTGGAAGTGATACAATCGAATCCCCTTCATCAACTTCAAACTGGTAGTCTTTTTCGATGGTATGAACCTTAGGACCAGTTACTGTAGTAACCATTCCGTTTTGAAGGTTTTTCAGTCGAATAGTAACACCCGCTGGAATATAGTAATCATGGTCTTCCCATATTACCGTGCTGATTACCTCACCTGTATAGACAGCCTCAGGCTTCCATATTTTTAGGCGGTAATTATTTCTTTGTTGAAATTCTGGATACTTCTTCCATCCCAAAATTTCAATAGTGTCTGTTCTTGCAACACCCATTGAATCCGTGTAAGGGATGTAGAATGTTTTTGTTGTGTCTTTAGGCACAAATAAAACAACCTCTTGAGGTACTCTTGCGGTATCAGCAGGGTAAACCTGTACTTGGTAACATTGTCGCGCATGTCGGCTAAACAATGTTCTAGGTGCGGGGTTGGTATAAAACTGTCCGTTATTCCTGTATCTATAAATATCATCCCAAGGCGTATACCAGTGAACGGGTAACGAGTCTAAGGTAAAATTACAGTTTAGGTTAACGTTTTTATTTGCCTTTGTGTCGGTAGTACATGGGGGCGCAAAATTGTCTCCCAATGTCCATAAACGGTAAACGTGGTCTTTTCTTCGAATTGCAGGATCTACAGGAATTGCAGTTTGATCACCTGCTCGTGTATCCTCATTGAAGTTAAATACATATCGACGCTTTGAATACAAACCGCCCATATCTCGACCGAATTTAGTCGTGTCATTACCTCCGCTTGAATTCCCTATAACAACAACAAATGAGTCTAGGTCAGTATCAAAGTAAATCTTAGCTCCATCTTGATACAAAATCTCGCTTACAGCATATTTTGCCTTAAACGTATCTGTGTTTGTTTTCACATTACTATAGGTATAGATACTATCTACGCCAGTAACTCTATGCTTAACAATTCTGAAAGATTTTGGATAGAAATAGAAGAATGAATCTTCATCCCAATAATTTGGATCATCATGGTAAAAACTAGAGTTGTTTACAAAATGAACACTATCTCTGATTTCACATTGGTACTTCTCTTTTTCAAGAACACGTACAAATGGAACTTCAATAGTTGATGATGGACCCACTTTAGTGATTGTATCAAAGATCATGATATCACATGGGCCCGAAACGATTCGTAATGAAATCATCCAAGGACCACCACCGTATGAGTGACAAGGAGTCCAAGTTTTATCATCGAAGTTTAAGTTACCCGATGGAGGGTCACCAAACGTCCATAAGAACTGTGCTCCAGGTATTGGGCCTGTAGAAACACTGAAACAAGTTTCAGGGTCGCTCGTACAAGCCGAATCTTTATCCGCAATAATTTGAGGTCTTAATTTAATGTTGGTTGCAGCACCTTTATACGTAAACGTCTCAGAACAGCCAAAACGTGACGTCACAGAAAGTGTCGCATTGAAAGTACCATGTGTTCGGTACCAGTGTTCTGTAATTCCATCAAATGCTTCACCAGTCCAATATTTGGTATTGGTAACTGAGTCACCAATGACCACTTTAGGATCACCACCACCGAAATCAAAAACAAACTGAGCGATGTCTTTCAACCCGATAGTCGTCTCATTGTTGTTTTTCCAGTCGTTGTATGTTAGGTTGGTAATGGTTGCTTTCGTAGAGTCACACTTAGTTGGCGAGTTACTACTCAATCGAACATTTAACCTAGGGAATACTTGAATAAAATCATTAAAGTATGCTTCTGTAACACAACCGTTTTTATCTTCAAGCTCCATCTTCATGTTAAACCAACCACCTTTAGGGTCGATGATTGTATGGCAGATGGTGTCTCCAAATGTTGGATTAACCTTGTCGTAACGCTGACCATCCGAGAACAATATCGTTCTACGTACAATCTGGCTACCTGGTGCAGGCGTACTGCTATCAATTAGACAGAATTGATTCCCTTTAAAACACTGTCGATTAGGTGTAATTAGAAATGGAATTGCCTTTGGACTTGGCTTAATAACAATCTCAAAAGATTCTGTACAATTACCTGCAACACCTGAAGCTTTCAGGGTGATTACGTAAGTACCAGCCTTTGGAAACGGGAAAGAAGGATCTCGATCAGCCGAGCTCCCTATCACAGTTCCAGAAACTTTTTCTTTGTACTCCCAATCGTAGGTAGAGAATCCTGGTGCATTAGCTTTAAAGTTAATGGCCACATTTTCACACTCATTACCAGCCGTATAGCTTGGTTTACATTGAGCGTCAGCTGCATTTACTTGTCCCAAAAGCAATAGCATCGGGAAAAACAAATACATCAAAAACTTAGTTCTGTTCTTTGTCATTTTCATAAAATTCAATATCGGGTTATGTATAAGCAAGCCCGACAAATTCAAGCTTGCTATATTATCGTTATTTATTGGGTTTTTCAAATTAATTTTTTGCATCTGAAACCATTATTCTGTCCTGTTTTGTGGTGGTTTTCCCGTTACAACTATATACCAATCGGTAGATGTAGTAACCAACTGGAACCATTGCCCCTTCGTTGTCGTACTTACCATTCCAGTTTTGTACCTGGTTTTCTGTATCAAAGACGACCTTCCCGTCTTTTAGGTTGTATACGGTTAATCTATATCCTTCAACTTGTGGCATGTCGATGACAAAGTCATCGTTAATACCATCCTGATAATACGGTGTGAATATATTTGGCACCTTCAAATCACCAGCACAATTTGGCACTCTATCCACTTCCTGTCGTGCAGTATCACTGCAACCATTCAAGTTTGTAGCGACATGAACGATTACGTTTGTTTTCGTTTCTGCTTGATATGAAGTTGAAATTTGATTTTCTTTCACCAACACCTGGTTCACGTACCATTGGTTCGACTTTACTGGCTTCAATGAAGTTAAATACATCTTGCCATCTTTTTGACTTACCTTAAATGAAGCATCTGCCTCAATAACTTGTATATTTTGGTTAGCACTTAACTTATCTCCAGCAGAATTAGTAGCGTTCAGTTGAATTGAATGTACTCCAGCTTTTTCAAACAAAAAGCTCATGTACTTTCTATTGGAAACCACTGGTTTGCCATCTACAGTCCAATTAACATCTTTCAGCGCATTGGCCCCAAGTAAAGAAACGTCCACTTTTTGACCTTGACATATGGTTTCAGAAGATGCTGACAATGTCAGTGTGCTTGCAGATTTTGTTGGCTCACTATTACTTGGATTATTTACACTCGTCCCTGCCACATCATTATCAGAATAATCGGGTTGTATGACGTCGTTCGATGAAACTTCAAGCGCAACTGAATTGTTTGGCGTTTGGCTGTTGTTTTTTTCTTTTGAATCAACAGACACGTTACTTGCCGTTTCATTGTTAGGCAACTTATCAGTTGGTAAAACTACATCCGGCGATTCGTTCTTATCCGTTTGCGCATCAACAACTATTTCCGTTTGATTACTTGCCGTTTCTACTTCAGGTTGAGAATCTGACTGCTTTGTCAGTAAAACAGTAGAAGTAACAATTACGGCTACAGATCCTAAAATGGCTGCGCCCTTAATACCGAACAGTTTCGACAATAAGGATGCACTGGAAGCACCTGCAACTCCTGTTGTAGCAGCAGAAACACCTTCCCAAACACCAGGGGGCACACTCGAACTGGCGCCCTCAAACGTCTGTTTGAATAGCGAATCAAATTCCGATATGTTCTTTTCTTTACTCAATCGTTTCTAGTACTTTTTTCTGCAAAGCCAATCTGGCTTTATACAGCTGAGTTTTACTTGTGCTTTCTGTAACGCCTAGCATTTCGCCAATTTCTCTATGACTAAATCCATCAATCACATACAGGTTGAACACACTGCGATATCCATCTGGAAGTGCACGAACAAGTTTCATCAAGTCATCATATTTTAACTTTTCAAAACTTTTAGGATCTACAGGCAAATCTGGAAGCACCTCTGTAGAATTTTCCTTCATTCTACCTTTTTTACGTAATGCTTCTATAGCTGTATTTGTAACAATCCTTCTGCACCAACCTTCAAACGAGCCGTTGAATTTAAATTGTTTTAAATTCTTGTAAATCCGGATAAACGCCTCTTGCAACACATCTTGTGCGTCTTGATCTTGGTGCGTGTATCTTAAACTTACGGCGTACATTTTGGGTGATAATGACTTATACAACAGCTCGAAAGCAGAATGGTCTCCTTGCAAAGATTGCTTTACCAATTTCCATTCTGTATCTCGTTTGTCCGCTGTCATCTAAAGACATCATTCTTCTCGCTTTTCTTCTTAGATGAGAAGTTTCCGCGTTTGGTTGCCTTAACCCTTAATTTTTTTCGATTTTTTTCAGATTGTATTTTTTTGAAAGATAGTTCGACAAATTTTCTGCATAAAATCCGATGCTTTCTATAGGTTCAATCATCTCTACTCGATTAGCGCCTTCTAGCAATCTTTTAAATCCAATAGCCGCCATTGACTCCTCCATGTTAACGGTGAAGCTACCATAAAACATATGGTGGTTAATGTACAACACTTCTTCCATAAATTTGGCTTTATCAGCCTCACTATCGGGCAAATAACATACGGGCGCCACTACTTGAAATATTGCAGTTGGCTCATCTTCCTTAAAATACTCCCATTGATTTGCTTCTTGGGGTTGCCAAATGTCAATGAATATTTCAATTGGTTCTCTTGTAATAATCCACTGTCCTGGGTCTTCGCATCGTGTTGTCTCAGGGTCTACACCCAACGTTTTAATTGCGTCTTCTGCAATTTCATAAAACGGTTTTAAATCCATGCAGCAAAAATACTCAGCACACTTGTATTATGACCACTATCATTTACCAATCCGCTCAGTTCCATATATATTTAATAAATTTGGCTTAAGATCTTTAGATATGGTTCTACTGAAGCAGTTATTTACATATGCTATTGTCGCACTCATTTTTATAAGTACGGCAAGCCAAAGCAGTGCGCAAAATTCTAAAAAAGCCAAGAAGTCATACGACAAAGCCCTCAAGCTAATAGAGAAAGGTAAGTATGATGACGTTTTCTCACTCTTGTTAGGCGCTGTAATGGAAGAGAAAGAACTCGAAGAGGGTCAAGACAGGAAGTTTATCGGCGAAGTATTTGAACTTTATGCCAGATTTTTTGTGTCTGAAACGTACTATGGCGCAGCGTCACAGTACTTTTTTCTGGCGGCGTTAAACTACCAAAGAGGTGGGCACATTGAAGAAGCGCAGTCTGCCATACAACAAGTATCGTTCTTTGAAGATTCAGCAAGAAAGTATCAAAGTTTTTATGGCTTCGAAGGTTGGAATACAGAAAGGGAATATTCCCGATACCCGGTTTCTTCCATAGATAGAACTTCGGGAGATACCACTTGGTTTACTATGGATTTAGGCATGCGCGACTCCATAAGAATAGACCAATCCGGATGGTTTGTAGCCATATACGATGCCAATGACCCTGAACGGTATGTTGAAGCTTTAGGCGAAACCACCGTTGTGTCGGTAGATCAAGGACGATCACAGTGGTATATGGTCATGAGTGATGATGGGAAGGCAAGTGGTTTTAAGCCTCAAATAGGCGATCTCAATTATATGGAAGTTGGTGCCAATCCTGACGCCTATGATGGTTTGATCCAACAGCTAACGCGCTTTCATATTCCTTTTTTAAGTGACAAAAATTTACCACTATACAGCTACAAGGTTGCGCAACAAATCTCTTCAGAAACCAGTGAAGACGCGTTGATTGAAATGATGCGCGACATTATTGTCAATACAGCCAAATCATTGTATGATCCTGAAGAAAGTGACATGAACGAAAAAATAGATTCAGGTGCTTTTGCGGGTCTAAATATGTGGGAAGCCATGTTGGTAACAAAAACGACTGATGTAAAGGCATTTTTTAGATACGTAATAGAATACCCACATAGATATATGGGTCGCAAATTCCGTATAGATGAGGCCTATGCAACTTGGGTGATTAACCACACACCCACAAACGAAGACGAAGGGAATTTGCTTTCCGGTCTTTATAAAGATGTGATAACCGATGCAGACTGGGAGGCTTGGGAGACCAATTATGGTCGGTATTTAAAAGTGGCCGACTTTGATTTCTCAGAGATTCAGACAAACATCTATTCCGTAATCAATCAAGGTCACCTAGACAGTGCTATACAATTAGTTGACCAATGGTCCTCCTTAACGACTACATACAATTTCAGACAAGAATACCGTGATTTTGAATTGATTCGGGCTTGGATTTTCCAGACCAAACAACAGTATGCTGAATCTGAAAAAGTGTATCGTGCTTTACTTAAAGAAGTTCCTAAAGACTATAATATTCATTGGCAATTGGGTTTGATGTACCTGACATCGGAAGATTTGATGAAAGCCCTACCCGAATTTGCATTCGTGAAGGACAACATGTCTGAATATGCCTCCGGTCATGGTATGTACGGTTGGACTTTAATTAAACTAGGACGTTTTAAGGCTTCCGAAGAGCATACAAAAAAAGCCTATATGTTGGATAGTAACGATGCCACGTACGCTATGAATTATGGCCATTCGCTTACGTTGCTTAGGAAGTACACAAAAGCCAGAAAGTACTATATAAAAGCGCTTGAAAATGCAGGTGCAACTTCAGTATTTGACGAAGGTATCATTCCGGATTTCGATTTCTTTATAGAAAACGGTTGGGAAGTAGAACAAGTCGAGCGCGAAAAAACTCACCTAACAAATCAATGGAACAAGCACTATAAATATAAGGCCACCGGAAACGAACATTTTGTCAGAGGTCAGGGTCTCGAAAAACAAGAAGATTATCTACAGGCAGGAATAGCCTTTGATTCTGCAATAGCGTTTGAAAGCAGAGGCACGTTTGTTCGATATGGCCTGTTAAGGAATTACCATAGATGGAGCGCTTATAATTATTATATGCACAAGGATTATGTGACTTCGTTAGCTCGCTATACGACAAGTTGGAACATCAACTTAAAACATATTAATGATCCAGAACTAGAAATGAACGATCTTGAGATGATCAGTAATTTGAATGACTGGCTAGACAATGATGTGATGCAGGATATGTTTAATAAAATGAAGCTGGCTGCACGACGAAAAATTCAGAGTAATCAGCGCAGCAACGACCTCTATTTTATAAGTATTGGAACAAATGGTAGCAACCCCAACGGATACACCAATGCGCGTAACGACGCTCAATTGATGGCAGATGTTGTTGGAGAACGCGCAAAGAGAATATTTGACCAATCCCATGTGTATGTCTTAAACAAAGACATCAAGGATTCGGTACATTCAGCTTTCAAGGATGTTATCATCCACTCAAAACCTGGAGACTGTTTTATACTATATTATACCGGATACACCACAGACGACAAACTTATCGTAGGTTCTGACACCATCGACAATGAACAGATTTTATCTTGGCTGTCTTCTATGTCGGCGTCTAAAAAACTTTTATTGATTGATGCTGTAAATTCTAGTTTGATAGATCAATACGCTGCAAACCAGCGTGAAAATAAACACGAATTTTTGGCCGAAAGTATCGGATTTTTAGTCTCAGATGGTCGTGTTGAGATGCCCAAACAAGACATGAGTTTGTTCACGTCATATTTGACAGAAGGCTTTTCTGGAAATGCTGCAACATCTTGGCAAAGTAGTTTCCATAAAGACACAACTGCATCACTGGCCTATGTGACCTCTAAAAGCTTAGAAGGATATATGTACGGGAATATGTCTTCTGGCAATCTTCAGTTTGATTTAAAAAGTTACTCTTCCGGGGTAGATTTCCCATTGACATTTGTAAATGCATCTGCCAACACTACCGACACCACACCACCTATGATCTATATCCCTAACGTCATAAACTCTGATGGTAAGCGCGGCGGCAAGACAAAAATCGTGACGATTTCTAAAAATGTCGGCGGGCAAGCACTAGACGAAAGTGGTATTTCAGAAATACTGGTAAATGGGGTTAGTGTGGCATTTACTCAAAATGGCAAGTTTAATCTAGACCAAAATTTCACAAACACGTGGACAAAATTGGTTATTCAAGCCAAAGACGGAAAAGGTAATGTTGCCATGGACTCCTTCATAATTAATAAGTCGAGCGAAAAACTAGTTGACCCAAATGACATAAATACATCTCAAACCAATTATGCTTTACTATTTGCAACTAGCGAATACAATGAGTGGTCTGACCTCGCAAATCCGTTAAAAGACGTCGAGAAGATTGGCAATCTGTTAACGGAATTGTATGGGTTTAAGGTCGACATCAAAGTAGATCTGACAGTTGAAGAAATGGACGACGTAATAGCCCACTACACAGAAAAAATATCCTACGCGCCTAAAGATCAACTACTCGTCTTTTTTGCGGGTCATGGTCATTATAAGCCTGGCAAGGGGGGGTTCATAGTAGCCAAAAACTCAGAGTTAGATGGAAGTTTACGTAGCTATTTAAAGTTTACAGATATCCGCGATTACTTCAATGAGACATATTCCTGTAACCACATCATGCTCGTATTTGATGTATGTTTTGGAGGATCGGCATTTAACAAAACTGAGGTGAGAGACTATTCAGAATCAGACATGCTTTACATTAGAGACAGCACCGATAAATTTATTGAGGACAAGCTGAAAATAAAGTCTCGACTTTTTATTACAAGTGGGAGTTTAGAATATGTGCCGGATGAAAGCAAATTCGCAATGAAGTTTATAGAAACTTTGAGCTCTAAAGGAGCAAAAAAGGGGAACGTATTAACCTTTGATGACTTCATCGACAATCTACGTTTAATGAGTTCGTTAACCGATAACAGAATGCCAACGACACCTAAATACGGAGGGTTTGGAGACCATGACGACGATGGAGATTTCATTTTCCTTCATAAACCTGCAAAAGCCATAAAAGGATTTGAACCAAAAAGTGCCCCTTCAATGCAATAGTGGTAGGCAAAACATATTTTTGCACCCCTAAATACATTCATTGAATACCCGCGAAATATTAGCCCATTATGTCGAAACCGATAAGGTTAAGACTGTCTTAAATTGGCTGGAACAACCAAAGTCCCATGCACATATTTCCGGTATAGCGGGATCGTTTAAGTCCTTCTTAGTTTCTGCTGCCTTTATTGAGCTTAAACGCCCAATCGTTTATATTGCTTCCAACCCTGAAGACGCACGGTATGTCTTTCAAGACATCCACAACATTCTAGGCAAATCGGTTGCCATGTATTTACCTAGTTCGTTTAGCAAATCGTTTCAACCTGAAACGCCGTCCAATAACGCCATTCAAGAACGTTCGGAGATTTTGCTACAACTTAAAAAACTTGACAAGCCCACGGTGTTAGTCTCATCAATTGAAGCAATTGCCGAAAAAGTTATCGGACAAGACAACCTGGATAAAAACCAATTTGAAATTAATGTCGGTGAGATATTAGACTTTGATTTCATGATGGAAATGCTCAACACCTATGGCTTTAAAAGAGAGGATTTTGTTTACGAGCCGGGTCAATATTCCATGCGAGGCGGAATTATTGATATATTCAGTTATTCGCACGAGCTGCCGATTCGCGTTGAGTTAGATGGGAGAATGGTTGAATCGATTCGACAATTTGATGCGATAACGCAATTGTCGACAGCCGATCTTAAATTTTCTTCGATTGTGCCGAATATACAAGACGACGAAATTGCTGGTGAGCGTATTAGCATATTTGAGTATTTCAATAACGATGCAATCTTTTTCGGCGACCAGCTAAACACGTGTTTTGCCACATTAAAATCCCACGTAACGGAGGAAATAGAAGACCTATTTGACACAGATGACTTCTTCAAAAAACAATTGACAAAAAGGAGTGGTGTTGAATTCGGCCAAATTCCCCATTTCAGAAATATTGAACGTTTAAGTTTCGAACAGAGTCCACAAAAAACATTTGGTAAAAACTTCTCTCTTCTCATCGATCACCTTCAAGACAATGCACGTTTAGGCATCGGTCAACATATTTTTTCGGAAACTGGCAAGCAAATTGAGCGACTCGAAACCATCTTTCACGACATTGGAGCCTCTATAAAATTCAACCCGGTATATCTTGGTTTGTCTAATGGGTTTATAGACAAAGAACACCACCTTGCTATATACACCGAACATGAAATATTTGGCCGCCATTATCAGTTTAAAAACAAACACAAATACAGCAAAACACAGGCGCTAACACTTCGAGAATTAAGCAATCTAAAACCAGGAGACTTCATCGTTCACATTGATCATGGTGTTGGAAAATTTGAGGGATTGCAAAAAATTGAAATGGGTGGCCGTTTGCAGGAATCTGTGAGAATATCGTACAAAAACAACGATCTGCTCTATGTTAACATCGGTGCGTTACATAAAATAAGTCGGTATACAGGAAAAGAAGGCCATACACCTAAAATAAACAAACTAGGTTCGGACACTTGGGTAAAGCTAAAAAGTAAAACCAAGAAACGGGTTAAAGACATCGCTCGTGACCTGATTAAATTGTACGCCAAAAGAAAGGCTCAACCTGGATTTCAATTTGCCCCAGACAATTACTTACAAATTGAGCTTGAAGCGAGTTTCTTATATGAAGACACTCCTGATCAAAGCAAGGCTACCGAAGATGTGAAGAAAGACATGGAGTCTCCGCACCCGATGGACAGACTTGTGTGTGGAGATGTGGGCTTTGGTAAAACTGAAATTGCCATTCGTGCGGCTTTTAAGGCGGTATGCGATAGCAAGCAAGTAGCCATTTTGGTGCCCACAACCATTCTTGCGCAACAACATTATCACACGTTCAAAGAACGTATGGATGGCTTTCCTTGCCAGGTGGATTATGTTAACCGGTTTCGTACCCAGAAACAACAAACTGAATCCATAAAGAAACTGGCTGAAGGCAAAACGGATATCATTATTGGTACGCATAAACTGCTAAGCGACAAAATAAAGTTCAAAGACATTGGACTTTTAATTATTGATGAAGAACAAAAGTTTGGCGTTTCTGCAAAAGAAAAAATCAAGTCGCTGAGAGCGAACATAGACACGTTAACACTGACGGCTACTCCAATACCAAGAACCTTACATTTTAGTTTGATGGGGGCCCGGGATTTGAGCGTCATTAACACGCCTCCTCCAAACCGTCAACCGATAAAAACCCAACTACACACCTTTGGTACAGAGATATTTGAGCAAGCTGTTAATTACGAAATAGAGCGCGGTGGACAGGTCTTTGTCGTACATAATCGGGTTCGAGATATTCAAGACATTGCAACGATGATACGTTCTGTATCACCAAATGCGCGTGTAGTTGTTGGTCATGGTCAAATGGCTGGTGATGAGTTAGAAAACGTGATGTTGCGGTTTATCGAAGGAGAATACGATGTACTCGTTGCGACGACGATTATCGAGAGTGGGTTAGATATACCCAATGCCAATACCATTCTTGTCAATAATGCCCACTACTTTGGCTTAAGCGATCTACACCAAATGCGTGGACGAGTAGGACGAAGCAACAAAAAAGCATTTTGCCATCTTATTACACCTCCCCTGCATACTTTAACCGACGATGCCAGACGCAGATTACAAGCCATCGAAGAGTTTTCTGACTTAGGCAGTGGATTCAATGTGGCCATGCGCGACTTAGACATTCGAGGTGCTGGAAATTTATTGGGTGGAGAGCAAAGTGGTTTCATTTCGGAAATTGGTTTTGATATGTACCACAAGATTTTAGACGAGGCCGTACAAGAATTAAGAAACGACGAGTTTAAGTCACTCTTTGAAGACGATAAGAAACCATCCGAAACCAGTACAGATTGTCAGGTAGATACTGACCTTGACATTATGATTCCGGACCATTACGTTAGCAATATCTCGGAGCGTTTAAGTCTGTACACAGAGTTATCAAAAATTGATACAGATACGGACCTCATTAAATTCCGCGATAATTTAAAAGATCGTTTTGGAGACTTGCCCATGCCTGTAAAAGCCTTGCTTTATAGCGTACGTTTAAAGCATCTTGGGATGCGTTTAGGGTGGCACAAAATCAGAATTAAAAACGGCAAACTTCTGGGATACTTCCCTGACGAGAACAATACGCACTACTACAGTTCTGACTTGTTTGGCAAAATTATGAGCCAGGTGAATACGCACCATAACTTGTTCAGTTTAAAACAAAAAGGAAACCAACTTTTACTCGTTACAGAGCAAAACATGAATCAGATAAAAGACTTTGTGGCCTGTCTTCGGAATCTCCTATAAATGTAACTATACAACAAATCCACGAATGCTATTGTTTCATGACAATAGATTACCTACCTTTGCAATACTACTTTATTAACTATGTGCGTCTGAGGAAACGATTTTTCCATTAGCCCACATGATATAACAGTTTGATTTCAGCGTGATACACGTATGCAATCATCATAACGCCTTATCAATTAGATAAGCATGGTTAGTAATTTTAGTTCCAAGAACCCGGCGTGAGCCGGGTTTTTAGATTAATAGCTTTTTAGAATCTGACCAAAACGATAGATATCCATATACGAATTGTATAACGGAACCGGTGCCATACGAATGACGTTGGGCTCTCTCCAATCCGCAATCACGCCTTGTTTTGTGAGGTGATCAAAGAGGTCTTTTCCATTCTCTCCTGTTAATACAGATAGTTGGCAACCTCGTTCTTCTGGGGTAATGACCTCGAAGCTTAAGCGATCATTGCTCTTTGCAGCATCTTCTACAACAAATTGCAAATACCGGTTTAAAGGTTCCGACTTTTCATTGAGTTGTTTCATCGATACTTGGTCAAAAATATCGAGAGATGCACGGTGTACGGCCATAGACATTACCGGTGCATTACTGAGTTGCCATCCGGCAGCGCCGTATTCAGGAATAAAACCTTTTTTCATAAGAAACCGCTCGGCCTCTTCATGACCCCACCAACCGGCAAAGCGCGGTAAGTCAGGATTGTTGGCATGTTTGTCGTGAACAAAAACGCCCGAAACACCACCAGGACCACTGTTTAAATACTTGTAAGAGCACCAAACCGCAAAATCGACGTCCCAGTCATGCAATTGAAGGTCTAAGTTACCAGCAGCATGAGCAAGATCAAATCCAGCAAAAGCGCCAACTTCGTGTGCTTTCTTAGTAATTTTTTCCATGTCAAAAGCTTGACCTGTGTAATATTGAACACCACTAAACATAACCAAGGCTACACTATCGCCATGCTCTTCTATTACTTCTAAAATATCCTCCGTTCTTAAGGCGTATTCCCCTGGTCTGGGATTAACTTCAATGACAGCATCCTCATAGGCAAAGCCATGAAACTTGGCTTGAGACTCCATAGCATATTGATCAGACGGAAATGCCCCGCCTTCCATAATGATTTTATATCGCGATGCAGTGGGTCTGTAAAACGACACCATCATTAAATGAAGGTTCACCGTTAGATTATTCATAACCACTACTTCCTTTGGAGAAGCCCCTACAACTTTTGCCGTAGATTCTGAGAAAAATTTGTGATAATGAAACCATGGGTTTTTACCATCAAAATGTCCTTCTACGCCATATTGAGCCCAATCGTCGAGCTCCTGTTTTAGTTTGTCAATCACACTTTTAGGCTGAAGACCTAAACTATTTCCTGTTAGATAAACAGAATCTGCACCGTTGTGTTGTGGAATAAAAAATTGAGACCTGAATTGTGCCAAAGAATCATTTCGATCCATTTCTTGGGCAAATTCTTTGCTGTTTTCAAATTGCATGGGGCAAAGGTAACCAATGCACTCAATGGACTATAACAAACCTAAGTACACTTTTTTATTCGCCAGATATGCAAGTCCATCTGCAGTAATCAAATCGTAAATGAACGGATATTGCTCGCTATTCTCCGAATCAATCACGCCCCATTTAGACGCTTTCACAACAATAACAAATCGTTCAGAAACCACCTTTGGTGGATAATCAAAGACAGGTATCATCATTTCAGAACCAGAGGTATCAATTAATGTCCAATTCGAATCTGATTGAACCGCGGCAAAACCGTTCTCAAATGATTTTACACGACTATATTTTAGCGTACAAATTTCTTGACCAACATGATTTACAAATCCGTAGTCTCCGTCTTGCGTGTCTCGACTCACTGCCGCAAACCCATCTACAAAACGATCAACGTCAGCGTATACAAAATCTGTTACCGACCGGCCTAATGTGTCAATGTATCCATACAGGTTGCCTTTATTAACCCAGGCTTTGCCTTCATAAAATTCAGACACTTCTGTAAATATATAGGAGGTGACAAGTTCGTTTCCAACCTGTAGTGCATAATAATCTCCAGCACGTTTAAAACTACTTTGGCCAAAGGCAAAATGACAAGACACCAAAAGTAAACTCAGTGTGATTGTCTGTAGCCTTAACCGCATTGTTTAAGAATGAATTGCTCTATTGTCTGTCGCTGCAAGTGCAGCTTCCTTAGTTACTTCGGACGTTGTAGGATGTGCGTGGCACGTTCTAGCGATATCTTCGGCACTAGCTCTAAACTCCATCGCTACTGCAACTTCAGCAATCATATCTGCGGCCCTAGCCCCAATCATATGTGCGCCCAACACCTCATCTGTCTCGGCATCTGCCAATATTTTAACAAAACCGTCCAAATCCATACCTGCAACGGCTCGTCCGTTTGCTCTAAATGGAAATTGACCTGCTTTGTACTCAATTCCTGCCGCTTTTAGCTCTTCTTCTGTTTTACCAACAGAAGCCACTTCTGGCCATGTATAGACAACACCTGGAATCAAATTATAGTCGATATGCGGTTTTTCACCTGCAAGTTGTTCGGCAACCAAAACACCTTCTTCCTCAGCTTTATGTGCAAGCATTGCTCCTTTAACCACATCTCCAATAGCATAAATATTGGAAACGTTTGTTTGTAAGTGTTCGTTGACCTCCACACGACCGCGGTCATCCATCTTAACACCAGCTTTATCAAGGCCCAGTCCATCTGTATATGGTCGTCTACCAACAGAAACCAGACAGTAGTCTCCTTCTAGCACCACTTCACCTTTTTTCCCTTCGGCTTTAACAGTCACAACCTTTCCTTTGCTTGTTACCGAAGTTACTTTATGACCAAGGTGAAATTTCATTTTTTCCTTTTTCATTACCCGTGCCAATTCTTTACCCAAACCGGCATCCATTGTGGGGATAATACTTGGTGCATATTCAACAACAGACACTTCTGCGCCTAATCGCTTGTACACAGAGCCCAATTCCATACCAATAACCCCACCACCAATAACGATCAAATGTTTAGGAATTTCTTTTAAACTTAGGGCTTCGGTAGATGAAATTATACGCTTTTTGTCGATTTCCATTCCGGGCAAAGAAGCTGGTTTGCTTCCTGTCGCGATTATGATATTTGACCCTTCGAGAATCGTTTCTTCGTCGCCAGAAACTTTTACCTTGGTCGCACTTTCGAAACTACCCTTTCCTGTAAACACGTCGATTTTATTCTTCTTCATTAAGAAATCAACGCCTTTGGTCATTTGATCGACTACACCTTGTTTGCGTCCGATCATTTTGGCGAAATCAATTTTCGGCGTGCCAACATTTATCCCGTGTGCCTCAAACTTATGTACTGCATCGTGATATTGATGAGAACTGTCTAACAACGCTTTTGAAGGAATACATCCAACATTCAAACAGGTTCCACCTAGAGTACTATACTTTTCAACGATTGCAGTCTTCATGCCCAACTGCGCACAACGAATTGCACATACGTAGCCTCCAGGGCCGGATCCAATTATGATTACATCGTATTTCATCTTCTAAAATATTTCTTTGCCTTTACTTACTTTTATTCCGTGATTGTGTATCCCTTCAAGCGATTCTTTCCGCATGTATGGAACTACTTTAACCTTATACTTACCAAATTGTTTTAGTGCTAAATCCATGAAAATAGGGAGTTCGTAGCTATGCAAATCACCAAATCCCCCACCTAACCATTTTCCTGATTTATCGGTAATATCAAAACTCTTTATTTCCGTCATCTTCATTCCCTTAGGTCCGGTAAGCATAACTTTAAAATAAATATTGCTGTACGGATACAACGAATTAAATCTGGCTAAGACGAATATGTTGTGATAATGCTGGCTATCGGTTACCTGAAATGAAGCCATCAAGGTGTCTGTTTCTTCCCATACAGCCCCCTCAAGAGCCGAAGACTCGTTATAACATGTAGATTTATCGCATGCACCTAAGCTTAATACGAGTGCCGCAAATACTATTAGATAAGAGTTTTGAAAATTCACTGTACTACCCATCCTATTCTGAGGGGTCAAAGTTAATTTATTCCGCAGCGCCGTAATAGCAATCAAAAAAAAACTTACTCAACTACCAATTTCTGTGACAACAAGGTGCCGTTATAGTTTGCAGTCACCGAATACAATCCTGCGATTCCATCAAATTTTACTTGGTTAGTAAACCCTTCATGAACAAAAATCACTTGTCCAGCGTAATTGCGGATTTCAACCTTAGACACCATTTTCGAAAAATTGACCATCCCATTCTGTATAGGGTTTGGGTAAAGTAATTGAGGTTCATGCGTCACCTCTTCAACAGACAAAGGATTATAATTAAAAGTGGTTTTGTATGTTGATTCACACATATCTACGGTGCGAACCAACAAGGTGAAATCGTAATTTTTGCCATCTAAATAAGGCTGGACTTCCGCATAAAGAAACTTAGGTGTAATGTCGTTACTCTTGACAACCCCCGCTAAATTCCATTGGTAAAAATTGGTTGCGTCCGTGGTCGCTTGTGAAGCGATAATTACATCCTGTGTATTCCCCTTATTGTCTACATCCCAAGTAAAACTGGCATCAGGGTTTGGATATATCGTTATGAATGAAGAAGTACTATCCTTTTCTGAGGGTATTGATTTTGACTGGATGACTAATTTTACTTCAAATCGCTCTTCTTCACCTGGTTTCGTTTTTGTAAAAGTGTGTTTTGGAAATTGATCTGTTGACGTTGTCCCATCCCCAAAAAACCAGAAATAGTTCGCTCCTCCAAATTTAACAGGAACCTTGCTCGTATTCGTAAATACGGCTTCCACACCATCGCACACATCAACAACACTAAATTTGGCTTGAAGCGTGTCTTGTGCAAACACTTGGGAACTAAATAAAAAACATATAATTACTGTGGCTACTTTTTTCATTTGCTTGACTTTCGGTACACCAAAAGTACGATTTTATTTGTCACATGATTACAGACGACGCCTTTCACTATGAATTGTTCTATCTTTGATTCTTCATATGAAAATTCGGATAAAAGGAGATAGTATAAGACTGCGATTAAGTCAGACAGATGTTGCGAAAATAGGGGCCGGGAACGCTGTGCTTGAAAACACTCATTTTAATGATTCGGTTTTTAGTTATTTGCTTGAATCTCACACGGAACCGACAGCAGTTAAGGCAAATCTACAGGGAAGTCAAATTCGGATTTCAATAAATGACAATCTTGCGAACACTTGGGCAAATTCTGATCAAGTAGGCATTACCTCTTCTGATGATGTCAAGCCTTCAATTTTAATAGAAAAAGATTTCCAATGCTTGACTGTTAGAACTGGTGAAGATGAGTCGGACATGTTTCAAAACCCAAATACTGTTTGTTAAATGGCTTTGATAGATTCACATGGTAGAACCATAAATTATGTTCGGTTGGCCATCACTGACCGATGTAACTTACGTTGCACATATTGCATGCCTCAGTCGGGTATTGACTTCGTCTCAAGAGATGATTTGTTGTCTTACGAAGAAATGCTTCGATTGCTAAAAGTTTTCAAATCACTTGACGTATCTAAACTTAGGATTACTGGAGGTGAGCCTCTGGTTAGGAAGGGTATATTGGAATTTTTAGAAGAAATTAAAGCACAGCAAATTATGGATGGCTTTTATCTAACAACAAACGCCACCACAACTTTGTCTCATGTTGAAAGATTGGTTAACGCAGGCCTGAAAAGCGTAAATATAAGTTTGGATACCTTGGATAGGCAGAAGTTTATTGACATCACAAAAAGAGATCAGCTCGACAATGTTTTAGCGTCAATGAATGCGTTTTATCAGAGCGATGTTCGCATAAAAATCAACATGGTGGTAACCAAGGGTTCTAACGAGGCCGACATCGTGCCTATGGCTCAACTTGCTGAACATCGCAACATACAAGTACGTTTTTTAGAAGAAATGCCTTTTAACGGTCTGAATGAAATGAAGACCCAGTTCATGACGCATCACGACATTTTAGAAAAGCTGAAAACATCACTCCCAAACCTTACGTCAAAACCATTTGAACACGGCTCGACTAGTCAAAATTACACCGTCGAAGGATGGAAGGGTGATGTTGGCATTATCGCGTCCTATTCCAGAACGTTTTGTGGAAGTTGCAATCGTTTGAGGGTAACACCTACAGGCCAAATGAAAACTTGTTTGTATGGAAAAAATGACCTTGATCTAAGAGGTCTTTTGCGCGATGGAAGTTCCGATGAGGAAATAACCCAAGCCATAAAACATGCGGTAGCAAACAAACCAGTGGATGGAATTGCTGCTGAACGGTCACGGTTCTCGACTATTTCTGAAAGCATGGCAACAATTGGTGGGTAATGATATCAGTTAACGAAGCTTCAGATATAATAAATGGAAGGTTATTTAAACCGACAATCGAAGTTGTAGGTTTACACACGGCTCTAAACAGAATTTGCGCCGAAGAGGTGGTTGCGGACCGTGACTTCCCTCCATTCAATCGTGTTGCTATGGACGGCATTTGCATCCAATATCACGATTACCAAAAGGGGCAACGAGAATTTAAAATAGTGGGAACTCAGCCTGCTGGTGCCAAAGCTTTGGAGAATCAAAGAGGTTGTGCAATTGAAATCATGACAGGTGCAATGCTGTCAAGACATGCAGATTCTGTTATTCGTTATGAAGACCTCTCGATTGTAAATGGCATCGCAACAATATCAATCGACGATGTACGTCAGGGTCAGAATGTACACAAACAAGGTTCCGATCGAAAAAAGGGAGACATTCTGATATCTAAAAATTCGCTAATTACACCAACAGAAATTGGCGTGCTGGCAACAGTCGGAAAACAAACAGTGCCGGTATATACTAACCCCAAGGTTGCCATTGTTAGTACCGGAGACGAATTGGTCAACGTCAATGAGACACCGCTGTCACATCAAATTAGGAAAAGTAACGTACACACCTTAAAAGCATTAGTCCAACAGCATGGAATTGAACCAGAATTGGTTCATTTGGCGGATGACAAAAGCGCGATAACGTGTAAAATTGGGGTGCTATTAAAAGATAAAGACGTCATACTAATGAGTGGCGCAGTGAGCAAAGGCAAGTTTGATTTCTTACCGGAAGTTTTAGCTGACTTAGGAGTAGTCAAACATTTTCACAAAGTTGAACAACGCCCCGGAAAACCCTTTTGGTTTGGGATTACAGAAAGTACCTCTGTTTTTGCGTTTCCTGGAAACCCAGTTTCAACCTTTACCTGCGCTAAACGATTTTTTGAGCCTTGGCTCAAAAAATCGTTACACCAAGATCCGCGTCAGCACTATGCTTTTTTAGCAGAAGAGGTGTCTTTTAAACCGAACCTCACCTACTTTTTGCAAGTTCTAGTTGAGAACAATCATGGAAAGTTAGTTGCACAACCGGTAAAAGGAAATGGCTCTGGAGACTTAGCTAATTTAACGTTGGCGAACGCGCTTATGGAATTGCCCGCCAATCAAACACACTTTGAAGAAGGTAGTGTTCATCCTATTTGGTGGTTTTAACAAAAAGCACACCGATATATTTGCTTTATTTGTTTGCATGAAAGTACTTCTTTGCCTGCTTCTATCTTCTCTTTATTTTCTTATCTCGGCGCAGATAACTGTTACCGACGGAGCAGTTGATTCATTTCTGCAAAAGAGGATTAATGAAATTAATGTTAAACTTTTTGAGGCAGCTATGGCACAAAAAATTCCTGTATTTGCCAACGACTCCTTTAGTCGCACTTTAACTCAAAAAGAAATCCGTGCGTATTTTAGCTATCAAAAAGTTGTTCAAATATCAGATGGTAATTATCCTGACGATCCCTATAACGTAATAGATTCTGTCATTAACATAGAAATGAATCCTGAAGAAGATTTTAAAGGATTTCGCATTTCATACAAACCACAGATCAATGTGGCTGATGGTCAAATTTCATATTCGCCTTTTGGAATCGGTCCACTATATATGCTACAGACCTCTGGCATTCAACTTGGCTTAAACTACTTGTTTCTATTGAAAATGAGCGATTTACCATCAGTTCTGAGCCCAAATGACATCTCGTTTATTACAGCTGTGATTGCTCAAAACAGTCAGTTTGGCGATTTCAGACTGTTCACATCACGTTACTATTCAATCGACTCGAGTGCTTTGCCATTTGAACTAGCTCAACGATCGATTCAGGTAAATACTAGATTTATCCCGGACAATGTAGATTTCAAAAACAAAACCAAAGTAATGGCGTCATTTAATCGACACGTAGCATCGGTCATTATGAGCCGGATAGCTACAAATCAAGAAACTAACTATCCGATTAATGAATGTCTTTTTAAAGATAGAAACCTCGGTGAACCATACATCGACCCCGAGAATGAGCTAGCTGGAGAGTTAATAACTTCTCTTATGGACGAATATGGAACTGTTGTCGATACTGTTTTGTTAGTCGGAGCGTCATTTTTTGACAGATACGACTATGTCATATGGGTTAAAGGAAGAGATTTTATTTTCGACTTCACTATAGAGCAATATGGGTATTCTGAAGATAATGGCCACATATATATGTCCTTCAATACGGTCAAAGAACTATTTCCGAAACAAGATCGAATCGTTTGGGAAGCTTTCTTAAATGACTTGTTCCAAGAATAAGTGAATGTGCCAAGCAGCATTATTCATTTTCAACTTTTCATTTTTAATTTTTAATTAAAACGCTCCGTTCCTCACTTCTCTCCTTCCGTTCCTAAAAACTAATTAGGAACAACCACTTACCTCGAGCCATCTTTACGTATAGATGTTTAAACAACATTATTATGAAAGCTGGATTCAACAAGCACCGTTACAGAAATTTTTTCATTGGTATAGCCATTTCATGTGGACTTACTCTTTTTGCCTTCACGTATAAAACCGATTACGTAGTAGGTGATATTGTTGAGATAACGCCAGACGAAGACGTTTACGGGGTGCAAGTGGTTAGTGTTAAGTTTCCTAAACCGAAACTGATAAAACAAAAGCCACGACCAAAAAAAACACAGCCATTCACTGTTAACGCTAAACTCAAATTAGTAAAACATGACATCATAACGCCAACCACAGTCGAACCGGCTATCCCTGCTGCAATTCCGGTAACTACTCCCCCAGTTGCGCCAATCACACCTACCACATCAAAAGTTGTTATGGGCGTTGATGTTAAACCTGCCTTTCCAGGAGGCATGGAAGCATTAAATCGGTATTTACGCGATAACTTGAGATATCCTGATGACTGTGAAGAGTTTGAAAAACAAGGCACCGTAAAGGTGATGTTCATTGTGGACGAAAATGGAAAAATAACGGATATTAAAATTATTGGGAATGAACTATTCCCAAGTGCTGGCGAAGAGTCAAAGCGGGTGATTAAAGGAATGCCTACTTGGACGCCCGGGATGAAAGGTGGTAAGCCTGTGAAAACGTACTTCATCCAGCCAATCCGATTCAGATTGTTTTAAATGTTTAATGTTGATTTATACTTGAGAAGAAGTGCCTTTCGGGGCACTTTTTCCGTTTGTAAAAGGAGTTATGCCGTTCGTTAACTCAGACCAAAAATCACCACATCGTTTTTTATCTTTACAAAAGAATTTTATGGTACACTTTATTTGTAAATATCTAATGGTTATCGGGGTTGTGCTTCTGGGCTTTCAGCACAATGCTTTTGCTCATGAAAAAGATAAAGACAAAAAAACAGATCAATCGACGGTTACCAGAACCGATACCGTAAAAATTAAAGTAAACCTTGATATCCAATCCGACGACACACTTGTATTTGATGACTTTGATGAAGATGGCGATGACGACAAAGGCGACAACAGCAGTATCGCCTTGACCCAAAAAAACAAGACATTCTCTTGTAATTTCCCGTCACAAACAGCCATTGATATACAAGAAAAATCAATTGATCTTCAGATTGTTCATGACGAGCCAGAAGAAGAAATAGATGGCTCTTTTGAGGCTGAACCGTTTGCAATGACATCACGTGTTTACCCCAACCCTGCAACAGCCGATGAGCAAAGCATATTTGTGGAGCACAACTTATCTGGTCATACTCAAATAACAGTTTACTCCATGTCGGGCCAAGTTGCCTTTAATACAGAAACTGACTCAAAACGGGTAAAAATAGACAGCCTAAAATCAGGCATATATATTGTCAACATAAGTGGAGTGGGTAACTCCGACTCCAAGAAGTTATTGGTTCAATAACCAATACGCTTTCAAGACATATCAAACCAAACTATCCAATCATTCACTACCAAAGTGTACCAAATCTTGACTTTTGCTTCAAGGTTTGGTACACTGAATTGAATTACTGAAATTGCATTTTTATGCCGAACGACAACCCACATATAGCCAATAGTTTACTTAATTCATTTAAAGCGTTTGTTGGGTCGCACTTTCTATTAAATATAATCAATGGAATTCAGTCCGATGTCATTCTAAAGGCGCACAAATCGGCTTTTGAAACGTTGCAGTTGTTCAACCGTGTCTACAAACTAGCTTTAAAACAAAGTAATGAGCAGTTTGCCAGTGTAGAAGAAACGCTGACCTTTCTCAAAGTTTATGGTGCCTTAGAACAAATCCGATTCCCTAATCGGAAATTCCCGACAATAAAACAAAGTGGAACTAACGCAGAAACCTCCGTTCCCACTTTTGTATTCCAGCCTTTCCTTGAAAACGCATGGCTACTGTTTTTGGAATCAAAGGCCAAGTCATTTAAAGTTTCGGTATCGACTGAAGAAGAGTCCTGCACATGTATGATAGACCTTAAATCGGACGCTCCTATTCATAGTAAATCGAAAGCTAAAATAGACTTAGCCATGAACCGCCTTGAATTACTTCAAGATTCTGGCTTGATAAATTATACCCTAGATTGGCATAAAAACGCATTCTTTCATTTAACCATACAAACCCTCTAATTATACGCCTATGCTCACCGCAATTATTATCGACGACGAACTTAAAAGCCGAGAAGGCCTTGAAGCCATGTTACATAACTTAATTGAAGGCGTTTCGGTAGTGGCAATGGCTGATTCCGTTACATCCGGAGTGAAGGCAATCGCTAAAAACAAGCCCGATATTGTTTTTCTAGACATTGAAATGCCGAGAAGAGATGGGTTTGAGTTATTTGACGCTTTTGACAAAATAGATTTCGAAGTAGTTTTCACTACGGCACATGAGCAATATGCTTCCAAAGCATTTCGCACCACGGCTATAGATTACTTGTTAAAACCGATAGACATAGACTTACTCAAAGAGGCCATTGAACGGGCAAGAGACAAACGAGATAAAGACAAAGTCAATAAGAACTTTGAAGTCTTTGTTAACAACATGAAGACCAACAAAAGCAACCAACAAATTGCTATTTCCAGTTCAGACGGACTGTTATTCATAAAAATTGACAACATTGTCTATTTAAGAGGCGATGGTGCGTATACATACTTCTTTTTGAAAACCGGGGAACGCATTACCACATCAAAAAATTTAAAAGAATACGAAGACCTATTGTCGGAGTATGATTTTTTTAGGGTCCACAAATCATCCCTCATTCATTTACACGAAATGAAAAAATACGTCCGCGGAGAAGGTGGCTATGTGGTGATGTCTAATGGCGATTCTGTCGATGTATCAAAACGACGTAAAGAAAACTTTTTAGCTGCATTGAGTAAATTGTAACATGCAAAGACTCTTCTCGATTTGTCTTTTAATCTTATTAAGTATTGGTGTTCAAGCACAAAAAGACATCATACATTTTGAGAATATTGGCCGTGTTGACGGACTCGCTCAAAGTACAATAACTGGCATTCTGCAAGGCAGTGATGGCTTTATGTGGTTTGCCACAGCTGAAGGCTTGCATAGATACGACGGGTATAGTTTAAAAATATTTAAGCATGAAATTAATGACTCTACGTCATTAGCTTCAAATCACATCACGTCAATCTATGAAGACAAAAAGGGTTTTATTTGGGTTGGCACGTTTGCTGGACACCTTGATCGCTTTGACAAAAAGACCAACCAGTTCAAACATTATGTATTCAAAGACAATACTGGCACCGCCAACCAATACCAAATAAATTGTATTGAAGAAGATGGTAATCAAAACCTGATTATTGGCACCGACGGCGGTGGTATGGCCATTCATAATCACTCAAACCAAACATGGGTTAATTACACGGAAGACAACAGTATTTTGCCTAGTAATTATGTTCGGTCTTTTTCCCTTGAAGCTAATGGTTTGGGAATCTGGGTTGGGACATTACAAGGTATTGTATTGTACTCACAAGAGAAGTTTAAAACTTTTCGATCTCTTGATGCATTCAAGAATCAATCTGTAAACGACATATTACACCATGGCAGCAAGCTTTATATTGTGACCAACGGGCAAGGATTACAAATTTGGGATACGAAGACAGACCAAGTGGTTCCAATCCCTTCTCCAAGAATTCGCGGTGCCAATTTTACCACGTTTGTTATGCACGATGGAGTGGGGAACTTATGGATCGGCACAGATGGGGCCGGCTTGTTAAAATTCACCGGCGACAAGTATGTTACCTACCACCACAATCCATACAACTACAGAAGCATCATTGGCGATGAAATTAACGTAGGTTTTCAAGACAGAGACGGCGCTTTGTGGTTTGGTGGTCGTGTTGGTGTCAGCAAGTTTGATCCAAGTCTAAAGCTTTTTAACTTATTTAATCAGTTTGAGATAAACGGAAAACCTACGAACAATAACCTGTACTCCATTTATGAAACGCGAGATAGTGCCATTTGGATTGGCACCTTAGGTGGTGGAATTGCTAAGTTTAACCCTTCGACAGAAGAATTAGAAATTATCCCACTAGTTAAAGATGGAGACATCGAAACTAAATCGATACGATCGTTTTATGAAGACAAACAAAACACGCTTTGGATAGGCACAAGAAAGGAAGGCCTTTTTTCTTACAACCGACAAACAAAACAATTTAAACACCACCCTCCTCAACGTCCAGAAATCAATGTGAACACAATCAGTCACATCATGGAAGATAGTGACGGCAGATTGTGGTTAGGCACAAGATGGGGGCTGGCCAGTTACGACAGAGACAGCCTGAAATATACGGTCTACCAAACAGGGTATCTTACCAATAATCAGATATATCAAATCGTTGAAGACAAAAAAAGGGAAGAACTCATTCTGGTCACTTTTAGATCCGGGCTACACATTTTCAATAAAAAGAACAGAAAATCCGAATTGGTTTTTCAGCATGATGACAAGGATTCAACTAGTCCTTCTTCAAATTCCATGATGTGTATTGAAGCAATGAATTCTGATTCCTTTTTAATTGGAACGTACAGTGGTGGATTAAACATTTTTGATAGACGCAACCTTACCTTCACATCAATCACTAGTGAAGACGGCTTACCAAATGACGTGATTTATGGCATACTTAAAGAAAATGATGATACCTATTGGTTGAGTTCGAACAACGGCTTGATCGAATACAAATGGAAAACAACCAAATTCACGTCGTACAATTTGAGTCATTACCTGCAAGACTTGGAGTTTAACGAAGGGGCTTATTTCAAAGCCAGTGACCAGACCATGTACTTTGGAGGCCAAAAAGGATTTAACTATTTCAAACCCAAAGACCTTAAACGGAGCTCCGTCCCACCAAGAATTGCCCTTACCTCGTTTAAAGTTGCCGATAAGGAAGTAGACTTAAAAACAGATATCAACTATCAGAACGAAATCAAAATATCTTACGACGAAAACTTGATCAGTTTTGGATTCAGTGCGTTATCCTACAGCAATTCAAAAGACAACCGATATCAGTACAAGTTGGTCGGTTTTGATGACGACTGGATTGATGCTGGCGCAAGACGAGAAGCTTTTTACACGCACTTGTCTCCAGGATCTTACACCTTCCGTGTCCGCGCATCTAACCATTTAGGGCAATGGAGCGTTATAGACAAACTGGTTAGAATTACCGTTGCCCCTCCGTATTGGCAAACATGGTGGTTTCGGTCTATCTTAGGTTTGCTCGTTATGGCCATAATTGGTTTAATTATTTGGATTCGAACAAGGAGTATTGCGACATCATACAAACACAAAATGGTTGATTTGGAGCTAAAAGCACTGCGAAGCCAAATGAATCCGCATTTCATTTTTAACAGTCTAAACTCTATTCAATACTTCGTATTAAAAAACGAGCCTAAAGAAGCCTATAACTATTTGACAAAATTTTCAAGTCTTATGCGCATGATTCTTCAAAATTCGCGCGTAAAATATATCTCGCTACAAGAAGAATATGATTGGTTATATACCTATTTGGATTTGGAAAAGCTTAGAATGGAAAACGAATTGGATTACAAAATCGAAATCGAAGATTCCCTTGATCCAGATCACTTGTATGTTCCCAGTATGCTTGTTCAGCCGTACGTAGAAAATGCAATTATCCATGGGCTCTTACCTAAAACTAGCAAAAGAGCATTGCGTATTGAGTTCAGCAAACACAGAGGTCAATTGCGGTGTACCATAGAAGACAATGGAATCGGGCGAAAAATGAGCGCCGAGTTGAATGAAAACAGGACCAAAAAGCATAAATCTCAGGGTATTAAAGTAACAAGCGAAAGACTCGAAGTGTTGACAAGAGACTTAACCGAATCCCCTGAATTCTTCATATTAGACTTGCACGACGACGAAGGCAATGCAATCGGAACCCGTGTCACTATTTTTTTACCGATAATTACCAAACTCAAAAACCCAGATGCTTAGATCAGTTGTTGTAGATGACGAGCTAAAAAGCCGTGAAGTAATTAAGACGCTGGTTGAAACTTTCTGCCCAGAAGTCGAAATCGTGGGTATGGCTGAAGACATCAAGGGGGCAGTTGAGGCTATAGAAACTTTACAACCCAACTTGGTCTTTCTGGATATTACGCTGAAGGAAGGTGATTCGTTTCAGATACTTCAAGCCTTAGATGAAATCAATTTCGAAATCATTTTTGTGACGGCGTATGACGAATATTCGGTTAAAGCCATTACATACTCTGGCATTACCTGTCTTTTCAAACCCATCGACATTGAAGAGCTACAACAGGCTGTAAAAAAAGTTGCTAAAAGCAAAACCAACATGACTACGGCATATCAAATGGTCAATGGAATTTTGAAAAGTAAGTTTACGAAAATACCTGTGATCACAAAAGCTGGATTGGTATTTACGTCCATTAAAAATATCACGTACATCATCGCTTCAGAAGCAGGTTCTACTATCTATTTTATAGACAATGAAAAAGTAGAAAGTAAAAGAAATATTGCGGAGTTTGAAGATGTTATTCTAAGTACCAAGTTTCAACGAATTGACAATAAAACCCTGGTTAATACGGCTCAGTTAAAACCTATTCAAGGTAAACTAAACCACCTGGAGTTTTTGAACGGTGTTGCGATATCTGGCGATTCGAAGATAGTTTCGAGAAACTCCAACACCAAATAGCAAGTGTTTTCTAACCGCTCATTGGGTTTTTAATATGTTGTTGTAGATATTACATTCGTGCAACCTTAGTTAAGTCAGGTAAATGGTATTCAGCGGATTAACTTTTCTTTTCTACTTCTTTCCGCTATTCTTTTTGGTTTACTTCCTTTTACCAAACAAGTTTAAAAACTATGGCCTACTGGCAGGTAGCATTTTTTTTTACGCATGGGGAGCTCCTAAATTTGTTTTCGTCTTACTTCTCTCAACAATTATTGACTACCATGTTGTCAATAGACTGCATCGAGCAGAAAAGAAGAATAAAAAGAAATGGCTTGCAACGTCGATATGTCTAAACGTTGGCCTTTTGATGTTCTTCAAATACGCCAATTTTTTCGTTGACAATGCGAATGTTGTTCTGACCAGCCTTTCGGTTGGATCTATTCCTTTGCCTGAAATTCTATTGCCAATAGGAATATCATTTTATACCTTTCAAACCCTCACCTATTCCATCGACATCTATCGTGGCGACAATAAACCGCTAAAATCGGCGACGGATTACATGTTGTACATAATGATGTTTCCTCAGCTGATAGCGGGCCCGATCGTTCGGTTCGGCGAGATTGCCAATCAAATAAGAACCCGAATTCATTCAAGCAAAAATGTTGTTGAGGGGTTTATTCGTTTTTGTATTGGCCTGTCAAAAAAAGTTTTGGTTGCCAATACCTTAGCCATAACAGCAGACAAAATATTTGCCCTTCCACCAAACGAATGGACTGCATCAATTGCCTGGTTTGGCATCATTCTATACACTTTTCAAATCTACTTTGATTTTGCAGGATACTCGGATATGGCTATAGGGATGGGTAAAATGCTTGGGTTCAAATTTCCTGAGAATTTTAATAGCCCATACACCAGCATTTCTATCACTCAATTTTGGCGTAAATGGCACATTACGTTAGGTCGGTTTATGAGAGATTATCTGTACAAACCACTTGGGGGCAGCTTTGTCGGTACAAGCAAAACCTATCGAAACTTGCTTATTGTATTTCTGTTATCGGGATTGTGGCATGGTGCCAGTTGGAATTTCGTTCTATGGGGTGCCTATCATGGCGCATTTTTAATCATTGAACGTATCACAGGGTTGGCGAAATCTAAAAAAATCCCGCTTGTAAGAACGTGTATCACGTTTATAATTGTTGTGCTGGGATGGGTGGTTTTTAGAATTGAACAAACATCCGAAGCGTTGTCATTTTACGCTGCGCTGTTTAGTTTTGACGGTATCACACCCATTTACTGCTACAACAACAAACTCTTATTTGTTCTGGGTGTAGCCTTGTTTTTTGGATTTCTCAGCGCGACCAAACTTGGTAAACAATGGCAAGACCATTTTTACAAGCAGGAGTTCACAAAACGATCATTGATTACATATTTCGGCGTGGCAGTGGTTTTATTTAGCTTGAGTGTGGCAAGTTTGTCAACCGGTTCTTACAATCCTTTCATTTACTTCCGATTTTGAGTTCGACACGCACATATCGTTTATTGATTGGCATAATTGGACTTATGTTTATCATGCCCTTGGTGCAACGGAACTTTCATTTATGGCATTTCGACTCTTTGAAAGGAGCACACAATCCGCACAAAAAACCGGCCATTACCTTGCAATCTTGGTTAGATGGTAGCTACCAAAAAAACGCGGATAAATATTGTACCGACTCTTTTGGCTTTCAAAGCCCATTGGTACGCACGATAAATCAAATTGACTACAGTTTGTTTGGTCAGGCAAACGCTCAATATGTCATTATTGGCAAAGACAATTACCTGTACGAAACACCATATATTGAAGCGCATCTTGGGATGGATTTTCTTGGTGATTCTGTCGTGAATCAAAAGGTCGCCATGTTCAAACAAGTGCGAGATACACTAGCCGCCTTAGGCACAAATCTTACTATGATTTTTGCCCCAGGAAAAGGAAGTTACTTTCCAGAATATATACCTGATTATTACCAAAAATACAGACAAGCCCGAACCAATTATGACGCATTTAAGCTTGGCTTCGATACCAAACAGCTTCCTTATCTAGATTTTAGCGCGTGGTTTAGGCAAGAAAAAGAAAATGCCTTAGCACCGTTGTTTCCACGTACTGGGATTCATTGGAGTAAATACGGGATGTTAGTCGCAACTGATTCTATTTTGAGATACTGGGATAGCCACTACAACCAAAATCTAGCAACCATTTCCTACACCATGCCTGACTCTACTACTCAAATAACTTCCGGCTCGGATGCAGACGTCGAAGATGGGCTTAATATTTACACCAGACTGCCTCATTTAGGTATGGCATACCCTTCTCACGAAATTATTAATAGTACCGACCAGATAAAAAGTGCAGTGATTGCTGACAGTTATTATTGGGGATTGTTTGATATAGGGTTGAGTACAATCGCCTGCGACTCTGGAGAATTCTGGTACTATTTCAAGCAGGTTTATCCGCAAAACTTTACCTCCGGATTAATGATCGAAGATCTTAATCTTCAAGCGGCCATGGAATCCAAAAACGAAATTATTATACTTCAAACCGACGCCACTTTAGACCGTTTTGGGTTTGGATTTATTGAGGCTGCCTATACCATTTACTTTAAATCGTAGTTCATGAAAAACTATCCCTTCACCTTTATTACTTTAATCCTGTATGGCTTGATTTCGTCTTGCAGTAATCAGACGACAACACAAACACAAGAAAGCCAGTATAAAGCGACAACTGTTGTTAAAGACACTCAATACCAAGGTGGCGGAAACGAACCTGGGTGGCATGTAATTCTTATGGAAGACAAATCAGGTGGATTGGAATACAGTCTGACCCTTGATTACGGAGAAAGGACGCTATTCGGCATTGCCGAGTTGCTGCCTGGTGCCAATCCGAATAAGGCTACCCGTTATATTTTACACGACGACACTAAACCCCTGATCCTAAACATTTCATATGAGCAATGCATTGATGACGGTGATCAACCATTTGAGACCAGCGTTACGTTGACAGATAAAAACTTCACGCTAAAAGGATGCGGCTCGTTTGAATAAGTGGAAAATGAAAATTGCGCTAGCTCAAATCAAACCAATAACAGTTATGAGTATTTTTTACAAAAAACGAAAGAAGCACATAGGATGAGTAAGTTCAGATTATTTATTGCAACCAGCATAGATGGTTATATAGCAAGAGAAGACGGCAGTATTGACTGGTTAGACAACATTGATCACCCAAAAGATGTAGATTATGGTTATTCGGCATTTATGTCGGAAGTAGACACGATAATCATGGGACGAAAAACATACGAAGACGTCGTCGGTTTTGACGTTGACTGGCCATATGCAGACTATACGTGTTACGTGATTTCAAGCAATAAAGGGCTACAGATTTCAACACCCAGTACCGAAGTTGTTTCAAGCATTAGCGACATCGACGTACAAAAAATGAAACAACACGCCAAGAAAGACATTTGGATTGTAGGAGGTGGAGTTCTAATTGCAAACTTCTTAAACAAAGGTCTAATCGACTCTATGCTCATAAGTATTATCCCAGTTGTTTTAGGAAATGGGAGACCGCTTTTTAAAGAAGGTAAGGAAACAATGTTCAAACTTTCAAGCACAGAATCGTTCGAAAGTGGTGTGGTCAATTTAACCTACACGAAATAATGTTACTGACTTAGCCAAACAAATACTCAGCGACTTCCATTATGTTCTTTACGCCAATGACTTTAATCGATTTTGCCGAATTGCCTTTCACAGAATTGGCACTGACAATGATTTCTTCAAAGCCCAATTTTTCGGCTTCCGCTATGCGTTGATCCATCCTGCGCGAAGCGCGCACTTCTCCAGACAGTCCAATCTCTCCAACAAATGCTGTTAAGGTGGGCAATGGTATGTTCTCGTACGAAGACAGTATCGCTGATGCAATTCCTAGGTCTGTGCCAGGGTCGTCTAGTTTGAGCCCGCCAGCGATATTTACGAAAACATCTTGTGAGCCAAGTTTAAACCCGCATCGTTTTTCCAACACGGCAAGCAGCATATTTAACCGCCTTAAATCGTATCCGTTCGAGTTTCTTTGCGGTGTTCCATACACCGCAGTACTTACCAAGGCTTGTGTTTCGATCATTAAAGGTCGAACACCTTCTACCGCAGCAGTTATTGATATACCCGATAACAATTGATCCCGATTTGAAATCAGTACTTCAGACGGGTTGGAGACTTCACGTAATCCTTCTCCGGCCATTTCGTATATGCCCATTTCTGACGCTGAACCAAAACGATTCTTTACAGCTCTAAGTATTCTATAGACGTGATGGCGATCTCCTTCAAACTGTAAAACGGTATCCACCATATGCTCTAAGACCTTTGGTCCAGCAATCTGACCGTCTTTGGTAATATGACCTATCAAAAACACAGGTGTATTTGTTTCTTTGGCAAACCTTAAAAGTTGGCCCGTACATTCCCGAATTTGAGAAATGCTTCCTGGTGTTGACTCTATAGACCGACTAAATAGGGTTTGAACAGAATCAACAATAAGAATTCCTGGTTTGAGTTTTTTGACTTGCTTAAATATTTCTTGAATCTCAGTAGCAGATAAAATATAACAGGCCTCGTTTCGTATTCCAATGCGATCGGCCCTCATTTTGAGTTGTGTTTCACTTTCCTCTCCACTGACATAAAGCACCTTCTGATCGCTTTGCAAGGCCACCTGTAGCATTAAAGTCGACTTTCCGATACCTGGCTCTCCTCCCAACAACACAAGACTCCCAAAAACAACTCCGCCTCCCAAAACCCGATTCAATTCCGCATCTGTGGTTTCAATGCGCTGTTCAGGTCCAGATTGTAAACTCGTAATAAGTTTAGGGCTACTCTTTTTAGCCTTTTCCTCTTGATTGTCTACCCAAGCAGGTACGCTCTGGGTACTTGATTTTTCTACAACTTCCTCCACATAGGTATTCCATTGTTTACATGAAGGACAGTTCCCAATCCACTTTGGCGATGAAGCCCCGCAGTTTTGGCAAAAAAATACCGTTTTTGATTTAGCCATTTCCGTTTGTCAACTCAATCCGTTTATTCCTCAAACATAAAGCATAAATCGACAATAAAAACGTAGCATTACCATTGTATTAGTGGCAAAAAGGATAAAAATAAATTGATTTTTAATTGATAAGGTTAATATCAAAGTTTTTCTATTTTTGCCAGTAGTCACAATATCTTATAAAAGATCTGAAATAATGAAAAAAACGATTGTATTGATTTTAGCATTTGCGCTATTCGTAGGAATGAACCTATCCGCTTATGCTCAGGAAACAGCGACAGAGCCTGAAACAACTGAAGTTGAGAGCGCTGATGCACCAGAGGCAACAGAAGCAGCATCTGAAGAAATAGTTACAGAAGAAACAGCTCCTGAAGAAGGTGAGGCTGTAGCTGAAGCTAGTGAAGAAGTTGTAGCAGATGACGAAAAATCTGAAAAAGGTGAAGGAATCGCGGTAATCCGTGATAAATTTATCGAAGGTGGTGCTGGATTTATGGCCCTCCCTTTATTATGTCTAATTCTAGGTTTAGCGATCGTAATTGAAAGATTATTATCATTATTCTCTGTTAGCTCTAATTCTGAAAAGTTCATCAAAAAAGTGGAAGACGCTTTGGTTTCTGGCGGCATCGAGTCTGCCAAAGACGTAGCAAGAAGCACTCCTGGACCAGTTGCTAGTATTTTTTACCAAGGTTTGGACAGAGCCGATGAAGGCTTAGATCACGTTGAGAAATCAGTTGTATCTTATGGAGAAGTTCAGATGGGTCAACTTGAAAAAGGTCTTGTTTGGATCTCATTGTTTATTGCACTTGCCCCTATGTTGGGTTTCATGGGTACAGTAATTGGTATGATTAAAGCCTTTGACGATATTCAAAACGCAGGTGATATTTCTCCAGCTATTGTTGCAAAAGGTATTAAAGTAGCCCTTTTAACAACGGTTGCAGGTCTTATAGTTGCGATTATCCTGCAAATCTTTTACAACTTATTGGTATCAAAAATTGATTCCATCGTTAACAACATGGAGGATGCATCTATTCGTTTGGTTGATATGTTGATCAAAAACAACATTGTAAAAACAAGCTAATTAAAGCCTATGAACGCTAAAAGATTAATTACATATATATACTACGGTATCGTTGTGGTGCTGTTGCTTATATTTATGTACAGAACATATACTATCCCTAGTGATAATGAGGTGTTGCAAAAAGGACCAGCTTCGTTTGGTTTATGGCAATCGTACATCTACATAGGTGTTGCCGTATTGGCCGCTCTTGTGTTGTCACTCTTAGGAATTATCCAAAAGCCAAAAGCATTGATATGGACAATTGCTGGCATCGTTGTTTTAGCCGTGTTATTCTTAATCGGCAAATCAATGGCTAGCGACGTTGTTCCTCAAGCTATGATTGATGACGGAGTTACCTTAAAAGATTTCCAATTTTCACATGCGGGGGTTTGGGTTGCCGGTATTATGATTGGACTAACAATCGTATTAGCTGTAGCTTCTTCGGTTAAAACAATGTTTGATAAATAAGTATAACAATGGCAAGAAAAAGTAGAAAGATTCCTGAAATTAATGCCGGCTCAATGGCCGACATCGCCTTCTTGCTTTTGGTTTTCTTCTTGGTTACAACAACGATGGATCAACAAAAAGGATTGCGGGTACAACTTCCGCCATTCCCTGATCCAAACGTTCCGCCACCAGTTGTGGAGCAAAATGATAGAAACGTGCTTGAAGTCCTTGTTAATTCGGGAGACCAATTACTCGTGGAGCGCAAGCCACTTCGTATTAATCAACTTACAGAGTTGACCAAGCGTCACATTCAAAACGAAGGACGTTTGCCAAACTTTGCTGATTCGTCTCAAGCGGCGATTGTTTCTCTTAAAAATGATAGAGGAACATCAGTGCAACGTTATGTAGAAGTATATAATGAGTTGATTCGAGCCTATGTTGAAGCACGGGATGAATACGCACTCAATAAGTTCGGAAGGTCTTTTAAAGACTTACCTAAAAAGAGTGACCAAGCGCTAGAGGTGCAGAAGAAGTATCCAATGAAGATTTCGGAAGCAGAACCAGTAGAATACTCATCAAGCAACTAGTTATGTCAAAATTTAAAAAAAATAAAGGCAAAGAATTACCAGCAATAAATACCTCTGCATTGCCAGATATCGTATTTATGCTGTTGTTCTTCTTCATGGTAGCTACCAAGATGCGTGACCCTACGGTTTTGGTGAAGACATCGTTACCAGTTGTTTCTGAAGTAGAGAAAATCGAAAAGAAGTCATGGGTAAACCATATACTCGTAGGCCCTCCAATAAACACGGCTAAGAGTGGTACAGCACCAAGAATTCAATTTGATGATAAGTTTGGTATGGTTGAAGGCGCTAACGGTGTCCAGGCATATATCACGCTTAAAAAGAACGAGCATCCTGAAGGTGTCCGTGACTACCTTACAACGGCAATTAAAGCTGATCGTTCGGTGAAAATGGGATTAATTCAGGACATCAAACAAGAACTAAGAAAGATCAATTCGCTTAAACTTCTTTACTCTGCATCAGAGGGTGAAGTCATCGAATAATCGACTAAAATAATCTTCAAAAGGGCTTTTAAACAAAGCCCTTTTTTTATTGTTTCATGTTCATAGACATCAATTACAAGTATATTGCAGCTCCTATTTTCTGATGGCGAACAGTCTTAAAGATATCCAACATCCCATTTCAGCAGAACTTGCTGAATTCGAAAAACGTTTCAGGAAAAACATGAAGAGTCGCGTTGCGCTGCTCGATACAATCATGACCTACATTGTGAAGCGTAAAGGGAAACAAATGCGCCCCATGTTTGTCTTACTCAGTGCCAAACTTTTTGGCGATGTGAATGAACGCACTTACCGAGGCGCGTCGCTTGTGGAATTGTTACATACAGCCACTTTAGTGCACGACGACGTGGTTGACGATTCAGATAAGCGCCGAGGCTTCTTTTCTATTAACGCCTTATGGAAAAATAAAATCGCCGTATTGGTTGGTGATTATCTCTTGTCTAAAGGGTTACTTCTTGCCCTAAAAAAGAAGGACCACGACATGTTAGAGATTCTGTCTACTGCCGTTGAGGAGATGAGTGAGGGTGAGTTACTGCAAATGGAAAAAGCACGGAAGCTTGACATCACTGAAGAGGTTTACTACGACATTATATCGAAAAAGACCGCCTCTTTAATTGCCAGTTGTTGTGCGATTGGTGCCGCGTCTAATGTACAAGATCAAAAAATATTAGATCAAATGTCTGAGTTTGGTTTGTATACCGGAATCGCTTTTCAGATTAAAGACGACCTTTTCGACTATGGAGACAGTGATATTGGCAAACCCACGGGAATAGACATCAAAGAGAAAAAGATGACTATACCGTTGATTCATGCATTACAAGAAGCGGACAAATCAACTAAAAAATCGATTATTCGAATAATCAAATCTGACAAAAAGGATAAAGCCAGTGTTAAAAAAGTAATCCAGTTCGTTATTGACCACGGAGGCATCGACTATGCGAAGACACACCTCAACAATTACCATCAAAAAGCACTTGACGTTTTACACAATATGGAAGGCGTCAACAACAAACAATCGCTTGTTGACCTTTTGGATTTTGTAATTAATCGAAAAAAATAAGCTGTTTCGTTCTTCACCTCCAAATTGTTGTAATTTGCTATCATGATACTTACAACAACGGAAACCGTCCCTAATAAAGAAATTGCAGAAATTCTAGGTGTTGCTAGAGGAAGCACTGTACGCGCACGAAACATTGGTCGAGATATTTTTGCAGGACTAAAAAATATTGTTGGCGGTGAAATTGCCGAATACACAAAACTTCAAGCTGAGAGTAGAGAGCAAGCCATTCAAAGAATGACTCAAGATGCCCAAAGGCTTGGTGCGGATGCTATAGTTAACGTTCGACTCACCACAGCAATGATTATGCAAGGAACAGCCGAGATTCTTGCATATGGTACCGCTGTTAAGCTTAAATAAGTTGAACTTCACCAGTATCGTTTTGTTTATAGAATCACTTTTTTTTCTAATAGCCGCAATCGTGGTGGTCATATTGATCTTTAAACGTGTAAAATCGAAGCGAAACGAAACCTTCGAGAAACGCGACAATTAATGGGAAACGCGATTCTTTTTTTCTTCATTGCCATATTGTATGCTGCCGTTGGCTTTGGTGGTGGCTCAGGATATATTGCCGTCCTGTCGTTTTCAGATCTTCCTCCACCTCAATTACGTTTTATAGCCTTGTGTTGTAACGTTATCGTTGTATTGAGCGGCACTGCTTTATTCGTCAAACACAATCTGTTCAGTTTAAGGAAGACGATTCCTTTTGTTATTACGAGTGTCCCCTTTGCATTTTTAGGGGGAAGCATCGAACTACCACATCAGTCCTTCTTTATTCTTTTGGCAAGCTGCTTGTTTATTGCTGGAATAGTAATGCTTAGACAACCTCAAAATACACGCACACCCCAATCCACCAGCATAGTTCTAAATGGACTTATCGGCGGTGTCATTGGTTTTGTGTCGGGCTTGGTTGGTATAGGCGGCGGTATCTTTCTAGCCCCGCTGTTATATCTTATCAAGTGGGATCGACCGCGAGTAATCGCTGCGACTTCTAGTTTCTTCATCCTGGTTAACTCTGTTGCTGGCCTAATTGGACAAACCTATGCTGGTTCCATTACGGTTAATTGGCATATCCTTGGCCCGCTTTTATTGGCCGTTGGGATTGGAGGACTAATCGGGTCAAGACTAAATATTACTATCTTAACTCAACTGCGTGTTAAAAGACTTACCGCGGTACTTGTTATCTTTGCTTCTCTACGAATATTTTATAGGTTGTTGATTTAATGAAAGTATTGATATTTGGTGCCGCACGTGATATTGTTGGAAAGCAAGAGTTAGATTTTCCTTTGCCGTCAGATCCGTCTGTTAAATCTTTCCGAGAAAATATTTGCAGCCAATTCCCTGAATTAAAAAAACTAAATGCGTTAGCATTCGCTGTGAATGAAGAATATGCGAACGATGAAGACGTTCTAAAGAATCAAGATGTTGTGGCAATAATTCCACCTGTAAGTGGAGGGTAGTTTTATCGTGCCGAGAAGTACTGACGTACTAAATAAATCAAGAATAATGTTATCACTTTTTATCTATATCAGTACAGTTAACGCACCTAATTCCGTTTTGTTGTTTGTGAAAGAAAAAAAATGAAAAAAAACATTCATTTATCGACCAAACCATTGGAAATACAGACGTGTCGGGACTTTGCATCAGGCAATAGCAACGGAGCGGAATGTATCTTTATTGGCACTGTGCGCAACGCAACACAAGGCAATGCCGTTCATCAATTACATTTCGAATGTTACGAATCAATGGCCATCAAGGAAATGGAAAAAATCGCTGACCAAGCACTTATAAAATTCGAGATTTTGACAATAACCATTCACCACAGAGTAGGTACTTTAGCCATTGGTGAGATACCCGTAATTATTGCCGTAGGTGCCGCCCACCGCAGTGCAGCATTTGACGCATGTCAGTTTGCCATAGACACTTTAAAAGAAACTGTACCCATTTGGAAGAAGGAATTTTTTGAAGACGGAGAAGTGTGGGTATCAGCTCACCCGTAAAGAGTAACTTTGTATCATGAAATTTGAGGATTATCGCATATCTGACAAGTTAAAGCACAACATACTTGAAAAGGGTTTTAAGCGCCCAACAGATATACAATTCAAATCTATTCCGGCAATACTGAGAAGGGAAGATGTGTTAGCGATAGCGCAAACAGGTACGGGCAAAACAGCTGCCTTTGTTATTCCTGTGTTACAGAACATCCTGAAAATTCCTAAGAAGGCTCAGCAAGACGGCGTAATTTGTGCTGTCATGGCTCCAACACATGAACTGGCGGAACAGATTACGCAGGTATTCTTAGACTTTACAACAGACTTAGATATTTCGGTTTTATGCATACACGGTGGAGTTAGCCAAGACGACCAGATAGACAAGCTTACTAAAGGAGTTGATGTGGTTGTGGCTACTCCTGGAAGACTCTTTGATTTGCGTAGTCAAGGGTATTTAAAGCTCGACGAATTAAGAATATTGGTTTTGGACGAAGCCGACCATATGCTTGATCTGGGTTTTATTAAAGACATTAAAGACCTCTTACATTTTATCCCAAAGAAACGTCAAACACTGTTTTTCTCGGCAACCATTAACCCCCGTATCAAAAAACTTGCCTATTCCATAGTTCAAAACCCCATACGGATTCAGATATCGCCTAAAAACCCCGTTTCCAAAAACGTCACGCATTCGTTAGTGCATGTCGAAATGGATGACAAAAGGTTCTTTTTAGAACGTGTGATAAATGATTATGCCGATAGTAAAACGTTGTGTTTTGTGAGAACCAAGGTTCGGGCTGAACGCGTAAAAAAAGCCATGGAGCGTGTTGACATAGACGCCCAAACAATTCATAGTGACAAATCCGATGAAGAACGCACCGCCACTATGCGAGATTTTAAAAGTGGCAAGGTAAAATTGTTAATCGCAACGGATATTAGTGCGCGCGGGATAGACATCCCGGGTGTGGATATCGTGATTAATTATGACTTACCAGAACTCGCCGAAAACTACGTTCACAGAGTAGGTCGTACCGGTAGAGGAACCGCAAAAGGCTCGGCCTTGTCATTCTGCAGCTCAGAAGAACAAACACTTTTAGAGGATATAGAATCTTTTCTAGGAGATCCCCTTCCCGTTCAAAAAATTGATTTAAAAACATACACCGAGACCATTGACTTTTCGAGAGACGTGCATGCAGACTGGAAGAGTTTGATAAATGACGACGAATTGTTACGCAAGCCCAAGAAGCGCAAAAAGAAAAAGTAATCCTAGCCTAGCTTTCCAATTATCACAAGGGATTCTTTGCCCAATTCATTTCTTGTAATTGTAGCGGCTTCCGTTGCCCGTTTACCTGTGGCACAGAAAAAAACCACTTGTTTGCGCCAATCTAATGTTGACGCTTCATTCGATACACGACTAAGCGGCATGTGAACGCTTTCAACAGGCTCTATTGAACGTTCTTCTGATGAACGGACGTCTACTAAAAGGGCTTCATTGTAATCTCTGTAGTATTCGCCCCAAGATATTTGAGCATTCCCCTCAATCTTGATTTCTAGACGTGATGTATTGGGTTTGTATTTTATGCTGTGATATTGGTTGGATTCAGCGTCATATTGAACAAATTGATTGACCAATGGTGTTCCAATGTTGGTGGCTACTTTAATCACCTCCATCGCCATCATATTGCCAATTATTCCAGTGGTTACCCCCAAAACACCAGCCTCCTCACAGTTCTGAATTATACCCTGATTGGGCACTTCAGGAAATATGTCCCTTAAGTTTCCACTGTTCTTCAGATTAAAAACGGCGACTTGGCCTTCCCAGCCATTGGCCGCACCATAAACCAAAGGTTTACCCAGTATTACGCAGGCATCGTTAATCAAATATCTTGCTTCAAAGTTGTCCGTGCAGTCGACAATTACATCATACTGAACAAAAATCTCTTCATAATTTGTCTTCTGAAGCCTCGTAGGGTAAACATCAATTTCCAGTTCTTCATCCCCATTTAACAGCGCTTCTTTTGCCGCATGTACTTTAAGATCACCAACACTTGACTCGGTATACAAGACCTGGCGGTGTAGATTGGTAAGGTCTACTTTATCTCCATCGGCAAGTCCAATTTGCCGCACCCCACCTCTAGTCAAATACAAAGCAACAGGGCATCCCAAACCCCCACAGCCAACAATCAAAACCTTTGTTTCGAGAAGGGCTTTTTGGCCTGTTTGCCCAAAATTCGCTAACCTAATCTGTCTTTGGTATCTGTCGTTCATTGTTCGAGCGCTTTAGTCGCAACTTCGAAATCCTTCGGTGTATTCACATTGAATAATTTTTCTGGATTCTCAGGCTTAAGAAGTAAGGTGTTGGAGTTAATTAACACCTTCCGCGGACAAGTAAAACCAAGTGCTTCGAACTGTAGCATGCGCATATAACTCTTTGGTTCCCATATGGTGATCAACGGTTCGGCGAAACCAGTTTCATGATTCAAAAATGCTGTTGCGGTATGCTTCTGAGACCTGCTGGCTATGAGTTGGTCCAGAACCGCTGAATCAAGCATTGGTAGGTCACATGCAACAACGAGCCACGCAGCATTGGGGTTTTCTCTAAAAGCCGTCGTTATGGCTCCTAACGGCCCCATATTTTCCATTCGATCATAAATTTTAGAGGCTTTAACATCTAAGTTTTGCTCTCGCCTACAACTTACATACACATCCGCTACTTTTGATTGAAGTAAAGCCAATAATCGATCAACTTGTCTTTGATTATCGTAAGTCAATGTTGCTTTGTCTTCACCCATCCGAGTACTCTTACCCCCAGCAAGAATCAGTGCGTTCAATTTCGGCTTTCGCTCTGCTAACTTGTTAGATACCAATTCGACTATCCGATTAGTATCGGTATACGAAATAATAGGAAGATCCTCAATTGTAGGAAGTGCATCTATGAGAAAATCTGGCATCGCGATATCGTCAACCTTAATTACGGCTATGACATTGGTCAACTGATCCACACGTTTTTCTAGTGACTTTAGTTTACCAGAATCCAGCATCACGATTTGAAATTCTCCTTGAAAATGATTTCCATTCACTAAGGCCAAATCACATTCATTAAACGCCAATTTAGCATCTATGGAATTCAGTAAGGGTGACTTTGTAATTCGAACAGACGATTGTTTATCTGACAAAAACATAGAGGCTCCCTGTTCAAGAAAATCTGCTTTTTGCGGGTTTTCGAATGAACCATGGTCAGCATCCACATAAGACACTTCATAATTCTTGGAAACCGCTTGGATTATGGATCGAGATAAATCCTGTATTTTACCACATGGTGCGCCTACAAATACAATTTCAGTAGCACCGTAGGTCCCAGAAACCCTACGTTCAATTTTGTTGTGTTTGGTATGTTTATTTTCTGCTGTCAAAATCGTTTTTACCTCCAGATTTCTGTACCAATTTCGTTTCAAGTATGTTGATGTTGTGCCCAAATGCTTTACACATATCATATATGGTAAGTGCCGCAACAGAGGCCCCTGTGAGTGCTTCCATCTCGACTCCTGTCTTGCCATGACAACCAACTACGCACTGTATTTCAACATTTCCATTTACTACTTTTATGTCTACTTCACATTTATTCAATTGAAGCGGGTGGCATAACGGAATTAAATCGGACGTTTTTTTTGCGGCCATTATTCCAGCCAAAATTGCCGTTTGAAACACCGGTCCCTTCTTTGTCACAATTTCTTTGTTATCTAACATAGAGATTACTTCTTCCGGCAACTGAACAGTAGATCGAGCTGTCGCTATCCGTTGGCTAACCGCTTTAGACCCAACGTCTACCATAGACGGGTTTCCATCTGAATCTATATGAGTGAATTTATTATCTGTCATTGTTCATAGTATTTGTAATCGCATTTCTATAATCCCCAAGAAATGCATTGTTATTCTTTCTGTCAGTTTTAACTTCTAAGATAGTTGGTTTCGTTGAAAGAATAAACTGACTGTAACGCTCACTTGCATTTGTAGACTCGTTCACCTGTAGGTAATCCAAACCAAAATGCGCCGACAACTCTTTTATAGAGCGGTTATGAGGCGTTGTTTGATATGCCAAACTGCTTGGATGCTGATTTGGACCATCTATCAATTCAAAAATCCCTCCCCCTTCATTGTTAAACACGACAATTCTGAGGTTATGAGGTATCTGGGTTTGCCAGAACGCATTTATGTCATACAAAAATGCAATATCACCTGTAAACAGAAATACCGTTTCGTCTGTTGCAATAGCTGCACCTAAAGCTGTGCTGGTGCATCCATCAATACCACTTGTTCCTCTGTTTGCTGCGTGTACCAGATCGCTCCGTCTGTCCATTAGGCCCACATATCTTATCGGCATCGAGTTTGAAATGTGAAGAACAGACCTAGGTGGTAACATCCGATATAAATCGCGGATGGCCGACATTTCAGTCAACGTTTCCCAGTGCAAATTGACTATTTGCTGTTTGACTGCATCATTCAATGTGTCAATCGTTTCTTTATACTCTGTATGCGTATAATGCGCTTCGACCAAATCAACGACAGTTTGTAAATCACAATTTATCGAATGCGGATTTGTGCCAAAAGGCGCAGGGATTGAGCTTCCATCGTTTACATGCCAATGCTTTAAGTTGACTACTGTACGCAAATAACTTCTCAATTTCTTTGAGACAAAATACTTACCTGTTGTGATAATCAAATCCGGTTTTGGTACGTCCAAGCCATTGCTAACTAAAGATTCCCAATGTTTGGAAGTCTGCTTTACATTGGAAATCACGTCAGACCAAACTGGAAGATTAGCTGGGAACTGGATATCTATTTTTTCTCGAGACGCACCGTTTAACCACAGGATCTTCGACGCTTGTGCAATATCCGATACTAAGTCGTCAGGGACATCTACTTTGTTGACCGTTTCCAACTGGATTGGGTTTACCCTAAATCCGTCATCTTCCCATTTGTTGTAAAACGGTTCAGCAAAGGGCATGTTAACGTGTGTTGGTCCATTGCCCGATATGGCGGTTTTGATAGAGTCAATGGCACACTGTCTAAATATGGATTTGTCCGATAAGCTTTCAGGTGTTGTAAATGAAGCTAAGACGTGTTTGTCAAAAACATGATCTTGTCGAATGCATTGACCCTCCCAATTATCTACACTTTCTGCTGGTCGGTCTGCCGTCAATACTAAAATTGAGGTTTCGCTATAATATGCCTCCGCGATGGCAGGATACAGATTGAGACTTGCTGTACCGCTAGTGCAACACACCACAACAGGTGTATTGGTTTGCTGCGCCAAACCAAGCGCAATAAAACCCGCAGAGCGTTCATCAACGACGGAATGTATTTCAACAAACTTATTGGCAGCAATAACTGTTTGGATTATAGGAAAATTTCTACTTCCAGGGCAGAGTACCACATGTTTAACACCATAATTCAGGTATTCGGTAAAAAAAGCATGTAAGCACTGTGAGAGATTGGACATGTGAAATAATAGGTTTCAATATTACGGATAAATCGCTTGAACTATACCCAATCGACTGTCCTGATATAGAAACATTTAGTTTCTGTTCAACACGTCTTTATTAGCTTTGGTTTTATAAATTTGCCGTTAATAACATATCAATATGGCTTTAGAGCTTAAAATACCGTCAGTAGGAGAATCAGTAACAAAAGTAACCATCAGCCAATGGCTCAAGCAAGATGGTGATTATGTTGAAATGGATGAAGCCGTAGCTGAATTGGAATCCGAAAAAGCAACCGTAGAATTAAACGCTGAAAAAGCAGGTGTTTTGAAAATATTGGTTGAGGAAGGTGAGGATGTTGCTGTTGGTGCTGTAGTGGCGTCAATCGACACATCAGCCGAAAAGCCTGAGTCTGCTGAGCCTGAGAAAACAGCAGCACCGGTTAATGAAGAAAAGCCTAAAGCTGAAGTAAAACAAGCAGAACCCAAACAAGATGCGAAGTCAGACTATGCCGCAGGCACTCCTTCGCCAGCCGCAAGAAAGATATTAGGTGAAAAAGGTATAGCCTCAAGCCAAGTTAAAGGCTCAGGCCGTGGTGGACGCATAACCAAAGCCGATGCCCTATTTGCCAATGCTGGCAATGGTGGTGGATATCAAGTGTCTGATGGTAGCCGAGAAGAGCGACGCGAAAAAATGTCGAACTTGAGAAAAGCGGTATCCAGAAGACTGGTTTCTGCCAAGAACGAGACCGCAATGTTAACCACGTTTAACGAGGCTAACATGAAACCCATAATGGACATCAGAAAGAAGTACAAAGAGCAATTTAAAGAAGTGCATGGAGTTGGATTAGGCTTTATGAGTTTCTTTACCAGAGCGGTTGTACTTGCTTTACAAAAGTATCCTGCGGTTAATGCATATATCGATGGAAACCAAGTCGTTTTCCATGATTTCGTAGACATATCTATTGCAGTTTCAGGCCCTAAAGGTTTGATGGTGCCTGTAATCAGAAATGCCGAGGCTATGCAATTGCATGAAATCGAGGCAGAAGTGATGCGACTGGCAACAAAAGCACGCGATGGTAAATTAGGAATCGACGAAATGACTGGTGGTACATTCACCATATCAAATGGTGGCGTATTTGGCAGTATGATGAGCACACCAATAATCAACCCTCCGCAAAGTGCCATATTGGGCATGCATAATATTATAACTCGACCAGTTGTTGAAAACGGAGAAATTGTAGCCAGGCCTATGATGTACCTTGCCATGAGTTACGACCATCGAATCATTGACGGCAGGGAATCCGTTGGGTTTTTAGTAACGGTTAAAAACTACTTAGAAAATCCTGAGACGATGCTTGGAAGCACTCCTCCAGTTGAAAATTTGTTGGGGTTTTAAACTCCGAATCGTCGGGTATCAACTAAATAAGTTGGTGTAATTTTTATGACGTAAGATGAGTCTTTAATCTGCTCTCTTGGTGTAAACTTCATACGACAGGTGAACTGATCCGATTTTACTAAATCTTCAAAATCCTCATCTACAGGTATTACCTTAATTTCAAAATATTTGACGTTTGTTGGAATACTGTCGGTTGACCCAATCAGTATTTCATCCATTCCTTTACCCGTTAGGTAAACCTCTAAATCTTTAATTATGTTGAAATTGGCATAATCAGGAGATTTGTTTTTGTCAATCTCCATACCGATAGTTATAAGTTTTACACTCTCGATGCTGTTTTCCGTTGCGCTATGGTCTTTTACTGTACTTATAAAATCAACAATAAGTGTATCAGATTTAACCTCACTAGATGTTCCTTTTGTATTTATCGTATCCAATACTACGCGATTCGAATACGTAGTTCTGAATTGAGTAAGTCGATCAAAATCGCTACACCCAGAAGAAACAATCAACGTCAAACAAAACAATAAAACAGCGTTGACGATGGTTTTAAAAATTTTCATTATTGCAAAGAAAACGATTTTATTTCGTATAACCCGCTAATTTTGAAGTATATAGTAAATGTGAATTAGAATTTACACAACTGCCGCTATCGGATTTCCCGCATTTTTTTTCAATTGTACGGGTACACATGATTGCAAAGTGGAGTAAAATGCTTCACTGAGTTTTGCCTTTGCAAAGTTCCTAGAATATATCAAACTGACCTCCCTAACGCTGTTGCCTTTGACTGGTCTGATATTCTTTTTTTCTTCGGGTTGTAGGTTTAAGGACGACCATTCTGGGATTACAGTTGCTCCTCCTTCTAGGTTTACAATCCGGATAAGCGTCTCAATGGAACCGCTTTCATAATTGAATGAGTTTTTAAGCGCGGCGGTATGTTTTAATTCGCATAAATTGACCGCTTGATCTCTAAAGCAATTACCCTCTGAAAGCAGCCATAGCTTGTCTTCAAGCAATATTTTTGCATCCAGTTCTTCCATATTATACGCCTGATGATTTGGGTTTAAGTAGATGCAAAAACGCTCATAGAAAATGGGTTTTTCCACCATTCCATCAATCTCCAAAGGTGTCGCAACAATACCCACATCAAGGTGATCCTTATGTAAAAGTGAAATTATCTCCTCTGTCATTAATTCCCGAACGTTTAGTCTTACCTCAGGATATCTTTTAGAAATTTGACTGATGAGTTGTGGCATTAAATAGGGAGATATGGTTGGTATAATTCCAACGTTCAAATCTCCAGCAACTTTGCCTTTGTATTCCAAGAGTATGTTTTCTATTTTTTTGGTTTCGTTTAAAACCTGTTTGGCTTGTTCGATAACCAAAACACCAACATCCGTCGGAATAATTGGTTGTTTACTACGATCAAATAGCTTGACTTCTAACTCTTCCTCCAGTTTTTTAATTTGCATACTCAACGTTGGTTGAGTCACAAAACACGATTGGGCCGCTTTAATAAAATGTCTGTGTTCATCTAACGCGGTTAGATACTGTAATTGTACTAGGCTGAGGTTTGCAATTCGTGTCATAAGGCACAAATTTCAGCAATAATCATTATAAATGCAATTGATACTACATTAAATAATTATTGTTCATTCTTATGTTGCCACCCTTGTGCTTGCAATGCATATGTATTGCCTTGCTTGGAGTGCAATTCATTCTTCATCCCTTTGTCTTTTGCATGACCAATGACAGTGATATCAGGATCATTTTTAATTTTTTCGTAATCTTCTTGATTAACCGTAAATAGCAACTCGTAGTCCTCTCCTCCATTGAGTGCTGCAGTGGTTGCGTCAATTCCAAACTCAACAGCCATATTGAAGGTATCTTGATCAATAGGCAATTTTTCTTCGTATACCGTGAAATCAACTTGTGAAGCTTCACTTAGGTGAAAAATCTCTGAAGACAATCCGTCTGAAATATCGATCATAGACGTAGGTGTAATGCCCGCTTTCTTAAGAAAATCAATAACGTCTATTCTCGCTTCAGGCTTTAATTGTCGACCAACGATATAGTCATGACTCTTTAAATCAGGTTGCATGTCTTTTTGCTCCAAGAAGACGCGTTTTTCCCGTTCCAAAAGCTGCAAACCCATGTAAGCGCCCCCTAAATCTCCTGTCACACAAAGCAAGTCTCCTGACTTTGCTCCAGATCTTTTTACCACATCTTTTTCATCAACAAATCCGATGGCAGTTCCACTAATAACAAGTCCGTTTGGTATTGTAGAAGTATCTCCACCGATTAAGTCCACTTTGTACTTTTTACACGCCAGCAACATCCCTGCATACAGCTCTTCAATCGCTTCTAGCGTGTATTTGCTGCTAAAGGCAATCGACATTGTGAGCTGGCTTGGATGACCGTTCATCGCACAGATATCTGAGAAATTAACAACAGCAGCCTTGTACCCAAGATGCTTTAAAGGTGTGTACATCATATCGAAGTGCACTTGTTCAACCAACATGTCAGTAGATACGACAGCCATTTTTCCTTTTGGGTTTACCAACGCAGCGTCATCACCAGCACCTATAAGGGTTTGATCTGTTTCTAACATAATGGCATCAGTAAGGTGTTTGATGAGTCGAAACTCTCCTAGCTCATCAATATTTGTTGTTTCTTTATTTTCGAACATAATAAACCAACGGTTTGGTGCAAAGGTCTATAAAATTGCTTGCGTGCGCCAGAACATATCGAATAAATGAACCATGCTGCAAGATTTTCTGAGTCTTATATATCCAAAAGTCTGCATAAGATGCGCTGAACCACTACCCAACAACAAGGCTAAATGATGCTTTTTATGCGATTTAAGACTACCTAAGACATTTTTCGACCCGATGCTAAACCCAATCCATAAAGCCCTTGGACATCAATTCCCAATCACTTACGGCATTGCCCCTTATTATTTCAAAAAAGGCAATAGCATTCAGCGGATAATGCATCAATTAAAATATGGTGGAGATACATCAATAGGGAAACAAATCGGGTGTCACATTGGACAACATATGAAACGGCAGAACAAATTTGGCGATATTGACTTCCTCATTCCAGTGCCCTTACATTTCTCCAAATTAGAATCAAGGGGATATAACCAATCACAAATAATTGGCAAATCCATTGCCAACTATCTAAGCAAACCGCTAATCACTGACATATTATTTCGTAAACATTCTTCGAAGACGCAAACACATAAATCCAGATTTAATCGTTGGAAAAGCACCCAAAGTGCATTTATACTCAAAGACAAGATCACATTGATTGGTAAACATGTGGCCATTGTAGATGATGTGTTTACCACTGGAGCCACTTTATCAGGATGCCTTCAAGCATTGGAATCTATAAAAAGAATTAAAATTAGTGTGATTACTGCTGCTATAGCAGACTACTGAATAACTAGCTTTTGAGCCTCAAATCCAACAACGTTCAACACGTAGACTCCTGCTGCAAGCGAAGATATATCTATACGGCGTTCCTCGAAACCTTTGAACTCATCTGTATACACAACCTGTCCAGTTTGATTGAGGACCTCTAAAGTTCTACTTTCACTAGAACCATTGTGCATTTCAATGTAATGATCTGCTGGGTTGGGGTAAAAAGATACCTGAGAAGGCAAATCAATACCAGGAACGTTTAAAGTTGTCGCTTTTGAACAAACCGTATTCGTAGAAAGTGGCTCGCTATTATCAAGTGTAACTTGTGCTCTATTGCACAATTCAATACCTTTTTGCTTACTTAAATCATGTAATTTGAATTTAATCGACGCATAACCAACATCTTTATGGTCAATATCACCGGCAGGGGCAATACCAGCATCCTTAGAGTTCCAGGTGTAAACCAGCCTCCATTTTTCCTTGCCAGGTACCTTTACCATCTTGATATCAAGTTTTGTAGAAGAACCTATGTTGGTATAATCCCAAGCATAATCAGTTATTAAGTCAGAATCAAACGTATCAAGGACAGTAACGTTGTTTATCGTTTCATTTGACTCATTCTCAAAGCGAATCTGATAAGATATGTTCTCTGTTGCATTCGAGTACCAACTACCACAATCAACTTGTTTGGATATCGGTTCCAATTCATCAACTGTTGTAAGCTGCGCGGCATCTCTATTTGAGTTCTTAGACACATCCACTTGAGGGAAATCTACATCACCAGTAAAACAGAAATCGTTATACAAACTAAGATCAGCTTTTATCGTTCCGCTTATTGTGATGGTATATAGTTCTCCTTTTTTAAGCTCCGACACATTCCAAGTATACTCACCATCAACTATTGAAGTTGGTGTAGGCGTAATTTGAACATTCTCCCACCAATCGTCCATTTTTAACTGGAGGGTAGCACCTTCAATTGTTTCCGATCCGTTGTTGAATGCATTGAGCTGCATCTCATTGTATTGTCCTTTCACCAATTTCCAGCCATTTCTGAATTGTGATGACAACTCTAAATCAACTATGTTCGGTTTTTCAACGACATTCAGTTCAGGTACTAAATAATTGACACGAGATCCAGCTGTTACGCTGGCAAGTCGACCACATCCAAATCGGTTTTTCAATCCTGTCTCGAATGAAATTGTATATGACCCAGGACCAACAGGAAATTCATATAAGCCTTTGGCGTCCGTAAACGTAACTAAATTGCCCGGGTTTAATATAACTTTAGTCATTGGCAGACCAAGTTCGTCCTCCTCATGCAAGCAATTGTCATTCTCGTCCATATAAATCTTACCAGAAAGCATTGCAGCGTTTGAACCTATCTCTCCAATTCCATTAACACCTGGGTATGAAAATTGTCCAAATGCATAAATACGGTCATTGGTCGATATCAAATGAATTTTGTCGTCACTATTCGTTTGTTCTCCGAAGTGCCATCCATCCGAATCCTTAATTAAATAATTGAACTGTATTCCGGTTTGTCTATTCTCAAACAGTCCGGTTAAACAAATTTGTTCGTCTGTAACGGCCAAATCCCAAAATTCAAAAACATTCAGATGCTCTAAACCGTTCGACATATTTGTCCATCCAATACCATCAAATGATTTTAAATAATCAAATTCCGCGTTTGGCTCACCACAAAGCATTAATTCGCCATTGTATAAAGCAAATTGCTTGCTCTTTCCTATAAAAGGTGGTGTAACAACAGGTCTCCACGCATTATTCTCAAATACTGCGGTATTATATTGCTGTCCAGATAGAGGTCTAGTAAATTCTCCACTCGCATATAAGCGTCCTCTGTAAACAGCTGCGTCCAATACATAATTATTCTTTGCATCCGTTCCCAATTGACCTCCAACGTGCTCCCACGATCCTGAATTTAAAGAGAGGATACCTGAAGAAGTAAAAATGCCTAGTATCGAAACCTTATTGTTATACTTAATAAGTTTAGCGACACTAAGAGCACTACTAACATCACTTGTTGTAATATCCTTCCATTCTAAACCATCCCAAGTTATTACACGTGTTGGTAGATTTGATTTTGACGTTCCAAAATCATGTCCGAGTACGTATAATACATCATTGTCGTATAACGCATCAACAATTCTGAAATCTTCATTATTTGCATCTCCATGTTTAGGGATGTTTGGAATGACTCCCAAATCGCTGTAGTTGAACCCGTTCCACGTATACAATTTATAAGTTGATGCACTTGTTACATCAAAAATGTATACTCCATTGTCAGCTTGAGCAACTAACTCCACTTTGTTGACTTCATTTCCCTCACCTAAAGGGTATAAACCCTGTCCAAATGCAGAAGCGAACCCTAAGGTCAAAAGAATCGATATGTAAATCAGCTTTCTCACTTAATCCAGATTTTTCGCTGTAAATTAAAGTTTACTCCAAAGTTATAGGGTTTCTCTGTTATTCCTTCGTCACGTTTCCGTATCGAGGTTAACGCATAATTGTAATACGTTGTTAGGCCAAAGCTGCCTTTCCCTTTCATTATTTTCCAATATAGTCCAGCGTTCGCCGTAGCACCCAAATTATGTCGAGAATACTCCGAAAAAGACGATTTAAGATCAACCAAAGATTCAATTTGAGTTACATCCGTTCTTTTACCTGACATGTCTGTAAGCACCATGCAACGCAACCCAGTTTCTACTCTGAAATTCATTTTCGAACTTGGAATAGCTTTTATAAATCCTATGCGAACTGGTGACTCAATATAGTGATACGTATTCGTACCGCTATAATTCACTTCGATTGGTCCTATTCTTGGATCTATCGGTGTGTACAATAATTCATCAAAACCAACTCGCTCAGTCGCAAACTCTGTAACCTCATAGTTATAATTAACCTTCTCAACTATCTGGTTGTAGTTTATACCGGCATTGAAATACACATGTTCATTGAGGTATCTGTTCACGTGTGCTTCAAACTGATAGCTTATAGAACCACTTTCCATGGTATTAACAATGTTGTTATACTCTTTATTAATCCTCCAAGCATGATCCCCGTTAGGCGAAATAAGCTTTTTCGCCCAATTGGGTGAAAAAGAAATACCTAGCTCCCACTTTATAGGTGGTGCAGGTGTGATTGTGATTGGTTCAGTTTTATTTTCAGCGTCGTTAGAGTCACTTAATACAAGAATAACCGGCTCAGTTGATTTTATTGGATCGATGTCGTCATTTGACGAATTGTTGTCAATTTCAGTAGAAAAGGCCGAATCTACCGCGCCCTTAATGCGGTCTTCATCGGCCTTAATATCTACAATATTAGTAGGTAAGTTATCTGGTCCAGTCGTACTCTGAACCGATGTCTTTAAATCAACTTCTGTCGAAGTTGTAATAATCTCTGTGTTAAGATTCTCAGGTTGGTTTGGCTCATTCACTGTCTTATCAGTCGGAGCTTCATTAGGTGTAGGTATATAATTATTTTTAACAACAGATTCTTTTTGTGTGGTTTGGTCCTTTTCAAGAATAACTAATTCAGATAGGTCATTTGACTTATTTCTAAAGTTAATCCAAAGTGCGGTTGTTAAAACACCAACAACCAAAATTGCCAAACCAGTTAACCACCAATAGGCGGCAACCTTTTTACGCTTAGCGACAGGCAATTTAGACGCAATGGCGTCCCAATCTGCCATAGACACATTTGCATCAAAGCCTTCTAATTGGCTTTTGATCAAATCATCAAATATGTCGTTCTTATTGCTCACTTAGCTTTTTTAATGTTTTCTTTTAAGATTACGCGTGCTCGAGATAAACGGCTTTTTGAAGATCCTACTGATATATCTAACTTTTCTGCTATTTGTTGATGAGAGTACCCATCAACCGCATACATGTTCAATACCAGTCGGTATATTTCTGGTAGCGCTCTCACGTGCTTCATAACTTGCGCAGGTGTGAGTCCGCCCCATTTACCTAAATCTTCATCAGTATCCTCATATGCCAATCCAACTTGCTCGTCGATGTCCACATGTGAATACTTTGCAATTCCTCTCGTCGCTTTATTGATAGCTAAATTTGTAAATACACGAGACATCCAAGTTTGCAAGGTGCTTTTAAACTCAAACTTTTCAAGTTGAGTAAACACTTTAACAAAACCATCTTGAAGGATGTCTTTCGCATCCTCCTGACTCGACGTATATCTTAAACAAATGGCCATCATCTTTGAAGCGTACTTCTCAAAGAGCATCTTTTGAGCTTCTCTATTATTGTTGATGCATTGCTTTACAAGTTCTTCATCACTGCTCAAAATGAATGCTCATTTAATAGAATAGACACGTAAAAAGAAAAAGGTTGCATTTTTTTCAGAATTATTCAAAAATAAAAAAAGGGGTCGTTAAGAACGACCCCTTTTGTATTTGTTGAAGGATGGATTATTTCACCATCACTTTTTGATTAAATACTTGGTTGTGCGCAGTCATGCGAACAAAGTACATTCCAGCAGCCT
>CAJQIC010000019.1 GCA_905478335.1 uncultured Bacteroidia bacterium | reverse complement strand
CTTCCTACTTTTCCCATTATTATTTACTTTTTAAGATTTGATAAAGCCTTGAAAGACGTCTTTCAAGATAATAAACTGTTACTTAACTTTATCTCTTAAGTGGTAAACATTAGGCTGACATTTTACAGTCGTCAGGCACTTGATAGTTTCCAAGACTTTACCAATATAAATATGAACGTTGCTGTTCATACTTCTGAACCGTTTTATAACGATCCTTTTAGAGTCCAACTGGTCATTAGCAACTTATTGAATTATGTTGGTGATCAGATCAATCCGGACAAAGGCAACATAAACCTAGATGTCGAGATTATCGACGCAACAAATGGAGTTCAAATCATGTTTACTGACGACGGCGTTGGCATTAAAAATGAAGCGTTAAACGGGTTGTTTGAACTAATCCTTTCTAAAGGAAGCGCTCAAGACATTAGCCTATATTTAGTGAAACAAGCTGTTGAAAATATGAATGGCACCATCGACGTAACATCTATACCAGATGAAGGCACCAGTTTCAATATATTCTTACCAAATAACCAACCAGATGTCGATGCAAATAGCACTAATTGATGACAACGAAATTGATATTTTCGTCAATACAAAATTGCTAGAAACGTCTGGTATACGTGCGGACCTTAAAAGTTACCTTAATCCGTTAGAGGCACTAGATACCTTGTGCTCAAAAGATATTGATGTAATTATAGTCGACAACCAGATGCCCGAAATTACCGGGTATGGCTTTTTAGAGAAAATCATTGATTGTAAGGGAGATGCACTACCTGTTATGATCGTTCTTACAGCAAGCGTATATAACGACTTAAAGATTAAATACGAGGGCCTACATCAAAACATACAGCTTTGGGAAAAGCCGTTGAATGTTGAAGCGCTATCAAGTCTTTTTGCGGAGGCGTAGGCGACGAAAACGCTCATCTATGCCGACACGTTTCAACCAAACTGGTAACACCATAATTCCAATAAGAATGTACGGGTAGTAGGTGAGTAACCTCCACAAAATAGATAACTGTCGAGAGATTTGTTTGGTTGGCAGATAAGGTCCCATAAAGGCCGGAAAAATCAATTCCGCAATACCACTGCCTCCAGGTGTAATGGCAATCATAAGTAGGATCCACATCACCAATTGTTTACCAAAAATGACCCAATGTTCGCTTGTTTCCACATGGTTAAGCAACATGATCAAGCAATTGATTACTAAAAAACGTGCTGTCCAGGTAACAAAGGTGGCTCCCATACTTTTTAGCCAGAATGAAAATGGTTTGGAACGAAATTCTGTTGAAGCTGTAAATAAGTCATCACTAAAACGATTGGCCCTTCTTCTAAACCTTTTTAAGAAAGGAAGCTTAACGATGGATTGAACCAATCCTCTGCATATCTCTGGTCGAATAAATAGAGCGAACGCCAGGAAAATAGTCCAGACCAATAAGAAAATATATCCACCCCAAAATACCGTTCTTAAATTCTCAGTATTGACTACACTGTCGTAACCAACGTTGTCGAAATTCGGAAACAAAGAGGTGTTCATTATAGCCCAAAAGGCTATCGGTGTCATAATCATATAGTACAATTCATCCAAAAATGAAGTGACCAATACGATGGCTGTGGTTAACCCTGTTTTGAGTCGTTCTTGAGCCATTATGACTACGGCAGCGGCCGTTCCACCAATGGCACCAGGCGACACAGCAGACGCGAATTCCCAAAGCATAATAATCTGAAAACATTGTTTCCAGCTTAGTTTTCGATCTGATAAAATACGTAGTCTAATGATATAGCCTATATCTCGAATTACCATAAGACCCATGGCAGCAAATAACCACATAATGGCGCCTTTGGTCCATGTTATTTCAGATACCTTGGTTACACCGGATCCAAACAGGAAGTATGCAGATACACCAAACCCTAAAACCAGAGGGAGCAAAATCCTTCTGGGTTTAAAAAATTTCAATATGTCAGATCGTTCTGACAACCTTTGTTGTTTTATTTACCTTGTCCTACAGAGTAAGCGCGTTGACCATCGATAACATTTAAAAATTCAGTAGACGATACGTCAATTACGCTGCCCAATGTGTTTGTTATATCCCACCATTCGGACTTTGTTTTTCCATTTCCTTTTAAACGAACACCGTAACCCGTGCTGCATTCGGTATATACCGATCCATTTGGCCAAACAACTGTTCCTCTATTCGTTAAAGATACCAATTTCAAATCACTTGGTAAGATAGCGAAAATTTGTTCTGCAATTTCCTCAGCCAATAGTTCCGAAGTGAAGAATAAATCAATTCCTTCTATTTCAATGGTCGATGGGTTGCCTTTCATCACACGTTGTTGATCTGGCCTTACGGGTAGATGGAAGTCAGACCGGTCTTCGGTAGCTCTAATTTTGGCTTTACTTGGTAACTTCCCAAGGTTATCAATGATGGCAATAGCAAAAGCTGTTGTGTCGACTGTAGGTGAATTACGATCACCAAAATCACCTGTATGAACACCACTTTCTATGGTGTACAATAGTGCTCCTTCAATACTTCTTGCTTCCTTAAGTAGGCCCAAATGTCTTAACATCATTATTCCACTCATAAGCAGTGACGTGGGGTTTGCAATGTTTTTACCTGCTATATCTGGAGCCGTTCCATGAACAGCTTCAAATATTGAAATATTATCTCCAACATTGGTTGAAGGTGCAAATCCAAGTCCACCAACCAAACCTGCGCATAAATCACTCACAATATCACCTTGTAAGTTGGTCAAAACGACTACTTCAAAATCTTGAGGGTACTGGACCAGTTTCATACATAAAGCATCTACGATTACATCGTCTGCTTGAATTTCAGGGTACTGCTTGGCAATCTCATAGAAAACCTCCAAGAACAAACCATCGGTTAGCTTCATGATGTTCGCCTTATGCCCGCAAGAAACTTTCTTAAAGCCTTCTTTTTTTGCCATTTCAAAGGCAAATCGGATCACTTGCTCACACCCTTGACGTGTAATGAACCTACGACTTAATGCGACATCATTACTTAACATGTGCTCAATCCCACCATAAGTGTCTTCAATATTTTCCCTCACGATGGTGATGTCAATTGGAATACCCGCTTTTGAATATACCGTGTCAACACCATCAATTGTTCTAAAGTGACGTCTGTTGGCATAGGTATTCCACACTTTTCGGGCTGTAACATTTATACTCTTTACCCCCTTGCCTTTAGGCGTTTCCATAGGTCCTTTAAACAGAATACCATTTCTTTCAATGCTTTGCATTGCTTCAGGCGTCATTCCGTTGCCAAACCCTTTGTCGTAATACGACTTGCCCATTCCAATCTCTTCATAATTCAACGGTACATTAGCTGCATTAAATATGGATAATACAGCGTCCATAATCTCTGGCCCTATACCATCTCCTTTTGCGACTGAAATTGTTAAGTTTTGTGTTGACATATATGCTTATTTGAAACTTGGACAAAGTTACTCGATTTTGGGCTGCAACGGGATTAAACTCGGCGATATGACCGTATTTCAACCTTCATGCTAAAGGGTCAGAAAGTCTTCGCATTATTTTTAGTTAATCTAAATAAAAAGCACCTTTGTTCCATGTTACTGGCTGACATAAAAAAGGGTGATATGGTCGTGATTAAAAGGGTAAAACCTGGCGCCATAAAAGACAAACTTATGGAAATGGGCTGTGTTCCTGGTACGCCAGTTTACTTGAGCTTAAAAGCCCCATTAGGCGACCCGTTGGCCTTCAACATTGACGGATATTTCCTGAGCATGCGAAAAGCTGAAGCCGCTCAAATCGAGGTCGAATATGTAGAAACAGATGGGGAGTAAATCAGCCAAAATAGTTGCGCTTTGTGGAAACCCTAATTGTGGTAAGTCTTCTTTATTCAATGATTTAACCGGTTTAAAACAAAAAATAAGCAACATACCTGGCACTACGATTGAACAAAAAACAGGCTTTTTCTCCATCGATGGGTCTGAATATGAGTTAATCGACACGCCTGGAACCTATAGTTTTCATGCCAAATCGAAGGATGAGGAAGTAGCACTTGAATTGTTTACGGAAGGCCATCCCAAACGACCCGATGTTATTGTCTACGTTGCCGATGCCCATAACCTTAAACGAAACCTATTCTACTTCAGTCAATTAGCGGATTTAAAGATCCCAATGGTTTTGGTGTTGAACATGATTGATGTTTCTGAAGCCTCCGGAATTGAAATCGATGTTACTAGATTACAAGAAGAATTAGGAATACCAGTTATTAAAACCAATGCCCGTCGAGGCATAGGTATTCAAGAACTAAAGCAAGCGATTAATGGTTCTGAATTTGTTTCTCATCTGCAATTTGGCGATAACTCAGGTGATGACATTGCTCTGCGTTATCAAAGGTTAAATGTATTAATTGGGAAGGTTCAAACGCAAAAAACCAAACGCCAACTATTTACAGAACGTATTGACCCTATTTTCACTCATCCACTGTGGGGCTACCTGATATTCCTTTCCTTCCTTTTAATCATTTTCCAAAGCGTATTTTGGTTAGCAGAATATCCCATGCAAGCCATCGAGTTTGGCTTCGACAAGCTAGGGGCATTCCTATTAGATGTAATGCCTGCAAATTGGTTTAGGAGCTTGATTGTAAACGGAATTGTAGCTGGTTTAGCAGGAGTGGTTGTATTTATCCCGCAGATAGCCATACTCTTCTTTTTTATGGGCTTGCTTGAAGACACAGGGTATATGGCTCGTGTGAGCTTTATAATGGATAAAATATTACGCGGATTGGGCTTAAGCGGTAAGTCTATTGTTCCACTAATTTCTGGAGTAGCGTGTGCCATTCCGGCTATTATGGCTACACGTAACATTGAAAACTGGAAAGACAGAATCATCACCATTTTGGTTACGCCATTAATGAGCTGTTCTGCGCGTTTGCCCGTATACACGTTACTTATCTCTGTAGCTGTTCCAGACACCTACTTATTGGGTATTTTCGGTCTTAAAGGCATTGTTTTATTGATTATGTATGTAATAGGGACTGTGGGCAGTTTAATCGCAGCTTTGGTATTTAAATGGATTATTAAACAAACCCATGTCAACTACTTTATCATGGAACTTCCTATTTATCATCCTCCAAGATGGAAAAACATAGGCACTCAAGTAATCCAAAAAAGCAAAAGTTTTGTGACTGAAGCAGGCAAAATAATTTTGATTGTTTCAGTCGTTTTATGGTTTCTGGCGAGTTATGGGCCAAACACGGAAAATGAAAAGTTGTTGTCAGTTACAGAGACTAACGAAATTGAAAATTCTTATGCGGCAAAATTTGGTAAATCAATTGAACCGGTCATCAAGCCATTGGGCTTTAATTGGAAAATAGGCATTGCATTATTAACGTCGTTCGCTGCTCGAGAAGTATTTGTTGGTACCATGTCGACCATCTATAGCATTGAAGACGAAAACGATTTGGTCAATATTCGGAAAAAAATGATGACGGAAAAAGACCCTGACACAGGTAAACCGGTATATAGTTTAGCTGTGGTGATGTCCTTGATGATTTTTTATGCCTTCGCCATGCAATGTATTAGCACGCTAGCTGTAGTGTATAAAGAAACCAAAAGCTTAAAGTGGCCTTTGATACAACTCGCTTATATGACTACGTTGGCTTACGTAGCTAGTTTTATCGTGTTTCAACTAATGCGATGACGCATCTGTTTTTTCTATAAATCGAAGTATAATTTTATTGGCCTTTCCTGGAACCTCGTACATCGATAAATGTCCGACATCTTCTAATACATGAATTTCGGCAATAGGACATTGATTTGCCTGCGACAATGTCGTTGCATATGGCATAAACTCATCTTCTTTGCCAATAATCCAAAGAAATGGAATATTTGCCTTTAGCGTGTTGGTATGATCTGCACGATGTATCATCGCCTTGGATGCGCTAATAATTGCCTGAGAACCAGTTCCTTTTACTAGATTTTTCACTTGATCTAAAAGTGCTGAATTAGCCTGTTGTTTTGCAACCAATTGTTTCGTAAACTTTTGTAAGAATGCTTTTTGACCGTTTTTTTCAATAAACGAAATCAACTTTTTTCGATTGTCCTTTTTACGGGCTGAATCTGCTGCGGCGTGCGAATGTATTAAGCCGACCCCATTTATCCGGTCACTTTGTTTAGCTAACATTTCTAGCGCAACATATCCACCCATTGAATGCCCAATGACAATAGCATCTGGTATCTGTTGGTGATCCATATAACTAAATACGAAATCACTCATCGCTTCTATCGTATCTACGGTCTCATTGTTTGAACCAAATCCAGGTAAATCCAATGCATGACATTTTACAGGTAGCGCTCCCAGTTCTGAAACAGTTGCATTCCACATGCTGCTGTTTTCACAAAATCCGTGTAAAAATATGACGTGCTTCATGAGTACAAAAAAAGCCCTCACCAAGGGTAAGGGCTTTTGAATTCTTTTATTTTTCTTTAGAAAAAGTTGTAACGCTTATCAACGATATTGGCTTTTTCTTGTAGTGCATTTTTCACTCCGTCTCCAGCACTCTGGATAAGACCTTCTCTCAATTGTGTTGCAAATGATTCCGGAGCAAATTCTATAGGATCACCCGTTTGTACTTGACCTTCACTCCAAACAACATAAACACCACCAACCCCTTTAATTGGGTTTGAGCGCTCACCTTCCTTTAAGCCTATAATGGTACCAGCAACTTCAGGTTCAGCACCGATGCCGGATACTTGAGCCGAAAGCATGTTAACCACAGGAACTAAAGTCACAATAGAATTTAATGCCTTTGCTAATTCATCTGGTGTTGAAGCAGATTTTAGCGCTTCATTCATTTGATCAGCCAATTGCTGTGCTTTTTGTTCTCTTACGTAATCCAATACCACTTGGTCGCGTACGTCTTCTAATGAAGAAGTACCTTCTTCTCTAATACCTGTACATTTAGCCACGATATATCGATCTTGACCTTGTAAATTCATTACGTCAGAAATATCACCTACACGTGTCTTGTCATTAAATAACCATCTAGCAACATCTGTCGCATCTGGCACACCAGGTATAGACGGATTGCTCAATGATATTTTAGTCGCTTCACGAACGTTCTGACCTAGTGTTTCAACAACAGTCAAGAAATCTTCGTTGTCTTGCGCTTGGAACTGAATTTCTCCTGCTAGTCTTTCTACTTCTCTATCTGTATTGGTACCTGGTGTTACACGACGTTCTAATGCTGCAAACTTTACAAGTTTTCTAGAAGGTCCGTCTGTAACGTTTAGTACGTGCCATCCCTTACTTGACTTTACCACCGAGTATGATCCTGCAGAAGACGACAAGATTTTATCTTTAACTTCTTGAGGTACTTGCATGTTAAATCCGTCTTTCTGAACCCAACCTAAATCGCCACCTTTTGGCCCAGTTTGGTCAAAATTATCTTTCGCTGCTTCTTCAAAGGTGATTTTACCTGAGCGTATATCTGCTAAAGTTTGTCTTGCAGTGCTTTCATCGTCATCTCCTAGTGACACCAATACGTGACGTGCTCTCATTACTGAAACACTGTCTTCTTTTACGTCGCTCACTTTGTAGAGTCCAAAAGAACCGTTTTGGTAAACCAAATCACTGACAGCACCAGAATCGGCAGAAAACAAGAAATCTTCTACGCCACTCGGCAAATCTGACATTCCTCTTCGTACATATGTACCAGTGAATGCTCTTTGCGTGCGCTTCTTTGATACAAATGAACTGTCCACCTTGGCTGTTTTAAAGGTTTCCTTTTCCTTTTCTACCTTCGATCTTGCCTCAGCTGTATCAGCAGCAGTTGCAAAAACATTTAGTACAACAAAATCGATATCTCTTGTAGCTAGTTGTTTGTATTCGTCAGCATTTTCGTTTAGGTAATCTTTCAAATCACCATCATCATAGGTGAATGATGAATCTGAAACCGATACATATGGTAAGCCAACAGCCTTCGCACTCATCTTGAATGCCTCTAGGTTAAACTCGTACTCAGCATCGATTTTAGTATAATAGATTCCTGCACGAATCATATTTTCATACTTCGAACCCTCTCTGAATTCTTGCAATGGTTTCTCCAAGAAGTTCAGGTAGTTTTTGTACTTCTGATCATCTTCTAACATGTCGATTTCAATAAATTGACGTAACATGTTTGGATCAAATTGCTTTGTATCCGGATTTGTAAAGTTTCGAATTACCATAGGATCTGGAGTCTCTCCAAACAATGCATCTACCAATTCAGCAGAACCCATCTTTATACCCAATAATTCATGTTCTCGTTTAATAACACGTTCTTGAATAATTTGGTTCCAAGCTTGTTCACGTAAAGAAGCTTCATCAAAATCTGAACCTTGATACATTACCTTTAACTCCTCAACACCTTTTGTGAGTTCTTCATACTGGACTCTTTCGCCAGCAATTTCACCTACAACGTTCTTTGACCCTCCAAAGGCAGATGTACCGCTTTTGAAAAAGTCTGTTAGAACAAATGCAAGCATGGCCGCACCAATTACAAAAAGCAAACATCCTGTTTGCTTTTGGATTTTTAATATTACCCCAGTCTCGTCGTTTTTATTCTTCGCCATTTTTGTAAAAATAGTCCGCAAAATACGGCTTTTTCCCTCTAAAAGTCAATGCTTTACGTCTAAAACAGTTAGATAAGATAATTGCGTGACACACCCTTCGCAAGGCGCTAGTAATCAGCACACTATGTCTATTTGATGTCAATATAGTCTACTTCATCTTTGTACATCTCAGATTCTGTAGGCGTAATAATGATTTTAATTCTTCTTTTCTGACTAGATGGAATGCGCAATTCGGAGATGCCTTGCAAACCTGGACGATGATTTATATTATAAGATTCTTTCGACTTTTCTTTAAGATTTTTACTGAACCAAGGCTTCTTATAGTAGGTTAGTGAAATGTCTGAAGGACGTGTGCATGCGATATAGATTACAGGTTTTTTCTTTTCATAGCTTAAATGAGATTTCACTTGACCAACCTGATGAATCGGGAACAGTCCATCAAGTTCAGTTTCCATCACTGTGCGATTGAATACGCGTGAGTATTCGCTAAACGAAGTCCAAATAGCTGAAATCTTCCCAGCGTGAAAGTCTACATCTAAATAATCGCCAGAAAACACATTTTTTCCGGCATGTCCTGCCAATAAATTGTTCATTCGGTACTCCACGAAATTTTCGCCGCCATCACTACTCACGGCGGTATGTACATCACTGAATACATTGTGCTCGCTATTTCGTCTGTCATAGTATGTTATTGCCAAATGACCGGTGGTTTGATCTATGGCCACATTGGGCAGGTATTGACTTTTGCCATTCCCAAGTATGTCACGATTAATGCGTTTAGGGGCATTCCACGAATCACCCCTATCGTCAGAATACGCCATAAAGATATCAGCATCTCCATGTTTATCATCGCCCCAAACCAGATACAAACGACCTGTGTATTTGCTATTGGAGTTGTCTACGACTATAAAAGGCATACCATTGCTTCGATACAGGTGCGGTATATCCATTGCCCAACCACTTTCTTGATCAAATAACACCTTGTCTTTTCCCCATGTCTTTCCTCCGTCAAGGCTTTTATCGAAGTAGAGTTTGTAATGCCCTGCCCAAGCGCAGTATATTTCGCCATTGACCCCAACAGCCGTTGTAGCTCCTTCCAAGGTATGATCGTCATCTATGCAGTCTCCCACTGAGTCTGAAATAGTTATGGCGTCTGACCAAGATTTTCCAATATCGTTGGACGATGAAAATCTGATTCTACTTTGGTATTTCTTCTTTTTACTATTGATTTTATCAAACTCCGTCCAGGATAGGTACGCATTTCCTTTGTATTGACTGGAATAATCATCGGTGCTAATCCACGGTTTGTCTTGCATTTTATCGCCATTTAAACCCGCATAACTACCACCCGAAAAACTTTGTCCATCGTCTGAAGAAGTCTGTACAACAATGCGATCGATAAACCCATAATGATTTGATTTACCTGATGTTTTTGATAGATGGGCAAAATAGATATTGCCCTTTGCATCGGAATGCAAAACAGGGTCGCCCCACACACCAAAAGGTGAGGTTAATACTTTATTTTCCCATGTTTCACCATTGTCTGACGAAACATAATGATTAGCAATGTTAGCCCCAGCAACGATAACTTCTGGATTTGATTTGCTGATACAAATACTGGGCTCGTTTGGGTAAATCGCACCAAAAAAATTATGGTCTTGATTCATTTGGACCTCGTTTGTTTGTCCGAAAACGGAAACCGCAGCAAAACAAACCACTATACCTACTAACTTTTTCACAAATACCATATTTAGAATCTAGCCAAAAATAAATAACGCTCACCGATTAAAAAGCAATCGCTCGCCTTTCTTCGTTTCATCAAAATGGCCATCGTTGAATGCCAAATGACCGGAAACAAAGGTTTGTTTTATGGAGTGACTGAAGGTAGCTCCATTCAGAGGAGACCAGCCACATTTGTATAATATATTGTCAGAATTTACCGTGTAATCCTTGTTAGGATCAACGATCACCAAGTCAGCCCAATTCCCTTCCTCTACAAATCCTCTTCGATTAATGTCAAACAATTCTGCAGGTTTGTGGCACATTCTATTGATTACTTCCTCGATGGTTATTTTCCCATTTTTAGCGTGCTCCAACATGAGTTGTAAGCTATGCTGTACCAATGGTAAACCTGATGGTGCCTTCAAATATTTCTGTTGCTTTTCGTCCCAAGTATGTGGTGCGTGGTCTGTGGCGATAACATCAAATTTTCCTTCGTTGAGTGCTTTCCACAAAGCGTCTTGATCCTCTTTATGTTTAATCGCAGGGTTACATTTAATCAACGACCCCTTTTCGTCATATTGACTTGAGTTGAATGACAAATGGTGAACGCACACTTCTGAGGTAACATTTTTAGTTTTAAAGTCATCGCCTGGCGCAAAAAGCGCTATCTCATCTGCCGTTGAAATGTGTAATATGTGAATTCGCGTACCATACTTATTGGCCAACTGGGCAGCCTTACTTGAAGACAATAAACAGGCCTTGTGGTTTCTTATTTCAGGATGTGCAGCGAATGGTATGTCTTCACCATAACGCTCAACATATTTTTGGGTGTTGTCTTTTATGGTTTGCTCATCTTCACAGTGTAAAGCAATTATTGTGGGTGCATTGGCAAATATTTTGGATAGAATGTGGTCGTCGTCAACCAACATATCTCCAGTACTACTCCCCATAAATATTTTTATACCACACACCGTCTTTGGGTCCGTTTTAAGAATTTCTTCATAGTTGTTGTGTGTAGTACCCATGAAGAAAGAATAATTCGCTAAAGCCGTTTTTGAGGCAACAACGTATTTCTCTTCCAAAATTTCTTGTGTTACTGCTTGTGGGTTTGTGTTTGGCATTTCCATAAAACTTGTAACACCACCTGCTACTGCCGCCCTCGCTTCGGTGTAGATGTTTGCTTTGTGGGTTAATCCAGGCTCTCTAAAGTGCACTTGATCGTCAATTACACCAGGTATAACAAGCATGCCGGCTGCATCTATGATTGTCGCATTCGGGCTGCTTAAATCGTCCCCAATTTGGTGAATCATCCCGTCTTTAATGTGTACGTCAAGAACCGTTTTTTCGTGTCTGTTAATAACGGTCCCGTTTTTTATAATGTACTCCTGCATAAATTCTATTTGTTCCATAACAAAGATATAGTTTAAACTAGAGTAGTATTGGTCAAATTAAGGATAATCCACAAAAACTACTTTTTTTTGTATCAACCAATTGGTTCACTTAATTTTCCCCTCTTATGTCAGACAAAAAACTGTTCCTTCTGGACGCATACGCCTTAATATTTCGGGCGTATTATGCCTTTATAAAAAACCCAAGAATTACAAGTTACGGATTAAACACATCGGCCATTTTTGGTTTTACAAACACGCTATTGGATGTCCTACAAAATCAAAAACCGACACACATTGCAGTTGTCTTTGATCATAAATCTGAAAACATCCGAAAGCAGGATTATCCTTTGTACAAAGCAAACAGAGACGAAACCCCTGAAGACATCAAACTATCCGAACCATATATCCGCAGAGTTATTGATGCTTTTAACATTCCTATTTTAGAAGCAGAAGGGTATGAAGCCGATGACGTTATCGGCACGCTTACTAAAAAAGCAGAAGCCGCCGGATTTACGACTTATATGATGACTCCTGACAAGGATTTTGGCCAATTGGTAACGGAAAAATCTTTGATGTACAAACCTGCTAGATCAGGAAATAGTGCAGAAGTTTGGGGCCCCGCTGAAGTTTGCGAAAGGTTTAAACTAGACAACACATTACAAGTAATAGATTATCTAGGTTTAATGGGCGACGCTGTTGACAACATTCCAGGAGTGCCTGGCGTAGGACCTAAAACGGCAAGTACGCTGCTTAAGCAATATGGTACCATGGAAAAGCTATACGAAAACACCCATGAATTGAAAGGTAAGCTTAAAGAAAAAGTAGAAGACAATAAAGAGCAGGCCTTTATGAGTAGAAAACTTGCAACTATTCTACTCGATGCGCCCGTGGATTTTGATGAATCGAGTTTGATTACCGAAGAACCCAATAAGGACGCCATCCGAAAAATATTTGATGAGGTGGAGTTTAAAACGCTGTATAAAAGAGTATTGGGCGAATCACCTGCATCCATATCAAGTGGCGGTCAGCAATCACTGTTTGGCGATATGCCAACCAGCGGGTCAACTTCTTCTGCTACGAAGGTTGCAAACAAAATTACGGGTGTCAAAACCATTGAAGATGTAAAACACCAGTACGAGTTGGTTGATACTGATGAAAAGCGAGCGTCTTTGTTAGAAAAACTTCTGAAGCAAAAAACCGTTTGCTTTGACACAGAAACAACGAGCTTGGATCCTTTACTTGCCAGAATACTTGGATGCGCATTTTCGTTTGAGTTAAACAAAGGATATTATGTAACCTTTCCTGACGACTTTGAAGAGACAAAAGCTATTCTAGAATTTTTTAATCCGTTTTTCCTAAACAAAGAGATTGAAATGGTGCTTCAAAACGCGAAGTATGATATCACAGTGTTGTGGAACTACGACATAGAAGTAGAAGGCAAACTCTTTGATACGATGCTGGCTCATTACTTAATTGAGCCTGATCAGCGCCACAACATGGATTATCTTGCTGAAACGTATCTAGGATATAAACCCATATCCATAACGGACTTGATAGGAAAAAAGGGTAAAAACCAGTTGAGTTTTGATACCGTTCCACTAGACAAAGCAACGGAATATGCGGTTGAAGATGCAGACATAACATTACAACTGAAAGAAGCCTTTGGGCCAAGTTTGGTGTCAGAAGAGGTTAGATCTGTATTTGACAGAATAGAAATCCCTCTGATAAAAGTACTTGGACGGATGGAAAGAGAAGGTGTCAATGTGAACACTGAATTCTTGGCCAATTACTCAAGCGAACTAGAAAAAGAATCAGCAGAAATTGAAAAAACCATTTACGAACAGGCGGGTGTAACATTCAACATTGCCTCACCGAAACAACTTGGTGAAGTCCTTTTTGACCACATGAAACTGGACGCCAAGGCCAAAAAAACCAAGACGGGTCAGTATAAAACGGATGAAGCTACACTGACCAAGTTGGCAGATGTGCACGCTTTACCTAAAATGATTTTGGAATACCGCCACAATCAAAAACTAAAAAGCACGTATGTAGATGCTATTCCACGATTGGTTAATCCAAATACAAATCGGGTGCACACCAACTTTGCCCAAGCAGTAGCAGCCACTGGTAGACTTAGTAGTACCAACCCGAACTTGCAGAACATACCTATCCGAACAGATAAAGGACGTGAAATTAGAAAGGCATTTATTCCAAGAGATGAGAACCACATTTTGGTGGCGGCGGATTATAGCCAAATAGAACTTCGCATTGTTGCCTCAATGAGTGGTGACGAAGCCATGTCGGAGGCTTTTGTGAATGGATTGGATATTCACACTGCCACAGCAGCGAAAGTATTTGAAGTGGAATTAGAGGACGTGACCAAAGAACAACGCTACAAGGCTAAGAGTGTAAACTTTGGTTTGATTTACGGACAAGGTGCTAGTGGGCTATCGCAAAACTTAAAGATTAAAAGAAGTGAAGCCCAAGAATTGATCGATGCGTATTTCGACCAATTTAGCGGAATCAAAAAGTACATGGACGACACCATAAAAACTTGCCGTGATTATGGATATGTAAAAACATTGATGGGCAGAAAACGTCAAATACGTGACATCAACTCTCAAAACAGAACGGTAGTTGGTTTTGCAGAGCGAAATGCGGTGAACGCGCCCATTCAAGGCTCGGCCGCAGACATGATTAAACTCGCCATGATTAACATTGACGCTGCGCTTCGGCTTCAAGGTTTTAAATCCAAAATGATACTTCAAGTACATGACGAATTGTTGTTTGATGTACACAAGGATGAGCTAGATAGCCTAAAGATGCTTATCAAGCCTTTGATGGAACACGCTATGCCGTTAAATGTGCCAACACTTGTTGAAATTGGTGAGGGCCAAACGTGGTTGGAAGCGCATTAGGGGTGTTTTGTAGGATTGAATGTCTGAAGGATTGAGGGATTGTAGGATTGAAGGACTGAATTAATAAAGGAAGGTGGAATGAGTGATTGGATATGTTACCGTGTTGATTCCATTCTTTATCCTTGGTATTTTTTTCAATAACGAATCCCCAACTTCTTATAAATAAAACTCATTAGCCAAGCTGGTCCGATGAGTAAAAACTGGATGTCTTCTAAGAACGACGGCTTTTTACCTTCTATTTTGTGGCCTATAAATTGAAACACCCAGGCAACCGCAAATATGACTAGACTGACAAGCGCTAGCTTCCCATTAGAACCAACAATCTTATAAATTTGGCTGTTACCCCAGAGACAAATCAACCCCCAAAGAATAAAACCCATTGACATAGGTTTGGACAAAACGAAGTAATATATCAAGACGAGAATCATGGCAACGGATCCAACATTAAACCAAATTGTTTTGTCTAGATTTCCAATTGGTATGGCATAAAAGAAGCCTACAATTGAGAAAAAAATGGCTGGTACACAAATCCAATGAATGGCTTTGTTCGTTTTATTGATATGGCTTTCGCCATAGGTGTCTAATAGTTGTTGCAGTGACCTCATATCAGAATTAAAGACAGGAAATTACAGATATTCTCTAATAATCCAACATTTCTCGAAGTAGTGAAGCTACCTTATCGGCGTTTGGTAACATTACTTTTTCCTGCCCCATGTTCATTGGAACAGCTGGAGTATCTATGCTTCCCATTGTTTGCACAGGTGCATCGAGCGACTCAAAACAGTTTTTCGAGATTCGTCCAGCGATGGACTCTGCAAACGAGTTGGTTATTGTTTCTTCGGTCAACACAAGCACTTTGCCATGCTTTCTTACTTGTTCGAAAATCGCTTCATCGTCGCATGGACTCAGGGTTCTAAGGTCAAGTATTTCAATTTGGTTATCAAATTGTTTGGCTGCTGATTTTGCCCAGTAAACGCCCATTCCATAGGTAATAACGGCTATTGACTCTCCATTCTCGACAGCTTCATCAGAGGCATTTTGTGCCACGCGAGCCTTCCCTAAAGGAACCATATAGTCCTCAGACGGTTCTGGGGTTTTAGCCTCTTCAGTGCCTGGAACCTTACTCCAATAAATACCCTTATGCTCAAACATAACCACTGGGTTCGGGTCATAAAATGCCGCCTTCATCAATCCCTTCATATCTGCCGCATTACTTGGATAAACAATCTTTATCCCTTTAATAGGAAGAATACTGCTTTCGTTTGTACCAGAATGATATGGTCCTCCGCCACCATAGGCGCCGGTTGGAATCCGAATAACACTTTGAACATGAAATTTACCTTGACTCAAATAACCTGACTTACTTAACTCTGTAACAAGTTGATTGACCCCTGGCCAGATATAATCGGCAAACTGAATTTCGACAACTGGCTTGCAACCTACAGCACTAAAACCAGCAGTTGACCCAACAATGTATGCTTCTTGAATAGGCGTGTTGAACACACGGTCTTTACCATATTTTTGAGCCAATGTAGCGGCCTCTCTAAAAACACCACCCAACCGAATGCCCACGTCCTGGCCGTAAAGCAGAGCTTCGGGATGTTTCTTTAAAATTTCATCCATGGCAAATAATGCCGCGTCAACCATCATAATGGTTTCTGCACCTTCTGGACTTCGCTCTCCGACTTCTTCTGTAACAGGCGTAGGCGCCAATACGTGATTTGTTAATTCCGCTTCGTCGGGATCAGGGGCGTTAACTGCCTTCTCAAATTCCTCTGCTATATATGCAATTGCTGTTTCATTGATTTCTTCGAGTTCAGACGTCTCGATACCTAATTTGACAAGCAAATTATAAATTCTTGGGAACGGATCTTCTTCTAGATCTTCCTCTAAATCATCTCTGTACCATTCACTACGAACCCCACTTGTATGATGCCCTAAAAGTGGCACCTTAGCATGAATGAGCATTGGCGCACGATTTTCACGCACCCATGATACTGCCTTGGCCATACCGTCATACGACGAAACAAAATCTGCACCGTCTAGTCGCTGTGTTTTTAGCCCTTTAAATCCTTTGGCAAACTCATATGCGTCCATTGCGCGCATTTCATCACCACTGGCAGAAATTCCCCAATCATTGTCTTGTACTAGGTATATAATGGGTAGCTGATGTAAAACGGCCATTTGCAATGCCTCGCTTACTTCACCCTCAGTCATGGAGCCATCTCCAATTGAACATACAACGATTGGACTTTCAGAATCCAACAAACCTTGCTGTTCTTTATATTTAATTCCGTGCGCAATCCCAGTCGTTGGAATCGCTTGCATCCCGGTAGCACTGCTTTGGTGTGCCATTTTAGGCATGTCATCTCTTAACAGAGATGGATGTGAATAATAGGAACGTCCGCCAGAAAAAGGATCGTCTCCTTTTGCTAACAACTGCAGCATTAATTCATACGGCGTCATGCCGATTCCTAAAAGTAAGGACTCATCGCGATAGTAAGGCGCAACCCAATCTTCTTTGTGTAGCAAATATGCAGTTGCCAGTTGAATAGCCTCATGACCTTTGGACGTTGAGTGCACATATTTTGTAATCGGGCGGTTTTCTTCATAAATGGCTGCCATGGCACGACTCGTACACATGCTTTTATAAGCCTTTTTGATAATTTCTATACCTGCCGCACTCCGCTTAATTGATACGTATTTTGCCTGTTTCATTGGGTGCTGCAAGTTTAAGGATTATTTACCTCTTTGGTTGAATCTAGCCATCATAAAAAAAGGCAGCTTCAAAATGAAGCTGCCTTTGCAAGTAAAAGTATAAAAAAGTAATTATCGTCTTCGTCGACGCTGTTGCGGATTCTGATTTATTATAAACCGATCAAGCGGACGTACACTGTCGTCAAAAGTTAGACTTCGTGGTACTTGTCGGAAATTATATGGATCAGCCACAAAAGCGTATAAGAATTTTGCCAACTGCAGTTTTGATTTATCAAATGCGAGCAAGTTCATTAATTGACTTACCTCTGCACTGGTAGGCTGCGCATTGCGAATGAATTGCTTTGCTATGGCCATTTTATTTCTATCAAATGCCGTACGTCTCATTTGCTGTTTCGTTGACATAAACCTGTTGTAACCGTAGTTACCACTCCGATTACCATATCGAGGGCCCGTTCTTCTGTGGCGATCTCTGTACGCCGGACGCTGACGTCTCGGTGGATGCAGGCGTTTAACTTGACTCACCCGTAAATTGTTGTTTTTTGTGAGATGAGCAAAAACGGCCGATCGAAATGGAATGTTTACTGATCCGTGATACAAAACTTCTCGGCATACTCGACCGCGACCTTGCCCGCGTCCTCGTCTACCAAAAACTTCGACGATTTTAATTTGATGGGTCCCTGCATTCAGGTTGTTAATTGCCAATGTCCCTCCCACATCGGTATAACGAATTCCATCTACAACGACGACAAACTGTCCATCGTTAAACAAGTTGAGATGAAGCTTTGAGCTCACTCTAGCTTGAGCATCTATTCCGAAGATGCTAAGGGTTAATACTGCTAAAAGAGTAAAAGTAGTTTTCATAATATACCTCCTGTTAATTAATAATTACTGGAAGTATTTCAAGTCTCATACCCAAGACTTATGAAATCGTATGTTGCTGATTATATGTAGTTTACAAATTATTAGAAACAAATAAAATGTCTACACATAAGGACACTTTTATTTGTAACTAGGTCACTACCTGCTTATTATAATCAATATCCTAGAACAACTCCTTTAATGTCATCTTCTGGGACAAAGCTAAAATACCTGCAGTCATAAGAATAATGAGGATTGTCGCCCAAAAAGAACGTTTGTCCAACAGGAATTGTAATTGGTCCAAAATTATCACGTGTCCAAGCTCCGTCAGTATCAAAATCAACAAAAACCGGAGGTTCGTTTCTTGGTGCGGTCTGAACATCCTTTTTAGCTTCTACTCCAAATGCCAAAGCCGTTTTATCCGTAATGTTTATTTGATATAGGTTATCTGCTATTTTGTTGAAATCGGTAATCGGGTTTTTTTTGTTAATGGATATATACGTCTGGTCATCGACAATAAAACTATGTTGTAACTCAAGCTCGGCATCAAAGTTTTTTCCGTTTAGATAGAATACCGCATTTTTCATTTCTATCTTATCTCCGCCTAAACCGCAAAGTCTTTTGATATAAATCTGTTTCTCATTCGGTATTCCTGGAAGTGGTGGATGAAAAGCAGCAAATTGACCAACCTTAGGTTTTTTTAAACTCGTAGTTATGATATGGCTATTTGTCTCGATGGTTGGTTCGTTAGAGGATGTTGGAATTGTGTAATTCACAACAATCCCAAGCATTTTTGCAATAACCTATATGCCGATTATTACCCCTAAAGCGATGGCTATTCTTTTCATAGTTATTTGTTGAAATTCAAACTTAAGTAATTTGAGTTATACAGCATTTTGCCTTTACTCGGTTTACATATCTTTGCCACATGCAAACAAAGTTGAAGCTTTACAATTCCAAAAATAGAGCCTTGGAAACATTTAATCCACTGAACCCTCCATTTGTCGGTTTATATGTTTGCGGACCAACGGTATATAGTGAAGTGCACATAGGAAACGTAAGAACATTCAACTCCTTCGATTTAATTTATCGGTATTTGTTACATCTTGGTTATAAAGTGCGCTACGTGCGTAACATCACCGATGTTGGACACCTGTTAGACGACACTTCTGAAGATCGTATTTCTAAAAAAGCACGTTTAGAAAATATCGAGCCTATGGAAGTTGTTCAGCGCTATACGGTAGATTTCCACCAAACCATGGAACAGTTTAACGCACTTCCACCAAGCATTGAACCTACAGCAACAGGCCATCTCATTGAACAAATTGAATTGGTACAAACGATAATCGATAAAGGGTTTGGATACGAATCCAACGGGTCGGTGTATTTTGATGTTGCGGCATATAATAACCACCACAATTATGGTGAACTGTCTGGCAGAAACGTTGACGACTTGTTATCAAACACACGTGATCTTGATGGTCAGAGTGATAAAAGACATCCGGCCGATTTCGCATTATGGAAAAATGCGGAACCCCAACATATTATGAAATGGAATTCGCCTTGGGGAATGGGTTTTCCTGGATGGCACCTAGAATGCTCAGTGATGAGTACCAAATATTTAGGTAAACAATTCGACATTCACGGTGGAGGAATGGACTTAAAATTTCCGCATCACGAATGTGAGATTGCTCAAAATAAAGCAGGCTACGACGAAGAACCTGTGAAATATTGGCTGCATACCAACATGCTTACCTTTAACGGTAAAAAAATGGCTAAAAGTGAAGGCACTGGTGTTACGCCTAGAGAAATGTTAACCGGTGATCATCCTTTACTTACGCAAGCCTATAGTGCGATGACCATACGCTTTTTTATGCTTCAGGCGCATTACCGCAGCACCCTCGACTTTAGTAATGATGCACTGCAGGCTGCTGAAAAAGGTTTGAAACGATTGATGGTTGCGCTTAACTCATTGCCAAACCTTCCTGTTTTAGAAAAGTCCACACTGGATGTTTCTGACATGCATGAAAAGTTATATGCGGCCATGAATGATGACTTTAACTCACCAATTGCTATTGCACATCTATTTGAAGCTGTTAAATGGGTTAATCTTATTTCTGACGGGAAAGAGTCTATATCAGAATCGGACAAAGATGCGTTAACCAAATTACTTAATGCCTTTGTTACGGACATACTCGGTTTAAAAAATGAATCAGAGAATGATGGTACTGAAAAAATAGATGGATTGGTACAGTTTGCCTTAGAACTAAGACAGCAAGCCAAATTGGATAAAAATTACGCAATGTCTGACAGTATCCGTGATCGATTAAAAGAGATTGGTTTCGAGATAAAAGATGGCAAAGATGGATCAACTTATACTACATTATGATGCACTGGAAAATTATTCCTTCATTAGTTATAATCTTACTGCTTGGCAGCTGTAAGTCAGATCCTCAAAACCCCAAACAACCAAAGAAAATAACCCCTCCTAAGGTTGTCAATGTATGTTTTGATTCGGATTCAGCTTACCGTTTTGTTGAAGAACAAGTGGCTTTTGGCCCTCGTGTTCCTGGAACACAAGCCCACCAGAAAACACTTCAATATTTAAAAGATAAATTGGCAGAATACTGTGATACTGCCGAAGTACTCAGCGGAAATTTAACCAAAAGTAACAACCGCGTTATCCCCATATACAATGTTTGGGGTCGATTTGACATCCAAAACCCAAAACGTATCATCTTGGCTGCACATTGGGACACAAGGCCCCAGTCTGATGAAGACCCAGAGATTATGGACAAACCAGCAGATGGAGCCAATGATGGCGCCAGCGGGGTTGGTGTATTAATCGAAATTGCTAGACAATTAAAATCAATTAAGCCTGCTTACGGCATTGATATCATTTTCTTCGATCAAGAAGATGGAGGCCATAGTGGAGGACCGCCAGACAGTTGGTGTCTTGGATCTCAGTATTGGGCAAATGAAGCATTAGAGAATGGTTACAATGCAAACCAAGGTATTCTGCTGGATATGGTTGGTGCAAAAAATGCGACTTTCGCTCTTGAAAGTAACTCTGCCATGTATAACCAGTCATTGCTGTTGGAAACCTGGAAAACGGGACAAGGTCTTGGATACGGCAGTTACTTTTTGTCCATTCCAGGAAATACGATTACAGACGATCACGTGTATATGAATCGATTCGCTGGCATTCCAACAATCGATATCATACACTATGATTTAAAAACGCCAAATCGATTTCCTGACCATTGGCACAAACAAACTGACAACATGGAGGTAATCGACAAAAACACCCTTCAAGCCGTGGGCCACACCGTGTTGCACCTCATTGTTAATAAACGTTAGTCTAAATCTTTAATACCTTTTCGGATATGAACACTGTTTTACTTTCAATTTTTACATTAGAAAACTTAGGAGACCTTGTTATGCTTGTCATGTTACAAGCGGTTCTAGGGTTCGACAACTTACTGTATATATCTTTAGAATCGCAAAAGGCTCCTGAAGACAAACAAAGTCTGGTTAGGAAAATCGGGATTGGTCTTGCAGTCCTTTTTAGAATAGCGCTACTATTCATTCTGATGCGGGTTATCTCCATGGTTCAAGATACCCTGTTTAGCATCAACATGGAAGGGATCTTCGTAGGTACATTCAATCTTCATAGCTTAATCGTTTTGTTTGGTGGAATCTTCATCTTGTATACCGCTATAAAAGAAATATGGCATATGATGAGTTTGGATCATGGTAATAATGGACAAACCAACAAAAAACCTAAAACTGCTGGACAAGTTATTTTCTGGATTGTATTGATGAATTTGGTATTTTCCTTCGATTCCATCTTAAGTGCCATGGCGTTATCTCAAGTCTTTGTTGTTATGGCAACGGCCATCATCATTGGTGGTATATTAATGATTTGGTTGGCAGATAGCGTATCTACTTTCTTGAAAAGAAACCGCATGTACGAAGTTCTTGGACTGTTTGTGCTGTTTGTTGTAGGCATCATGTTGATTACGGAAGGAGGCCACTTGGCGCATTTGGAGATAGCAGGCACGAAGATTACGGTAATGAATAAGGTTACCTTCTATTTTATCATTACTATTATGGTCTTGATTGACGTTGTACAAGGCAGATATCAGCGAAAAATATCAAAAAAACTAGAGCACTCAGAATAAGACGATGCAACAAGAGACAGCTTTAAACCTGCTAAAGTCTGGGAAAAATGTTTTCGTAACAGGTTCGGCTGGAACTGGTAAAACGTATGTATTAAACAAATACATACAATATCTCAAGGAACGTAAAATGCCTGTTGCTGTTACCGCATCAACAGGCATTGCTGCCACCCATATGAACGGCCAAACCATACATTCATGGTGTGGCATGGGGGTTAAAGACAACATACATCAAGTTGATTTAAGAAAACTCGCAGAAAAAAAATACATTCAAAAAAACGTTCAGAATGCCAAGGTGCTCATCATCGATGAGATATCTATGCTGCATAAAAATCAGCTACAAATGGTCGACGAAATATTGGTTCATTTAAAATCAAGTTTCGAAGCCTTTGGTGGTTTACAACTTGTGTTGTCGGGCGACTTTTTTCAACTTCCTCCGGTTACAAAAAATGAAGAATTGAATCGCGATAAGTTTGCCTTTATGAGCAAATCGTGGGTTAATGCAGGCTTAACCGTTTGTTATCTGACAGAACAATATCGGCAAACCGACAACGAGCTAAATGATGTGCTGAATCAGATTAGAAGAAACGATGTATCACCTGAGGGGATGAGTATCTTAGATGAAGCCGTCTACAATAAGTTTAAAGAAGAGCCAACACGTTTATATAGCCATAATTACGATGTAGATCGTGTTAACCTTCAGGAAATTGAGACCCTTGCTGGCGAAGAAGAAATTTTTGTCGCAAAAACAAAAGGGAATCAAGGTTTGCAGGAAATGTTAACCAAATCTGTTTTAGCACCGGATAATCTTATTCTGAAAGAAAATGCCCGGGTCATGTTTGTCAAAAACAATTATGAAAAAGGGTTTATGAACGGTACGCTTGGAACGGTTTCCGCTTTCGACCCAGACACAGGTCACCCAGTAATTAAACTAAGTACTGGCAAAGAAATTATAGCCGAACCTGAAGTTTGGTCGGTCGAAGACGAATCTGGAAAAACACTAGCCTCTTTCACCCAAATACCCTTGCGCTTGGCATGGGCAATTACTGTGCACAAAAGTCAAGGAATGACCTTAGAAGCGGCAGAGGTTGATTTAACAAAAACTTTTGAAACTGGTCAAGGTTATGTTGCTCTGTCCAGACTGAAAGACTTAAATGGCCTCCGTTTATTAGGCTATAATGATATCGCTCTTCAAGTGGATGGATTGGCGTTGAAAGCAGATAAGCGATTTCAAGAGCTGAGCGCTCATGCTGAAGAAAACCTCGATTTATCAAAAATAAAAAAGGATCAAATCAACTTTGTGAAACACTGTGGTGGACTTACAGATCCCAAAGAGATAAAAAAGCAAAGTCGGGCAACAAGCGCCAAAAAGAACAAAATATCAACTCAGGAACAAACCCGTGTTCTTTTTGAAGAGGGTAAAACACTTAAAGCTATTGCAGATGAACGCGGTCTTACGACCGGAACTATCATAAGTCATTTGGTTTCACTCAAATCTGAGGGTGCTACCTTAGAATATAAGCGCCTTAAACCCGCACTTGTGGGACTGGAAGAGATGGAAGTAGCTCTATTAGAAATAAAAACCCGTGGTAACGAAGCCGATTTCTTAGAAAATGGAACTGTTAGATCTAAGGTGTTGTTTGATCAACTTAAGGGTAAATATAGCTACGAAAAAATCAACCTATTTAAACTATTCCAGTAGCCTTAAAACCTATTGTCATTATTCTCGTATTTGGACTATTGTCCACATTTGAATCTTTGGCGCATTTTGACACAAAGTTAACTACGTGTTTTTCCGAGCGTTACGTGTTTGGCAAGTGCTTTGTCTATGTAACATTGGATTGAGGTAACTCTCTCCATTTTTAATGTCGCATGTATGAAAAACTATTATTTATCAATCGTTGCTATTTTTAGCATTTTGAGCTTTGCCAAATTCGAAGCAAAAGCACAACAAACTTGTTTTACAATCTCTGATTACCAAAACAAAATTTACAAATTCCGTTTATCTGATGGAGCTATCTTAGACTCGCGGTCGCTTGATAATTCAAGCTCGCCAGAAGCATCTACTTTAAATCTTAAAGGAGACACGCTTTGGATTTTAAACCAAGACGAACTTCACTTTGTTGAAACTTCAGGCTCCTCTTTGGCTAACACCAAGGTATCTGGTTCTAACATCTCTGGTCAAACACTTACAGGTGCACTTGGTAACAAGTCCATCAGCGATTTTGACGCGATGAGTGTTGATGTGAATGGTAATATCTGGGCGGGTACGTCTTCTAACGATCCTTGTTTGTTGGTTGTTCTTGACCCAAGTACAGGTAACGTTAAAGAAAACTTCTTTGGTTCTAATGTGGATTACCTTGTGGTAAACAACGCTTTATACTCTGCCTTACGTTTTGACGCAATGGCTTTTGACCCGGTTACCAATGACTTATATGCCAACATGAACGGTACAAGTCAAAACTACGACTACCTCTTTAAGATTAATACAACGAATGGTGCTATCGAGCTTGTTCGTCAGTTTAACACCATCAGTGATGTTGAGGGTATGGCCTTTGACGCTGTGGGTGATTTATATGTTGTTACTGGCTCAAACGCTTCGAGCTTTAGTGACGACAACAAACTTTGGAAAGTTGACCTGATCAATGGTGAGGTAACGCAAAAATATTCTTTATGGGGTGGCGACATGGAAACGTGTGACTGCATCTTGGGTGACCCTATTACTTCTGTGGAAGTGTCTGGTTACGTATTTTACGATACCAATGAAGATACCACTTTCAACACAACCAATGATGTTGGTGTTACTGGGTTTTTAGTTAACCTCTATAAAGACGCTAACAACAATGGTGTTTATGATGCTGGTACAGACCAGTTTGTTGACTCTACACGCACTTATGCCGATGGATTCTACAAATTCCGTTTAAACTATACCTCTGGAACGGATAAATATGTATTGGTTTCTAATGTATCTGACCTGCCTAGTGATAACGACTATACCACAGATAATATTGAAACTGCTACGTTCACTGCTGGTCGTCAATCAGACGAAAACAACAACTTCGGTTATGTAGCTGACAACAACATGTCTGTAAACATAATTACAGGAACTGTGTTTGCCGATATGAACGAAGATGGTGTCCTACAAACCGCTTACGAAGATGGTGTTGCAGGTGTTACGGTATATCTTTTTGAAGATGCAGACTGCGACGGTACCATTGATTTTGGTGAAGCTGTTTTAGACAGTTGCATCGTAAGTGCCGACGGTAAGTATTCTTTCGTTCAAAACTATGACACGTCTAACAATACCTCTACTGAGACGATTACAAAAAGAATAAAATCGTGTAATGACGATGCCGAAGAGTATTCAGATGGAGACATGCCACGCTCAAGTAGTGACCTAGATTTAGGTGAGTACTATGTAGGTCTTCGATTCCGATCGTTAAATATTCCTCAAGGCGCTATAATCACTGAAGCATATATCACCTTTACGGGTACCGAAACAGAAACTGGATCAAATAACGTCGTTATCTGCGGTGAAAATTCGGATGATGCGGATGCGTTCTCTTATTATGACAACGACATCACAGACCGGCCTAAAGCCTCAAAAATTGTAAACTGGTCTCCTGGCACTTGGGTAAACAACGGCAAATACAACACCCCTAACTTAAATGAAATTGTTGAGGTAATTGTTGGCCGATCTGGTTGGAACTCTGGAAACGATATGGCCTTTATCATTAAACCAAATGGTGGAGATAGAGACGCCTATACGTACGACAACAATAGTTCTAAAGCGGCTTTACTTACTGTCGTTTATGAAACTGAATCAACTTCATCAAATAACAACGATGGCAAAGTGTGTTACAACACATCAATAGATGAATCAACAGTACCTGCCGGCGCATCAATGACGACAGACAACATTGAATCTGCTGAATTTACCTCTGGTGGTAACACCGACGAAAACAATGACTTCGGTCTTTGGGGTGGCGCATTACCCGTTGAATGGTTGAGCGTGAAGGCTCGATGGATTCCAAGCGGTGTAGAAGTTAGATGGGCCACTGGATCTGAAGACAACAACAGCCATTTCGTGATTGAAAGAACGCACGACGGTGCACATTGGGAAATAATAGGCGACGCAACAGGAGCTGGTTTCTCTTCAATAATAAGTAACTATAAGTTCACCGACGAGAATCCATATACAGACGTGAACTATTACAGAATAAAGCAAGTAGATTTTGATGGACAATTCGACTACTCTGATGTAGTTATGTTACACGGTATGGTGCAGCAATCGGCAATAGACATTACCGTTTTTCCCAACCCTGCCAATAACAATGTAGTGGTTGAATGGAACCATAAAGACCGAAAAAGCCAAATTCAAGTGATTGATGTTAATGGAAAAGTCGTTAAACACATGGAACTTGGAAACCAATTCAGCTGCAGTTTGGATATAACAAACGTAGACACAGGGATATACTTTATTCAATACAGTGGCGATAACGATTCAAAAACAGAGCGTTTGGTAGTCAAACACTAATGTTTCTATAAGTAGTAATTACAGAAATACGTTTTAAGTAGTCTGGCCCTTCCGTGATGGAAGGGCCTTTTTTTGTCTCGCCAAATGATTGTCTCATTATGGGACATTTTTGTCTCACAATAAGAAAAATGACATTTATTACTTGATTTTATAAAATCCGTTCGTATCTCTGCCCCACTACTGATACTTAAATTCTTAAACTGATGAAAATTAAACGACTAATAATCGCACTATGTGTGCTTGGTTTTTCAAAAAACTTACATGCCCAGCAACTCTGCTACAGTATTTCCGATTCGGAAAACAAGGTATATAAATTCGATTTATCCAATGGGACTACGATCAGTTCCCAAACATTAAGCAGTTTGGCATCACCTGAAGCATCGACCCTAGATCTCGCTGGTGATACGTTATGGATTTTGAACGCAGATGTGCTTAATTACATTCCCGTAACTACAACCTTGGCCAACACCGCTGTTTCTGGTTCCAATATCAGCGGCCAACAATTAGGTGGAAGTGAAGGCAATCTATATATATAAGATTTTGACGCCATGAGCGTTGATGCCAACGGAGATATTTGGGCTGGCTCTTCGTCTAACAATCCGTGTTTGTTGGTTGTTTTAGACCGATCAACAGGTAACGTAAAAGAAGACTATTTCGGTTCTGGAATAGATTACCTTAAGGTGGACAACTCCAGCTTTTCATCACTTCGTTTTGATGCTATGGCTTTTCATCCCATAACCAATCAGCTGTATGCAAACATGAATGGGTTGAGTCAAAATTACGACTACCTATTCAAGATCAACTCCTCAAATGGTGCTATGACTTTAGTGCGCCAGTTTAATCAAATGAGCGACGTGGAAGGTATGGCCTTCGACGCTAAGGGAGACCTATATGTTGCCACAGGAAGTAACGCCACTAACAATTCTGACGACAATAAAATGTGGAAGGTAAACCTTGTCAATGGAAATGTTACGGAACAATATGGCCTAGGCGGAGGTGATGTTGAAACCTGTGATTGTGTAATTGGTGACCCAATTTCAGCAGTCGAAATATCAGGTACGGTTTTTTATGATAAAAATGAAAATGGTTCTTATGGTTCTGGTGATTTTGAAAACACTAGTATCGAAGTATCCTTATATGAAGATGTTAATACCAATGGTACATACGAAAGTGGTACAGACAACTTAGTCGAAACGACCACCACGCTAGCAAATGGTTCTTACTTTTTTAAAGTGGTTTACGGTTCTGGAACCGAACGTTATTTACTTCGTATTGATACAACAACACTACCAACAGGTTCAGACTTTTTTGGATCAGATGTGTTGGCCGTAACTATTACAGGTGGAAATGTTCAACTAAGCCAAAACGACTTTGGATACGAGTCAGACATTATAAATGCCTTTGAAGGTTATGCGTTCAGCGATGCAGATTCTGACACGATATTTGATAGTTGGGAATTGCCAATTTCTGGGGTGCGTATACGTCTATTTGAAGATGACAATTGCAATGGCATCAGGAATAGTGGAGATGCACAACTTGACAGCACTGTAGTTGGGACTGACGGTAGATATGTATTCTTGCAACCCTATACTTCCGGAGGATCGAACGTTTGTTTCATAACCGAGGTTGACTTAGCCTCCCTTCCAACAGGATCGAGTTTAACAACGGACAATTCAGAAGTCGCTTCCTTTACCTCAGGCGGTAATGCCGACCAAAATAACAATTTCGGTATATCAGGTGGTGCCGTAACCGCCTTACCTGTAGAATGGGTGCATTTTGATGCAACATCAAAAAACACGAATGTGGAACTCGAATGGGTTACTGCTACAGAAGAAAACAACAGCCATTTTGAAATCCAACGTTCTGTAAATGGAGACATCTGGGAAACATTAGGCCAACTAAATGGAATGGGAAACACTCTATCCATTACTACATACAATTTTGTTGATGTTGAACCACACGTAGGTGTAAACTAGTACCGCATAAAACAAGTCGACTTTGATGGTCGATTTGAATATTCTAAAACCATTGGAATAAACCATACCACCCAAACTATGATAAACGAAATCAAACTATTCCCGAATCCTTCCCAGCAAAATGTTAATATTTCTTGGAAATCCAAACTGTTAAACGGCTTTGTTGAACTCCTTGATTTGAACGGACAAGTAACCAAGTCTTACAAAATTCAGAACGCTGCCCAAACCAGAATGGATGTAAGTGACATGCAAAATGGCGTGTATTACTTTAAGGTCTACAACGACGATTTTGAAAGTGTAAAACCACTCATCATCGTTAGATAAATTTAACCCTGTGCTTTTTTTAGCCCTGCTTTTAGTTAAGTGGGGCTTTTGTGGTTCACACTCTGGGTGGTTAACACTTCAAAAGCCTTCGTGCTGCGCACGATATGGCTTTTTTATGGCTTCCGTGCTGAAGCGAGCTTCGCACGTCGCCATAAAAAAAGCCTCCCGTCTGTCGACGGGAGGCTTTTGAAGTGGGCGATGTAGGATTCGAACCTACGACCCTCTGCTTGTAAGGCAGATGCTCTAAACCAACTGAGCTAATCGCCCCTACTCCTTTTGAGGGCTGCAAATATAATATTACCGAAATCGTAATTCCTTACTTTTTTTAAAAAAAATTGATTGCCACAAATTGTAGACACACCATCGCCTCATGTTTATTCGTTTTGGATGAACAAAGGCACCAAATTAGCATCTTTGTCTGTTAGCATTTTTAGACAGTACAACACTGAAAAAAAGAATCAAATACCTCCATAAATTGTTGTGGTGGCTCCTGTATGCCACCCCAATCGTTTTAACCTCATATTATGTTGGCGGAAAAGTATTGCGTAATGTATTAATCGCTGAACTTAACGAACAGTTGAACGTTCGTGCAACCGTAAATGCAGTAAATCTAAATGGGCTTAGAACCTTCCCTAATCTCAGCATCGAACTGACCAATGTTCGTATCAACGAATCACAACCACACTACAACCAGTACTTGCTGCAAGCACGCCGGGTCTTTGTTAAATTTAACCCGCTTACCTTGTTAAAAGGTAACAACGAGATAGACAAAATAGAACTCTCCGGTGGCGCACTTCGCCTATTTACGGATAAAACAGGTAACACCAACTTTGATATTTTTAAACCTGACTCGACATCATCTGAAACAAAACTTAATATTGATCTTAAACACGTTGTGATGAAAGGTTTTAGATGTGTTTATGTGGATCAAACACAGGACCAAAGCCTAAATTTCGAGACAGAAGAATTATTATTCTCAGGCAAATTCAAAGATGACACCTATACACTAAAGACAAGAGGCGATGGACTTTTCGACCACCTCACATTAGGCGGAGTCGACTATGTAATTGGTAAAAAAATTAGAACAGATCTCGAACTTGAAATCGATCAGAAAATCAACGCCTACCATATCGAGAAAGGTAAAATTGGTATGGACAACTTAATGCTCGATGTGAATGGCGATATCCTTTTGGTTGGGTCAGAACCTGATTTAGATCTTACCTTTAATGGAACCCATATTGACGTTCAAGCGGTCATATCCGTTTTACCAAACGACGTGGCTTACAGCTTACGTGACCTCAAGAGTTCCGGACAAATTGATGTCTCTGGAAAACTTCTAGGTAGGTTTACTGAAAACTCTTGGCCTGACATTAATGTTTCCTTCGGGTTTGTAGACGCATCCGTTATATCGAAAACACACGACCTAAATTGTCAAAAGATTAACCTTACAGGAACCTTAAAAAATCCCGTTTCCAAAAAGCTCGACATGCACATCGATCTTGAAGAATTAAACATGAAAAAGTCTAGCGTTTCAGGCATGCTTGATATAAAAGATATCGCGACGCCTAACATAGATTTTGCGCTAAAAGGTTTGGTTGATTTTGAGGATGTAAAAGGCTTAATAGTTGACAACCCACCTGAAGTTTTAACTGGCAAATCGCTTTTTAACGTCGAAGGTGCGCTGCCGTATAACGACACACTCAATCAATTAGACTTCAACGCCTCAACGGTTCATGGAGACATTGAACTTAGAGACATTAATTACGATGGCGGTAATGGTTCACTTATCAAGCAATTGTTTGCAAAATGTCGCATAAAGGGTGACGTCCTTAACCAGGTTGAAATCAAAGGCGAACTTTGGAAAAACGATGTAAATTTTGCAGGGACTATTGAGAATTGGCAAACTTATCTTGTAAGCCAAAAACGCTTGCGTATTAATGGGAACCTAAAAAGTAACACCGTTAATCTGGATTTTATTAGAGACTCGACATCCAATCCTGACACAACAAGCTTAATAACCTTTAATTATGACATAGACACCGACCTAAATCTTGAGGTTGCCGATTTTGTATGGTCTAACTTCAAGGCAAAAAACCTTTCCGGTCGATTTGTATGGGACGAACGTGGTATGCTCTTTCGGAACTTAATTTTTGATGCTTGGGGCGGAACCAACCAGTTGGATGGCGAATTGCTCGAGTTCGAAGAAGCGTTTGCATTAAGCTCAACATCTATTTCAGAAAATGTCGCCATCGAACAATTGCTTAAAGATTTCGACAACTTCGGCCAAACCGAGTTTACTCCAGAGATCCTTCAAGGACGACTGACCACCACAATTGACTTGAAAATGCTTTTTGATCGTCGCTTCAATGTGATTGAAGATAGTTTTAAATCGTTGGCTGATGTGCATATTGAAAATGGGCGGTTAAAAGATTATGCGGCAATGGAATCTTTATCCAGTTTCGTTGACCTAGATGACTTACAAGACATAAAATTCAAGGAATTAAATAACACCATCGAGATATACGACAGAACCATTTTTATTCCTTCGATGAACATTCAGAACAATGCCTTGAATGTAGAAATTTCAGGTACGCATAACTTTGATAATTACATGAACTATCAACTCAAAATTCGAATTACTGAGTTACTCGCAAATAAATCAGGATGGGTAAAACGTAAAAAAGAACGGCAGTTGGAAGAAAATAAAGATGGCGGTTTAAGTGCTTTTATCCTTATGGTTGGCACACCTGACAACCTTAAAATCAAATATGATCGTAAAGCGGTAAAAGACAAAATCAAAAACGAGGTTAAAAAGGAAAGGCAAAATTTCTTCAAAGAACTTAAACGTGAAATTAGAAGAGAGAAATCTCCAACCGAAGACCGTAAAAAGGTTGAGTGGGATGATGAATAGTTGTTGACTATCGGTCTGTGACCGAATTGTTGAATGTAAAATTGACTTTCTATTTTGAATTACCCAATTAAAAGTAGCTTATGATTTGCGCTAATCACGCAATAAAAATCCTATTCAGACAGTCTATGAGTCAGACACTGACCTACAACGCAAGAAACAAGCATTTGGTTGAAAAAATTTGTGTATGATCTCAATTCTGTCCAACTTACACCCATGTCTAACAAAGATCAACCAAGGGGTTTTGACAAGGCCAAACGCAAAGCGGAACATTTACTAAAAAATGGGACAAAACTTAAGGATGAATTAGAAAAAGGCGTTAAAAAGGCTAAAGATGAAAGCAACGCACTAAGTGTTTTTCTTGATGACCTGCAAAAGTTGTTTCGGATGCTTAAGGCGCACATAGCCGGTCGGTACAAAGATTTTTCCGTTTCAACGCTCGTCTATGTTGTTGCCGGTATCGTTTATTTTGTCAACCCTTTTGACGTCCTACCAGATTTTATTGTTGGGTTAGGGTTTATTGATGACGCCACTGTAATTGCTTTTGTAATAAAAAAGATTCAATCTGAACTAACTAGTTTTACCCTTTGGGAGGCGAATAACATCATCGAAGAATAAGTTTTAAAGCATAAAAAAGCCCCGAGTTTATTCACTCAGGGCTTAAAGTGTTTTTCGCTATTCCTATTTAGCTGCTGCGTAACGCTTAGCCACTTCCTCCCAGTTTACCACATTCCAAAATGCAGCGATATAATCAGGACGTCTGTTTTGGTAATTCAAGTAGTATGCGTGTTCCCACACATCGATACCTAAGATTGGTGTTCCAGCACATCCAGCGCCCATTACTGGGTTGTCTTGATTTGGTGTACTGCAAACACAAAGTTTTCCTTCGCACACGCACAACCAAGCCCATCCAGAACCGAATTGTGTTGCCGCTGCGTTAGCAAAAGCTGTTTTGAAAGCATCCATTCCACCAAGATCACTTTCAATAGCTGCTGCAAGGTCACCTGAAGGTGCGCCTCCACCATTCGGTGACATAACGCTCCAAAATAAACTGTGGTTATAGTGCCCTCCGCCGTTGTTGCGAACTGCTCCGTTATCGTTATGATGCTTCAATAAATCTTCTAGAGATTTACCTTCCATCTCTGTTCCTTCAACCGCTGCGTTTAACTTGGCAACATAGCCAGCGTGGTGCTTGCCATGATGTATTTCCATAGTGCGTGTGTCGATGTTTGGTTCTAACGCGTCTGTTGCATACGGTAGTGCAGGTAATTCAAATGCCATAATGTTTTGTTTTTTACTGTTTGACAAAATTATTTAAATCGTTCAGTATTGATACGCAATTAGTCGTAAAATTGTTTGGTCAATACTAAAATAAACACATGAACATAAATCAGTTGATACGAAGCAGGCGATCTATTTACCCAGGTCAGTACTCTGGTGAACCCATAGATGATGGAATAATTCATGACATCATGGAGAATGCGAATTGGGCGCCAAACCACTACCACACTGAGCCTTGGCGCTTCATCATTTATAAAGAGAAGGGTCTTGTAAGGCTCATGTCGACATTGGCTGAATTATACAAAACACATGCAGGAGAAAATTTTCAGCAAGCCAAATATGATCGCTATTTCGCAAGAGCAAATCAGGTTTCTCATGCCATTGTTGTAGCAGTTGAATACGGCGAAAAGCCGAATTTACCTGAAATTGAAGAAGTAGAAGCAGTGGCTTGTGCTGTCCAAAACATGCTTCTAACAGCCTCAAGCTATCCAGAAATTGGTGGTTATTGGAGCTCGGGTATGTTGGTTTACTTGCCAGAATTTGCCGAATTTCTTGGCTTAAAGGAAAATCAAGCCTGCCTTGGTACGGTGTATTTAGGCACATTGAAGAAGGATGCGATTCAACCGAAATCCACTCGAAAACCGATTGGTGATAAAATTAAATGGGTAGTTCAGTAAAATGAGGGCAGTTATACAACGTGTTCAAAATGTATCTGTAGAGGTAAACCAGCACATTCATGGAGCCATTAAATACGGATTGCTTGTGTTGTTGGGTGTAGAAGAAGCCGATGCTAAGGACGATGTTTCTTGGCTCATACGCAAGATCTGCCGCATGCGCATTTTAAACGATGAAAACGGTGTTATGAACGAATCGATTCTAGATCAAAACGCCGACGTCTTGGTGATCAGTCAGTTTACGCTTCACGCATCAACTAAAAAAGGTAACCGCCCATCCTATATTCGGGCGGCAAGGCCACAAACCGCCGAAATACTGTATAAAAACTTCATCGAAGCACTAGAATCTGAAACCCAGCGTCCGGTACAATCTGGTGTTTTTGGTGCCAATATGCAAGTCAAATTCACCAACGATGGTCCTGTAACCATTCTTCTCGATAGCAAAAATCCAGAATAATTTATTGGTGCTCAATTCGTTACTATGTAATAACCGTTTACGTTGTATTTTGCGGAACATATTTATCCATTGCCCAATGAACCTACTCAGAAACCACATCGTTTCACTATTCATTTTAAGTGTAACATTTTTTCTTACAGCTTTAACTTCCCACGCTCAGGATTCGCCCAAAAAGTATCCGAGTTTGCTATGGGAGATATCAGGCAATGACGCTGAAAAACCAAGCTACTTGTATGGCACCATGCACGTAAGCAGTAAGTTGGCATTTCATCTTGGTGACACCTTCTTTATGGCACTTGAAAGCTGTGATTACGTAGCCCTGGAAAGTGATGCAACAACATGGCTTTCATATATGTTCGGAACAGAATACATGGGGGAAACGGGTGGTTTATATCGCACCGCCGAATACCATCGTGACTTCTATCGAGACGCCTTTAAGTTTGAAGAGGTCGATAAAAAAGTATTTGGAAGCAGTTTGAATTTCAGCAATCGAATCATGAACGGTATGTTGTACCGAAAATCTTCCTATGCCGCTGATTTTGAAGAAGAAACGTATTTAGATATGTACATCCACCAAGCTGGCGAAAAGCTGAATAAAAAAATTATTGGCTTGGAGGATTTCATGGAATCGCAACGCTTGACACAGCGTGCAGATATTCCAGATGACGACGAAAAAGACAAACCAAAGAACCTAGACTACCGTAAACTGATTAACTCTGGTAAAAGCCCTCGTGAGATGCTGGAAGACGCCTATCGAAGCGCCGATCTTGACATGGTTGACTCGCTTCAACGCATCATAAGCCCAAGTAAGAATCACCAAAAGTACATGTTGCACATCCGGAACCAGAATATGGCTGACAAAATGGATTCGATTATTAAGGCTGGTAAAACCTTGTTCTCAGGCATTGGTGCAGCCCACTTAGCAGGCGAAAAGGGCGTGATTGAAATGTTACGGGAAATGGGCTACAAGGTACGACCGGTTACACGCAACATTGGTCCTTATAGCAAAGACTATCGAGACAAGCTCGAAAAAACATACGTTAAACAAACACTGAAAACCTATACCACTTCAGACAACTGGGTTGAGGTGAAACTGCCAGGCAAACTGTTTGAGATGCCATCAAATCAATATTACAAAATGTACTTCTACCCTGATATGTCGAATGGCACAAATTACTCTTTGATTCGCTTAAGGTATCATGGCGTCATGAGAAATCAGACCAAAGAGTACATGATAAAAAGAATAGACAGCTTGTTATACGAAAACATACCTGGTAAGATTCTAGAGCAAAAAGAAATTGAACGAAATGGATATCCGGGGTTTGATATTATCAATCGTACGAAGAAAAGTGACTATCAACGCTACTTGATTTTTGCCACGCCAGTAGAAATGATTGTTTTCAAAGTAGGCGGGACGCTTGATTACGTTAAAGACAACAATAACTTAGAAGAAATATTTAGCTCATTTAAAATAAACGGAACTGATCATCAATGGAAAACGCATACCTCTCCCTATGGATTTTCTATTGATCTTCCAGGAACACCCATTACAGACGAGAAAAATACAGATATGAAGCACTTGTTCGGCAACGCCGTTGAGTTGTTTGCAGTAAAAGGCGAAGATTTTTATAGTGTTAAACGGGCATCTTATCACGACCAAAGCTACATTGAAGAGGACACGTTTGAATTGTCTTATATCGCTACGCAATTTCAAGACGAACTAAAACACAAGGAAATAAAGCGTTCGTTTATACAGCACAAGGGTCTTCAGGCCATGAAAACGACCTGTAAAGATTCTCTTCGTTTTGTACATGCATTATACATGATGGATGGCCCGCGTTATTATCAAATACTGGCCAAAACCGGTGACTCGCTTTGGCCGGATAAGTTCTTTAATTCATTCAATATTACAGATGCTCAACCCATACGATCATATACGACGTTTGAAGATACAACCTATTATTACTCTGTCAAATCGAATACAAAAAGATCAGGGTATAGCGCATTTGACCTGAGAGAAATTACAAGTCGTATTCGCAATAAGGAAAACGACAGAAACTATGATGGCAACTCTGATTACATCTATTATGGCGATATGATGAGTGACGAGGAAGTGTATCTCTATTTCCGTCAATTCTCTAGGTATTATTATCGCCCATCATACGATTCACTTTGGCGTGGGGAAAAGCACTTTTTCACAAGAAAGGGCTTGGTGTTGAATGAAGAAAAAATGAGCAAAGACTCCAACACCTATTCATTTGTGTTAACAGACACCAATAGCATCCGTAACATTCATGTTCAATACCGCGTAAATGGCGGCGTACTTTATGGTATGCGATACGTATCAGAAGTTGGTAAAACCAGTACGTTTGGCACTACATTTTTTGAAACTTTTAAACCACAAGAAGACACCGTGGTAGGGTTGCCATTCAACCAAAACAAGGGAGACATTTTCTTGGAAGACCTTTATGGAGAAGACAGTTTAGCAAAAGATTACGCACTGCAATCCATGCAAATGATAACGTTCGATAAAAAACACACCAAACGCGTTATTGACATCATTGATGGCTTTAAACACAAAGACTTTGGGGTGAAAGAAAGGGTACACCTCATCGAACAATTGGGTTACTTAAAACATCGGGCCATTATGCCTTACCTCGAAAGTGTGTATAATAGGAGCGTTGACACCGCACAAATACAGGTAGCCGTTCTTCAAGCCTTGGTTAATCAACGATCCAAGTCGGCAACCAAGCTTTTTGCCAAACTTCTCGAGTCTGAAACTCCTTTGGTTAGCCAAAGCTCAGTTGAATACTTGACCTCAAGTATGTCGGATAGTTTGATCGTATACCGCGATTTGTTTCCGTTCTTGTTAAAATTTACGGGTTACCCAGAATACAAAACTGGTATTTATGTGCTGATGGCGGATATGCTTGACAGTAACGTATTGAAACCTAAAGACTATAAAGGCTTTAGAAAAGACCTTGTCCGAGAAGCTAAAGATGGACTTAAACGGGTGATGGCTGAATCGCATTCAGAAAGCGGATACGACTCTTATTCCCGTTATTCCTATAGTAGTTCTTCGCATTCAGAAGGGATGGAGGCGTACAACAAACTTCTGATTCCGTTCAAGAATTCAAAAGACGTGAAGGAATATTTTGAGCGAACGAAGCGGTTAAATTCTAAACCAGATTTGTTAAATACCAGTTTGCAAATGCTTGAAGCTGGGATCAATGTGGAAGACACCATTTGGGGTCATTTCGCAAATCAAGATAAATACCTAATCAAGTTGTATGTCGGTCTTAAAGAGATCGAAAAAGAACACCTTATTCCTGATTCGTGTCTGTCGCAGAAAAAGGTTGCTAGAGGTTTACTGTACCGGTATGTAACTATTGAAGATGAAGACAGCGTTCAATTTATTAAACGTGTACAAGCAAGAACTAAAGATACAGAAGGATATATCTACATTTTTAAGAAAAAAGACAAATACAATGAAGCCGAATGGAACTACGATTATGTAGGTGTTTTGCCACAGGACTCAACCATAATTCCAACGATAACAGATGTTCGAGACACAGGTAATGACTACCTAGACGATGAAGACCTGGATGAAAAAATGGAAGATGCCGTTGAAGACTTATTATACACGGAACGAAACCGTGTTAAAAAGAAAAATCAACGCTACAATTACTACGGTTATTAGCACGTACCCAGCCGGTTAAGCCTGTTTACTTTTTAGGCGATCGTCCTGGCGTATAAGGAGCTTTCACAATGTCTAAAGTGTCTTCCATTTTCTCAATAGAAGCCTGAACAGTATTCATTCTGGTTAATTGTTCGTCAAATTCTTCTTTTGCTTCGCGATACAATCTTTTGTTTGTTTCGGTGATTTCTGAAGCATTACTCAATGAACTATAATAGGCCATACTTGCACGGAAAGACAATGTATTAGGTGTCTCAAACTCTCTTTTAGACAATGCATTATCACCCCAAACAATGCGTTTAATCTGGTTCATTGCAATCTCCGTTTCACGAATAGTTTTGAGCATATCTAATGATGAAGTTGGCGTGTTTTGAACCGCTACCTTAATATATTTCAATCGGTTGCCTAGGTCTTGCATGGTGCGAGACGCTGATGAAACTGAACGGTATAACTCTCCACTCATTTTTTCAAAAGCCAGAACTTCCAACCGATTTTTTGCAGGTAATGATTGACTGTTAAGTGGTTTAATATCAAAGCTTTGTGGTGAAACAAGTTCGGTAACAATCCCATCTACAACCTTTGACAATGAAACTGTGTATGTGCCTGGAAGGGCTTTGGGTCCTTTATCAACACTACCATATCTGCCGGGTTTTTTGACAGCTAACACCACTGGACTTGTTGGTGGATATCGGAAATCCCAAACCAACCGATGTAAGCCTTTTGTTGTATTCTGTTTAATTCTGCGAACCACATTATTTTTTGAGTCTCTAATTACAAATAGTAAATAAGGTTTTTCTTCTTCATCCTCAAGTCTTAATGCATCTTTAGATGGGTAATAAATATCGCCATTCGTCTTTTTTATCTTCTTTTCCTTTTCAGCCCTTAACTGCTTTAATGTTTTAAGTTCTTCATTCATCAAATACGTAAAGACGGCTCCTACCGGAGGATTTGGCGTTGTGAAAAATGATTCGCCCTGCGATGCTTTTCCAGGACCGCCGAATGGTCGGCTGACGTTAAACATCAGTGCCGTTTTTATAGGATATATGACAGCAGGTTTAGCCGTATCACTTAAACTGAAATGGCGCAACATGGTGTAGTCGTCAAGCACATAAAAACTTCTTCCAAAAGTCCCTAGAACTAAGTCGTTTTCCCGTTTTTGTATTTCTAAATCACGTACGGCAATGGTCGGTAACCCTGCCTTTAACTGAGTCCACGCCTTACCGCTATTGATGCTAAAAAACACGCCAAACTCGGTTCCTGCAAACAAAAGATTCTTATTGACATGATCTTCCGCTACATCATAAACGCTTCCTCGTTTTGGCAAATTTCCTTGTATTAATTTCCATGTTCTTCCCTTATCATTCGATTGAGCCACATACGGCTTAAAATCCCCTTGTTTATGGTTGTTAAAAACGGCATAAACCACATTGGCATCATGCTGTGAACAAACGATAGCGTTCACATACGTCATTTCAGGAACTCCGGATATACCGTCAACCTTAAACCAAGTTTTGCCATCGTCTTCCGTAATTTGTATAAGTCCGTCATCCGTTCCAATATACAATAAACCTTCTTGTACAGGGGATTCGTCAATGGCCACTATATTCCCAAAAATGGTGGTTGATTTATTCTTTTCAACGCCACCAACTTCCCAAACCCTGTCCATAACTTTCATCGTATTGCGATCAAGTTGTCGCGTTAAATCAGGACTGATTTCATTCCAAGAATTCCCTCGGTCGTCACTTCTAAAAACCTTGTTAGCAGCAAAATATAGTCGCTTGTTATTATGTGGAGACACAATCAAAGGGGCATCCCAGTTCCATCGCAATGCTGGGTCACCTTTTTTGTGCTGTGGCTTGATACCTGTTCGTTCACCACTTTTCTTATCATATCTCACCAGCCAACCATATTGCGATTGGGCATAAACAATATTGGGATCAATTGGGTCTATTGCCGTTTCAAAACCATCACCACCATTGGTAATAAACCAGTCGTAGTTCGAAATACCTTGCTCGTTTACCGTTCTGGATGGTCCACCTTGACTATTGTTATCTTGTGTACCACCGTAAATGTTGTAAAATGGCTTCGCGTTGTCGACACTTACTTTGTAAAACTGCGTTATAGGTAAGTTGGTCTTATAGTGCCAATTCTTTGCGTGGTCCCAAGTTTCGTATAAACCGCCGTCACAACCCACCAACCAGTGGTTTGTGTTAGAAGGATCAATCCACATGGCATGATTATCGACGTGTTTGGACTTTTCACCAGTCGCTATCACTGTCTTCCCGCCATTAATGGTATGGTGCAACCATGTATCCATCACAAATACTTTGTCCTTATTTACAGGGTCACAAACAATCTCTTGGTAATAGTTACCACTCGTTTTGTACTTACTCATTTTAGTCCAGCTCGCTCCCTGATTATTGGAGCGATAAAAACCACCTTTACCCTCTGCGGCTTCAACTATTGCGTAAATGATATCCGGTTCAGCCTGAGAAAGCGCTAAACCAATTCTGCCCTTGTCTACTCCTGGCAATCCTTTGTTAATGGTGTCCCACGATGCCCCACCATCTATTGTTCTGAAAACTCCAGAACCAGGACCTCCACCGATATAGGTAAACACATGTCTACGTCGTTGTTGAGAAGCGGCATAAATCACCTCTGGGTTTCGTGGGTCCATTTGCATGTCTGCCACTCCGGTGTGTTGGTCAATTTTGAAAACTTGTTTCCAGTTTTTGCCACCATCGATCGTTTTGTAAATCCCACGTTCGCCTCCAGCGCTCCATAATGGTCCCATACTAGACACATATACAATATCACTATTGGTTGGGTGTATAAGAATTTTGCCAATATGTTCCGACGTTTTAAGGCCCATATTTTTCCAGCTTTTCCCACCGTCTTCTGATTTGTACACGCCGTCTCCATAGGCCACACTTCTTTGGTTATTGTTTTCACCACTGCCAATCCACACCACATTGGTATTGGAAGGAGAAATAGAAACACAGCCTATTGAATAGCTACCATATTTATCAAAAACAGGAACATAGGTATTGCCTGCATTACTTGTTTTCCAAACACCCCCAGAGGCCGCAGCAACAAAATATTCAGCAGAATTATTAGGATTAACAGCAATATCAATAATTCGACCTGAGGTAAGTGCCGGACCAACGGATCTAAATTTAAGTCCCGTAAACGTAGATGAACTCAAAGCCGTAGTTTTCTTTTTGTCGCTTGACTTCTTTTGCGCACTGGCTATAGTTGCAAAACCCAAAAAGACAAAGCAGATAAATAAATTCGTAAATCGATTCGTATACATAGTCGTGCAATTTAATAGCAGTTCATCATAAAGACTAAAACCTGAAACAATTTTAAGACAACGGTGCCATAAGTTTGGTTCAAACTCAACTTGAAAGTTGTTATTCAGGTATTCTCTATATTTGGAAAAACTAAAAACTAAAAATATGGAATGGTACTTAAAAGTTCTTCGGAGCTATGCCGAGTTTGATGGACGAGCAAGACGTAAAGAGTTTTGGATGTTCTTTTTGATAAACTTGGTAATCAATTATGCCCTGATGTTTATTGGACTTAAAATAAACCTCCCCTTTTTATCGACAATTTACGGCCTTGCGATATTGATCCCTTACCTAGCTGTATGGGTAAGACGCATGCATGATGTGGGTAAAAGCGGCTGGTACTTGTTGATTCCAATCTACAATATCATCTTGGCAGCTTCAGACAGTGTTCATGGACCAAATGAATACGGACCAAATCCAAAAGGTTTGGGCAATGAAGATGATGACTCTGATCATTTAGTTGAGGTTTAACCCAACTAAATACTGAGCGATATTCGCTGAATAACCGGATTGATCTTCAAACCATTTTCTGAGTATATCCTCAACGTGCTTGTTAGAGGAATCTTTCTGGTCGTAGGTACCCATAAGCTCTATAAAATGTCTTGGATCTTGAGCTACAGGATGGAGCACGCCTAGTTTCTGTAGGGCTTTTGCTTCTGGAAACTTATCGATATTAGCTCCAGTAAAAATGGGTAGCCCATGCACCGCTGCTTCCAATACATTATGTAACCCTTTACCGAAGGCTCCACCCACAAAAGCAACTGTGGCATATTGGTATGCGTTAGACAGGTGTCCGATGTTGTTCAGTATAAGAACGCGTGCGTCAGAAAAATCATCAGAATCTGTAAACAGTTTTGGATTAAGTTCTCGATATTCATGCTGAAGTCTTTCAATATTTGACGGACTGACATCGTGGGGAGCAATGATTGCTTTGATGTTGGCATTAAAGCTTGTCAAGTATTGTAACGCGATATACTCTTCTTCTGGCCAAGAACTGCCTAATATTAGCGTGGGTTGGTTTTGTGCAAAAGCCTCAATCGTCGGTATCTCGTGGATCTTTGTTTTTAACTGAATTGCGCGGTCATAACGTAAGTCGTTTGACAATATGATATTGTCAAACTTAAACCTTTCTAGCAGCTTCGCTGAATCGGTATTTTGAGCATAGATTTTCTTAAACTTCTTCAGTTGATTACGCCAAGAGAATGCCCAGTTTGTCGTAATAAACTGACTTGAACCAAACTGGCCATTAACAAGTAAATTGGTACAATTGCTTTCGTTTAGTGCCGACATTAGGTTCAACCAAAAATCATACTTCACCAAAACAAAGACACTTGGATTGACATGAGAAACAAGTTTGCTCATTGTCTTTTTTCTGTCTAGCGGCAGGTAAAACTTGCCCTGCACCACACCGTCTGTTTGGGCATGCTTATATCCTGATGAAGAAAAGAAGCTTACGACTATCTCAAAGGTACTTTGTACGCTTTTATTCGAGATTAATGGCACAATCATTTCATACTCTCCTAGCGAGGCACAATGCAACCACAATACAGGCTTAGATGTTTGCGTCTGCTTCCAATGAGCAATATCTGTAGATGTTGTTTTTCTTTGATTTTGAAACTGCTCTATTTTTGGATTAAAACGAGCTAATAAAGGCAATACATACCTTGCAATTTCACCTATGAGCGTATAGAGAATACGCATCAATCAATAAAAAATTCTTCTTCGCTTAGTTTTTTGGTGTAGACAGGTAGGATAATACCAATACGAACACCTTGTAAAAGATCCGTTCTTTCCAATGCGTTATAAGTTCGTGTATCAAAATCTATGGACCGCATACTTTTAGTAAACGCTTGTTGGAAGCTAAAACCAACTTGAAAGTTGACCCTTTTCTTTGGATCTAAATGTTGGTAACCAATGAATTGATTGAACGCAACTCCGCCAGATAAACGGTCATACCCCTTTTCATAATCCTCAGTTACCTGTGGTACCGTCAGAGAAGAAGCAAATATGTCAATTCTGTGGAGCATAAAACCGAAGCCAACGTCAACCAAAATTCCAGAGTTTTTGTTGTTTTTTAAAAGTGGGAAAAGCCTTCCTCCATTCATGGTCAAGGTGTGCCCACGCTGATTCAAACGTATTACAGAGAATAAACCATCCTTATCAAAAATCTCCCCTGTCGGGCCGACAATTGAATCAAACATGTTTCTTTCCTTAACGTTATTCCCAAACATCCAATTGTATTTAAATCCAGCCGTCCACCCAGATTCAAACTTATAACGTACACCAAAACCTAAGGTAGAATTCCAGCCAAATCGGTCTTCCAAATCTCCTTTTGGCGTTTGAACACCGTATTGTATATCAAACAGGTAGCCTTGCTTTTTAGGAAATACGGTTTTCTGTTGGGCCGTTACAGTTCCACAAATTGAAACTAGAAGGGTAATGATCGTCAGACGCAATAAATGGCTTTTCATTGTACGGATTTAACGTGGCAAATAACGTAAAAATCAGGGGATAAGGTGAAGATTTGGTTAATATTGCGTGCAATATTACTAAGGTATGTCGATACAGATGGTTGACCTAAAAGGTCAGTATCTCAAAATAAGCAATGAAATAAATGATTCAATCCAGGAAGTGATTGACTCTACAGCATTCATTAATGGCCCAAAGGTTAAAGAGTTCGCTCAAAATTTGGAGGCATATGTTGGCGTGAAACACGTGATACCATGTGCCAATGGTACCGATGCACTTCAAGTTGCCTTTATGGCCTTAGACCTAAACCCTGGTGACGAAGTTATCGTGCCTTGCTTCACCTATGTAGCCACAGCAGAAGTAATTGCTTTATTAGGTTTGGTTCCTATATTGGTTGACGTTGACCCTAAAACTTTTCAAATTGATACCCGCGCCTTTGAGTCGGCGATTACGGATAAAACGAAAGCGGTTGTACCCGTGCACTTATTTGGTCAATGTGCAGACATGGAAACCATTTTAAGCATTTCCAATCAACATAACATATATGTGGTGGAAGATACGGCACAAGCTATCGGCGCACATTATACTTTGGGCAGCGAAACGAGAGGGGCCGGAACGATGGGGCATTTTGGAACAACGTCGTTTTTTCCGTCCAAAAATCTCGGATGTTATGGCGACGGAGGTGCCATTTTTACCAATGATGACGCACTCGCTGAAAAGGCCAGAATGATTTGTAACCATGGCCAAAAGAAAAAATACCATCACAGCGTTGTGGGGGTAAACTCAAGATTAGACACCATTCAGGCAGCTGTATTAGATGTTAAATTGAAGTATTTGGATGAATACAATGCGGCACGTCAAAAAGTAGCTGAGGTCTATGACGCGGCATTTGCCAATCATCCTGCATTAGAAATACCTTTCAGAGATATAAAATCAACACATGTTTTTCATCAATATACGTTGAAAATCAATGGTTTAGATAGAGATCATCTTAAACAACATCTTGCAGACAATGGAATTCCTAGCATGGTGTATTACCCAGTGCCCCTTAATAGACAGGAGGCTTACAAAAGAGTTGGAAATTTCCCTATAACTGATGACCTTTGCACCCGTGTTTTGTCGTTACCGATGAGCACAGAATTAACAATAAATCAACAACAAAAGGTAATAGAAACCTTATTAAATTTCGCTTAGATAAATGAAAATTGCAGTAATTGGAACCGGTTATGTTGGATTAGTTTCTGGAACTTGTTTTGCCGAAACCGGTAATCATGTAACCTGTGTCGACATTGACGAAAACAAGGTAAACAGCCTTACATCAGGTAAAATTACCATATACGAACCAGGGCTAGAAAAACTATTTGAACGAAACCTTAAAGAAGGGAGACTTCATTTTACCACTAGTTTAGAAGACGCAATCAAGGAGGCAAAAATTATATTTTTAGCGTTACCAACCCCTCCAGGAGAAGATGGTTCAGCCGACCTTTCGTATGTATTGGGTGTTGCAGAACATTTGGGTAAAATAATGACCGAATACAAGGTTATTGTCGACAAAAGTACAGTTCCAGTGGGTACTGCAGAAAAAGTACACAATGCCGTGGCTGCTAACTATTCAGGTGACTTTGACATTGTTTCAAACCCTGAATTTTTAAGAGAAGGCGTGGCAGTAGACGACTTCATGAAGCCTGATAGAGTTGTTGTAGGTTGCAGTTCAGAGCGTGCAGAAAAATTAATGCACGAATTGTATGCACCGTTTGTTCGACAAGGTAATCCGGTAATTTTTATGGATGAAAAGTCTGCAGAACTTACAAAGTACGCGGCAAATTCATTTTTGGCAACAAAAATCACCTTCATGAATGAAATTGCGCGTGTATGCGAATTGGTTGGTGCTGATGTTGACAAGGTACGTAAAGGAATAGGTACGGATACAAGAATTGGTAATAGGTTCTTATTCCCGGGAATCGGGTATGGCGGATCTTGTTTCCCTAAGGATGTCAAAGCCTTAGTTAGAAGCTCAGCTGAAGTGGATTACGATTTCAAAATTTTGAATGCTGTTGAAGAGGTTAACGAATCTCAAAAAACCTATTTGATTCCTAAGGTTAAAAATCATTTTGGTGGAGACCTGAAAGGCAAACACTTTGCTTTATGGGGATTGGCTTTTAAACCAAATACCGATGACATACGTGAAGCTCCTGCATTATATTTAATTGATGAGCTAATTGCTGCTGGAGCAACAGTTACTGCTTTCGATCCTGAAGCTATGGAAAACGTAAAAGGTGTTGTTGGAGATAAAATCTCTTTTGCAGATAACATGTACACCTGTTTGGAATCAGCAGACGCTTTAATTATTGCTACGGAATGGGCCGAATTCAGAAACCCTAACTTTGAACGGATTACAAGTGCCTTGAAAAATCAAACAATTTTTGATGGGCGAAACCTATTTAACTTAAATAAAATGACTGAGCAAGGTTTTAACTATTACTCAATCGGTCGAGAAACTATCAAATGAAGAAGGTATTAATAACAGGGGGTGCAGGTTTTTTAGGGTCGCATTTATGTGATCGTTTTATCAAAGAAGGTTTTCATGTCATCGCCATGGATAACCTCATCACTGGTGATCTAAGGAACATTGAACACCTAATGCCTTTAGAACAATTTGAGTTCTACCATCATGACGTTTCTAAATATATTCATATCCCAGGTGAGTTGGATTATGTGTTGCATTTTGCGTCACCCGCTAGTCCGATAGACTATTTGAAAATTCCTATTCCAACACTAAAAGTTGGCTCATTAGGTACGCACAATTGCCTTGGTTTATCCTTAGCCAAAAGTGCCCGTATGCTTATCGCGAGTACTTCAGAAGTATATGGAGACCCAATGGTTCATCCACAAAACGAAGACTATTGGGGAAATGTCAACCCTGTTGGACCAAGAGGGGTTTATGACGAAGCCAAGCGATTTCAAGAAGCCATGACTATGGCATATCATACATTTCATGGTGTTGAAACCCGAATCGTTAGAATATTTAACACCTATGGTCCGCGGATGCGACTAAACGACGGCCGAGCCTTGCCTGCTTTTATAGGACAAGCGCTAAGAGGTGAAGACATAACTGTGTTTGGTGATGGAAGCCAAACAAGAAGCTTCTGTTACGTAGATGATTTGGTTGAGGGGATTTACAGACTCTTACATAGCGATTATGCCTCACCAGTAAACATTGGGAATCCAGATGAAATTAGCATCTTGGATTTCGCAAAAGAAATCATTGCTTTGACCGGAACTGATCAAAAAATAGTCTTGAAAGACTTACCAAAAGATGATCCAAAGCAAAGAAAACCGGACATTACAAGAGCTAAAGAAATTTTGGACTGGGAACCAAGGTATAGCCGTCAAGAAGGATTAAAAATCACTTACGAATATTTTAAAAACCTGCCAAAAGAAGATTTGTATACGTATGCTCACCCGCGTGAGTTTAAGTAGAAAAGGGTAAAAGATTCTTTAAAGCACCGTCCAGTTCTTCATATTGGAACTGAAACCCGGTTTTCTTAATGCGTGAAGAAGAGACTCGGCTACCTTGTAAAAAAATTACGGCCATCTCTCCAAAAATTAGTTTTAACAAGAAACTCGGCACATTAGGTAACCATATTTTACGCTTCAAAACGGCACCAATAGATTCTGTTACCTGTCTATTAGTAACGTGTTCAGGAGCCACAGCATTGTATGGTCCGCTCATCTTTGGGTCTTCAAGACTTTGGACATACATCTGGCATAAATCATCAACATGAATCCATGGCATGAATTGACTCCCTTTACCCAACGCACTTCCAAATCTTAATTGAATAGGTTGAACCATCTTGGCCAAAGGTCCTCCTTTAGCTGTCAAAACAACCCCAGTTCTAAGTTTAACCGTTCTAACACCGTGTTTCTCCAATGCATCTGCGGCTAATTCCCATTCCAAGCACACACCCCCTATAAAATCTCCAGCTGGGCTATCAGACTCTGTAAACACCGTATCGCTCGTTATTGCACCATAATAACCAATGGCCGAAGAACTTATAAAAGCTTCTAGTTGTATCCCTACTTTTTTGACCGAATTATACAACAAGTCAATTGACTTGACCCTGCTGTCTCGAATTTCTTGTTGCCGGGTTTTTGTCCAACGACCTTCACTAATATTGGCGCCCGCTAAATGGATAATCGCATTTACGCCTTTAAAAACATTTAAATCCACCGTTCCGCTGCCAATATCCCAAACAAACTGTTTGTACGAAATATCTTTTTTCATAGAACGCCCTAACACGTGTATGGAATAGCCTTTTGTTTCTAATAACCGACACAAATGTCGGCCGATTAATCCTGAGGCTCCAGTTACTAAAACAGTTTTCATATTACCCTTAAGTCTCACAATTTAACATTGCTCACAAGTATAAACTCTCTATCTTCGTTAAAGTTTTCCGAAATGGCACATTGTTCGATTGTCATCTCTAATGCAATTAATACATGTCATTTAAAAATCTAGGCTTATCAGAGCCTTTGCTAAAGGCCATTGCGCTTCAAGGATATAAAAATCCAACACCGATTCAGGAGAAATCTATTCCAGAAGTATTTGCTGGAAAAGATGTGCTGGCTTCAGCTCAAACAGGAACCGGCAAAACTGCTGGGTTCACCCTGCCGCTGTTACAGATATTATCTGAAAATCCCGTACGAAAAAGACGCCCTATACGCGTTCTAATCTTAACTCCAACAAGGGAACTCGCCGCACAGATTCTGGCGAATCTTGATCAATACGGCAAATTTTTGGATGTTCGTTCTACAGTAATTTTTGGTGGTGTAAGTGCAAACCCTCAAATCACCGCTTTAAGGAAAGGCATCGACATTTTGGTGGCTACGCCTGGAAGGTTACTCGATTTAGAAAACCAGCGAAAACTATCGCTACACGAGGTTGACCACTTGGTGCTTGATGAGGCCGACCGAATGCTAGACATGGGGTTTCTCAGGGACATCAAAAGAGTCCTTCAATTGCTTCCAAAGGATCGACAAAACCTGTTGTTTTCAGCCACTTTTTCGAAAGAAATAAAGGCCTTGGCGGGTAGCTTTTTGCACAACCCAGTATTGGTAGAAGCAACACCAGAAAACACCACGGTTGAAAAAATTCAGCAAAAGGTTTATCGCGTCGATAAAAAGAAAAAACCTCAATTGATTATTCAGTTGATTAAAGAAGGAAATTGGCAACAGGTCCTTGTTTTTACTCGGACGAAATACGGAGCAAACAAACTTGCAGACAAAATGGGTAAGAATGGCATTACCGCCGTTCCAATTCATGGGAATAAGAGTCAAAATGCACGCACAAAAGCACTATCCGATTTTAAGAAAGGGAAAGTCCGTGTGTTAGTAGCGACTGACATTGCAGCTAGGGGTTTAGACATTCCATTGTTGCCACATGTCGTCAATTTCGAGATTCCAAATGTGCCTGAGGATTATGTTCACCGGATTGGCCGGACAGGAAGAGCCGGTGAAAGCGGTGAAGCGGTTTCGCTAGTCTCTATTGAAGAAGTGCCGTTGCTAAAGGATATTGTAAAGCTAATTGGTTTTACACCTAAAACAGAAGAGAAAGAGGGATATGAGTCGACAGATGTTGTAGTTCCTAAACAAAAACAGAACAACAACAAACCGAAACCTCAGGGCAAGTCAAGACATGGCAATCAAGCCAATCGCAATAAGCGTAAGAAATATTATGGTAATAAGTCGAGGAGAAACTAAGCTTATCGCTTTACCTCAACTTTAACAGCTACAGGACCTTGGTTACCTTGTTCTACTTCGAACTTAACTAGGTTGTTTTCCTTGATTGGTTCAAGTGTATTGTTAATGTGAACAAACACACTTTCACCAGTAATGGTGTCTTTTATAAACCCAAATCCTTTGTCGTCATTGAAAAAAGTAACAGTTCCACTTCTTTCGATTTCCTCTTCAACGTCTTCTCTTTTAGAAACACTAATTGCAATGTTTTCTACTTCGATTTCTTCTTTCTCACTTGGGTCTGGTGGAGTATCCGTAAAGTTACCGTTGGCGTCAACGTACATAATCATGTCGTCAAGACTTTTCTTTTCTTGACCACGTTTTTCCATGCGCTTGGCTTCCTTTTCGCGTTTCTTTTTCGCTTTTTTGTTTCTAACTTCTTTTTTACCGAATGTTTCTTGAGATCTCCCCATATATATTTTAACTGTCTTTATCTACTTGCTTTACTGTAGTAATAACATTTGAGATATGCTAATTTGTACGACTAAAGACGTAGAATCATCTTCAAAGGTAAAATAAGCACACCAATAATCTAAACGATATTTGTTATTCCGTTGTAAACAATGCAGCGGCGATACGGTCGGCGATTAATTTTCCTTGGTCTGTTAGGGTTATAATTCCACCCGATTGGGTCAGTTTACCACTCCGCTCATAGTTCTTAATTTCTTGTCCTACATGTTTATCCAAATCAAAATTGAATTCATCAAGAATCGCGCTAGTATCTACGCCCCATTTTGTTCGTAAACCCAACATAATCAATTCGTTAATTTGATCTGTCTCCGACAATTTTTCGTCGCTAAAAAAAATATCACCCTGCTCAATTGCCCGTAGGTATTTTGCATTATTTGCGATGTTCCATCTTCTATAGCCACTCTGGTAGGAATGTGCCGACGGGCCTACACCTATGTACGCTTTCTGTTTCCAATAATTTGTATTGTGTTGGGCATATCCGCCTGGTTTGCAATAATTTGATATTTCATACTGCTCCCAACCTTTGGTCTTTATCTCATTAAGGAAATATTCAAACTCGATCGCAGATTTCTCCTCATCCAAGCTTGGGTACTTCTTTGTCTTAACAAAATGATGAAGCGCCGTGCCCTGCTCTACAGTCAGGCTATATGCAGATATATGATTTATGGGCAGATTCAAGGCTTGTTGTACGTTCGACTTCCATACGTCAGCTGGCATGGTAGGTACGCCATATATCAAATCTAGATTAATGGATTTGTAACCCACTTTTTCTGCTTCAAGAATTGATGCGGTGGCCTGCAAGTGGTCGTGTGACCTGTTCATCCACGTTAAGTCTCTCTGGTCAAAAGATTGAACACCAATACTTAATCGGTTTACCCCAGATTCAAACCAATCCTGTAAGTTCTGTGTAGAACAATCATCCGGATTAGCCTCTAATGTACACTCAATCTCTGCTGATAATGAAAAACAGTCTTTAATGGTATCAAGTATCTGAATGAGTTCCGATTTGAGCAACACACTCGGTGTTCCTCCTCCAAAATAAATGGTTTCAATCCCCTCTCCCGTTAAAGTATCACTGTGTTGCCTCAGCTCTTGGCAAATGGCATCGACCATTGGTTTGCGGTTTGACAAAGAAGTAGAAAAATGAAAATCGCAATAGTGACATGCTTTTCTACAAAATGGTATGTGTACATAAATGCCTGCCATGTAACAGTGAATCGGCTTTGATTACTGCAACACTACAACACGTTTGGTTACCATTTTAGCGCCAGCCAAAATTCGCACGAAATAAATACCAGGTCTGTTGCCTAAACGCACGGTGGTCTTATTTCCACCTTTTACCGTTTCATGCTTTACCACATTTCCAGCAATATCAAGAACGTCAATTTGAGCTCCTGGAGTAATGAATCCTTGGATAACAAGCTGTTGATCTAGTTGAATCGGATTAGGTGAAAGTGTAAGGTTCCATGCATTATTCAATGCAGGCAATCCATTCAGCTGGCATGTATCAATTGCCGTTGCAAAGTATTTAGCCATGTTCGTTCTTCTTAAGGTATAGTTGTCAAAACCATGCCCAGCAGTTGATGGATTGGCAATTTGCATGGCACAATTTGCCGTATTATTGGTTTTATCGAACTGTACTTCTGGGACTGCTTTACCGTTGTTTTTAGCATCATCAATTAAATCTACAATACCTTGAGAGCCATACATAAGGGGCCGATTAATAATGCCTTGACAATTGAACGGAAAACCCATAGCACAGGCATTAAATCCGGCATAAACTCTAGAATATCCGATTGGAACGATTAGGTCGTTAGGTTGGTGATACGTGTACAATACCGGCGTAACGTCTGAATGACTTTCTACAATGTCGTTAAATACACCACCGTAAAAATTACCTACACCTCGAATCGTATAATTATTCAATTCGGGTTGGTTTAAAAGTCCTCGATAAGAACCCAAATTGGCACGTGTTAAATCCATTGAGGCCACCGAAGTATCTAAACCGCGTTTTACAATACAGTCTGACTCATACATCCGATTAGGCGCTTTAGCATCAACCATCTGGCCAGATAAGTTTGTCATTACTTCTGTTGAATCATCTGTGAATCCAACACCCAAAGCAATAAATCCTCCAGCGCTTTGTCCTACCACAAATACGTTATTCGCGTCGGGTTTGTACGTTGTTCTATTATTTACCAAATACCTTATTGCCCCATGAACATCCTGAATACCCCGATAATAAGCGCGATACCATTCACTAGAATCTTGAACATTTAAACAATTCCAGCTAGCTCCAAAAGAAGACACATTACAGTTAACTGGTCGATCAGTATGTAAAACACCCAGCCTGTAATTGACAGAAGCAGTAATGTAACCTCGTTTTGCAAACTCTTCTCTAAGGGTCACGAGTGATCCGTCAGCCTTGTCACCGGTCATAAATGCGCCTCCATGAATAATCATCATCACCGGCATTCCACAATTCTTATCGGGCGCATCGGTTGGATAGGAAATGTCCATTTTTAAGTCTCTAACATTACCAGCAACATCAATGGCAGTGCCATAGGATACATTGTTGTCTGTTTTAATTAGATACTTAGTTGTAATGTAATCCTGAGCTGTTGACTGGTTGACCCCTAAAGCGAGTACGATCACTGTTAAAATTACTCTCATTTTCCTCGTGTTGGTTGCGATGGTAAGTTACAACTTTTATGCTTTTGTCATTGATGACGCCCACAAATACTTGCTAGCCAGTGTTTTATACGGTGCCCACGATTCAGCTATATCGAGCATCTCTTTTTTAAGTTGTTTTTTTTCGGATCTTAATCCGTACCAATATTTCATTTTAGTTTGAATCCCAAGATCGTCTACCGGAAATACATTTGGTCTATCCAACGGAAACATCAAAATCATTTGAACAGTCCATTTACCCACGCCTTTTATTGTTGTTAAATACTCAATAATTTCGGCATCCGACAGTGCACCAAACTTGCCCAATGACATGTCGTTATCTAAAGCAAATCTTGCTACATTTTGAATGTAATTCGATTTTGAACCCGATAAACCTACCCCTCTAAGTTGCGTAATATCCAATTCAAGAACAGCCATAGGGTCTGGGTATTGTGAAGGAAATAAGTCTAAAAATCTATGCCAAATGATTTCTGCAACCTTGGTCGACAACTGCTGTGAAACAATACTTTCTAGCAAGTTGGCGTAGATATCTACACTAGGAAGCGGTTCAATTTCCGATGTCGTGGCATCAAATACCAGTCGCAACTTCGGGTCTACACTTTCTAACGCTTGTTTTATCTTTTTATAAGATAGCTCGGATGACATATCAATACAAGTATACACCATCCGAGCTAAATCTTTATTGTGGTTGGACTTCGCGTTCTACAACTTCTACCCAACCTCCGGGTTGAGTCGCTACAATGGTATTGTCATACATGCTTTCAACCGAAACAGTGGGTTGAAAAAACCGTCCTGCATATGTGGCGGTAAGTTTGTACTCGTACCTTCTAACCCCATTACTTTGAATATTTAAGTACGTATATACTCTATCGTCTCTGAAGTCTTGATGAACAAAATTATAGTTACCACTTCCTTGCATACGGCTGTTTTCTATCTCCCACCCCGTTGGCATCATAAAAGACAAAGCCAAATCTTTTAAGTACCCTTTTTGAACACCATTTTTGATTGAAACGATGGCCTTAAACTCTGTTCCTTGTTCCAACTTGCTCGGATCAATCGTTGCGCCCTTATAGTTAACATATTGTACCTGTAATGAAAGGTGGTTGCTTTTCTTAATGGTATCAGATTGTAGTGGGACAAAAGTTTTGATAACCCTTACAAATAGCAACCCGTCACCATGATTTGTTATACCGATTGGGAGCTTTTTATTCCTAGCGTTTCGTATTAACTCCTTTTGAAAAATTGCTTTACCTGTTTTTATCGTGGATGTATGTCCACCTTGTGTTAAATCAAAATGAAGCTCTCCATTGCCTTTACTTTGTTTGTAGATACTTGAAATCGCGATAAGGCTGTAGGCAGTCTCTTGCGTGCTCAACCATCGATTTGAAGCCAATTGTTCTGCTATCTCTTTCATCAAATCAGCATAGTCAAGTTGGTTGCCAATCAAACCTAACGTTTCCAGTATCATCGCTTTATCTCTCAGCGCACTACCAAACGTGTATCCATGTCCGGCGTTGTACGTTTGGGTGGTAAAGGCTAATTGATCGATTAAGTTCTCGGCTACTTCAGGCATGCCTGCCTTCGCATAAGCGGCGGCCAACCTCCATTTAACAATCGGAGAAATTTCACTGCTTTCACGCATTCTGTTCATTGAGGCTAGGTCGGTTTCATCTGCCAATACAAGTGTGTATAATCTGTACGCTTGAATCAGGTCATCTCCATACCGATTTTTCCTATAACTCTTTGCTTCTTTTTTCTGATAAGACAACCAACTTTTCATAAATTGTTTGTCAACCTTGTACCCTTTCTGTTGTGCTAATAGTAAAAAGTGCCCTGCATAATTTGAACCCCATGGGCTGCTCTCTCGAGCTCCGGGCCAGTAACCCAATCCACCCGAACTATTTTGAAAAAGATATAGCCTTCTGATGGCGGCTTGAATATTTTCACTTGACCTAAACAATTGATCCTCACTTAATGTAAGAATGTCACTCAAAAACAATTGAGCAAATACAGAGCTCGTGGTTTGCTCAACGCAACCATGTGGATACTGTAGCAACTGGTTTAACCTAGATTGTAGATTCAGTGGTGGCAAGGCGGATACTTCTATCGCACAGTTATTTGTTCCGTCCAAACCTTTTAGCACTACCTCAGACGACTTTGTTTCTCCGGATTGCACAACCATGTCCGTTACATCCGTAATACTCGGATTGGGTGTACGAATGGCAATTTCAATCGATTTAGAAGCCTTTTCGCTTCCCACTGATGCGGTACATATCGCTTTAGCAACACCAACTTGCTCGGCAACCTCTGCCAAAAAATAAATGGTCTCATCGCCCGAAGTACTGAATTCGATAGTCTTGGTATTAGAGCCAATTAGGCGCAGCCCTCCTTTAGTTTTGACTTTTACCGTGACAGATTTTCTGCCCTCTTCAAGCGAGAATACCGTTACTGGAATTTGGACAGTTTCACCAGGACTTAACACCCGAGGCATAGTAGGTAAAATCATGATTGGTTTTTTAACCTTAACGGACTTTTCTGCCTTCCCATAGGCATCGTCTTGTCGTGCAATAACCATCATTCTTACTGCGCCGATATATGCGCCCATCTCAACGAAATATCGGGCGGTTTGACCTGGCTTTAGGGTAAAAGGCCCAAAAAATTTCACAGCTGGTTTAAATCTATTTGCCTTATGAACCGACTCATCTACTCCTCCTGCTTCATCGCCACCGACGCTTAATACGTTTCCATATTTTCCTGCATATCCACCCATCACCTCATCGTACAAATCCCACGTACGGACACCCAAGCCTTGTTTTTGGTAAAAATGACTCCACAAGTCTGGTGTTTTAAAATGTGTCAAATCCAACAAACCTTCATCCACTACTGCTAGCGTATAGGTCATTGGTCGTCCATACTTTTCTTTCACTTGAACCAATTCTCTTCTGTCTGGACGTATCTCGTCCTTAACTATTAACTTAGGATGTAAATGACTCTTTGCGTTTTCAACCTTAATCGGTAGGATGCCATATAAGCGTGCTGGAAGATCATTGTCTTTATGTTTATACGTTTGTAAATAGCTCACGTGTACATACACATTAGGCGTCATTTGGGCGGTGGTTCTAAAACTAAACTTTGTCTCTCCTTTACTTCCATTTACCCAAAACTTTTTCAAAACGGATGATCCGTTCTCTACACAAACCAAAGCCCTTCCATAATCAGAAGACGGTATGGTGATGTTGACTTTTTCGCCAACACTGTACTGTGTTTTGTTACTAGTAAGCACAATAGTTTTGGCCTGAGTCGTGCTGTTTCTATTCCCTCTTTTCCAGTAAGGCCAATCAACATAAAATGTGTGAGCGCTTCTATGCAACGAAATCGGATCCTTTGCTATCATGACGAAGCGCCCCCAATTGGGGTAGGGTAATGCAAAAGATGTGGCAGAAAGTCCTGTTCCATTGGTTGTTACTACAGTATCAAGTACCGGAAACAAACCATTGGACTGCATATAAGTAGATAAGTTCCCATTATTGTCCCACCACCAATTCCAGTCAATCTTATATATTTTGACTTCAAGTTTTTTTCCTGTTATTGGAGTGCCTTTGTCTGTAAGATTTACCAAGCGAAAAGTGTGCCTTTTGTCTGTTTCCAAACTATTGTCGCGTTCGTTAGCTTGAGGTGGTTCGATGCCGACATAACTCCTAAACACTTTAATTGGAAAGGTGCCATAGTCTTGGCTAAAATTCCCTCCTTTTTCAAAAACCTTAGCCATTAAGTTCACCTTTAAACTCCCTCTAACATCCGTATTTAATGCAAAATCTGGTTTAAAACTTGCAGTACCACTTTCATCTAATTCGCCTTCAGACAATATCAAATCCTTGGCTTGAGTTGGTTTCGTTCTGTCATCAAAGTCAAAAGTTGTGAAGTTTGAAAACCGAGTATGAACTGGGGTTAACCTACCTGTAACTGTGTAATGTAAGTCTGGCGCTGGAGCGCCATGTAACCAAGATGCCCCAATAAAAATCTTGTTTTCCGTACCAATTGTAATCAAACTATCCTTAACCGCAATACCGATTTTTAACCGGTTAGGTTTTACTGTTTCTATGGCTAGTGTTTTGTAAAATGTCGAACCTCCGACTTTCACCCGTGCTGTATAATTCCCTGTTGTCCATTTCACCTCAGTTGATGTTCTAAAATCGTACACGTCACCAACTGATGTAGTTCTCACCTTTTTGCGTACTACCTGACCTCTTGGGTTAACCAACTCAAAAGTAACTGGAGTATTCACTGGTAAATTGTTTTGCTTATCCTGTAAGGTAAAGCAGCTGTATATGCTATCCCCAGGCCTCCACACGCCGCGTTCCGTGTATATTTTCCCGTCTACCATAGCCGAACCATTTACCCCTCCAACATCGAACTTACTTGTAGAATTGTTACGTCCATTCCCCAGTTTGAGATATCCCTTTTGCGCTCCTGAACTAGCTACAATCATGTATGCCTCTTTGGCAAGTTTAATTTCAGCCATACCCAATTGGTCAGCGTATACAGTCCTAATTTTTGTATTCTGATACGTGAAAAATTCTAGCTTGGTATTGGCAAGGGGTTGTGCGTTGATTAAGGAACTCACAAAAACATGTGTTTTTTCATCCGCTCCCTTTTTTACTATCAGACCAATATCTGATGCCAAAATATTTCGACAAAGTGAACCGCTGTAATAGAACCGGCTATCACACGGAGTATAACCGACTAAATTATTGTTTTCGCCATTGTAATATTCGTGGCATAATCCATCTTCATCAAGTGAATAATCACTTTGGCCTTCTTCACAGTCAAAGAAGGTATACGAACTTCGATACCCAATCAAAACCCGATAAATAGCTCCGGGTTGTTTCTTGATGTATTTGTTGATATTCAAAGTATATCTAGACCACTGATTCTCGACCGGCTTTTTATGTTCTGCTAGATCAACCTTTCCTGAATAAACCAATGACCCAACTCTTGACAATTCACGGTTACCATTTAGGTCATTGACCTGCAGAAACTGAGGTATGTTCTTTTCATGAATTTGATAAATCCAAACATCAACGGCTTTTAGTGCCATTGTTTCAAAAGGGAATACAACACCTTTCGCATCTGGTACAATGGTCCCTTTACCAATCATGCGCAATTTTGGCTTTGTCCGTTCAAAATGTATCGAACGAGAAACGTCCTTCTTGAGTCTATACCCTGCGTAATTCTTAATATCAGACGAGCAAAAAATACTGTGTGTCCCTGTCAGTCTCTTCAGTGGGTAGATTGTAAGTTTATTACCAGACAATTCATAGTTCTTGACCCGCTGACTATCAAGCATAATAAGTCCGATTAAACTTTGCACGCTATTTAAACTTTCAGAAAAGTACAAATCAATTTTTTGATCTGGCTCGTTTGTGACGCGTACAGATTCCAGTCTGAATATGCCCATTCCTGAGAGATGAACAACTCTGGTGTCATCCGATTCAGACTCAACAGTTTTGCCGCGCAGTTTTAAAATCACTTCTTTCTGAAATTCTCCCCTTTTTAAACTATCGATTTTAAAATGAAATGTATTTCCAGAATGACTTAACCATTTTATGCTAAGTGTTTGTGTTCCGTCATCAGCGGATAAACATTGCTTAATTAAACTAACTTCCTCTTGATCGCTGGCGATTACTTTGCCTGAAAGGTGCCTGTATCTGGGATTGTTGTCTCCGTAGGTCCGCAAACCGTTTAACACCAAATTCAGCTTCTGCTTTCTTGTTTCAAAACGGAATGGAAATTTCTTTAACACTCTTTTGATTGATTTCAGCTTGCCTAAGTAAAATACCCCTTGATAAACCGTTCCTCGTGGTAGCTGTTCGGCTGGTGTGAATTCGATTGTTCTATTGTCAATCCATACTGCGTTTCCTTTGATATTCGGCCTAAACCCTAACAAAACATTGGGGTCTATTCTATTCATTTTTGCGTCTTTTACCGGTTCGGAAATAACCACTTTTACAGACGCATCTCTTCCGATAACTCCAGAGGTATAGGCTGAAATATGTTCAACAAATTCAGAATTGTAAACAGGAATCGTAGACTTGTTATTACAAGCAACAACTGACAATAATAAAACGAGAAAAATGTGATAAGACTTTTGCATAATTAAAACTGATTTCGAATTCAATTTTAATTACACATGTTGTCGGATAGGACCTTATTTAATTATAAGTGGTTGTGGAATTATTTTCCGTATGTGATTTTATATTTTTTGTAAAAGGAACTACTTTCCTTGAAACCAGACCGGCTTTCTGCTTCTCAAAGGCATGGAAAGTCCAATATTAATTAATAAGAAGTGATCCTTGTTATATCGACTACCTCTATCCCGTCCTGCCTTATATTGATCTTCATCGCCCCTATAACTCATGGCTGCAGACACCCTTCCTCGGTTAATCAGTAATTCTTCTCGAGAATAGTAACTTGTACTTACATCATCAATATAGTCCGTGTTCGTAGCGCGATAGCCTAACTCAACGAATACCGTATTACCAAATCCATACCCGTAACGTAACCCACCACCAATAGGAATGGCAATATCAACCACTGAATATGGCTTCGTTCCTGGTTTTAAGCCTTGACCTTCTGTTGTTAATGGTCGCAAGGACACATATCGTGTCTTATACTTAGCCTGTGGGCTGTAATAAAATCCAGCAACGCCACCAAAAACATAATATTCCCAACTGCTTCTTCTCTTCTTTGTATTCAGATTGAACTTGGCAACGCGAAATTCCATCAATGCGGATGCTTCCAGGATATGGGTTCTAAAACTCAAGTTTCTTGGGTGTCGACTTTTGGAATAGGATTTCGCGTCGGATTGCTCAAGGTATACATAGCTTAAACCAGTCCTTAAAGCAATCACCCGGTTGAAGTTTTGCCTTACGCCTGTACCAAGGCATGGTTTAGTGGCACTTAAATCCAAATCTTCGTAGCCAAAAAGAAGAACCGAATTTTCCTGCCTGCCTCCAATGTCCCCAAAAAAATAGCTGCCTCCTACAAAAGCAAATTTTTCAACCTTTGGCTTATTGTAAAAATCATATTGCGCAAATACAGTCCCATTTAATATCAGTGTATAGATAAGGAGTATGGCTTGTATAATCCGCATTAATTACTCTGAATTCCAACTTTATGCGTGTAAACCTCGCCGGTGCTGGTAATCGCATTTATTAGATACAATCCATTAGGCAGTCCAGCTGTAGCAACTTGCCACTTATTTCCGGTAAGATTGACCTTTTGACGAACAATTTTTCCGCCCATATCTATGACTCTTAGCTCTGTATATGTATTCCCAATTGGTAGGTGCACTTTTAAAGTACCATCATGAAGATGTGATACAACTATTTTCGATTTAGCCAGCATCTTGGTCACCGAAACGCTGTTGTCCTTTACACTGACATTCATCAGCACCGGAAGGTGATCAGACATTTCATATAAGGCGTTTTGTACCGATGCCGGAATAATATTGCTCGCTGGGTATTTGATATTGCCGTTAAACCTGCGACTGTCTTGACCAAGGGCAGTGTATGAGCCATCAACGTATTGTACACCGTATGTGCCATCAATTACCTCTTTGCCACAGAGTATAAAATCAAATCTATCATCCATTCCTCCAGTGCTAAAACAACCACCTCGTGAATCGCCATCATGCGTACTTTGTGTATGCAAGTTTGAATACGTACTACTATTATTCCAACTGCCAGGAGCGTCTTTGGGGTCGTAAAACCGGATCGTGGTTGCACTGTTCTTAGTAATTGTTTGATAACACGCTTCGCTATGGGTGCGGATATTGAAATCGCCAGCAAAGAAGTAGCTGTGAGACTTGTGATTGTCCTTCAAGTATTCCATAGCCGCTTTTGCCATCTCTTGTCTTTTATCCTTATCAGTAGAAGTTGAACCCGCCTTCAGGTGAGCCACAAAAACCGTTAGAAAAGTAGTATCGCCTGTTAACAATGCTCCGTTTTTCACATACAACGTGTAGACATCAATCACACGCACCATTTCTTGATTATTGACGTCTTTAATTAAGGCTACCTGGTCATACATTTCTAGCTTGTCGCTATTAAAAAACAGCATGTTCGTCAAACTACTAAAGCTATTATTCGCAAACTCCGCTTGGTCGTAGTGACTTACCCCATTTTTGTTTAATGAATTCGTAAGTAACTTGTTGGGATTTAACCAGTTTGCCCCCATCTCGTTTATGGTCAGAATATCGGGCTTTACATAAGAAACAATCGTTTCTAGGTGATCCTCTTTAGTTTCTGGGTTGTTGGTGCTATTGGTGCATTGGTTAGTTGTGTTGCGATAATTCAACAGATTGTAATGCATAAAACTAACCGTGTCTTGCGCAAACACAAGTGACATGTTTCCAGCAAGAAGTAGAAAAATAATAACCCTAACCATAGTGCAAAGGTAACTGCAAATTACACTACGAAGTATCCCGTCAATGTTATTTTACACCCAATTAACTTAACCATTGGACAGGCATAAGTCTACCTCACTGACTTTACGAACTGGGGCCTTGTGTGAACAAATAATGTCGCATTGTCGCCTACCAAATCTTTATCTGCTCATCCTGAGATGTAGACATTTTGGAGTTTTTACAGTTAAATGCTTTTTGAAACTCAGATAAGTTGATTAATGGCCCAATAACCCTTTGTTCACCTGGTGAATGTGGGTCGGTCAAAATTCTGTTTCTCAAAGCTTCATCGGTTATATTACCCTTCCAAACATTAGCCCAACCAAGAAAGAATCTCTGTTGCCAAGTGAATCCATCAATCTTTGGATCCTTCTTTTTTGACATTACTTTCTCACACGCCATATACGCCAAAGTCAGTCCACCTAAATCCGCGATGTTCTCTCCCAAAGTAAGTTGGCCATTGACAAATTCACCTGGAAGTACTTCGTAACTGCTGTATTGGTCCGCTAGTTTTTGCGTTAACTCTTTAAACCTTTGTTTGTCGTCTTCGGTCCACCAATCGTTTTTGTTTCCGTCCCAGTCATATTTAGCTCCCTGATCGTCGAAACCATGAGTGAACTCATGACCAATTACTGCGCCTATCCCGCCATAATTTATAGCATCATCAAACGTGGGGTGAAAAAATGGTGGTTGCAAAATTCCTGCTGGAAAAACAATCTCATTACCACTTCTATTGTAGTACGCGTTAACCATCTGTGGTGACATGTGCCATTCCTTTTTATCAACTGGTTTGCCCAGCTTGGCAATCATTTGGTCGTAGCGAAACGCACTTAAGTTAAGCAGGTTCTGGAGATACTCGTTAGGCAGAATATCAAGTTTTGAGTAGTCTTTCCATTCGTTTGGATACCCAATTTTATATGTAAACGAGGACAGTTTTTTTAACGCCTTTTCTTTAGTCTCATCTCCCATCCACGTTAAGTTTGTAATGCTTTCTTTGTATGCTCCTCGAAGGTTTTCAATCAGTGTAGCCATGTATTCTTTTGACTCTTGAGGGAAGTATTGCTCTACAAATAATTTACCCAATGGCTCACCTAGATTACCATCAATTGTTCTTAAAATCCGCTCTTTACGTGGACGCATCTCTTTAACACCTCGTAGCTCTCGATTAAAAAACTCAAAACTTTTTTGCTCAAATTCGTCATTGATGTGGGCAGAAAAACTTGAAAAAACGTGCCAGGTTAAATACAGCTTCCATTCTTCTAAACGTACGGTATTTACAAGTTTGTCTAATTCTGTATAGTAACTTACCGGGCCAACCACAATCTCTTCTGCATGGGAAAGACCCATCACATTTAACATCTCTTTAATTTGTAGGTTTACCAGTGTTTGATCAAACTCCTCAACAATCATTCGATTGTACGTCTTGTCCGCATCACGAAGATCTTTACGATCCCAACTAATCTCTGCAAGCTTTGTCTCTAATTCGAGTATGCGTGCGCCTGCATTGTTAGCGTCCATACCAGCAATTCTGAATATCTCATCGATGTGCTCTTTATATTTATCTCTTATGTCTACGTACTTGTCTTCCGTACGCAAATAATACGACTTGTCTCCAAGTGTTAAACCCGATTGACCTGCGCCGACAATATGTTCATTGCTATTTTCCGCATCTACGCTGACATATAGCGATACAGGCGTAGATACCCGCATTCTTCTTAATGAAGCAAATGCATGGTTTAACTTCATTTCATCATTGATCTGATCTATCGTTTCCAATGTTGGTCGTAACGGCTCGTATCCTCGTTCCTCACGTGACTGCGTATCTAGCGCTGATTTATAAAAATCCTGAATGAGTTGTAAATCACTTCCCTTTGACGGATTTGACGCTTGAAGCGCTTCATTCAAAATGCCTTGAATCTTTGTTCTGTTTTCTTCAGCCAATACGTTAAAACTCATCCACCGTCCTTCTGTTGGTGGTATCGGGTTCAGCTTTTGCCAGTTGCCAATAGCGTAAGCATAGAAGTTATCACATGGTTGTACGTCCGTATTTAAATTAGCTAAATCAAACGCTACTGGGTCTTTACTATGGATATGTTTTCCTTTTTGTAAAGGTTCAGATCCTAAGCCAATTATAAAGATCAGACCAATTGTTGCCGTTTTTAGATGTTTCATTGTTATTGTATCAAATCCCTTGCAAATAAACTACTTTTCAAAAAGGGTCTAAATTTTATCGGTCAAATGTTCTGAAACATCGAAAAAACTTACTTTTTCACATGGTTTACTTATACATTACGTAAATATCCTAGACAAGGAATAAACATGGCTGTAGATTCGCATAATAATTACTTGATTTGCGATGTAAGCCAAATTCAGAAATAGTATACGTATGAGAAAGTTTATAAAGATTTGCATGGTGGCTGCACCAATCGCCCTTATTAGTTGGGGATTCATTTTGAAACAAAATGATACCGGCGAAGAGGTTCTCTTAAAAGTCATTAAAGAAAACTTGGATTACATGCATTTTTCTCCGCTGGAAATGAACGATGAATTGAGCGAAAAAGCGTTCGATAATTATCTCAAATACATAGATGGAAATAAACGATTTTTGTTGGCCTCTGATGTTCAACAACTAGAAGTCAACCGGCAAAGTATTGACGATCAAACGCTGGCTGGCACTTACGTATTTTTTGACAACACCCTTAACTTGTTAGATCAGCGCATTGAAGAGTGCCAAACGTATTACAGAGATATTTTAGCTGAACCGTTCGACTTCACAAAGAATGACAGTGTGGATTTTGGTGAAGACTTACCCTTTGCTCAAAATGCAGCTGCTATGAAAGAGCGATGGAGAAAGTATTTGAAATATAACGTTATGACACGGGTCGCAACAGCGTTAGACATTGAAAAGAAAAAACAAAGTGACTCTACTAATACGGATGAAATCAAAACACTTTCAGAGATTGAAGTAGACACACGTAAAGCCGTGTTAAAAAATCACAATGACTGGTTTGAGCGCTTAAAGAAACTGAATCGACGAGAACGTCTTTCTACTTATGTGAATGCCATCACGACATTATATGATCCGCATACCACCTATTTCCCTCCTGCAGATAAAGAGAACTTTGATATTCGCATGAGTGGACAGCTACAAGGTATTGGAGCCCAACTTCAAGAAAAAGACGGATATATTCGGGTTACATCCATTGTACCTGGCTCGCCTTCGGCACTTCAAGGTGAGTTAAAGGCAAATGATCTAATTATTAAGGTGGCTCAAGGAGATGGCGAAGCAGTTGATATTGTTAATGCGAGAATAGATGATGCGGTTAAATTAATTCGCGGTGATAAAGGTACAGAAGTCCGTTTGACCGTTCAAAAACCTGATGAAACAATTAAAATTATTCCAATTATACGCGACATTGTACAGCTGGAAGAAACCTACGCCAAGTCTGTTATTTTAAATGATGAATCTAATGACAAGGTTGGGTACTTATACCTTCCAAGTTTCTATGCTGATTTTAATAAAGAGGGCGGGCGCAGTTGCTCTAAGGATGTAAAAAAGGAACTTAAGAAACTACAAAAAGCCGGCGCCAAGTCCTTAATTTTTGACTTAAGAAATAATGGTGGTGGTTCTTTGCAAGACGTGGTTGATATTGCTGGGTTTTTCATCGACAAAGGGCCAGTAGTTCAAGTAAAAGCCAGAAACTATCCAGCTAGAATATTAGAAGATGCCAACGGCGGCAAAATATGGGATAACCCTGTTGTAATTATGGTCAACGAGTTCAGCGCTTCTGCAAGTGAAATTCTTGCCGCAGCCATACAGGATTACGGTCGTGGAATAATTGTAGGCTCACATACGACACATGGAAAAGGAAGTGTTCAACAGTTTTTTGATTTAAACAGAACCTTAAGAGGTACGGGCTACCCTGACTTAGGTGCACTCAAAATTACTACGCAGAAGTTTTACCGGATTGACGGCAGCACAACACAATTGAAGGGCGTGACTCCAGATATCATTTGGCCAGACAACTACACATACATACCAACAGGTGAAAAAGAACAAGACAATAGCCTGGAATGGGACAAAATAGAAACCACCAGTTATGAATTCGATAACTCAAACAAGTCCGGTTTTAAACGTGTCATTAAAGCAAGTCAAAAACGCATTGAGAACAATACCATATTCAATGAAGTTGATCAAAATGCCAAGCGTTGGAAGGCACGACGTGATAAACATATTTTCACCCTTAACTTAGAGACTTATCAAAATCAAGTAGTGTCTCAGAAGGAAATTTCTGACAAGTACAGCACCCTGTTTAAGCCTTACGAAGACATGCAAATCACTACGCTAAAAGCCGATGCTGAAGCCTTCAAGGCAGATAGCACAAAAGCGGTAAGAGCAAAAGACTGGCACAAGGCACTGAAAAAAGATATCTATTTGTATGAAACCATTCAGGTAGCTGAAGATTTGATGTAAAATGTCTGACAAAAAAGGGAAGTTATATCTCATCCCAAATTTTTTGGGAAACGGAAACAGCGATTTTCTGCCTAAATTCAACCTTGACATTATTCATCGATTAGATGAATTTATCGTTGAGAATGAGAAACCCGCACGTGCATTTCTTAAAGCCGTTGCGTCACCGATCCATCAAAATGATTTTATTTTTCATTTTATGGACAAGCACGCAGATCCTCAAGATTTTCCGTCTTACTTAAAGGCTTGTGATCATGGTAAAGATGTTGGACTTATTTCAGATGCCGGTTTACCGTGTGTTGCCGACCCTGGCCATCAATTGGTTCGGATTGCGCATAAAAAATGCATCGAAGTCTTGCCGTTAGTTGGGTTTTCTTCTATTATGATGGCATTAATGGCATCAGGCTTTAATGGTCAGTCTTTTCGGTTTCATGGATATCTGCCGCACGATAATCAGCTAAAAAAGAAAAAGCTTAAACAAGTATTATCTGACTTATCTAGAAACGAAACGCAAATCTTTATTGAAACGCCATATCGTAACGCCTCGTTTATTGCCGACTTAAAACAACAATTTCCAGGCGAAACCAAATTATGTGTGGCGGTTGACCTTACGTTAGATACTGAAAACATTACGACCATGAAGTTAAACGATTGGGCAGAGAAGGAAGATAGATTGCATAAAAGACCGGCCGTATTTTTGTTAGGGTTATAACACACAGATAAAAAGTTCAAACCGTATCTTCGCCAAAAATTATCTCCTTGACTGTTTCCGAATTAATACAAGAAATAAAGGCCAAAAAAAGTTACCTGTGTGTTGGACTTGACACCGACATTGAAAAACTTCCAGCCCACTTTCCAAAAACCACAGAATCTATTCTAACCTTCAACAAGGCGATTATCAAAGCTACAAGTCCTTATGCGGTAGCGTACAAAATCAATACTGCATTTTATGAGCAGTATGGTGCCGAAGGTTGGTCACTTATGGAGGAAACACTGAAGTACATTCCATCAAACTGTTTTACCATCGCTGATGCTAAAAGGGGCGACATCGGAAATACCGGTAAAATGTATGCAAAAGCCTTTCTACAAAACATGGATTTTGACAGCATTACGGTGAGTCCGTACATGGGTAAAGACTCTGTCCAGCCATTCTTGAGCTACGGCAAGGTGGTTATTGTGCTTGGCCTTACTTCTAACAGTGGTAGTCAAGATTTCCAACACCTGCCAGTTGGCGATAAAAAGTTATACGAAAGTGTGATTGAAACTGTATCAACTTGGGGAAATTCAGACAACATGATGTTTGTTGTAGGCGCTACCCAAGCGGAAAAACTGAAAGAAATTAGAGGTATTGTTCCCAATCATTTTCTTTTGGTTCCTGGAGTTGGTAGTCAAGGTGGAAGTTTAGACGATGTTTCAACATTTGGGATGAATAAGAATTGTGGTCTTTTAGTCAACTCATCAAGAGGTATCATTTATAAATCGCAAGGTGAAGATTTTGCCGAAGCCGCTGGATTAGAATCTTTGGCGTTACAAACACAAATGGCTGCCTTCCTGGACTAATCACCATTCAACGTGGCCGTTGTTAACACTTTGGAATCTTGAGCTGTATTGCACATCCATTATAAGTTTTGTACTTTTAAGCTTTGTAACTGTTGCCAAAGCCAGCATTACCGCATAAAACAAGCATAGATGAAACAAAAGTTTTTAAATACCTGGAAGTTTATTATCGAACAACGTTTCTTTGGTGTGTGTTCCTATATAGGCGAAAAGTTAGGTCTTAAAGATTCACGCATTCGCTTGTATTTTATTTACCTTTCATTCATCACATTCGGTTCGTCAATCCTAATCTATTTGTTTGTGGCATTTTGGTTGGAAATTAGAAACCAAATGGGAAAATCCCGAAGATCTGTTTGGGATTTGTAATAAATGTATCAAAACATACTGTATTACATTCAGGTCAGGCATCGTAATGACTTGAATAACAATCTATTCTATAGCCTGTAAAGAAAATTTCAAACTTTTATGTTTGATGATGCAACCTTTGGTTGATTCCACAGACTAATGGGTAAAGAAAGAAACTTGGCAAGCGAACAGGATATTATATCTGCCTGTATTGACAATGATTCACGTGCCCAAAAGATATTGTTTGAAAACTATGCGCCCAAAATGTTAGGGGTATGTGCCAGATATTGCTCAAATATGGAGGACGCAAAAGATGCGCTCCATGAAGGTTTTATAAAAGTTTTTCAACGTATTGAAAAATTTAAGGGTACCAGTACGCTTGAAACTTGGATGACAAGGTTGATGATAAATACATCCATTGACCATTTTAAAAAAAGTACAAAATACATGCACTTCGAAGAAGCAGAAAAAGTGCACGAATACGGAAATGATGATACTAGCTATATACTTACTTTGGAAGATGATGACGAAGTCAAACTGAGCGATTTACATAAAATTATCGCTCAGCTTCCAGATGGGTATAGAATGGTATTTAATTTATATGCGATTGAAGGATATTCGCATAACGATATAGCAAAAGAACTAAAAATAAGCACCGGCACTTCTAAGTCCCAATTGGCTAGAGCCCGAATGCTGCTAAAGAAACTGGTTAAAGAACAACTAAACATTGGCTAACAAAAAGAAACATATCGACGATTTGTTTAAGGACAATTTGCAGGGATCGCAATTGCCTTTAGATGGCTCCGAATGGGACAGATTGGCTGGAGAATTACACCCGAAAAAGAAAAAACGATTTGTTTGGTGGTGGTTTGGTATTGGCATTTTGTTGGTTTCCGCTGCTGGACTTCTTTACTATAATTTGAATTCTACTTCTTTGGCTAATCAGACTAAAGTTCAAAATCCAGTTGAAGACAACACCAAGGGTAAAGAAAATAGATTAGAAGAGAACGCAAGTCAAGACGATATAACAGAAGAGTCAACCGATATATTAGTTGAAAAAGGTGACAACATTGACGGGGCATCCAAGTCGGTTAACGTTGACCATGTAGACGAAAGCGCGAAGCGTGGTGAGAAAGACAACGAAACTATTAAATCAACAAAAACCATATCCGGCAGTAACTCAAAACAGCCTAAGGTAACCAAGCCCCAAGTTAAAACGGGTAGCAAAGGAATTGATGCGTCTTCGAAAGTGACAAATCAACCGTTTGAACTTCTTACCTTATTACCCAAATCAAGTGTTACGTTATACAATAGGTTTGACCCATATGGTGCTCCTATGCTTACACTTGATGAAAGACTGGATCAAAAGCCTCCAATTTATATCTACCCAATGGCTTCTTTGATTGACACCTTTGGCCCGTTGACTAAGTTTATTGACCCATTCATTGGATTGTCGCTTGGAGGTAGTCAGTTAAGTCAGCAGTTAAATTCTAACATTGCGAACTACACCACTTATCGAAATGGCAACGAATCAGCATCGTTCAGACCAAATGTTGGATTTGACATTGGTGCCGGCGTCAAAGGAATGCAGATTGCTACAGGATTGAAATATCAAGAAAAAGGGCAAGAAAACAGTCCAATGTTCAAATATGAGGTTTACGATTCTGTACTCCGCGTTGATGTCAATGGCGATACAAGTTACCCTAGATATAATTATAGAGACACACTTGTAAATGGCGTTACAAGTCCGAGATATCGGTATGTTACCATTCCATTATCGATTGGAAAGACTATTTACGATGGTAACAAATTTGACCTCACAGTGGGTATAAATACGAATATTCAATACTTAATTGGTGGTACAGGAACCATATTAAATGGCGACTTGAACCAGATGCCAGTGCAGCGTTTGTCTGGCTTCAACCGTCTGTCGTTGACATACGGCGGTTATATTGCATCCGGTTACGCCTTGAATGATCGGATGAAATTAAGACTACTCGTGAGGTACGATGCCGATGCTTTGGATATGATGAAAATCAACAATATATCACAAAAGATGTCCGGTTTCGGTACCGATTTATCCATTCAATTTAAACTGAAAAAATAATGAGACACGTACTTTTACTTTGTTCCGCCCTTGGTTTGATTTGTTCTACGAGTTCCGCACAAGTCTGGCAATCCTTAAATGGAGGCTTAAAACACAGCCCTGTTGCCATGACAGAACTGGACAAAACCATGGCTGTCGCATATAAAGTTGGAAGTAGTGATGGTGCCACCCAATTTGGTATCTCCGTGTGGACGGGTACAATCTGGATACACTTACCAAGCATAAAGTGTGATTCAGGTGCACAAATTCATACGTTGAAATGGTATAAAAACGAACTCTACATCGGTGGTCAGTTTAACCGATTTAACACCATAACCAACGCAAAAAGTTTAGTTAAATACTCCAGTCGGACATACAAAAACGTTCCTAACATCAGCTCCAACGCCGTTAAATTCTACGAAACCGTTAGAGAGCTTAGCATCTATAATAATCTTTTGGTTGTTGCCGGCTACTTCTCCAGTACCGAAGTAAAGAATAGCGCTAACATTGGGTTTTTTGATGGCGAAAAGTGGGTGCAATCAGCGATTAAAGAACTTGAAAGTGTAAATGGTGGCGTTTTAACTGCAGTAGGCAACGGAGATCACTTTTATATTGGAGGCGTTTTTACAAAAATTGGAAGCACAAGGTCGAAGTATATCGCTCATTTTGAAAAAGGAGAACTGAAACCATTTGCATCCAACATTGCCCGCCCCTATCATCTAGTGTCCTACAACAAGGGCATTGTTGCGGCTGGAACCATTAATGCCAACGAAACGCCCATGTACTTTTTTGAAGTGGATGGAGACACCGCAAAAAAAATGATGGAAGGTTTGGATAAAGTAACCTATGTCTCTGATATTGTTGCCGCAGGAGATGTATTGTATGCCTCAGGTATTTTTAAGTTCTCAACTGATCAAACGGTTTATTCTATTATCAAATACGAGAATGGAAAATGGGCGCCGCTAAATGTTGGCCAACTTACTACAGTTAAAGACTTATTATTTTACAATAATGTTTTGTTCGCTTCAGGCGAGTTTAAAGAATATCGTGGAATTACGTTAAACCATGTCGCTCGACTTCCAATGCAAAACATTGAAAAGAGATTTGCCATTTTATCGGGTACCGTGTATCACGATAAAGACAATAATTGCATGCTCAATGGTCGTGACGAACGTCTCAATAAAAACATTATTCGCATTGAACCAGGAAACCGAGTAATCCGACCAAACATCAACGGCATTTATAAAATTTACCTCGAAGAAGGGAAGTACACTGTAACGATAACACCAGCAGATTTTTGGGGTCCTTCCACTTGCAGTCAACTCACTCAAACGGTAGAGTTGGGAGCCCGTGATATTAAAAGAGATCTTGATTTTCCATTGGTACAGCAGAGTAATATTCGAGATTTAAAAGTGACCTTATCGGCATCTTCGGGCCCACGGGTAATCGCTGCCAATTTGCAACAATATTACATTAACTATGAAAACTTAGGATCAAATGAGCTTGTTGAGGGAATTGTAAAACTGGCTTTTGACGAGGATTTAGAAAAAATGACTGCCTTCCCTACCCCACAAAAAGTGGAAGGAGACACAGCATATTGGAATGTAAATGACTTGTCTCCAGGTGAAAGAGGCGTAATTAAATGCTTGTTTAAAGTTAAACAAGATGCTGATGAGTTTATTGAACTCACGGCAGACATCGTGCAAAATGAAACTGAAGAAAATGACGACAACAATTCGAGTTCTTTAACGCAACGTGTGATGCCTGAAGACGACGATGTTCGAAAATTTGTCAATCCTGAAACAACATGGTCGGATACTGCATTTATTAACCCAGATGCGGAATCCATTACGTACCAGATCTCCTTTGCTAATTACACCTCAGATACCGTTCGCACTGTTTACGTGATAGACACGGTGGATTTAAATAACACTATACAAGAGATCTTAGACGTGTCTTGGAGTCATAACGTTGTACCTACAACCATTGAAGGTCCAAAGTACTCGGATTATGCCATTCTGGTTTACAAGTTCCCAAACATCGACCTTCCTCCCAATCCAACAAAAAATGGAGAGATTGTGGATGATGAAGGCCACATTGCATTCACTATGAAGATGACTGGAAACCTGCAAATTGGTGCGACCTACACCAATCGTGCACGTGTATTGTTTGACGATGAATTTGATGAAATGACCAATGAGGTAAGAGCAGTTGTTGAAGAAACAGCTGCAGTGGCTCATATTCCTTCTGCTGAGTCTGTACTGGTATACCCTAACCCTACCGAAGGCAAGGTGACTATAGACATTGACGGCCAGCAAAGCGGTACATACACGGTGACGTCGGTAACAGGTAAACAAGTATTATCTGGCTCGTTAAAGCCCAATCATGTAATCGACTTAGCAGACCTAACGCCAAGCCTTTACTTCATTACCGTATTGTCTGAAGCTGGTTATTACACCGCTCGAGTCATCAGACGTTAGGAAGTACTAACTCCATTTTGAAGTTGACCAATACTTCACTTCCACGTGCATTATTGTTTTGTTGAACAACGGTAAACCCATTTTTCTCAAACAACGGTCGTGCCGTGTAACTTACATCCGACGTAACGATGGTTTGGCCTTGCTTTTCTGCAGTTTGGATTAATTTATCTAAGATTTTTTGAGCAAATCCTTTTTTCTGGTGATTGCCATGGACGTATAAAAAGTCGATATAATTCTTGTCTTTTAATGACCCAAAACCTGCCATTACTTTAGAGACATAAAGTGCAATTACTGTTTGTTGCTGTACCAATTCACTCCACCGTTTTTTGTTGTTTGCAGATTCTAACCATTCCGAGATTTCATTACTTGAATAATCCTGTTTAGCAGCTGTTTGTATACTTGATATAAACACAGATACCAATGCTGGGATGTCATTGCTTGTTGCCTCCTGAAAAACGTAATCCTCCACAGTGCAAATTAAGCACTCTTCCTTTATTCCTCCAGTTGCCTCTTACCTTTAACCCTATATCTTTGCCGTAAATTTTAAAGCATGCCGTTTACACCCAATTTTGATTTAATCGAAGAGCTTCAATGGAGGGGTCTTCATCATCAGCATATCCCTGGAGTAGAAGATGCGCTCATGAAGGAGCAAATCACTGGATACGTTGGTTTTGACCCTACTGCCGATTCGTTACACATAGGCAACTTGGTGCCGATTATTCTTTTGGTTCACTTACAGCGTGCTGGACACAAACCTATTGCATTGGTAGGTGGAGCAACAGGTATGGTAGGTGATCCTTCTGGTAAAAAAGCGGAACGCACCTTGCTCGACAGAGAGACTTTAAACCACAACCTGGCTTGTCAGAAAAACCAACTTCAACAGTTTTTAGATTTTTCAGGCGAGAATGCCGCCGAAATGGCAAACAACTATGATTGGTTTAAGGAATTGAACTTCCTTGAGTTTATTCGTGACATTGGTAAACACATCACGGTTAACTATATGTTGGCGAAAGATTCGGTAAAAAATAGAATAGACGATGGAATATCCTTCACCGAATTTAGTTACCAGCTTGTTCAGGGATACGACTTTTATTACCTAAACGAGCATAAAAACTGTAAGCTCCAAATGGGTGGAAGCGACCAATGGGGTAATATCGTAACAGGTACAGAACTTATACGTCGCAAAGGTGGGAAAGAAGCCTATGCCATAACTGCTCCATTGTTAACGAAACCAGATGGTAGTAAGTTTGGAAAATCTGAAGGTGGAAACATCTGGTTGGACAAAGACAAAACATCGCCTTACCAATTCTATCAGTTCTGGATTAAGACCGGAGATGCGGAAGCTGAAAAACTGATAAAGATTTTCACGCTGTTAGACAAAGAAACCATCGATAAAGCCATCGCTGAACATAAAGGCAACGAGCATCAACGAGGTCTGCAGAAGCTTTTAGCCGAACACGTAACTACTTGGGTTCATGGTGAAGACGCCCTTAAAAAGGCCCAACACCTTTCCGGCATCTTATTCTCTGACGACGTAATGGGCAACTTGCGCCAACTAGACGAAGGAGACTTCTTAGATGTGTTTAGCGGAGCAAAGCAAGGTCATGTAAACAGTGTTGTAAATAGAAACATTGTAGACGTCATCGCTGAATGTGGTTTAGTATCGTCAAAAGGTGAGGCCAAGCGTGCTTTAAAAGAGAACTCGGTTTCTGTCAACAAAGAAAAAGTATCGGAAGACTTTATGTTCTCCGAAAAAGATTTAATCAAAAATCGATTTGTACTGTTACAAAGAGGAAAGAAAAACTATTTCTTATTAAGCATAGCCTAATGAGTACAAAAAGCATAGATCCCAAAAGCTTAGCTATACCCCAATTGCACCAATATTTGCTTGGTGGAATTGGACCACGTCCGATTTGTTTTGCCAGCACAATTGATGCCGATGGTGTTCCGAATTTAGCCCCGTTTAGTTTCTTTAATGTGTTTAGCGCAAATCCACCCATTGTTGTGTTTTCGCCAGCAAGAAGTGGAAGAACCGGTGCAACAAAAAACACTTACGACAACTGTAATGAAGTTCCTGAAGTGGTTATCAATATGGTGACTTACGACATGGTTCAACAAATGAGTTTGGCTAGTTCTCCTTACCCCAAAGAAGTGAATGAGTTTGAAAAAGCAGGGTTTACAGCTGTAGGTTCTGATTTAGTAAAGCCGTTCCGTGTCAAAGAATCACCCTATCAATTAGAGTGTAAGGTGAACGAAATTAAACCCTTAGGCGATGGTGGTGGTGCCGGAAATTTAATAATCTGTGAAGTAGTTAAACTGCACATTGACGAAAGCGTCATTGACGAAAAAAACCACATTGACCCATACGCCATTGATCTTGTATCACGGATGGGTGGCAATTTTTATTGTCGAGCAAACGGCGACTCTCTTTTTGAAATTCCTAAACCAATCACATCCATTGGTATAGGCATTGATGCACTTCCTGATTCAATCAGATTGTCTGAAAATCTAACGGGCAATGACTTAGGCCAGCTCGGCCAACTTGAAGGTATTCCGACAGTCGCGGAATACAAAGATTCAGAAACGTTAAACGAAGATGAGCTCTATTCTGCGGTGAAGTCTTTATTGGCAAACAATCTAACACACGAGGCATTATGTCTATTGTTAAAAAACTTAGAAAATGAACAGTAGGTCACTATTTAAGCTTGTTATCTATCTGATCAATTGGATCAAGATCAGTTTAATGGCTTTTCCCTTAGCTGCGGCACTCATCACCTTTAAACAAGGTAAAATGAAGTATGGCTACGATTTCTTAACAGTCGACCACAATTGGTCACTCATTATCGCAATCGGTATCGGTATTGTTTTTAACACGTGGCATGCCATGGAGTTTGAAAAAATAGGGAATGTAGACCCCAAACTATACCTTAAGATGCGTCAGCGGTTTATGATTAAGAACAGCAACTGGTCCAAAGATACTTTCGACATAAAAGTGAAGGCTTTGTTGATGAATCATCCAAAAAAAATGACTCTGATTCATAAAACTGACACGGAATGCAAAATATTAGTACGTAACGGATACGGTTTTAAAGACATCGTAACCGTTGAACAAAAAGGTCAAGGTTTTGAGATTAGTAGTAAACCAAAAAGTCGATTAGCTGTTGTTGATATGGGTAGAAATCTGAAGAATTGCAAAGAAATAAGCAAACACCTTAAAGAAGTTGGTTAAATGAAAGTAGTTATATTATCTGGAACGTCGAGAAAGGGCAACAACACCATTCGGGTTGCAAAAGCCATCAATGCTTTACATAAGTCATTGAGCCACGAAAGCACCATCGTAGACTTCCGGTCATATGACCTGCCTTTTTTTAATGGTGAGCCTGTTGATGACGCAAAACCTACACCTTTTCGTGAAAATCTTTTAACCGCCTGGGCTGAAGCAGATTTAGTTTACATTCTGAGCCCTGAATACAACTGGCTTATCTCTCCTGAACTAGCCAATATGGCCAACCATTATAGCGGAGGCGCTCATAAAGCATTGTATGACAATAAGGTATTTGCTTTTGTTGGTGTTAGCTCTGGAATTGGTGGGCGACTGCCAACCATGCAATTGTCTTCCGTATTTGAAAAGCTAATATTTTTCTTGGGTGGACAAGCTGTATGTTCACCAAATAAATTTGAATCGCATTACACCCCAGCCGAATTAGACGAAAATGGTCAATTCATTAAAGAAAGTGGTTATGCTAAACGGTTACAAAGTTTTGTGGAATATAGCGCCAAGTTGTGTAAACGGTTTACTGGTGTAGCCTAAGGCATTGCACCCAATTGGTTCTGGGTAGTGTAAAAATACCAAATCACGTCTTTTCTTTTTTTAAAGTATTTGAATAATCCATAGATTGCGCTTTACTTTTAACTACGCCTCTTTGAGGCCTTAGTTAATTTGAAAAAGAACAACTTAAATATGAAAAAATCGATAGGATTAATTGCACTCGTGCTAGGCTTATTTTCTTCTGTTTTCGCTCAAGAAAACCTCTTTCAACGAACCATTGGTGGCTCAAAGGCAGAAAATAGTTACGCCGTTGAGCGTGCGCTTGATGGCGGGTACATTAGCGTTGGGTACACTGAAAGCTATGGAAAAGGTAAAAAAGACATGCTGGTTGTGAAGACTGATGGCATGGGCCAGGTTGAATGGTCGAACGCATATGGTGAAAGTGGCGACGACGTAGCATGGAATGTAACAGTGGCAAATGATTCGGGTTATGTCGTGATTGGTAGCTCAACATCGTATAAAACCAACGGCGACGCCATTGCAGTAAAATTAGATAAGTCTGGAAGAGTTCAATGGGCACGCACTATCGCTTCCGACAGTTTAGAGGATGGTTACAATGTTATCCGCTCTCTGTACAGTAACGGTTATTACATAACTGGATACGTTAAAAATGATTCAAATGCTGACCAGGGTTTCCTTGCGAAACTAGGAACTGGCGGTAACGTAAGATGGTATAAAACCTTTGGTAGTCCTGGAAACGAAGAAGCGTATGGTTTAGCAGAAGACAACCGAGGAAATGTGATTATCACAGGCCAAACTACCTACGACAGCATTACCAACGGTGGGTTAACGGGTAGCTCAGGAACTTCGGATGCATTTATTGCAAAGTTTGACTCAACAGGTGGCTTCAAATGGATGAAAACATACGGTTCTACCTCCGATGACGCAGGTTGGGACATTAAAGTTGATCGAAACACGTACATCCTTACTGGTTGGACAAAGGCCGTAAGTGCTGGAGACAATGACATGTTCGTTATGACATGCGACACTTCTGGAAATTCAATCGATGCACAAGCTATTGGTACTATGGGAGAAGATAGAGGCTTTGACGTAGTAATAAAACCAGCCAATGCAGGGTTCTCTGTTGTTGGATATGCAGAATCGCAAGCGGGTGATCGACAAGTTCTTTATTGTGATTTTAACTCTTCAGGTACGCTGAGCAACTCCGTATTTTTGGGAGGGTCATCCAGAGATGGTCACTGGCCCACAGATATTGCAAATTCTGGCGACGGTGGATTTGTGGTTTTATCGACATCGAGATCCTTTAATACATCGAGTAACGATGATTTGTATCTCGCTAAAATTAGAAAAGATGGTTCTACCATATGTAATTCTAGTGTAGACCCAATTAACACTTTCGGTATCAATTTAAGCAGTACCTCTTTTGGTGGTGCGTTGGTTGGTTTAACAACGCTAACACCTGCTGTAAGCCGAACAACAATATCTTCCATAGGTGATTCAACCTTATGCTGCAAACTTTCAGCGGCGTTACCTAAAACTCAATTAGAAGTATGTGCGGGACAAAATATTAATTTAGGTGACAACGGAATTCGTGGAATTAACTATTCGTGGAAAGACGGAAACGGTAAAGAATTTAGTAAAAAAGCAAACCCTTCCGTATCACCTGCTGTGACCACCACCTATAAACTTGTTGTTACTTCAGATGATCAAGCATGCGGATCTGACTCTACTACTGTAACAGTAACCGTTAATCAGTTTTTAACTGAAGACTTGGCAAGAGATACGAGTTTTTGCGATGGAGATTCGGCAACAATTGTAGGATCTAAAAACCTTATCGCTTACTTGTGGCAAGGCACACATGTAAATACCAATAGCAGATCTTTTAAAGTTAAGAAATCCGATACCATATATTTTGCTGGTATTGACGGAAATAGTTGTACGTATAAAGACACCATGGTTGTCCATGTAAATAATTTGCCAATGTTTAACCTTGGTAGTGACACGACCATTTGTGAGTCACTAGCCATTGAATTAACTGGACCTGCCAACATGAAAACCTACAATTGGAATAGTGGAGAAGGTTCGTCACAAACTTTTAAAACAGCAGTAGAAAAAACACACAGCCTTGTTGTTGTAGATACAAATGGCTGCACGTATTCAGATCAAATCACGTTATTAACCAACCCTTCTTCGCCTTTTAGTTTAGGTGCTGACGATACTTTTTGTATGGGTGCGACCTATACCATTTTAGGGCCTGGTGCATTATCTGGATATATTTGGAATGATACGGCGTCAACTTTACAAAACATTCGGGTTTCGAGTGCTGGATCATATCACTTGACCGCATTCAACAGTTTTGGTTGTCCTTCTTCAGACACAATAATGCTTACAACAAGAAGCCAACCAACATTTAGCTTGGGTAGCGATTTTGGTCTTTGTGCTGGTTCGAGTAGATATTTAGTTGGACCTAAAGATATGACAACCTATAAGTGGAGTAACAACTCCAGTAATGATTCATTATTGATAAACACTTCTGGAAACTATTGGTTAAAAGTTACAGATGAATTTACCTGTTCATATACAGATTCTATAAACGTAAGCAATGTATCATTGCCTGTAATCTCGTTAGGCGCTGACACCGTAATATGCATTGGTGATTCTTTAGAATTAAGCCCGGGAAGTGGTTATGCCTCCTACGATTGGAGTACGTCTGAAACCACTGAAATTATTTATGTAACGAGTAAGGGAACTTATACGGTTACGGTTGCAGATCAAAACGGCTGCGAGGGTTCAGCTTCAATCAATGTTGACACCATGACGTGTAATAACGCTATTGAAAAATTGAGCGTTTCTTCCTTACGTGTATTCCCTAACCCAGCAACAGACCACATCGTTGTGACGTTCGATTCAAAATCGACAGATCAACTGACTACGCGTATAACAGATATTTCAGGCAAAGTGATTCAAGAAGAATTGTTCTCAACATATCCTGGTGAAAATCAGATGACCCTTAAGTTATCAGACATATCATCAGGTCAATATTTCTTATGGTTGGGCAATTCGAATGGATCAACAACGTTAAAAATTGTAGTTGAGTAACATTCTACATGTCAATTGAAGTAAACAAGCTTTCGAAAAAATACGGTAACCAATGGGCCGTTAGCGATGTTTCTTTCAATATCCCAACTGGCCAAGTTGTGGGATTCTTGGGTCCAAACGGTGCAGGAAAAAGTACGACAATGAAAATGTTGACGTGTTTTATTAGCCCGACTTCAGGGTCTGCAAAAATTTCCGGGCTATCCGTGGGCGTAGACGACTTAGCCATCAGGCGTGAAATTGGATATCTACCAGAGCACAATCCACTGTATTTTGATATGTATGTCAAAGAATATCTTGGATTTGTAGCTAACCTATGCGGCATCACTAAACATGTAACCAAACGAGTAGACGAAATGATTGCGCGAACAGGTTTAGAGCGCGAGCAAACAAAAAAGATTGGAACCTTATCAAAAGGGTATAAGCAACGGGTAGGCATGGCACAAGCCCTTATGAATGATCCCAAAGTGTTGGTTTTGGACGAGCCAACTTCTGGTCTTGACCCAAACCAAATTTCTGAAATCCGTAACTTAATACGTGAAATTGGTGAGGAAAGGACGGTGTTGCTATCAACCCATATTATGCAAGAAGTGGAGGCAATGTGTAGCCGGGTAATTATCCTTAATCAAGGAAAACTTGTAGCAGATGATAGCATTGAGCGCTTGCAACAACAAAACAGAAAAGGCAAAACCCTTGTCGTCAAGTTTAAAAATCCTGTAAAACAATCAGCGCTAGAATCTTTGAAAGGCATATCGGCAGTAGAATCTTTACAAGAAAATAGGTTTCGGTTAACCACTATTACCGACGATATACAAGAACAGCTTTTTGCTTTCGCAGTGGCAAGCAAAAATGTATTGCTCGAACAAAAAGAAGAAGAGCGCAGTTTAGAAAACGTATTTAGAGCCCTAACCAATTAACATGCTGAGTATACTCAAAAAGGAAATACGAAGCTTTCTTAGCTCCCTGATTGCCTATGTTGTTGTGGCGGTATTTTTACTTGCCATTGGCTTGTTTATGTGGGTGTATAAAGATACCAATGCCCTAGATTATGGTTCCGCAAGTTTGGAAACCTTATTTATGATGGCCCCTTGGGTCTTTATCTTTCTCGTTTCCGCCATAACCATGCGGTCGTTTGCTGAAGAAAAGAAAGCGGGCACAATTGAGTTGTTAACGACCCATCCGATTTCAGATTGGAACATCATTCTCGGAAAGTTTTTAGGTGCATTATGCCTCGTTGTTTTTGCGTTAGTGCCTACGCTTTTATACTACTATACCATTCATAAGCTTGGGAGTCCTGTTGGCAATATCGATACCGGTGCCATGTGGGGTTCATACATCGGCTTATTATTTCTTGGTGGTTGTTACGTAAGTGTTGGACTTTTTGCTTCTTCACTCACAGAAAATCAAATTGTAGCGTTTGTCGTGTCTACCTTTCTTTGCTTCGTTACGTTTTCTGTAATCGGGCAAGTAAGCGGATTGCTAGACACAGGTACTGCCAATTATTACCTCGAGTGGTTAGGTATCGAATATCATTACCAGTCTATTAGCCGAGGAGTTGTAGACACACGTGATTTGAGTTATTTCTTAGGCTTCATTGCTTTCTTTCTAGGTTTAACTAAGCTTTCATTTGGTAGAAGAAAATGGTAGGTAACAAAAAATCTTCTGGCCAATTTGGGGTGAAACAAAAGCACATTTGGCAGTTTCTAATTCTTGCTGCTGCAATTTTGGTAGTAAATGTGGCTGCGGATAGTTTTTACAAAAGGTTTGATCTAACGAAGGAAAAAAGATACACACTATCTCAAACCACACATGATTTAGTCGACAAACTTGACGAACCCATTTACGTTCAAATATTTTTAGATGGTGAATTTCCTCAGGAATACAGAAGACTAAGAAACGCAACGCAAGATTTATTAAACGAATACCAACACATTGGTGATGGTCGAATTATTTACCGTTTCGAAGATTTACTTACCGACAAACCCATTAAGGAGAAAGACGACATTCTGAAACAGCTTAGTTCCAAAGGGGTACAAATCACCCGACCTGAAATTGGACAAGATCAAGCCACGTCAGAAAAGTTTATTATACCCGGTGGTTTAGTCAATTATAAGGGTAAAGAGTATCCGTTAAACTTGCTTAAACGTGAATTCGGTCAACCACTGGAAGAAGACATCAATGGTAGTATTGAGTTACTCGAATACGAAATCGGAAATGTGATTAGAAAATGTGTAGTAGATCGCGAAATAAAAATAGCATTTACACAAGGTCATGGGGAACTTGAGCCCATTTACTTGGCCGACATTACACAATCCTTAGAAGAGTTTTACTCGGTCGAAGGTTTGAATATCAATCTAACAGACACGGCCTGTAGTAAGCAGTTTCTTTCTCAAATCAGTGCGGATCCAGACAAAGCTGGAGAGATTCTATTAAATGGTGTCATGAACCAAATGAACACCTATCAAGCACTTATTATTGCCAAGCCCCGTATTAGCTTTTTGGATGAAGAGTTATTTCTGCTTGACCAATATGTTATGAACGGAGGCAAGTTGATTTGGCTTGCAGAACCGTTGATCGCAGAAATGGATAGTGTAGCCAAATACGGGTCCATTATGACGGCGGATTACAATTTGAATGTAAATGATTTACTCTTTAGGTATGGCGTACGCATAAATCCAAGTCTTATTCAAGACCTAAATTGTCATGGTATTCCTGTGTTAGCCAAAGGGGCTAGCGGACAACCCGGCTTTTTACATTGGCTTTTCTATCCCATCTTCGCCCCGGAAGGTGAGCACCCGATTATCAGAAACATGACCTCTGTTTGGGGCAGGTTTGCGGCAGGAATTGATACTTTGCCTAATTCTAATGCCAAAAAAACCGTTTTACTTCAATCTTCCTCCACCAGTCGAATTGCGAACAATCCGGTCAATGTATCGCTGGAACTGCTAAGTTTAAAGCCAACACCCGAAATGTTCCGTCACCCAGATAATATCGCAGCGGTATTGGTCGAAGGACAGTTTAAGTCGTTATATGCGCATAGACGATCAATGAAACAACGCAGTCCGATACCTTTTAAATCGAGTATAGCGGATAACGCAATGATTGTTATTTCTGATGGTGACTTAATCGCAAATCAAACGGACAAAGAAAAAAAACAAGTGTACCCACTGGGTTACGATAAATACGCCTCTAAAGCGTTTAAAGAACCCGTTGAATTTGCCAACAAAAAATTCTTCTTAAACTGTGTTGACTACCTCTGTGACGAATCTAACTTGATAGATGTAAGGTCTAAGAAAATTGAGCTTCGTTTGCTAGACAAAGGGAAGGTACAAAAGGAAAAAACCAAATGGCAACTGATTAACATGGTCTTACCACTTGTATTGTTGTTCATTTTTGGTTTGTTAAATGCGTGGATTCGTAAACGCAAATACGCTTAACCGCCATTCGTCAAAGGAAATCCTCCACTCATGAATGCCAATTGGCATTACCGTTTTCGGTCCTTATCTTTGAACTATGCAGCTTTCTCGGGTTAAAATGGGTCGACGAAATAACAAACGATTTAATTATCGTCCGCGTTATTACGACGAGCAAAAAGAAGATTTACAAAATCGAGTAGAACAAATTACAGCAGAAGTTACAGGCAACTATAGTGCAGAGGGTAGTAAGAAAAGACTTCAAAGTGCCTTTAAAAATAGAGGTCATCAACCGTTAGACGCGTCATCGCAACAACAACGACTGGTTTCGAGGGTACGTTTCTTACTGATTGCGGCAATCCTTGGTTCTCTTGCATATCTCGCATTTTACACGGATACAATCGATGTCATCTTCGAGGGCTTTAAGCAAGGCTAAGTCTTCATATACCACAGAATTAAAGTATCTTCGAGGCGTTCAAGAATGCCTGATTTTATACGTTTACTTCCAGAATCTATTGCCAATCAAATAGCTGCCGGCGAGGTCGTTCAGCGCCCTGCGTCTGTGGTAAAAGAAATGCTTGAAAACAGCTTTGATGCGGGAGCAAATGAAATAACGTTGGTGTTTCGAGATGGCGGACAAACCTTGTTGCAAATTATTGATGACGGGGTTGGTATGAGCGACACAGACGCTCGAATGTGCTGGGAACGTCATGCCACATCTAAAATTAAAAAAACCGAAGACCTATTTAACCTATCCACTTTTGGTTTTCGAGGCGAAGCACTAGCCAGTATCGCTGCTGTGTCTCAAGTTGAAATGAAGACCAAAAGAGAGGAAGACGCGTTAGGAAGTCATATCATCATAGAGGCCTCTGAAGTAAAGAAACAAGAACCTGTTTCTATGACTACAGGAACATCCATTTCGGTTAAAAACCTCTTTTATAACATCCCCGTCAGACGAAACTTTTTAAAGTCTGTTTCGGTGGAAACCAAGTACATCATTGAAGCTTTTCAGCGAATGGCCATTAGTCGTCCTGATGTTAAAATGAACTTGTTCAATGGCAAAAACGAAGTTTATCAACTATCCAAAACCTCGTTAAAACAAAGAATTGAAGACATCCTTGTTAAATCAAAAAAAGGACATTTACTCGAGGTTAGTGAACAAACCGAAATCGTTAGCATCGATGGATTTGTTGGCAGTCCTGAACTCGCAAAAAAGACACGCGGCAATCAATTTCTGTATGTAAACGGTCGCTTTATCAAAGAGCCTTACTTTCATCATGCGATTGCCAACGCATACACCGACATCATAGAACCGGATCACCACCCTTTTTATGTTTTATTCCTGAAGATTGATCCACAAAAAATTGATGTTAATGTGCACCCTACCAAAACGGAAGTAAAATTTGAAGAGTCGCGGCCTATTTACCAAATCATAAAAAGTGTAATAACAAAGGCTTTAAGTGGCTATAATAGCACCCCAGAATTGGACACGAATGCTTTTCTGCCAAATTTTGATCGTCCTGATGTCAACCCACACAAAACGGTAGCACCACCGCAGATAAAAACGCAATCCGGTTACAACCCTTTTATCAATGAGTCTGTCAAAAAGAAAAACGAAACTGCTTGGGAAAAACTTTATGAACCTTTTAGGGATTACCAAGTTAATACTAAAGAGGTAAAGCAACGTCAGACAGAAATTTCTGCATTTACGTCGAATGAGCGAAACGTAGAGGTAGGATTATCGTTTCAGGTATACAGCAATTATATTGTTTGTATGGTAAATAAGCAGTTGTACTTAATGGACCAAAAACGAGCACATGAGCGCGTGTTGTTTGAGAAGTATAAACAACAACTATTGGCGAGTAATGTGCCAAGCCAGCAACTGTTATTTCCAAGGACTATTGAGTTGCAACCTGCTGATTTTGAAATTATGCAATCCTTACTCAAAGACATAAACCTGTTGGGCTTTGATGTAAGTGTGTTTGGCAAAAATACCATCATTGTTAATGGTACACCCGCAGATATTTCGAAGGGAGAGGAAAAGGAAATACTAGAAGGAATATTGGAAAACTATAAATTAAATGAACAATCTTTACGTTTAGATAAGCGGGAAAATTTAGCGCGATCTATGGCTCGAAATGCTGGTATTCAGGGTGGTACAGTTTTAGAACAAGAGCAAATTAAGCAATTGGCCGTTGACCTTTTTTCTTGTACCGAACCCAAATACACACCAAATGGTAAGCGTACTTTTGTTACCATGAGCCAAAGTGACTTAACGGAATTATTTGAATAAACACTATGCAACACTATAGTTCTACTGATCAAAACGGATTGACTCCGATGGTTAAGAATCTATTGATAATCAATGTCCTCTTGTTTGCGGCTAAATATGTTCTTGAAAGTCGTGGCATTCAGTTAACCTCAATGTTGGGGTTATTCCACCCATATTCTGGTCAATTTAGGCCATGGCAACTGCTAACACACATGTTTATGCACGCCGACATAAGGCATATTTTTGGCAATATGCTTGGCCTGTTCTTCTTTGGGCGGATGTTAGAAATGAGGTGGGGGCCACAGCGGTTTTTACTGTTTTATCTAATCACTGGTTTTTCTGCCGTACTCGCACATTTTGGAATTATTCAGTATCAAGTGATGCAGTTGATGTTCGAATTGAGTCCAGAAACGATTGAGATTGTTAAACGGGAAGGTTTAGATATTTTTATGACGAACCCTAGGCTAGCCACAAGCCCTATCGTTGCGCAACTAGCATACTATCTTGGCATACCTACAGTTGGAGCCTCTGGCGCAATATTTGGCATACTAGGCGCTTGTTTAATACTATTCCCAAACACACAACTATTTCTACTTTTCCCTCCAATTCCAATAAAGTTAAAATACGCGATAACATTTTACGGGTTGTATGAGTTATTTAGTGGGATTGCGAACATACCGGGAGACAATGTTGCCCACTTCGCTCACTTAGGAGGGCTTGTGGCAGGTATTATTATTGTCAAATACTGGAACAAAACCCGTAGAGACAGCTTTTTTTAATATATTAGAAACACATGTCGCTTCTAGATAAAATACGATACGAATTTAACAAGGGCAATTCCCCGATACGCAAATTGATCATCATCAATATTGCTGTTTTCGTATTAAGTGGTTTGGTCATGATGGTGGGCAGAGGACGTGGTCCAGAATACGCTCAAAAAGCGTCTGACTTTCTTACCTTGTTTTATACCCAAGGGGCCTTCTCTGCTTTTCTGATAAAACCTTGGTCAGTATTCACCTATATGTTTTTTCATGCTGGATTATTTCATTTAGCCGGCAACATGTTGTTACTCTTTTATATGGGTCGTATTCTCCTGGATTTTCAAAATAACAAACAGTTTTATTGGATTTACTTTGGTGGTGGTTTGGTGGGTGCTTTTATGTACATCCTCATTTACACGATACTGCCAACGTTTGCGGGATTAGGTGGGCCAATGCCCGGAGCATCTGGAGCTGTAATGGCCGTAGTTGCTGCCACGGCGGTACTGGTCCCTAATTACGAGTTGTATTTGTTTGGTTCTTTCCGTGTCAAAATAAAATGGGTTGCTTTGGTATTGGTCGGTGTCGACTTGCTGTATCTAACATCTAGTAATCAGGGTGGACACTTGGCTCATTTGGGCGGCGCCTTATTTGGGTCTTTGTTTATGTTGAATCAACAAGGTCGATTAAATCTAGCCCTTCTGCAATCAATTAAAAACCCGTTTAAACCAAAATTCAAAGTGATGGATGAACGTGATATCTTGAGGACGCCAAAAGAAAAAGTTAAAACCGAAGCCTCGACTCCACACAGAGCTGGTTCAGGTAAAAACAGTAAGCCCCGTCAAGAAGAGATTGATGCCATCTTAGATAAGATTAACCAAAGCGGCTACCCTAGTTTAACTAAAGAAGAAAAAGACCTCCTTTTTAGAGCAAGCGACAAATAATGTGAAAAAACTATTTCGTACAACAATCATAATTCTCAATTGGGTGGTTCTCAGTGCGGTATTGTTATCTTACATAGCCCCATTTATTGATCCAACTAAATCCTGGCATATTGCTTTTATGGGATTAACTTTTAAAGCCTGGATAATTGCACTTGTTGGCTTTTTGCTACTAGGCATCTGGCTCAGAACCAAAATGTTTTGGAAAAACATTATTGTCTTTGGCATTGGCTTACCCTTTCTATTAAGACTTTTTTCATTTCACCCGGATATAGCTACAACTGGTAATTTTAAGGTTGCCAGCTTTAATACGTATGCGATTGGCATTTATGAGGGTTTGAATAATTCTGCTCAAATTGAAACGTATTTGAACGAACACGATGTTGATTGCGCCGCTTTAATTGAATGGCGATTTAACCAGGGTAAGATCAGTAAAAAACAATACCCATACCAAGTAAAAATACGAGCAACTAAGGGTTCTAACAACGGAATATTACTGGTATCAAGAAAACCAATACAAAATATAGGGAAGGTTGCGTTTACCAAAAAATCATACAACGCTGCTGGGTTTATCGATATAAGCGTTGAAGGAAAGTTGGTTCGCGTATATGGTATACATTTAGAAACCACGCGCATAAAATCCAGAGACTATCACAATCTTAAAGGATTAGAATTTGACTCAACCTATACGGAAAACGCCAAAAATGTCGCACAACGTTTGAAGTTGTCTATGGAAAACCGCGCAGGTCAAGTGGCCGATATAAAAAATCATATGGCTTCATGTGATTTACCTATTATAATAATGGGAGACTTCAACGATACGCCTCAAAGCTACACCTACCAACAATTGGTGGAAAGCAAACAAGATATTTTTGTAAAATCTGGTAGCGGTTTTGAAGCCACCTTTTTAAAACCGTTCCCGTTTCTCAGAATCGACTACATCTTTGCCGACAATGCATTTACACCTGTACGGTATTCGTCAACCGATAGCATAAAATCAGATCATAAACTCATCTTTGCAGACCTACAAATAAATTAATACAATGGACTTTTTAGACCCCTCAATTTCTGCTTATGCAGAACAACATACTTCGCCAGAATCTGACTTACAACAAAAGTTAAACAGGGATACATACGCAAACGTCTTAATTCCAAGAATGCTATCCGGACACATGCAAGGACGTATTCTGAGTATGTTTAGTAAAATGCACCAACCGAATCTAATTTTAGAGATCGGCACGTATACCGGATACTCCGCTTTATGTTTAGCCGAAGGTTTGAAAGAAGGAGGCAAGATTATAACGCTTGACATTAATGAAGAAATCGAAGACATGACCAGGGGTTATTTCAACAACACCGAAAACCCAGAGGTCTTTGATTATCGGATTGGAAATGCATTAGATATTATTCCAACCATAACAGAAAACATTGACATGGTTTTTATCGATGCAGATAAGGAAAATTATAGTGCATACTATGATATGGTAATAGACAAAATGCCCTCAGGTGGAATTATCATAGGAGATAATGTCTTGTGGAGTGGTAAGGTCTTAGATGTTGAACAACTTGACAAAGATGAGGAAACACAGGCGTTAGATGCCTTCAATAAGAAAATAAACGAAGACCAAAGGGTTGAAAATGTTTTAATGCCTGTACGCGACGGCCTGATGGTTATAAGAAAGAAATAAGTCTAAAACCCCCTTTAGACCTGTTGTTTCAAAGCGCAATCATAATTTCCTTTTTCGATATTTTGTGCGGCTTTTGTGCGGCTTAACCAGACGATTAGGCATAAGAATAACTATTCTGTTTCATTATTTTTGCCACCTCTAAATAAGACAACATGAACTTTACTAAATTTTGCTCAATCATTCTCATTCTTGCATCCGTTGGTTGTGGAAATGACACCAAAACAACGACAAAAAGTAGATCTCAAAAAAGAGAGAAAAAAGTGATAAGCGCTGATTCGATCAAAGAAAAATATGGTGAAGGTCTATACGCTCAATTCAACATTACTGAAGGAAATGTGCTTGCCCGTCTTGAAGTGGAAAAAGCGCCTTTAACCGTTGCCAATTTTGTTGCGCTTGCAGAGGGTTCTATGCCTAACGATGCGCGCCCAGCTGGCGAACCATTTTATGATAACCTCAATTTCCATCGGGTGATAAATCTTGCCAATGGTGATTCGTATGACTTCATGATACAAGGAGGTGATCCTGACGGCACTGGTCAAGGTGGACCTGGATACCAATTTCGTAACGAGATTCATCCTCTATTGACACATAGCGGCCCCGGCATATTAGCCATGGCTAATAGTGGCCCAAACACCAATGGTAGTCAGTTCTATATTACCAACGATGCACAGCCTAGTTTAGACGGAAGCTACAACGTTTTTGGTCGGGTTGTTGACGGACAGTCTCGAGTGAATCAAACCTTAAAGGGTGACAAGCTTTATTACGTTGCTATAATTCGTGTTGGAGAAGCGGCAGAAAACTTCGACGCCATAGAAACATTTAATTCCCTAAAATAAAAATAGTATGCAAACCGTAGATCACTTTGATTTCTCTGGTAAAAAAGCGCTTGTGCGCGTTGATTTTAACGTCCCTTTAAATGATTCGTTTGACATAACCGATGATGCCAGAATGATGGCTGCAGTGCCAACTATCCGAAAAATTTTGAAGGATGGTGGAAGTGCTATTTTGATGAGTCACCTTGGGCGTCCTAAAGGCGGTCCAGATGCTGCATTCAGCCTAAATCATTTGGTTGACCACTTGGGTATAATTACAGGAGCACCCGTTCATTTTGCCGATGACTGCATCGGTGATGACGCCATTTCTTTAGCGGAATCCATTAAACCAGGAGAGATCTTGCTTCTAGAAAACTTAAGATTTTACAGCGAAGAGAAGGCTGGAGATCCGGACTTTGCAAAAAAGCTTGCTCGGCACGGTGATATCTATGTCAATGACGCTTTCGGCACGGCACATCGTGCCCATGCCTCTACATCAGTAGTCGCTTCGTCTTTTGGCAATGACAAATGTTTTGGATACATCATGGCAAATGAAATAGCCAACGCAAACAAAGTAATTGCAGAGCCTGCGAAACCTTTTGTCGCCATAGTGGGTGGAGCCAAGGTTTCAGACAAGTTGCTCATCTTAGAAAACTTGATGCAAGTGGCCGACACCATACTGATTGGTGGAGGGATGGCATATACATTTGTTTCGGCTTTGGGCGGAAAAATAGGCAACAGTTTATTTGAAGCTGACCGTGTTGAACTTGCCTTAGAACTATTAGAAAAAGCGAAAGCGAAAGGTGTTAAATTGGTGCTTCCCGTGGACTCTGTTTGTGCTGACGGCTTTACCAATGACGGTGGTTTACTAACCTGTTCGAGCGATTCTATTAACAATGAGTGGATGGGTTTAGACATCGGACCAAAGGCTGTTGAGGCCTATGTTTCAGAAATACTAAACGCTAAAACTGTTTTATGGAATGGTCCAATGGGCGTTTTTGAATTCAGCAACTTTGAGAACGGAACCAAGTCCGTAGCTCATGCTGTCGCTGATGCTACTAAAACAGGAGCCTTTACCCTAATTGGTGGGGGTGATAGCGCAGCAGCTATCAAACAGTTTGGGTTAAAAGATGAGGTAAGTTATGTCTCTACGGGTGGTGGCGCATTATTAGAATACTTTGAAGGTAAAGAACTTCCTGGTATCGCTGCAATCAATGCTGCGGTGAACTAGAAGGACCTCTATCTTCTCAATACCTTAACTTCAAAACGTCGGTTCTTCGAGCGACCAGCGGCATTATCATTAGTGTCGATTGGCTTATCTGGACCATACCCCTCTGTTTTGACACGTAGATGGTCTACGCCTTGAACAATAAGAAATCTCTTCACCGATTTTGCTCGATTTTGACTTAAAAGCACATTGTGGTCGTAACCACCCAAACTGCTTGTATGCCCGCCAATTTCAATCTTCAATTCCGGATAGCGCTTCATAACATCCAACAACTTTCTTAAGCTTTCTATCGACGCTGGCAAAAGGTCGTGCTTGTCTATATCGAAGTATACATTCTCCAACACAAAACGGTCTCCTACCTTAAGCGTGTCAATACTGGCTACTATTGTTTCTTTCGTGGCCGTATCATAAACGATATTGTTTGCGGGTAGGTCATCTAAATTACACCCACAAACAGAAGAATCTTTTATGGGCACCAAGGTTACATCATCCATGATGTAATATGCCTCTGCTGAGTAGCCCTTAACCTGTGTTAGCGCTATTTCATTTAATGGCTTAAAGCTTCCAATAGTTAGATACTTTTCGCCTCCTGTGGCCTTATACTTACATTGCAAAAGCATCCACTTACTCTTATAAGGGAGATAGCTTTCATTAATCAATAACTGAGGGCTTGACGACAAAGCTTCATTGATGTTTTTAAGAGGCTTCTTACTGAATTTAACTCCCAATCCATTGCTCGTATACGCACATTGGTTTGCCAGTCGTACATAGGTCGAAAAACAATATAAGCTGTCTTTTTTCAAAGGCTTTTGGAGTCTGTTCTGAACATACTCTATATCCTTTACCAAACTGTACACCCGAAAACCGATACAGCCTGTCCCCGACTTACAATCTTCCGAATAATAAAAATCTGGCGTGGGTGAGGCAGGTGACCATGACTCAACTTCTGTCGTAATCGATGGCATTGAGTTGATAAGCGTGGGATGTATTTCAAACATGGCATTGGCAACCAAATTGCGTTCATCATTTGGCCAAAACAAAGCAGTATCAAGTAGGTGAAGGCTTTTGAGTCTCTCCTCTTCTGGTAGATAATACGCCAATTCATCGACTCCACGTAGGTTGGCATACGATGTTTGGATTTTAGATTCTCTAAATCTATCGCGATGCTGGACAACTACAAAATCTCCGTACTCCTTCTTAATTTCGATTTGCGTAATCCCTTCTATGAGTATAACATGCTTAAAACCAATGCTTGTTTCTAATTGTCCATTGTCAAAGGTTTGTGTTAAAACGCGGGTTCCCGATTCATCATAGTACTGTACCAAACCATCTAGAAACGATGTTCTGTTTTTCGCGTTTACTTTGTATTGGGCCTCTTTTAGGAGGTTTCCTTCATTGCCGTAGTAGTGCCAAGTCCCCTTTTGCAATGAATAGGTACCAACCAACCCGGTTAGTTCAGAAACAGATTTCACCTTAACAAAGTCGCCAGATCGGCTCTTAATCAAAGTGTCGTAAAACAACATGTCTTGTGAAAAACCGTAAAGCGGTAAAAAAAGTAAAACCAATTGTGTTGCAAAGCGCATATCCAATGTATTAACAGTTATTCTATACCGTTTATTGGATAAAAGTAATTTAACGCTTAGAAAATGGCTAATGGTGTCCTTTGCGTTTAACCACGCCTCCTGTAACTTCCTTGATTCTTTGACTATAGAAAAATGCTTTAGGGTCTACTTCAGAAATACTCTCCTTTAACCTGTGAACTTCCAATCGAGTAGCAATGGTCATTACGATATCACAGTCGTGTCTTACCTCAAAACTTTTAGGTAAATACCCCCGCTCACCCTTATACACAGAGATGGCTTTTTTGAAATCTTTAACGATGATTTCTTTCACCTGTTCGTGTTTTTCAGATACGATTGTTAAGGCGGTATACTCTTCAAAACCATCAACAACGTAATCAGACGTTTTCACTGCGGTAAAGTATGTCAGTATAGAATACATAGCAGCCTCAATTCCAAAGTTAAATGCGGCAAGAAGGAAGATAATGCTATTCGCAAAGAGTACGATTTCGCCGGTTGATAGTCCAATTTTCTTATAGGTATAATGCGCCGCAACCTCAAAACCGTCAATTACGCCCCCACCCTTAATAACAAAACCAACACTTAAACCCATTAAAAACCCACCAAAAATGGCAATTAATATTTTGTCGTTGGTTACCGTTGGTATGTTTAACACATTCATAAAAATGGCTAGCAAACCAATGGCAATGATGACCTGTATGGTAAAAGTCGCCCCAATTTTTTTTGTAGCCCATTATAATGAACGGGATATTGAACACGATTAAAAACCAACTGATATTAACATGGAAAATTTCGTGAGCCAGAATTGAGATTCCGATAACACCACCATCTAAAAAATGGTTCGGTATCATAAAGCCTTTTAATGCAAAAATGGCACAAAAAACGCCCAATGCAGTATAGGCAAGTGATCGCATTGAAAGGATCATTTGCCAGTTAACCTTCTGCTTCAACTCAGCCATTTGCTATTAAATCTTGTAAGTGTTTTTGTTTAACTGGTTCTCTGTATTTTCTGGCAAATGGTGTATGATAGCGATGTCCTTTCAAAAAGTTTATTTGAAGTTTATTCCAATCAGCTCTGCTTTTAATTTGACCCATTGCCTTAAACTCCTCAAATAACGTTTCGCCAATGGTATAAAAATTATCAGTACCTAGATAATCTAAATCGGCATCGCAAATAATTTCTTCAAGAAGGTTTTGAGGTTTTTGCGGTATCTGAGTCGCTAAAATCATCCCATCTATCTTCTTTATATCTTCAGATGTGTACCCCCAAGCAGGAAGTTCTCTTTTGGTAAATTCGACACCTTCTTCTTCATGATCAGTGTAGGTCCAAAGAAAGCCCAAATCATGTATTAACGCAGCAGACCTCAATAGATAGGCATCTCTACCTGTTATGCCGTATCGCTTGGCGTATTTATTACAAACATCAAGCACTCCCAATACGTGATCCCACGTATGGTAGGACAGTTCTGGTGGAATTGCAGATTTAAATTTGTGTGCTAGGTACTTTTTTAATTTGCCAATATTCATGTTCAGCGGGTCATTGATTTATATACTTATTCCACTTTATGTATACCGTAAATGTCATATCTAAATCATCGAAAATTATCAAAGGTAAAAATTTTAACCAATTGCCAAACTAACATTATTCTACAGACTCAAAATATTGGCTAATATGCGATACGCTCCAGGAACTCCTGCGGGTAATTCTCTGAAAAAAGATAGGCCTGTATATACGATATACCCATCGCCATGTTGACCAACCAACAGACTTCCAAGCTTGTCTGTCTCGCCTGTATCGTGCATGGACAAAATTGGTTTCATTTCATCATCCCATTCACTAGGAAAATACAACCCTCGCTCCTGAACCCATTCAGCAAAATCCTGCTGGCCAATAACATTTGGACTTTTCATAACGATATGGTTTGCATTAATAATTTCCACTTCAGCGTCTTCTTCTGTTACCCTATCTCTTGATAACTTAATTTTATGCGGCCCAAGTGGTTGTGCTTTCAAACGGTGAGACGTGTTATACTGCATCACCAATGTTCCTCCTGACTTAACGTAATCAGACAATACATTATTTAACAAACCCACATTAGCCTTTGTATTCAATGCCCTAATACCGAATACTATGGCATCATATTGCGACATATCTTTTTGCAAAACATCATCAACAGTCAGTTCGGCTACCTCATATCCCATTTCTTCAATAGCCTCTGGTACCTTGTCTCCTGCGCCCATTAAATACCCTACGTTTTGCCCCTCTTTTTTAAGGTCAATACGCACCACCTTAGATGATGCACTTGGGAAAACCGCTAGTTCGGGAATATGGTCATAATTCAACTGGTATATTCCCAAACTGTACACCAATTCATCATCCTTGAAAATTGCCCGAAGACTTCCACTGCTCTCTTCTTTAGATGGAGTTACGGTAAATTGAAATAACTTTTTATCACCCTTATTAACCAATGACGTTTTGTAAAATGCCGGTTCACTTTTCCAACCTTCAGGAACAAAAATCTCTACATATCCTTCCACATTGTCTTTTCCCGCCACAACCTCAACATCTACCAATTTAGCCTTATCGGAGGTGTACACCATAACTTGCTTTCCAATATTTAACATGGCTGCTGGAGTAACAACTAATGGTTGAATTCGCTTTCCTTTCACTGGGTCGGTTGAACCGTGAAGCAGAGGCAGTTTCATCGTTATGGGTTCTCCTTCGAATTCCATCGAAACACGCAACATGAATGGGTAACGATTTTCAGCCAAGCCAATTTGTTTTTGGTCAGAAACTTGATAAATACCTGCTCGTTTGTCTTCTTGTAACCAATATGGCTGACTGTTCGTGTTGGTTGGTATCGTCCATGTCACTTTCCTGTTGAAATACGTGTTGGTGGCATTAATGGGTATATTAACTTCTCCATTGACCCAGGTTGACGAAATCGTTTTAACTCGAATTGGTGTAGCCGAAGAAATGTTGATTTTTGACTCAACATTTTGACCAACAAATACACGTTGCTCTCTTGTAAACGCTGTTGCCTTAATTCCTGCACAAGACAATATAATTTTGTGAACCACTTCCAGTTTATCATCTTTTGCTTTTGCATTGTCAAGCTGTGCTATGGTATTGCGGATTTCCATCAGCAAGGATATACTCTTTTGTGGCGACTCAATGCTAAAAGACTTCACGGCCTTTTGTATTTGCTTGTCCAGTTTGGCATTTAAGCCTTTATCCTTGAATGTCGAAGAAAACATGTCTTCACTAATCTGCCCTTTTAGAATTTGTAGGTATTCCCATTGATTGCCAATAACTGGTGAGTTTCCAAACCCTTGGCTCTTGTGTTGGCTTCTGCTTAGGCTTGATATATCCGACCCCGTTTTACCAACAAGAGGTAGGTATTGATTCACATCTATTTTTAAGTATTGATTTGGCGCTTTAGCCACCTCGGCATCCATCCGTTCAACACTCCCATAAAACCAGTAACTCGTATTCCAAAATATTGATGTTGTCTGCCAGGGTTTTACTTTGTCAAGCTGCTCAGGAAACTGATTGAGATCAGCCGCTAAATCGAAAGCTTCTAGTGCCAACATTGCAGACGCGGTATGGTGTCCGTGAGTTGATCGTTCTGGATTTACTTCTGGGCTAAACCGTGTGATGATTATATCTGGTTGTACATTCCTGATTACCCAAACTACGTCGGAAAGGATTTCATTCTTTTCCCAAAAACGAAATGTTTCGTCAGGCGTTTTCGAGTAACCAAAATCTACAGCTCTTGTAAAATACTGATTCGCTCCATCAATCCGACGTGCAGCAAGTAGCTCTTGTGTTCGTATTAAACCTAATTGCTCACCGATTTCTGTGCCAATTAAGTTCTGCCCACCATCACCTCGAGTTAAGCTTAGGTAGCTCACATCTGCATGCGTATAGTTGGTCAAATAACTAATTAACCTTGTGTTTTCATCATCGGGGTGTGCAGCGATGTATAACACCTTGGTGTTATTTGCTAAGCCCTGTAACTGATGAACAATTTCTGATGAGGGCACAGTTTCCTGCGCCTTTAAAGTAGTCGCTGCGATAAAAGCAGCACAAATAGTAACAATTTGTTTTGTATACCTCATGTAGTTTTTTCTAGATAGTCGATAAAACGCGTGTTGCAGTTCAATAGAATTTCGTAAACGTTTTCAAAACCTTGCAAACCTCCAAAATATGGGTCTGGCACATTGCCGCCTTTGTCCAATTCGTCGAAATCTCGCATTTTTAACACACGAGCCCGGGTGTTGGTTTGCGGTCGTAGCTTTTCAATGTTTTCTACATTACTTTCATCCATGGCAATGATAAAATCAAAATCTGCAAAATCTACCTGAACGAATTGTCTGGCCAAGCTAGGTAAAGAAACTTTATGCCCAGCAGCCGTGTCAATCATGCGTTCATCGGGCATAGAGCCTATATGGTACCCAGCCGTTCCAGCAGAATCCACTTCGAACTTTGAAGCAATGCCCTTTTTATTGATGAGATGCAGAAACAACCCTTCTGCCATAGGTGAGCGGCAGATATTACCAAGACAAACAAAAAGAATATGCGTTTTCTCCATATTGTTTCCAAGTATACACCAAATCCTATTTTGATTCCTGAAATTGTTGTTAATCTTTGTGTTTATGGAACGATATCTAGTATACCTTCTTTGCTCCCTTATGGTTGGTCTAACTGCGTGTAAAGACACAGAGAACCCAGATGTTACAAACGAAACCACCTATCCTATAGGTGTAGTGTCGACACGTCTTGGTGCTATGCACTTCTGGCTGTATAATGAAACACCTGTGCACAAAGAGAAGTTTATTGAGCTGGCAAAGGCCAAACACTATAACCAATTTACTTTTAATCGTGTGGTCAGAAACTTTGTGGTGCAAGGCGGATGTCCAGACTCTGTACAGTATTTTGAAAACTCACCTTTCTTGTTGGATCCAGAATTCCACGATAGTATCGGCCATACTTATGGTGCGCTTGGCATGGGACGCGACGACAATCCAGGCAAGCAGTCGAACGCTTGTCAGTTTTACATTGTTTGCAAAGAGCAAGGATTACCACAATTAGACAGCAACTACATGGTTTTTGGTATGCTCATTAAAGGAGGAGACGTTTTAGAAGCGATAGAGAAGGAAAAAACGAACACCTTAGACCAGCCTGATGAAACCATACCGCTTGATGTATCGATACAGTATTATTCAGAAAATGCGTTGCTAGACTCCTTGGGTTTTAAGCTTCCCTAATTGTTGGGTTAGATGCGTTTTGTTGCTTAACCACAACCAGACTACCATAATAGCAGAAAAAGACCAGGCAACAGGCTTAATCCATGTGGTTATTTCCGTGCCACTAAAAATAAAGGGTAAGGCCACAGCCAGAATAATTAATCGGAAAGTGTCTAGAATCTTACCTCCGGTTTTGTTGTCTAAAAGTCTACCATGAACAAACACTGAAAATAAGATGGTGAGTACAAGAACGAGTAATTGCTTGTTTTCTATTAAATCTTTGAACAACGAGCGCTTTGGATCGTCAATTATTACAAAAAGAGAGATAAACAGCGCCAAAGTAATGAGGGTGTTTATCAAAAGATACAAACCAAATGGCTTTGATATTGGTGTACTATGCGTTAAGCGATTTCCTTCTTCGTCTGTTTTAAATTGTGGTGGGAGGTAACCCACATCTTCAGGCGTCCATTCCGGTTTAGCGAAAAACAATTTGATTTTGTCTTTGAAGCTAGACGCCATGCTCGCACGTTTAAATAAATCTTTCCAATAGAAAAAGTTTGAATTGTATGCATTCTCGCTTTCAAAACCAGTTGTAATTCCATAATCTGGTTCCTCCTCCTCTGGCGTATAGGTGCCAAACATCTTATCCCAAACCATAAACACGTGGCCATAGTTATGGTCGATATACTTTTCGTTTCTTGCATGGTGTACACGGTGGTTAGATGGTGTAGAAAATATTTTTTCTAAGAACCCTAGTTTTCCTACCACACGACTGTGTGTAACAAATTGAAATGCGCCTACGAATAGGATTGCCGTTGCAGCAAAATCCGGATGAAAGCCGATTACAGGAAGCCAAATAAAGAAAAACGATCTGTTAATCACTGCAAAGAAAGACACCCGAAATACCGTAGATATGTTGATGTCTTCACTTTGATGGTGTACGATATGTGCAGCCCATAAAAAGTTAATCTCATGACTTAATCTGTGGTGCCAGTATGCTAAAAAATCCGTTGCAAATAAAGCAAGAATCCAAGTTGCCGGGTTTTTAGGTATTTCCCAAAATGTCACGTTTTCGAACACCCACATGGAGGCAACATAAAAGACATAGAGCCAGAAAAAAGCAAAAACTCTTTCCAATATTCCACAGGTTAAATTCGCCATGAAATCTGCAAAAGAATAGGTGTTTACATTTTTTCGAATGGCAACAATCTTCTCAATAATCATCAAGATTGCCAAAACCGATAATAAGATGATCCAACCTTTAGCTGTCATTTTTCTTAACTTTGTGCAAAGCTACAAAATAGCCCCCTTAAATTGTGTCACATGATAACAATCATTCATACGTATTAGTTCGTTTGGTTAACTGATACAAGCCTAAAAACATCAGAGTCATAAATATGGCCATGAGCACGTGACTTATATCGTGGTAGTTAAACCAATTGGAAATACTTAGTTGAGTGCTGTACACCACACCCGGAATCACACTATATAGCAAAGCGATGATTACAATTTTACTCGCTTTGTTTTCTAATTTATAGTAACCATACAAATGCATTGGAAGTACAAAACCCCATAGCGCTACAACAGAGTTGATTTGGGTAACTTTAAAAGCCGTTTCAATTCCTTGTGAAAGGAAGTAAAACATAAGACTAACGGCCAATATCCATTGTAGGTTAAACCACTTTGGCAACAATGTTTTTGCTCTATGTGATAGCTTTTTTTCAATTAAGCGCAAACTTCCTACCTGTAAAAACATTAAACCTGTTGCCCCGCATGCCCAACCAATAATTTTAAATGTTGGTGACACATAGGCTTGTAAGCCGTGTCCTAACCACGCCGCGCTGGTCATGCCAATAGCAAAAATCAAGAAGTACTTTTTAAACCATGGATAGCTTGTTGAGGTATTCCCCCTTTCTTTCGAAAAGAAATAATATCCTGTCCAGCACACGATTGCAACTAAAAAGTCCGTCAGGGTGGTAACAGGTTCTCTCCACTCAAAATTGCCTACAAATACCGTTGGGTTAAGGATTGGGTCCATTATTGGCGCAAATCTAGTCTTTTGACGTAAACCTTGTTTTACGGTTCAATAACCATGTTTAACTTCTCCCACATTTCGTCTAAAAACTTAGCTGGTACTAACGCATTATCCGGGTTGTCCACCATTCGAATTACTACTAAGTTTTGGCTAGGCACTACGTTTAAGAACTGGCCATTTTTGCCTAATCCTGACACCATATCGGAAGGGGCGTTCTCGGATAATGGTTTCCTTATTTCTAATTGCAAACCAGGAAGCATGTGCGATGATTTGCCATTAAGCCACCACAAATAACCGTATGATTTATTGATGTCTTGCGAGGTATTCACCATGTCTTTTAGGTATTGAGCGTCATCGAGCATAACCGTTTCATTTCATTTTCCGTCGTTAAGAACCAACAGACCAAAGCGTGCCATCGACCTTGCTGTGCTTAAATAAACATGGTTATAATCTAGGTACGTCCAATCTCCATCCATACCTATTGGGTCTCTAAGCGTTGTGTTAAAATAGTCATCAAAGACTTGTTGCGTTGCGCCTTGAATGACACTATCAAGTAGTGTGTAAGGGGCGTTATGGTATGCCCAGCGCTCAACTGGGTTCGCCTTATAGGTTAGGCAGGTTTGGTCGGTACAGTCTGAGTTGCCGCTATCATCTAACCCGCTTGTCATGGTCAGCTGGTGTCTTACCGTTATTTTGTCCTCTTGCTCTTTTGTAAGCATCGTCCAGTTGCCCATATGTTTAGACGATTTGTCGCTCAGGTTTAAATATCCGTCTGCAATAGCTTGACCTACCAAAAAGACAGTAAGCGTCTTTCCAGCCGAAGCCCAATACCATTTGGAGTTTTTGGTAAAATCGCTAATGTTTAAAATGTCCTTGCCTGCATAATGCTCCAGCACAATTTTGCCGTCTTTCAAAACTAGAAAAGCACGTGTACTGCCGTCATCTAGAAAGTTGTATAACGCGTCAATCTTGTTTGTATCCCACCCTAGAGATTCTGGGGTGCTTGTTTGCCATGTATCGCCAGAAGTGGGCGGAAAGTATAGTGAACTTGTATTGTCATCGCCTCCGTCAGAGTTATCAATAACGCCGTCATCGTCTTTACATCCAACAACGAACAAAAAAAGCACGAGCATGGTGCTAAGTGTTGATCTTAAAACTGTTTTAGACATGCTCAAATATAACGACACCAATACGGGTTTGAGATATCTTACCAGTAATCTGATGATTTAATGATTTCCATAGGTTGGCTGGCTTGGTATATCTTCTTTAGGTTGAAAAGAATTATATCCATATTAATCATGCTTGCATTGAGCGTTCGCTTTTCGCGCAACACACTTAATTGTTTTTAACAGAAAAAGCCCCCAGAAATTCTGGGGGCTTTTCTCAAGAAAAGTAAATGGTCTTATTCGCTTTTGACGAATTTGACAATTTTCACGCTACCATCTGCCGCAGTTAAATGGGCAAAATAGTAGCCTGTAGGTAGTGTAGTTATATCAAGGTTTTCATTTGTTGTCAAATCACCAGAAAGGACCTCAGATCCTCCTGCCGTAAATACCTTAACGCTTGTTAGGTTTTTATCTGCTGTAAAGTCAACTTGGCTATTCGAAGGAACTGGATATGCCATGGCAGACCAATCTGCATCCGGTGTTTCAAGGTCTTGAACGTTCATTGTCTGTGCAGTTGCAGCCGACTGCGTTTGACCAGCACCTGGGATAATCGCCGTCTTTTTTCGTGCATTTGGATTAATAATCAATCGTTTGCTGATGGTCACAACACAACCCGTAACTGTATCTTTAGCTGTTAGGGTAACTTTATAAACACCAGGTTTATTATATGCGTGTCTTACCGGATTTCCTCTTTGGTAGTCTCCATCGCCAAAGCTCCAACCGTAAACAACGTTTTTGCTATTGCTTCGTGCTTTAAATTTCACCTTATTATCGCTAATCGTGTACTTCATTTTCGCTCTTAGCTTACAAGGCTTTTCAATTTTTACACGCTTGCACACACAAACTTTGCACTTTGTTTTTGGGTTGAATACAATCAGGCAAACTTCATAAACACCTTCTTTTTTGTATTTGTGTTTAGCTGTTTGGCCAGTGCTTGAAGTTCCATCACCCCATGACCAGAAGTACAATACACCTGATTCATTTGACTCACCCTTTACCGCAATTTTCTGTCCGTCTGTTTTGTATTTAAAGTCTGCTTTTAAGTCACAGTCGCGTTTCACCACTACCTTTTTACATACTTTAACGCGACATCCAGCATTTGTAGCTGTGGCGTTCTTTGAATACACCGTAACACACACCTCATATACGCCTGGTTTTTTATATGAATGCTTCGTAGTGGCTCCTGTCGCTGTTTGACCGTCACCAAAATTCCAAATAAAACGGGCACTTGTATCAGATGCTTTTGCTCTAAATTTAAAGTCGTTTCCATCTTGTGCAAATTCAAAGTAAGCCTTAAGTCGACATGGTTTTTCAACTTTGATGTCAACACATTTGCGTGCAACACAACCGGTAACGGTGTCTTTTGCTACAAAACAAATGGTGTACTTGCCTTCTTTTGCATAAGTGTGTTTTACTTCATCTCCGCGTTCAGAATTTCCGTCTCCTAAAGTCCAACCGTATACCGCGTTTTTAGAATTGGATTTCCCAACTGCTTTTATGGATAGACCTTCGGCCTTCCATTCAAAATCAACTTTTAAATTACAAGCGTCTACTACCTTAACACCTTTACAAACACGTGTTATACATCCTGTTACCGTGTCTTTTGCAATTAAACATACTTTGTAACCGCCTTCCTTATCATAGGTGTGCTTTACAGCCTGTCCTCTTGCAGTGCTTTTATCGCCAAAAGTCCAACCGTAAACCACCGTTTTGCTGTTTGATTTTGCTTCAAACTTTGCGGACAAGTCGCTCGTAGTAATGCTAAAATCTGCTTTTAATTGGTTGCAATCAATGATTTTGAATCGTTTACAAACAGTTGTAGAACATCGTGTTTTATTTATGCTGTCGTATCCATACGCTGTTAAGCACACTTTCTGGTAACCCGCAGAGTCAAACTTATGTTTTACGTTTGCTGCACTTGAGGTTGACCCATCTCCAAAATCCCATTTTAACGCTTTTGCGTCGCTTGACACAATAGATTCAAATTTTACAATTCGTGTATTGTTGTCAATTGTAAATTCAAAATCTAAGGTATCAATGCAATGTGTTGCAGATGCTTGTGCTGGCCAAAACAAGGCCGCCATTAATAAAAGCAGAATAGGTTTACCTAGTATTCCTAAACGCTGTGTGATTGATTTCTTCATAAAAGTGTTTTTAAGTATTTGTATTTGTTTCTTTCACATTGTTAGTCTTCTATGGTTGTTCATGGTTGCACGAAATATTGAATAGTTTTCTTAATTAGCTGACAGTCAGTTGTATAAATATTTTTTAGCGAGAAAAGATTACTGGAGATTTACTCTGTTTGCCCCTGACTAACGATAATTATTTATACTCGTGGAGATATTCATCTCTGTGGGAAAGCATCACAATCATTCGAACAATAACATAAAGGTTGCCTTTTTTCTGAATCTGGGTTTTACCATTTTGGAGGTATTCGCAGGGTTGTACGTAAACAGTATCGCCATTATTTCCGACGCCGTGCACGACATGGGAGACAGCATGTCTTTGGGGTTATCGTGGTATTTAGATAAAAAATCGAAACAGAAACCAGACAAGAAATACTCTTTTGGCTACGCTAGATTCTCTTTACTTGGAGCAGCCATTAACTCTGTTGTCATTCTTGCGAGTTCTGTTTTTATCGTTTATGAAGCCATAGGGCGGCTGCAAAACCCAGAAGAATCGAATGCAGAAGGAATGGTCCTGTTCGCTTTAGTTGGTATAGCCGTAAATGGTTATGCAGCGTGGCGGTTGAGTAGTGGTAAAACCATGAACGAAAAAGTGATTTCGTGGCACCTAGTGGAAGATGTGCTGGGTTGGGTGGCTATTCTAATTGTTGGGGTCGTGTTGCATTTCAAACACATACCCTATTTAGACCCTGCGCTATCTTTACTGATTACTCTTTACATCGTTTGGAATGTATTTAAGCGTTTAAAAGAAACCACGTTTCTCTTTTTGCAAGGCACTCCTTTAGATATTGATGTAACTGAAATTGAACAAGACCTGCTCAAACTTGAGTTTGTCGAAAACGTACATCACACCCATGTATGGTCGCTAGAAGGCGAGCACCATGTGTTTTCTACACATGTAAAACTAAAATCTATCGAATCACTTCAGGTATTGGCCAAGGTGAAAGAAGAATTAAAGTCTATAGTCAAAAAGTATGGTTTTGAGCACGTAACTATTGAAGTTGAACTTGTGGATGAAGATTGTTTTGACCCTTCATAAAAGAAACCTCCCAGCAATTCATACTGAGAGGAATTACAATCTATTCTTTTACTATTTTTTGAGTCATTTTAACACCGTCTATAAGCGCCACGCAGAAATATAGACCACTGGCTAAATCTTCAGTCTGGATGGTAAACTTACTCGATGCCGGCAGTACTCCAGTGTAAATCTGTTGCACTTTACGTCCTGTTAAATCCGTTAACCAAATATTTGAATTCGCGCCGTTTGCATTGATCGTAACTGTAAATAATTCATCAAATGGATTCTGGAAGCAAGACATTTGATTTGTGTTGAACGACTGTTCTTCAACACTTACATTACCCAAATCAACTTCTAAAGGATTGTCTATAGTCCCAAGTATACCATCAGTTGCAAAACTGATCGGCGCATGCATTGTACGTCTTCAGCGAAAGTTGAACTTTTTGAGTGAAAAACTAAGAGAGAGTTCATGCTAATTTAGTTTAAATTTCTGATACTGTTTTTTACGAGCCTTAAGTGTCCTGATTTTGGTCTTTTTC
>CAJQIC010000018.1 GCA_905478335.1 uncultured Bacteroidia bacterium | reverse complement strand
TTTTAAGCTAAATTCCTTGTTGAATTTTGTGTCTTTTTTGCTGCTTGCATTTAGCCTCTATGGCATAATTGACTTTATGAGAAAAGCACAAAGCACCGAAGAAGCCACGTTCACACAAGAGGAGCAAACAGGAGATACTAAAATTCAGAAAGTAAGACCAGCCATATATTATTTGGTTATGGACGCCTACACCAGCAATGGTGTTTTAAAGGAATATTTTGATTTTGACAACTCTGCCTTTACGGATTACCTAAAAGAAAAAGGCTTTTATGTGGCTGATAAGGCCATTTCAAACTATGGACAAACTGCTCTGTCGATACCATCGGCACTTAACATGTCATACCTTGATTCTATTGTTGATGTGTTAGGCGAGGAGCATAAAAGCAGATGGCCTATGGCCGATGTGTTGAACAATAACCGTGTCTTGAATATTTTAAGAGGGCAAGGGTATAAATCCATCTCTTTTGATGCGTCGATGTTTGAAGTCGTGTATTTGAAAGACGCTGATGTGTTTCACCAAACACCAGGTACTCAGTTTAGTTTGTATCAAAACGAGCTGATAAACATGTCTGTGATTAGAGCATTTAACAGGCGTAAGCCAATTGTGACAGACTCTCCTGAAGATTTTCACCGAAGAAAAATATTAGAAGCATTTCGTGTAATGGAAACTATTCCAGAGAAGAATACACCGTACTATGTACACGGACATGTCTTAGCACCACATCAACCATTTCTTTTTGACAAAGATGGGAACCCGGTGCAACCCGGGCACAACTATAACATTTGGTTGCCCCTTGATTCAAATACAGACAACAGTTACTACAAACGCGGGTATATCGAACAACTCCAGTTTGTAAACAAAAAGCTTATACATCTCATCAATAAGATTATTGCAGACTCCAAGGTGCCGCCCATTATTATTTTGCAAGGTGATCATGGCAGTTGCTCAGAGTTACGTAATAATCATGGCTACGAGAACAATGATTTTAAAGAGCGATTCTCGATCATAAATGCCTACTACTTTCCTGATCAAGATTATTCGATGTTGTACGACACCATTAGCCCGATTAATTCTTTCAAAGTAGTGATGAATAAATACTTTGATGGCAACTATACACTAGAGCCTGATCGTGCTTATTATTCTGATTGGGATTATCCGTATCGTTTAGTTGACGTTACCGATAGCATTCGGTAAATCTTATTCCTTAATTTCTCTCATAGCCAATTATATTTGAGCGATGATTATTAGAAGCAAAGCGCCTTTGCGCATTGGTTTAGCAGGTGGTGGAACAGACGTTAGCCCATTTGCAGATATTTATGGAGGAAGCATTCTAAATGCGACAATAAATTTGTACGCCCATGCGACAATCATTCCTAATAATTCGAATCGAATTGAATTAATTGCCTTAGATCAAGGTAAAACACAAGAATTCGAATCAACAAATACACTGCCTTTGGATGGGACACTCGATTTGCTGAAAGGGGTGTATAACCGAATAGCTAAGGATTACTTGGAGGAGCCATTATCATTTACCCTTCAAACCTATGTTGATGCACCTCCAGGTTCGGGGTTGGGCTCATCATCTACCTTAGTTGTAGCTATCATTGGGGCTTTTGCGCATTGGCTAAAGCTGCCACTGGGCGAATACGATGTTGCGCATTTAGCCTACGAAATCGAACGTATCGATTTAGGACTAGCAGGAGGGAGGCAAGACCAATATGCAGCCACCTTCGGTGGTTTTAACTTTATGGAATTCTATAAAGATGACAAGGTAATCGTGAATCCATTGCGTGTTAAAACGAAGTATGTTAACGAGCTACAACACAACATGGTACTTTTTTATACCGGAACGAGCCGTGAATCAGCTAAGATTATTGATAAGCAAGCTAAGGCCATCAATCAGCAAGAGAAAAACCAAATTGATGCTACGCTTAAAGTAAAGGAGCAGAGCATAAAGATGAAAGAAGCATTATTGAAAGGAGAGCTCGATAAAATTGGTAATATTTTAAACGTCGGTTGGGAATACAAAAAACAAATGGCGGAGGGAATCACGAATCCCGAAATTGAGCAAATGTATCAAACGGCCATGGAAGCTGGAGCCATAGGAGGGAAAATCTCTGGCGCAGGTGGTGGTGGTTTTATGTTCTTTTATTGTCCAAACAACACGCGTTTTGAAGTCATCAAAGCAATTTCTACCCTGGATATTAAAGTTACGCCATACGAGTTTGCTATGTCTGGTCTTTACAGCTATTATATAGATTGATGCCAGCAGATGCCATTATACTAGCCGGAGGAATGGGCACCAGATTAAAATCGGTGATCTCAGACATCCCTAAACCGATGGCACTTGTAGCCAACAAACCATTTTTGACCTATATATTGAAACAACTGTGTAGTTTCGACATTACAGAGGTGAAACTATCTGTTGGGTACAAACACGAGGTAGTTGAAAGTTATTTCGGCACCAAGTACAAACACCTGAATTTAGAGTATGTTGTTGAAAAAGAGCCACTTGGAACAGGCGGCGGCATCCGATTGGCTGCTGAAGCATGCTCTGCGGATACACTCTTAATCTGTAACGGTGATACGTATTTTGATGTCGACATCGACAAATTTGTCAATGAACATAACAGCAACAAAAACGGCATGACCATTGCATTAAAGCATATGGATATGGTTAACCGTTACGGCATGGTAGAGTTAGATCAATCAGAAATAATTGGGTTTTCCGAAAAATCTGAAACCTTGAAATCTGGTTGGATTAATGGCGGAATTTACGCACTAGACAAAGAATTGTTTTTGAATAAAACGCAGGCCAAGCGATTCTCGATGGAGGTCGATTTTATGGAAAAAATGGTTGGCCAAATAAAGTTAGAAGGTTTCAAGTCGGATGGATATTTTATAGACATTGGCATTCCTGACGACTACCATAAAGCAAACAAATACTTTGGAAAATAAACTAGTTATAGATAAATCTTGGACGTTATTTTTAGACCGAGACGGTGTAATCAATAAACGATTGGTTGATGATTATGTGAAAAGCTGGGAGGAGTTTGAATTTCTCGAAAACGTACCAGAAACCATTGCACATTGTAGCCATTTGTTTGGGACAATTGTCGTTGTGACGAACCAGCAAGGCATTGGTAAAGGTTTGATGTCTGATGCCGATTTGAGAAACATTCATGAGAATATGACCGCCGAAATAAAACTACACGGTGGCCGAATAGACAAGGTGTACTATTGTCCAAAGCTCAAAGACCAAACGCCAAATTGTCGTAAACCATTGCCTTTCATGGGCTTACAAGCCCAAAAAGACTTCCCGACTATTGATTTTAGCAAGTCTGTTATGGTTGGAGATTCAATTTCTGACATGGAGTTTGGTGAAGCATTAGGCATGCACAACGTGTATATAACACCTGACCCGTATAAAAGTGATGCAAAAGTTACACGGTTTGAAACAACAAAACTGCAGGATTTGACGTCTATCTTACAAGATAAAGGGGATTTGCAATAACATTAAATCGATGAATTTGTTGTACTTTGTATTATCTGGTTAAACTATTGAAACACCTAACTAAACATATTGCCCTATTGACCATGCTACTTTCTGTTTTTGGCGTGAGTCAAACGAAAGCGACGCATTTGGTTGGTGGTTATATGAGTTACAAGTTTCTTCGGACTGAAGCCAACAACGACAAAACATTCTTATTATCTCTGACCTTGTTCAGAGACGTTGAGCAAAGCACGGTTGATTTCGATGACGAAATAGAGATTGGTATCTACTTAAACAATACCAATCGTGATCGCAATCAATTGGTTAAAGCGCGCATCCTAACACGTCAATTGGTTAAACCACCTGGTAGCGAGGAATGTGATTATTATTCCGACAAGAAAATTCAAATGGGTTATTACGAGCGCGTAATTACCTTAGAACCTTATGCCCAAGGGTATCACGTATACTTTGTTCGCTGTTGTCGGAACATACAGAACAATTTGACGCTAGGAACTGGTGGTGAACCTGATCAAGGTCAAACGTATTATTGTTTTATACCAAATCCTGCGTTAGAAAACAGTAGTCCTTTTTTTAGTGGTGTTCCAAGTCCTTACATGTGTAACAACGACACCAATACGTTTCTAAATAGAGCAATTGATCCTGATGGAGATTCATTGGTGTATAGAATGGTTAGACCTTTTCAAGGAGGGGATATCGGACAAAATTCGTCTAAACCAACACCACCATCTCAATTAAGCTTGCCAATTGAAGAAGTGGAATACCGCGTTGGATACCACAACAACAGACCCTTTGGCGCTGGGGGAATAGCCACGGTTGATTTAGCGAGTGGGTTAACTACCTTGCTGTCTCGCGAAATAGGAA
>CAJQIC010000017.1 GCA_905478335.1 uncultured Bacteroidia bacterium | reverse complement strand
ATTAGATCAAAGACATTTAATTAAACTAAAAACAATGAAAAAAAGAAGAAAGCAACACCTGTTGCAAAGATTAAATTTATGACTCAATTTTGACTATCTCTGGTAAACATTAGTTTGAAGACTTACAGCAACAACCAAAAAGCGACATATAGATCAGGTTGAAGCATATTTTGCGACACATAAAGTTTAAGTGTTGATCGACAAATCTGCGTTTAATTTGTTCAGTTAAAATGAATACACATATTCTTCTTTCTTATATCACCTTGCTGGCACTAAGTGCATGTCAGCAACCAAAACAATCTCAACAAATGGAAAGTCCTGAAGTGAAAAAAATGAATTAATCTGTGACCCAGATTCGGGTGTTTGCGAAATACCCAGTGCCTCAGAAAAGACCACAATCGACAACATGCAATCACCCGTTGTATCAGTAAAGCAGAAAATAAAAGTGGTGTATTTCACCGATCCAATTTGTTCTTCATGCTGGGGTATTGAACCGCAATTGCGTAAGCTTAAGTTAGCCTACGGCGATGCGATTGATATCGAGTATAGAATGGGCGGATTACTCCGCGATTGGAGCTACAACAGTGGCGGAATTAGCCAACCCTCAGATGTTGCCTCTCATTGGGACGAAGTGAGTCATCATTACGACATGCCTATTGACGGGGATGTTTGGTTGGAAGATCCTCTACATTCCTCCTATCCGCCATCAATTGCGTTTAAGGCGGCACAGTTGCAAAGCGATTCCAAAGCAATCGATTTCTTAAGGAAGATTCGCGAAATGGTGTTTTTGGAGAAAAAGAATATTACAAAATCAGAACATCTAGAAAATGCAGTCAAAGCGGTTGGTTTAGACGTGCTTCAATTCCAATCTGACTACAAGGGTGTAGCCAAAAAGTTATTCGAAGAAGATTTAAAACTTGGTCAAACGTACCGCGTTAGAGGATTTCCGACTTTGTTTTTTATAGACAGCACAGGCTCAAACCACATTGTTTATGGCTCAAAACCATACGAATCCTACGTAGCAGAATTACTAAAAATAAATCCTGAACTCAAAACCAACGCATACAACACGTCTTGGGAATTCCTTTTTGCGAAATACTATACGCTTACTGCTCGAGAATATGCGGAATTATCTCAAACGGATAGAAATGTATCAGAAGCTACACTTGATGCACTCGTGGAAAGTGGCGATTTAAAGAAATTCAGCACTAAAAACGGCGCCATCTGGCAGCGAATTCTGTAGAATAGTGTAGCCATTCATTCACCAAAGTCAATCGTAAGACGTTATAGGCATTCTACATAACCATTCAGATAAGTAGTTTCATTTCAGTAACTTTGGTTCGACGAGGATGTTGCACTTCAATGTTCAAGTTCAACACGTCTGACCCAAGATATGGAAAAAAGAGAATTCATTAAAAAAGCATCCTTAGCCGTTTTAGGTGCGCCATTTTACGGAAGTGCGCTGGCTAATAATCTTTCAGCAATCCAAGACATTGCGCCTGAAAAACTTGCAACACGTGATGATTTTTGGTTAAAAGTGCGCAAGGACTATAACCTCAAGCCTGACTATATCAATTTGGAAAACGGGTATTACAACATCATTCCAACGCCAACATTAGAAGCACTCAAAAAGAATATCGACTTGGTGAATTATGAGGGTGCACGTTATATGCGCACCGTCCAATGGGAAAACAAGGACCGCATGGTTGCCAAAGTAGCCGGAGTGATTAATGCAAAACCTCAAAACGTAATCCTTACGCGCAACACAACAGAATCTTTAAACATGGTCATCAAAGGCATGCATTGGCAAAAAGGTGACGAAGCCGTATACGCAGTTCAAGACTATGGAGCCATGAAAAACATGTTTGCGCAAGTGTCTCAGCGATTCGAAACGGTAAATAAAATCATATCCATACCGAATCACCCAAAATCTGATGACGAAATTGTTTCGCTTTACGAAAAAGCCATTACGTCCAAAACCAAACTTCTAATGGTGTGCCACATGATCAACATAACTGGTCACATCCTACCCATCAAAAAGATCTGTCAAATGGCTCATAAAAAAGGGGTGAAAGTAATGGTCGATGGTGCACATTGTGTTGGCCATTTTGATTTTGACATTAATGACCTGGAGTGCGATTATTATGGTACCAGCTTGCATAAATGGTTAGCCGTACCACTAGGCACTGGTCTGTTGTATGTAGCTGATGGAGAGATTGACGAGTTGTGGCCACTTTTTGCAGAAGAATCTCTTGAAGATGGCAACATAAAAAGACTCAACCATACGGGCACTATCCCCGTTTACCACGATTTAACCATTGAAGCGGCCATAACATATTACGCGCTTTTAGGTGCAGCTAGAAAAGAAGCCCGACTGCGGTATTTGCAAGAATATTGGACCAGCAGGGTTCGAAATCACAAAAACATCGTGGTGAACACGCCCAAAGAATCACACCGTGCATGCGGGATAGCCAACATTGGGATTAAAGGAATGACTCCTAGTGTCATGGCAAAACGTCTTTTAGATGAACACAAGGTATTTACCGTAGCCATCGACAATGCCAACGTACAGGGATGCCGCGTAACCCCAAATGTGTTTACGACGATCGACGAATTGGATGTTTTTGTTAAAGCCTTAATCGACCTTGCTCAATAAAAAAGATATGATGAACGCAGTGGTTCTGATTTACACAACAAGCAGTTGATACAAAGAGTCATCATATTGATTCTAGGCATTTTCTATTGTTTACCCGGCTTTTGCCAAGTAACCCAGATTTCTGGAGTGATTAAAAAAAGAAAGAGCATTTTGTTAAGCTTACGCTACAAAATGGTTTTCTAGCGACTATTCACCCCGGCACTCAAGCCTATTTTGGTAGATATATGAATGAAAATTACTAATAAAAAACCAAATGCATTAAACCGGTGTATTGGTCAAATTAAGCAGAAAGTTATACATGCATTCGTAGGAAGCTGGTTGTAAGATCCGGTCAAGCAAAACGACATTCAGGATGTTGAGAACTTAGTCACTTTGCTTGCCACAGGAACATAAGCAAACTACTTTTTTCAACACATAAAGTTAATTCGTACTAGAGCTGATGAAGCACTTTTGTTTAACTTATTGGTAAATCTTTAAACAAAAGTACGTTTAATGTTGTTAATATTGCATTAAAACATTTAAAACGAAATACAATGACTTTATTAGAAGTACTTATCATTCCGAAGGATGACGCTGTAGCGTTCACTTTCTTTACTGGCTACATGGCAATGTTAGCCGCGTCTATCTTCTTTTTCTTTGAGAGAGGAAGGGTTTCTGACAAATGGAAACTCTCTTTACTTGTCTCTGCTCTTATCACCTTTATTGCTGCTGTCCATTACTATTACATGAGGGACTACTATTTGGCAACGGGAGAGAATCCTACAGCCCTTAGGTACATTGATTGGACACTGACTGTTCCATTAATGTGTGTTGAATTTTATTTATTAACCAAAGCGGCTGGTGCTAAAATTGGTTTACTATGGAAACTCATTGTAGCTTCTGTGTGGATGCTAGTGGCAGGATATATCGGCGAAGCATTCAATCCAGAAGGCGGAGATACTAGTCACTCCGTGTTGTGGGGATTCTTGTCAACTATTGGATATATATATATTCTGTACACGGCATGGTTTGGTGAAGTAGCGAAATTGGCTGAAGCAAGTAATAATGCCGTTGTGAAAAAAGGTGTACGAACACTTGCATGGTTTGTTCTCGTAGGCTGGGCTATTTATCCAATTGGATACATGTGCATGCCAGGAGGATGGTTGAACACGTCATTTGGATGGGGCTCGGAAAACGTTGATTTATTTTACAACATCGCTGATGCCATCAACAAAATTGGATTTGGTCTTGTGGTATACAGTATCGCAATCTCCTCAACGAAAGAGGAAAAAGCCTAGTTATAACTCTTTATTAAGGCCTTGCGTTAATTCTAGCGTAAGGCCTTTTTTTTCATGACCAAAGCAACATTTATATTCATCTCTTTTTTATTACTCACGCTCACCCTTATTTCGGGTGGATATGATGCTTCTCTTTCTGGTCAACTAATTATCACCACACCATTTCTACTAATCTTAGGAATTCCTCACGGCGCCATTGACAATGTGCTCTTTTTGAGAAATAAAAAAATTAAACACGTTCACTTCATTGTGGGATATCTCCTATTTGTAAGCTTAAACGTGGTGCTTTGGACAGCTGCTCCATTGATAGCCTACCTTATCTTTTTGGTCATTTCAGCCTTTCATTTTGGTCAATCTCAATTCTGTCATTACTTCAACAAACAAACTTTTGTTGCCAAACTACTTTTCTTCTTTTGGGGATCAACTCTGCTATCAGGGCTTTTATATTTAAATTATAACGAGACTCAAATAATCATGGATCTGTACAAAGAATTCGATCAATTCAGGGTTCTTCATCGGAAAATTGGATTATTATATTTTTTCTCGGTTTCGGTTAGTCTAACTATCATATTTACTGTCATCCTAACTTACAAAAGACTGTTAACTATCGAAAACATGTTTATGGAGTTTTTAGTCTTGACTCTAATTCTTTCTGCATTTTACTTACTCCCTCTTTTGATTGGCTTTACTCTATATTTTATTATCCTGCACGCTTTCAAAGTGATGCGAGAGGAGTATCATTTTTTAAAAATTGAGCAACAAATCGTCTCACTCCGTGGATTTATATCCTTGGTTGCACCATTTACTGTGATTTCAATAGTTGGCATATTAATTCTGTTTGGATGCATTTATTCGAACTTAGTCAACCTGTCTTACGGCTACTCCTTATTGATAGCATTTTCTTCCATTACCTTGCCTCATGCTTATGTTATGAATGGATTCTATCTATTGACGTACAACAAACAGTATTCTGCAAACATGAAATAAGTAAAGCATAGTGTAAAAAGTAAACTTTGAAAATTTAGCCCTTTAATAATGTGGTAAATCATGCGATTACGTGGATAGACGCTAGCCAAAAAATAGCGTTAAACCATCTAAGTTGGCACGACTGAGTTAATAGCTCATAGATTAATACTGGAAAATCTACTTTAAAAATCGAAGTCTAAAGATTATGATACTTTGTTTGCTGAGTTTACCTCGCTTCCCTTAAAGTATAAGTGGGGCGACATCGAGCAAATAAAGAGTTTGATTCAATCTGCCATCTCGTTGTATTACTCATCGGGTAAAGCGGCAACTGGTCAATCAAAATTTATCCGAACACCTAGTAACAAAATCACCTTCAAGTTAGTGAAGCAATAACAAATCACTTAAACACATATATTTGATTCTTCATGCAGACCAAACCGAAAATCACTGAAATTAAGGAGACAAGCTACCATACCCGTTACAAGAAGGACGCCTATGGGAATCGAATTAGGGTTAAAGAACCATTCATTAGAAATCGTAAGGTTAAAACCATTTCTGCAGGTCCAAGGTTTGCCCACTTCTTTATCGATGCGATGATATTTAGCACTGTAATCAGTATCGTTTCTGTACTCCTAGAATCTCCATTGCCCGCAGTGCAAGACTCATTTGTTGGGGAGTTATTGGAAATTGTGACCGATCTAGTCGTGTTTGCCTTGTATCCGTTCTTGTATTTTATATGTGAACGAAATTGGCAGCAAACCCCGGGGAAGATGTTAACTAAAACCTTCGTAATCGACCAGTACGGCAACAAACCCAGTAATAGACAGCTGATACTAAGGTCACTCATCCGGCTAGTTCCATTCGAGCCATATTCCTGCTTCGGCGACTTGAGTAGAGGCTGGCACGACAAGTGGTCTGACACTTGGGTTGTTAAAAAAGAAGAATTAATCGAGCTAAAAAACTTAATGGACGCTCAACTACTTAAAGAAAAAAATGTTTAAAAAACTGAAAGATAAAGATTGCAAGTGCTCTGTCGAACAAAAAATCCGTTTGTGATACATGGGGTATAAAATGAATACGTACACCCTGCATATTGACGAAGCCGATACTGAAATTAACCTGGACATCGGAACATACCGAATAGACATCCTTGGTGGTTGGGGTGTTCGCTTAAACGGTTTTGGTATTGTTCTTACGAATCGCGAAACTGATGTAACGGTGACTGTTACAAAAACGAATCTTAAAATTCAATCTATCAAAGATGGTCACCGTGCCATCCGTGTATTTTTGTTTGCAATATTTAAAGCGGGCACTTACAAGCTGCACTTTTCAAATATAAATGCCTTAGAAATAAAGCGCTCAAGACTAAAAGCATTCAGTACCTTCAGAAAACGGGTCCCTAGAAGTCAAATACAAATTAAGATCTATTGATAACCTCATCGATAACACGTATAAACCCGTTTGCACGTTTTAATTGTTAACCAAGTAATGAAGATAAAGGAACTCACCCTATACACCTCGGAACTTCACAAACAGCGTGACTTTTATCTAAATACTTTTAATCTCCAGCCCTATGATCGCACAGCGACGTCCTTCGCCGTGCAACTTGGGCACACTAAGCTAATTTTCAAGCAGTCAAACACAGCATACGTCTACCACTATTGCTTCCTGATTCCCAATAATAGATTGCAATCCGCCATCACTTGGCTGCAAAAAAGGTTAACGGTGATATCATACGAAAAGGGTAGAGTAATTGAACCCGGTCCTGAAGATTGGAATTCAGAATCGGTATACTTCTTGGATCCCACAGGAAACATCTTAGAGTTCATTGTCAGACATGACCTCGACAACGATTCAGATAAGCCAGGATTTGATGCTACCCATATTATTTCTGTAAATGAAATTGGTATGGCATCAAAACACCCTGAGGTTTTAAATGCGCAAATTGTATCAACGTTAGGCTCAAAACTTAAATACGGAAACCTTGACAGATTTGGAGCAAATGGATCAGAAGACGGATTATTCCTTCTAGTTAATTACACCAAAAAGAAAACATGGTTTCCAACATCCAAGTTCCCTACCCCTTCTCCTTTTGAGGGGATATTTGAACAAAACGACCGTCTGGTTAACCTAAAATTCACAAACGAATCGGTTCAAACCATTGGATAATTGCCGTCTGGACTTTATACTTGAGACTTAATCGAAGAATAAGAAAATGAACATAGCAGATATCAAACAACGACTTAAAGACGGTAATAGCCGATTTGTGGCTGACAAATTGGACGGGAAACTGCAAGACAGTGTCAGAAGAAATGATTTAGTTGGTGGTCAGCAACCGCATACCATCGTATTAAGTTGCGCAGATAGTAGAGTAGTTCCAGAATTGGCTTTTGATGCCGGTCTAGGTGAATTATTTGTTGTTCGTGTTGCCGGAAATGTAGCAAACAGCTCTTCTCTTGCGAGCATGGAATACGCTGTTGCAAATTGCGGGTCTCAGGTCATTGTTGTTCTTGGACACCAAAGTTGTGGTGCCGTTACAGCAGCAGTAAACGGTGGAGACAATGGCTATAATTTGAACCATTTACTTGGACATATTACACCAGCAATAAGCGCTGCATCAGCATCTGATTCAGTGAATGACATTGTTAAAATAAACGCACAAATGACTGCTGAAGAACTGGTAAACAGGTCAACGATTATCGGTGATGCCGCCAAACGCGGTGATATTGAAATCGTTTCAGCATATTATAGTTTGGAAACAGGAGAAGTTACGTTTTTGTAACACTGTTTCACCGAATTATTTAAGCCGCAAATAGATGCTTCAATTATGTAACTAGCCTTCTTCTTTCTTTCAACTTTTGGATTCATACAAGAATCGTTTAAGTTTTTTTGAATAAATTGTATTCAAAATATCATCCATGAGATACACATTGAGCAATACGATCAATGGCTCACTTGATGAAGTGATCAGCAAATTCAAAGATCCAGAAGGTGTTAAGCATTGGATGGAAGGTCTACAAAAAATCGAACATCTTTCAGGGGTGCCCGGATCAAAAGGGGCCAAAAGCAATTTTCATTTTTTACATAAAAACAAAGAAATGGTAATCGCAGAAACGATTCTTGAGGAAAACTTGCCCGACCATATCAAGTTTGGTTATACCAGTTCTATGGGATACAATGAAGTTGAAATGCAATTTGAGAAAATTGACGAAAATGTTGTCAAACAAACAAACAATAGCTACTTCGAATTAAAAGGTTTCATGAAGCTTTTGGGACCTTTAATGAAAGGTATGTTTAAAAAGCAATCTTTAAAATACATGAACGCCTTTAAGGCATATGTTGAACAATAACAATACGCACTATGAAATCAATGACCTGTAATGAACTTGGTGGCGCCTGTGGGGCAGTATTCACAGCAGAAACCTTTGAGGAAATTCAAGAAAAAAGCAAAAAACATGGAATGGATATGTTCCAAAAACAAGATACTGCACATATTCAGGCAATGCAAAAAATGCGTGATCTTATGCAGACCGCAGATTCTAAAAACATGGCCAAATGGCTGAAAGAAAAGAGGTTGGCTTTTGAGGCGAAGCCTGAAGAGTAATCTACAAAAACCCTATAATCGAATGCATGCTTCAGCAATGAACAGTGGAACAATAAAATACTAACCAACTTGGGTTTTAAAAGTCTCTACTGAATGTCTACAATGGAATCGTAGACAAGGTCTTTAGGAACATACTTAGACTGAGCTTCATCATAAATATTACACCGACTTATTGGTTTGGCATAGATATGTAAAGACATGGCACGCTCTTCGCCAACGTTCTTTAATCTGTGGCAGCCCATAAAGTCAATCATATAAGCCGTACTCCCAGCATGAGCTACTTCTGTTTTTACTGGCGTAGGTGCGCCATTTTCGTTCGGTTTGTAAATGGTTTCTTCTATTGACCCGCTAATTATTTTGACCCAGCATTCTTCTCCACCATGATCGTGAATTGGCGTGTATTGGCCTTTCTCCCAACAAAGCAAGATGGCCTCATATTTGTCATCGCAATACAAACAGTTTCTGGTATAATGCTCCTCACTCCAAGATCCATAAGGCGTAAAGTCACATTCTGAGAGATCTACCGCAAAGATGCACGCATTGAATTGCGACTTATCAAGACTTGTCATACACGAAAGTAAGTCTTGAACTGAGTTAACGTTTTCTACTAAAACTTGAGTTGAGTTTGAAATAGTGGTCATATGGGATTAATCAATTTAAAATCCAAGGACAACCCTCAAATTTAGTGTCTGTCGTTTTTTTTCACTTTCCGAATCAGTCACAAACGAAGATAGTCAATTCCCTTTCTTTTTTACCGTTTTTACTCGTTTTTCCACCATATCAGCTCCATTTTCGTTTAAAATAAGTTGTTTTTGGCAAAAAATACGCTTTTTACATCTTCCCGGTAATCGCTAAAAATTAAGGATATTTAGGTAAAATACCATTACTTCCGAATTTATTAGCTAATATCCAGCATTATGATTTCGAACCCACTTACAGTCAAAATAATTGTCCTGAGTATTTATGTTGCCATCCTTTTCTTAATAGGAGTTGTGGCATCAAAAAGAATAAAAAACATCAGCGACTATTATGTTGGAGGAAAGAAAATGGGTTTCTGGGCCGTTGCATTTTCAGCAAGAGCAACAGGAGAATCTGGTTGGCTCCTTATTGGACTGACAGGAATGGGTGCCATTGCCGGGTATGCCGGTTATTGGGTCGTTGCTGGAGAACTTCTTGGGGTTTTTATATCCTGGCAGTTCATGGCCAAAAAATTCAAACGGAGGTCTGATTCATTTGGATCGATAACCATCCCAGATTATTTACAAAGCCATTTCAAAACCACAAGCCATACACTTAGAGCCGTTGCTGCATCAGCCCTTGTCATATTCATTGTTATTTACGTGGCTTCGCAAATTGATGTAACGGGCGTTGCTTTTAAATCAATGCTCGACATTGACTACAAAGTTGGTGCTTTAATAGGCTTCTTAATTGTACTGGTCTATATATTTCTAGGCGGTTTTGTTGCGGCTGTTTGGTCTGATTTGTTTCAAGGAGTCTTGATGTTTTTTGGACTGGTTTTGTTGCCAATTGTGGTGTGGTTCTCCATGGATCATGGGACTGGAATCACGGAAGGTTTAAACATGATCGACCCTGCTTTAACCAATATTTGGGGTAAAAGTGACGACGTCTGGATAAACATCTTTACCATCTTAGGATTCTCTATGATTGGTTTAGGATTTTTAGGATCACCACAAGTATACGTGCGATTCATGTCTATTAAGAATGAGGCCGAAATAGATAAAGGAAAAAAAGTTGCACTTCTTTTTACCCTGCTTACTGACGCAGCAGCTGTTACAATCGGGATTCTTGCCCGTGTGATTTTTACAAGAAATGGTCAAGACGCCGAAGCGATATTGGGTGTTGGTGGTAAAGATGTATTGAGTATGGTTACCGAATTATACTTACCGCTTGTGGTTGTTGCCATTTACGTGGCCATAGTCTTGTCGGCTATTATGTCTACCATCGATTCTCTCTTAATACTTGCGTCAAGTTCAATTTCACGCGACTTTTATCAAAAAATATTTAGACCTGATTTAAAAGATGAAAACCTAACAAACATATCTCGAATATCAACCGTGATCATGGCGGTATTGGCCTTGGGAATAGCCATCATACTTAATTGGGTTTCACCAGACCGGCAAGTCTTTTGGGTAATCATTTTCGGTTGGTCCGGAATTGCTGCTACCTTTTGCCCGGTTATCATCCTTACACTGTTTTGGAAAGGTTACAGTGAAAAAGGTGCGATTGCGTCTATGATAACGGGATTTGCCTCCGTCATAATCTTTAAGTTTTTTGTCCAATCCATGGAATCTGTCGGAAAGTACTTTATCGAATTAGACGTCTTGGCACCCTCTTTTGCATTAGCCATGCTTGCTGGTGTAATTGTGTCAAAACTATATCCACCGAGAATAGAGGCTGTCAAAAATTTAGAGGAGATAGACAATTCATAGCCGCTCAGGTTATCAAAACATATAAACATCCCGAACTCATTACAGTAACGGATGTAAGAAATAATCAGCGTTTTGGTTGATATTTCCCACTTGCTAAAACCAAAATTATCTACGTTCTTTGACTAGATACGTATAACATCTTACGTCATAAAGCGTTTTGAAAGTGGTACGAGTCATGAAGTTAAATTCCATTCTCCTGTTTCTATTGGTCGCATCTACGGTGCAAGCACAGTCTGCTGCTGTTGGATCATCCATATATGGCGATTTTAACGGCGATGGCATTAAAGAATATGCATTTTCCGTTCAGACCAAATCAGGCGTTGGCAATGCCATTGAAAATGGAACCCCAGGCAGTTATGCTGTTTATTTTTCCATTAACAGCATACCCACTATTGAGGCTGGCTGTTGTGAAATTATTCTAATAAATGAAGGAGACTTAAATGGTGATGGAGCAGATGATATTAGCTTATATCAGGCGCCAATGAACGGAAACACCTATTCCTTGACCACCCTTTCACTGAAAGACACTGTATGGGAAACCATCGTTCCTTTATTTCTGATTCAGACAGGAGTCACTCCGTTATCACCATCTGATTTGGAGCAACGTGTTTACAGTAAATGTGGTATAATATACTACTTAGACAACGATGTTAACGACGAAAACTTAACGTTAATTGAACAAGAAGTTCGGTTGCAATAGTTCGTTGCCTCAATGCCTTTAGGTTCGGCTAGCTCACAAGTGTTCCGACTTCGTTGCCACGAACCAGATTCACCAAATTATCTTCTCGATTCATATCAAAAACAACAATTGGTAAGTGGTTTTCTTGGCACAACGTAAATGCCGTCATATCCATCACTTTGAGCTGTCTTTGAATAGCTTCTGTAAAAGAAAGGTTGTCGTATCTAGTCGCTGTCGCATCCTTCTCCGGATCTGCAGAGTAGATTCCGTCAACGCGGGTTCCTTTTAGCAACACGTCAGCTTCAATTTCTACTGACCGTAGCGACGCCGCCGTATCTGTTGTGAAATAAGGATTACCTGTTCCAGCACCAAATATGACCACACGACCTTTTTCAAGGTGTCTGATGGCTCTTCTGCGTATAAATGGCTCAGCTATCTGTTCCATCTTGATGGCACTCAATAAACGCGTATAAATGCCTTGTTTCTCTAAAGCTCCTTGTAAAGCCATGGCATTTATTACAGTGGCCAACATGCCCATATAATCAGCTTGGGCTCTGTCATCCATTCCACCTTCAACACCTTGGACACCTCTAAAGATGTTTCCTCCACCAATAACAATTGCTACTTCTACACCTAAATCAAGAACTTTCTTAATTTCAACAGCGTAACGCTTAAGGACTTCAGGGTCTATTCCGTACTCCTTAGTCCCTAATAGGGCCTCTCCACTCAACTTTAGCAATATTCTTTTATACTTCATGTTCCTTTAGGACTTCATTATTCTTCAAAAAAAGGCAAAAAAAAAGGAGAAACTATGTTTCTCCTCATCTCTTTATTTACAATGGTAATTAACCAAGTGCAATTCTTGAGAAAGATGATACCTTTAAATCAGCGTCGATGCCTTTAAGCATGCCTTCAACACTCACTGAGCTATCTTTCACAAAAGATTGTTTCGTTAATGTGTTTTCTTTATAAAACTTATTCAGTTTACCCATTGCAATCTTTTCGATGATTTGCTCAGGCTTACCTTCTGCACGTGCTTGCTCACGTCCAATTTCTAGTTCTCTTTCGATAACGTCGGCAGGAATATCATCCTCACCTACAGAAACAGGATTCATTGCTGCAATTTGCATAGCAACATCTTTACCTGCAGCTGAAATGTCATCATTGGTTGGTAAGCTTAACTCAACCAAAACACCAATTCTGTTTCCAGCGTGGATATAGTTAATAACTGATGCACCAGAAACGATAGCGTATTTAGTCACATCAATTTTTTCACCAATCTTACCCATTTCCTCAGTCAGTCGCTCACTAATCACTTGCCCATCAATGCTTAATGCTTTTAATGCGTCAAGGTCAGCTGCTTTATTTTCTAAAGCAATTTTTGCGATGTTGTCTGCAAGTGCGATGAAATCAGCGTTTTTCGCAACGAAGTCAGTTTCACAACTTAACCTTACGATTACACCAACCGTGTTGTCATCAGATGCTAAAGCGATAACCGCTCCTTCTGTTGCATCTCTGTCTGCTCGGTTTGCCGAAATTTTTTGTCCTTTTTTTCTAAGTAGGTCGATAGCTGCTTCAAAGTCGCCACCTACTTCAGTCAATGCCTTTTTGCAGTCCATCATGCCTGCTCCGGTCATTTTTCTCAATTCGTTTACTGCTGCTGCGGTAATAGCCATGAAAATATTTTTTTAAAGTGTTATGATCCGATTAATTAGCAGCAACTTCTTTTGTTGCGCTTTCTTTATCTACATCTTTCTTAGCAGCTTCTTTAGCTTGCTTTCTTTCGCTAAGACCTTCTGCAATTGCATCCGCAAAGCTTCTAGCCAACAATTCGATTGACGCAGACGCATCATCATTCCCAGGAATTGGATGATCCGCTAAGTTTGGATTTGAATTCGTATCAACAATCGCAAAAATTGGAATATTTAACTTTTGCGCTTCCTTAACTGCAATATGCTCGCGTTTAACGTCGATGATAAATAATGCAGCTGGTAGTCTGTTTAATTGTTCGATTCCACCAAGTAAACGTTGCAATTTTGTTTTCTCACGATCCTTCATCAAACGCTCCTTTTTGTTAAGGTGCAAGTAGGTACCGTCAGTCACCATTTTATCAATGGATTGCATTTTCTTGATTGACTTTCTTACAGTAGCAAAGTTTGTTAACATACCACCTAACCAACGTTCAGTTACATAAGGCATGTTTACACGTGTTGCCTCATTTTGAACGATGTCTTTGGCTTGCTTTTTTGTAGCAACAAACATTACTTTTCGCCCTGACTTTGTAATACTTTTTACCGCTGCTTTCGCATCGGTAAGTTTTGAAAGGGTTTTGTTTAAGTCAATGATGTGAATCCCATTTTGCTCCATAAAAATAAAAGGAGCCATTTTTGGATTCCACTTACTGGTAAGGTGACCGTAATGTACACCTGCATCCAATAATGTTTTTGTCGTAATTTCTGACATATACGAAGTTTATCGTTTACTGAATTGGAATTTCTTTCTTGCTTTCTTTTGTCCAGGCTTCTTACGTTCAACCATTCTGTTGTCACGCGTCATGAAACCTTCAGCTCTTAGTGCTGGCTTTTGTTCTGCATCAAGCTCAACAATTGCCTTTGCAATTGCCAATCGCAATGCTTCAACCTGACCAGTTGAACCACCACCACTTAAAACAGCTTTAATATCATATTGTCCATCTAATCCACAAAGGCTTAAAGGCTGGTGCACTTTATATTGCTGTGAAGCTGATGGGAAATAATCTTTGTAATCTTTTTTGTTAACGGTAATTGCACCGTTTCCTGGAGTCATATAAACTCTAGCTACTGCAGTTTTTCTTCTGCCTGATGTATTGGTAACTTCCATAATATTACAATTCTAAGGTTTCAGGTTTCTGAGCGGCATGTGGATGCTCTGTCCCAGTGTAAACAAAAAGGTTATGAAATATTCTATTACCCAACTTGTTTTTAGGCAACATACCTTTCACAGCTTTTTCAACTAAAGCCTCAGGTTTTTTTGCTAACAATTCTTTTGCTAATGTTTCACGCTGACCACCTGGATAAGAAGTGTGTCTGATGTATACCTTAGTATCCATCTTGTTCGCTGACATAGTAATCTTCTCAGCATTAATTACAATGACGTTGTCACCACAATCAACATGAGGTGTAAAATCAGGCTTGTTTTTACCTCTAATAATTTTAGCGATTTCAGAAGCAAATCTACCTAGGGTTTTTCCTTCTGCATCAGCAACATACCATTTTTTCTGAACGGTTGCCTTGTTGGCTGATTTTGTCTTATACGAAAGCGTATCCACTGTGTTTTCTTTTTATTGTATCCTCAAAAAGGGCTGCAAAAGTAGTCCTAACTTTTTAATTTTTCAACGAATTTGACTAAAAAAACAGCAAAATAGACAATTGACTAATTTTTATAGGAAAATAGGGGCTTAACGGACGATTTGGATGGTTCCTTGTGTCTGCTGTCGGATAGTTTTCTTCCCCTTGTATTTTATGTAGTATGGATACACCCCTTTTGGCATGCGTTTACCCATATAATTACCATCCCATTCAAAGTCTTTATCATTCGTTTCGAACACCTGTTCCCCCCAACGGTTAAAAACAGCCATATAAAAATCCGTCACCCCTGCTGTACGCACATGGTAAAAATCATTAACGCCATCCGTGCCAGGCGAAAATGCCGTCGGTATCACAACATATACCGAATCGTCAACGCAGACATCAACACTGAATGAATCTTTGCAACCACCTCTGTTCTCAACATATAACCAAATGACATACTTATTGGTATCAGTCTTATAGATATGGCTCGGGTTATCCTGAGTTGAATACACCTGCTGCGTGCTATCCCCAAAAAACCAAGTTCCTTGTGTGGCGCCAACCGTATAATTAATGATTTGTAATTCGGGGTCAAACGGATTCAAACAGATTCCTTCCGTAGGTGTCGTAATAAAGTATGCGTTAATCCGCGGATAGGATGGAATATAAATGCCTGAATCAAGGGTACATTTCGTATTTAAATTCTGTATCCTAAAATCATACGTTGTTGCTACCTGTGCACTTATCCTATTGGTAAACCGCGGCGGTGTGGTAAACCACCTTACACTGTACGGATCGGCTAATCTAGGTTGTAATTCTGCAAACCCGACTGTTCCATAACACTGCGAATCTGAAGTGATGGCATCCGTTTCAATTTTAGGAAACACATGAATGTATACACTATCGCTATAAGAGTCTGAACAACCATCGCTAATCACAACATGCACCCATTGTGTATTTGGTGGCCGAACAAAGACATTACGATCAGTAGAGGTAGATGCCGACCAATTATAGGCATAACTCGTATTTGCTCCACGCAATCCTCCTGCAATCAGTGTCGCTTGCTCACCATAACACAACGAATCATCGTCGTAGGTAAAACTTCCTTTTAAGGTGTCTAACACATCAATAAAGGCACTATCTGTTGTATAACACGTTGCGGTACCGAAGCGATACAATATTTTATGATTACCTGAACCGGAAAGGTTCGGATTAAACAGACTATCACCGAAGGTTGTACCTGTCCAAGTCCCCCCAAAAGGTGTCCCAGAAAAGATGAGCGTCGTATCACTAAAACAATAAAAGGGTTGGTACTGAGCAATACGTGCAATAGGTCTTGCTCCAACCTCAATTTCACAGGAGTCTATGCAACCATAACGTGAGAAATAATACAATCTGTGCGTCCCTACGCCAGCAGTTCCTGGATCAAATCTTCCTAAAATACTGTCCAATATCCCTGGCCCAGTAAAATAACCTCCTGATTGTTCTGCAAATAAAATTATCGATGGGTCCGTTTCACACAGCAAAGTATCTTGTTGGATATTGGACTGAGGGTGAACAACCATAATTAAGCTGTCTCTACATCCGTAGGCATCATAATACAATTTGTGTACACCTCTTCCTGCCACAACCGGAGTAAAATAATTACCAGAAATTCCGGCTCCAGTCCATCTACCTCCGCCAGGCGTGCGTCGTGCACTTGACCAGTTAAGCAACAATCTTGGGTCCTCGATACAAAACTTCAAGGTGTCGTTATACACCCGTGTTGGTCGCACGTACATTATCTTTTCATCCACACAACCATTAAGGTGGTAGTACATCGTATCGTTGTACGAAGTACGGTTTATGGTGTAAACAAACGAAGCATCGTATTCTCCAGTGATGGAGTCTACAATTCCACGCCCTACCCAGTAACCGCCCGCAGGCCAACCAGCATAGGTAAATCCATTACCACCGTCCGGACACAGAATTTGATTGCCCCTTGCACTAATGGGTTTCACATACACCCAGGTTGTGTCCCTACAACCATTTGCATTATATATTACTTGCCTGTTGCCTGAGCCTGCTAGCCTGGGCACAAACCAGCCTGACCTTGTATCATTAAATCCTCTACCAGACCATACTCCTCCAATCGGACTGAAGTTAAGTAATATCGAATCTGTTGATTGGCAAACGGTGTCAAATTCTTGTGCAAATACTGGAAACACATTTATCCTTTTTGTATCCGAACAACCATTCCATGTGTATGTCACCAAATAAGAACCCGTATCAACAGGGTTAAACAAACCTGTGCTATCGATATTCGGTCCGGACCAAATGCCGCCGGCTGGATTAGCTCCAGTCACTTGAAATGGAGACAAGCCAGGACATGATGCATCTGGAGGTCCCGCGTCAAATGCGATAACATTCACTATAGTAGTGTCTGTGCATCCAGCAAAGTGATAAATTTCTTGATGAGAACCAGCCCCTGCTGTTGGCGGATCAAACAATCCAGTTGCGGAATCCGTAATTCCATTTCCAGTCCAATAACCCCCTAAAGGTGTTGCTGTTAAATTAAACGCATTGGCGGCTTCACATACGGTGGTGTCCCCACGAGCCACAGGTGGGCTCACAACTTCTATCCAAATTGAATCTGTACCTGGGATTGAAATTCCGTCAGAAACGGTCAATTTCACCCAACCAGACACCAATGGACAATACGTGTGTGGTCCAAACGTCCCGTTTATTCCTGTCGACCAATTGAATACATATAAGCTAGAATCCCCTCCTGTTACTTCAGCGGTTATCTCCGTACAGGTTCCATTACATACCGTATCTGGATCAGCAAGTAAGTTCACATAAATCGGGCAATTCGTGATATCGAACGTCGTATCTGCATGCAGCGTCCAAGCAGAATCGCATCGATCGTATTTGATGGCATCAAACTCAACGGTGTACGTCCCACTACGGTCCAACATTGGCGTTACGTTCAATACAAATGTGTCTGTTTCGTTATTGGCATCACAATTCACGGGTGTCAGGGTCAACCCCGGGTTAATCGGCCCAGTAAGGGTAAAATTAGACCCCGATAATGAATCGCAATTCCACTTTTGGTCAAGCTTGATTCCCACTTTAGAATCTTCACAACTTACCGTAGGTGGCATAATTTTTGGCGGCAATATTGGAATAACTTTAGTTGTCCAACTTGCTTCCCATCCATCACAATACTTACTTGCATCACTATGGAAATAAATGGTCAAACACGAATCTGTGGTTGTGTATGAGCCTGGTGTCCTTGATCCGGAAATCTTTCCGCTTAGTTTGTTCGCTGTCGTATCTTTTCCATCATACAAAATCAGATAGTCCAAATCTGCCTCGGTACAAAACGCCGAAAAGCTCAACGTTATACTCTCTGCTCCAGGCACGCAAATCGTAAAAATATAGTCTTCGTTGTGATCATAATCCAGCGATGTACTGCCATTGTCACTATCAAAGAAATTACCCTTACAATCACTCACTTTTGCATTACTCATGTAAAAGTCGTTTTGCGCAAAGCTGGTCAAGGCAAAAGCGAAAAATGATACTATAGTAAACAGTTGCTTCAACGGCGGATTATACTTATTTGATCGGTCTGTATTGGGTTACTCGCATTTCCTGCACGGTCGGTAAAGATGAGTTCGTAAGTGGTTAACTCATTTTCACTGGAACCCAACAAAAAGGTGTTTTTAAGTTTTACGGTTAACTCTCCAGCTATATCAACATTGGCGTCTATTGGCGCCAGCAATCCGACATGCTGAAAGTCAGAAGTTTCAAGCCTCAAATCATGAATTCCAAGTGGTTTAATATCTGGATTTTCAAAACCTAGATCTCCGTCTGGGTCTGAATACTTAAAAGTAATCAATATAGAATCCTGAAACTCGCTCACCACGCGGGGTTGAATGTCCACATATTCGATAATTGGTGGCCCTGAAGGCTTCTCAACAAGTGTTACCTCCGTGCAACCCAAGGAAAGCACAAGCATAGTCGTGAGATATAGTAGCTTTTGCATTGGTTATTTCAATTTTAAGGTTGCGTATTCTTTTGCTCTGAACAGCGAATTGTCATTTGGCGCCTCACTCGAATTGACACCATCAGAAACATGTGTCCTTAACCAAATCACATCCCCACTTTGCCAATTTGCTAATGATACGGTAGCTCGGTGGTAGAACGATTCGTCGTCCCCAAAATACCCTTTGGCCGTTTCTGGGCTACCAGTATACACCAAGGTGGTCATATTTGTGCTATCAAAATCGTTCGCCATAATTGACACGTCAACCGAAACATTGGTAAGTTGATCAGGCGTTAGTCCGTCATCCTCAAAAGACACCCAAATTTCAACACTTGACGCTCCAGCGGGTATATTCATTGATTTGTATATTCCGTTCCGAGACACAATACTTCCATTAACTTTTGCTATAATCCCATTAAGCTGAACTGGATAGTTTGATGCCGTAGGCACTTCCCCATTTTGATTAAGCGCTCCATTATCAATCCAGGTCTCTATGTTCTTTATGTATTCGTCTTTCTTCTGAGGCCAATCGCTGTCTGGATCTGCCAGAATTGGCATGGTTCCGGAATTGCCATTAATGTCAACCAACATTCTCCTAACAAGCATACTTGTTGAAGCGTTACCTGGCGTAACTCTTGCTGTAAGTGGGTTCATGTCATCTTGTTTGATAATGGGTTGACCAATTAAGGTGTTGTATGAAGATTCTATGGTTCTGAAGTCTGGCTCAAAATTACCGTCATGACAACCTGAATTTGCGCAAGTTGGCAGGAAGATGTTCGCATGAATTCCTTCAATCGTATTGCGGTCTAAGTCTGCCTTTGATCCATCAACCTTTGCATGCTCTTGCCCTACCGTTTGGTTATCATACGGATTGGTTACGTCAGGGTCTGAACTATTGCATCCGAATAGCAATGCAGTGCCGAGGAGAAATGATACTGTTGCCTTCCTCATATTCTATCAAATAATGATTTTGAACCTGGGTTTACGAAACCTGCATTTAACACAGCATCTTTAATTCCAAATATGTCTGCAACGGTTAATACGTTGTCTGTCGTTAAACCAATCTGATTTGATTCGCTACCAACAACCATATTGGACGGCACATTTGGGCCCGCCATTAAACTCCATACACGTCTCGTATTGGCATCACCACTATGGTCGTAGCCATACCAATCATTTTCGTCTTGAATTGGATTTGGGTTTAAGTTTCTTCCACATTCCGGCGTAGCCAACATAATTGTTTTCCCTGCCATTTCAGGAATTTCCTTTTGAATGTAGTCCCATAACCAGCCAACACCATGGTCTGCCCGGTGTAATGCTCTTAGGTATCCGGAAAAATTAGAGTGACAACCATCTACATTCGCAAGGTTGACTACCGTAATTTTTGGCTTAAAGTATTTCATTACCTCTGCTGCATAAGCAAGGGTTCTCAAATCACCACCGCTTCCAGCTGGAGGACCAGCCAACCCACCTGTTTGCTTTTTGGTAAACATCTCTCGAATGAATTTTTTAATGTTTTCCTTTTCATCCTCTCCGTTGCGGATTCCTTGCACTTCCCCGTTTTTGATTCTAAACGAATTGTTTAAGAATTCTCGCATTTTTTGAATGGGTTCGAGCTCTTCATCCGGATGATACACTTTCGCATTACTTAAGACGTCTAAGCCCTCGTTGCCAAACGTAATACTAGGCGCGACGAAATTCGCCCCATACTCTGTACCGTACATCTCGTGGTTACTTGAGTTTAGTAATGGAAACGAATTCCCAATACCAGAACCTACAAACCATACATCAGAAGCTTTAAACCCTCTGTGTCTCCTCAAATATTCGAAAATGGTGGGTGAATTGGGTCTCACTTTTAATCCTTGTGCTAATGAACGACTGCCCGTTAACAATGAATTTAATCCACCATAATGTCCGCCATTCACTGCTTCAACTTCTGGAAACAATAAGCCTTGCGACTGCAGCGTATTGGTCAATAGTTTTGGAATTGGCAAGCTACCTGTTGGCTCATTGGCTGGCGTTGTGCCGTAAACAATCTTTTTGTCAGGTGCCGTCCCATTAAACATGTTGTACATAATGTTGCCACCAATGTCTACACCTTGGCTACCAGACAGATATTGTTGCAATACGGATTCTTGCTGTCGCACGCCTCCTGCAAACAATACATAAATCACATGATCTGCGAGTTCTGCATTTGTTTTTGCAAACAATCTACCTGATGGCAGTATATAGGGGAATGCAGCGCTTCCTGCCGCTGTCAGTCCTACTTTTTTAACAAATTCTCTTCTTTCCATAATGCGACTTAATAAAACTGGTACTCATCTGCAGAAGCAAATGCCGTATACACCAACTCGGGTGTAATATTCGGGTTCGCTTCTATATAATTAACGAAAAATGCCTTTTCAATTTCTGTGGGTATTCGAACGAAAAACAACTTATACGTATCTGTAATAAACGTATCTAAATCCGCCCTCATTTCATCGTTTGTTGGCATCACAACATTCCCACTATTCATGTAGTTGCTCACAATAACCTCGTTAATCAATGCTTTGTCACCGAATGATTCAATAACACGCTCTGTGCGGATCAATTGATTACTGGATATTGCTTTTTGATGCAGCGTTGTATACAGAATGGAAATAAACTGCTTATTCGATTTAGACCTGTCTTTAATCAGGCTTTTATCTTCAATATCGACGTCGTTTACATCGTAAGTAGCAATAACATCTTTTTTACAAGATGCTAGGCTGATGAAAGCGACTGCCAAACCTAAAATATACTTGTTCTTAAAAATCTGCATACTCATCTGTTATTATGATTTCTTTTTGAAGGTTTCTAAAGTCTTGTGTGCTCTGGAGCGTTTGAAAATGACTAGACACTTCTGATGTAGTAGGGTCTCGATCAAGCAAGGTTAAGTAGGTCCAGCGTATAAGCCCTTCATAAAACTCATCCGATTCGGTCAACAACTTGCAGTATTCCCCTTTTGTGGCAGCAAAACCACCAAAAAGTGGCCCGACTTCATTTTTCTCTATTATGTTAAACGCAATGTCAAATTCAGTTTGTGTTGGAAACCGATAAAACAAATCGTCAAATGACGCATTAACAAAATTGAACGTATTCATATTTATTTCGTCATAGACATTATTGTTCAGCATCCGTGCAAACACTTCATTCAGTGTAATTTCTTGATTTCTAAATTCATACTTAGCGTCAATGACCTCTTGGTTGCGCTTTATTTTATCAAGTGCCGCAAAAACGCGAATAGAATCCCCCAAAAGTCTTCCTTGCCTTAAAGAGTTGTTTGCATTGCCAATATGCCTTGTAAATGAAGGTGTTTCTGCTCCCTCAACCATCCTTGATTTGATGATGATATACAAACGCTCGCCATATGCAATTTCGTAGCTTGAGTCTCCGACAACTTCAGTAGAATCCGTTTGCAATTTTGCAACAAGCGCCTCACGACTTTCTTTACTCAAATTTTTTTCTTTGAGCAGGTCCGTTTCGAAGGCCAATTCGGTTTCGAGTGGCGTTCTACCTATTAAATCAATAAATACACGCGTTACATAGCCTTCAATTTTGATGGTCGAGATGCGGTGCGGAGAAATAGCCGTGTTATTATCAAAATTTTTGTCTTCCGTTTTTTTGCATGAAACAAAAACCGTAGCCAAAATGACTACGCAAAAAACCCATTTTATAAAAGAATTAGAGGTACACGACATGTTGAAGTAGCAATAGTATTAAACCAAATATACGAAAATCTTTTCAATTATTAGTCTGAAACCCTCTTGAAAAGTTGCATCAGATGCTACAAAACTTTCAGAAATGTTAGAATATTCTACCCAACCGCCTCGATTATCTCGTCTTTATCTCGTTGAGATTGACTTGTAACCTTCTGATTCTTAATCAAACCAAAAGTCATGATTAAACTGGTAAAAATGACTACATACAATATGACACTTTCAGGGAATGCTGTGGATATCAAATCCGATGGAATCGAGTAGAACAACAATACGGTTATTAATCCACGTGGCGCAACTGCAAGAAGTGGCTTCCCGACCCCTTTACCAAACACCTTTAATAGCAGCCAACGCACCAAGAACATCATACTCGTAATAACGATACTCAAAATCAATGCTTTCACGTCAAGAAGACTTGACAATACCATTGACATCCCGAATACAAGAAAGAAAAAAGTACGCAACACAAAGGCCGTTTCTCTCGTGATGATATGAAAATTATGCTCCATAAGCTTAAGTTCCATTTTACTTATTCGGTTTGCCAAAGCACCTCTAAAAACGAGTTGGTTATTTTTAAGCATCAAACCAAAGATCAATATTAAAATCAATGGACTCAGGTGAAGGCTTTTCTCTATCGCGTAAAGGCCCATTAAAATGGCTAGAAATAGAAAGATTTTAACCTTTGTTTTTATGAACTTAAATAAAAATATTAAGCCAAAACTAGTCAGTATAGATATAACAATCGTTACCAGCAACTTCAAGGAAAAATTGGTTACTTCTTGCACGGGATCTGGGTTTTGTAGCATCCCAATGATAAAGTAAAACAACATGATACCGAGGATATCCGAAATACAACTTTCATAAATCAAAAACTCTTTTTTGTCTGGCCTTAGTTGTTCAACACTTGGTATCACAATAGCACTACTAATCACCGACAGCGGTGTTGCATATAAAAATGCTGACCCAATTTCCATGTCAAAAACGAAATAAAGCAAAAAGGCAATTACAAGAACAGAACCTACCAATCCTAAAGCCGCCATACCAAAGGACTTCTTTATTAATGGTATCCGCTCTTTACTCAATTCCAAGTCTAGAGCTCCTTCCAGTACAATCATAATTAAACCAACGATACCCAAAACCTCTAACGGCTGGGCCAAACTCGTTGTGTCAATGGTGTAAAATTGGCCTAAGATCGCTCCGGCTCCAATCAACATTAACACAGAAGGTATACTGGTTCGTTTGCTGAACTCACTGAACAGATACGATGCTATGATGGCGAGTGAACCCGCAATAATTAATTGATAGGCAGTCATAAAACAAATTTGCTATAAATCATAACATAATCAAACTCATTTTGTGCATTACGCAAGCAACACTTTTTGTTTGGCCTCATCAATTTTCTCAAATAAGGATCTAAAAAACTGGAATCGATGCTTTTCGCTGACGTCATTAATAGGTGTTGACTTACGAATTAAGTTCTGCATCCACAATGCCGTCTCATCACAAAAACTCTCATTGTCTGTACTAATGGAATTAAACGTGTTGTGACTAATAAAAACACGAGACGCAGTATCCGTTTGAAGTAGAATGGAATTATTCCCAATACGCACCTCGCTATTGTATAAGACAAAGTTTTTTGCCTCATCAAGGGTTTTCGAGCTCCTTTCAGCCTTCTTCATCAAGTCTTCCACCATGATTTTGACATCGCTCAAAACTTCTAACGCATACTCGGTTGACGTAAACTGACCAGACTCTGCGAAATATAATATCTGACTTAAGGTAGAGTGGATTGAATCAACGGTCCAAATCTCTTCACTAATCAGTTGATTGTACTTTGTTACAATCCTAGACGCCTTCTCCAATAAGTCAGGATGCATCTCATCCAAGCTGTATTGGTGCCCAATTAAACTGTCATCGTTTAGAACTGCTTTTTGCCAGTAAAACATTTTAAACCCCGCCAAATTGGGATAGGCAAAATGGTGAAACACTGGGATATCTTCAGCAGCGAAAGTAACCTTAGCGTTACTAGCCAAACCAGCGTCCATCATCTCATTAATGCCATCCAAATAGGAACTTAAGTCTTTATTTCCGCTATATAGCTTATTGAACTTAAAAGGAATCGTCTGGTACTTGTATTCGAAAAAAAGTGTAAGATCTATTTTAAATCTATCACAAATAATCATTGCCTCGTCAATGGTTAGAGGTGTTTCATTACGTAACCTTCTGTAAGCACTATCCTTTGAAATAGATAACATTTCAGCCAACTCTATTGCTAACAATTTATGATTTGCTATGCTGGATTTGAGATATTCAACAAACCGAGTTTGGTGAGACTTCCGTGCATTACTTTGCATATTTCACATTTTAAAGTATCACAAATTGCGTTTTACGCAACTAATTGAATCAAAAGGGCGCCAATTCGCAATACGATATGCAAAATACTAAAATAAAACTGCATCAAACGCAAATTTGCAAAAAGACTGAGCGTACCCACCCCCACCTTTGAAGAAAAAAAACATGAAACAAAAATTAACAACAATCGCCTTGCTTATTATCACAAGCATTTGCACCTACGCACAGAATCCAGGATTAATTGTGACTAGTGTACAAACCAACTTAACCAATCAGTCTAATGTCAAACTTGAAAGCTTCACATATAATTACATGCAATTTTATGCAAACGATTATAATGTAGTTAACGACAAACGTGCTGCACTCATTTTGGACACCATCAAATCTCAGAACCTAATTTGTGATGACATTTGTTTACGTAAGATGTGCCAGCGCACCGGAATCGAATGGGCTATTACCACGGAAATAAAACAAATTGCTGGCCGCATTTATGTCATTTCAAAAATGATTAATAAAGATCCTCGAGTGGCAAACAAAACAGCCAAGATGGATTTTCTAAACCTGCCTGATGAAGCAGAGTTTATGTTAAAGCTTACGCTTCAGAAACTACTAAACATCCCACACGACAAAAACGAGTTGTTAAGTTTAACTGACGAAACACTGTCGTCTTCAGGCAGACTGCCAAACTACCAGCAATCACTAAACTTATCGGGCCCACGTTTAGGTTATACGGTGTTTACCGGGCCTTCAGCAGATATTCTTAAAGCGTCTAAGATGAATGGCGGATATAACATGCGTCCTGGTTTTATAAATGTTGGGTATCAATTTGAGCAGCAGTATCTGCACGGAGGATCATGTCAAGGGATTATAGAAATAATACCACAAATCAGCGGATTAGATCAAGGCCTATTCTTGCCATCACTAAGCGTCTTAAACGGCTTGCGTAACGCGCGTACTGGACTTGAATTCGCTTTTGGCCCCACGTTCAACATCACCAAAAAAGAGAACAAATATTTTGAAGATGGAAGTTGGTACCGTTCTCAGGACAAAGAGAACATTAACAACCTACCATTAGAAGGTCAGCTTGACAGCAGAGGGAGCGCCACCATACAAGCCAATCTAGCTTTCGCAATTGGCAAATCGTTTCAGGCTGGCACCATGAACATTCCGGTAAACTTCTTTTTCGTACCGAACAAAGATGACTACCGGTATGGTGTGTCGATTGGTTATAACTTCAGAAGATAAAAATCAAACTAACCAATCATGTTTTTGGCCATCCTTAGATATTCGTAAATATCTATGGGGTGGCCTTTCTGGCGAATATGTGGCCGTGTTTGACCCAATCTAACCACCACAAGATCACTATCAGGAAGTATCAAGATATATTGACCATCAATCCCATGTGCATAGAAGAACGATTCGCCTTCGTAGCTTGTGCACCACCACTGATAGCCGTAACGTTTATTAGGGCCACCTATTTTATCTATTAATGGAGCAGGTGTTGTCGCTTCTTTGAAATACCAATTCGGAATTAATGTATCTTCTCCTACCACACCTTCATTAAGGTATAGGTAGCCAAACTTGGCATAATCTCGGGCATTGGTATTAAAGCAGCAATAAGCCAACTCGTCTCCCCCTTCGTGATCCAAGCTCCACAACGCGTTTTCCTTAGCACCAATCGGTTGCCATAATTTTTCACTGGCATATGCGCTAAGCGTTTTACCTGTAGCGGAATTTATAATTAGACCTAACAATTGAGAATTGGCAGACTTGTAATTAAATATCTTTCCGGTCTCATCAGCAATTTCATATCGTTTTAGCAGCTTACGCGAATCATTACCGTATAAAGACCGTGCTGTAAAACCAAATGGATTCTGGTAACTTTCATACCAATCATACCCAGTACTCATGGTCAAAACATGCCGTAAAGTTGTTATGGTGTCATCTTTAAATTCAGGTAAAAATTCTGATATTTTCTGATCGATATTGTCTATGTCTCCATCTTTAATAGCACAACCGATTAAATGGCTACACATACTTTTTGCCATCGACCAAGAGTTGGTTTTAGAGGTATCGGAATATCCATCCCAATACTTTTCATAGATTAATTTTCCTTTGTGGATCACTACATAAGCCTTTGTCTCATATTTGGTATGATAGGCTTCCTCATCTTCAGCCAATTGGTTTGCAGCATAACTTTGCCCTAACGGCCACTCAATAGGTGATTCTGAGGCCTCAACCACTCTATTGTCATAATACACGTGTTCGTCAATCGTTGGGCCCATCCTACCTTCTAAAATGGTGTGTCGAATCATAAAAAACATGTAGTGATTGCCAGAAATGACAATAAACAATACAACTGCAGCAACAAGTCCTATAACACCAATCGCCAAACGCTTTAATAGTTTCTTCATATACGTATTAACAACGGCAAGGCACCTAAAGTTGTGATGCCTACCATCTCATTTTATTTTCAAAATAAATTATTGCCCCGTTTAACGCATGCATCACATAGGCAATGGCCAAGTAATAATCTTCAACATTAAAGGACTTTATAGCTTGGTTGTCGTTCCAGTCTTGTATGGCCAAAATCATCCAAACTACTATAAACGCGAAGGGTAAGGTTAACCCTAATTTGACCTTTAGTTGGACAAAAAAGTAAATCAGCCAAGCTACGTACACGGAAATAATACCATTACTGGGCCAACCAAACTCCGATACATAATAGCAAGATAGCCCAACGGCCACTGACATCATGACAAATTCAACAATAAACCGCCACTTGTTTTTCACAAACTCCATTCGAGTCGCAAATGTATCCAGAAGTAAATAAAAAAAGGGGTCGTTGCCGACCCCTTGTTAGAACAAGATTTAGTTATTATGTGATTTAACGAGTTATCGTCTTATCATTTAGTAATAACCACCCGTTGTGTAGAAGTGTAATCTCCATTCTTAATTTGAACGAAGTATACGCCTTCAGCAACTCCTGTAACATCAATATTAAATTGAGTTGACGGTTTAGTAGTATCAACTACTGTTACAAGAACGCCTTTTGTATCATAAAGTGCGATGTTTATATCACCATTTATTTCTGCCATTGTTACCACAAATGCACCTTTGTTCGGGTTAGGATAAACATTAACACCATTTTCAGATGTCACGTCATTAACACCAACCAGATCAACATTAACATCGTTACACTTCTCTGAGGTACAACCTGCTTTGTCTGTTAAGGTTAAACAAACATTGAATGTTTGAACCACAGCACTTGAATAACGATGAACTGGTGCGATTGAAGTAGAGGTATTGCCATCAGCAAAATTCCAGCTGTAACTTGTTCCACCCAACTCAATTGGAGAGAATGTTACTTCTCTTCCACTAGTAGTATGTGTAAAGTCACTATTTGGAATTGGATTAACAGGAACCAATTGTTCTGTTGAATCAACACAATTCGCATTGCTTGCAATTAACAATACTCTGTAATCGCCAGTTGCGCTATACGTGTTTGATGGGTTTGCATTATTACTTGTATTACCGTCGCCGAAGCTCCAAGCAAATGAAGTACCGTTTTGTGAAGTATTTGAGAACATTGTTTCGTCACCTAAACAATTTCCTACTGCAGTAAATGCTGCCGTTGGACTTGTATTGATAACAACCATTTTAGTTACCTCATCAGAACAACCATCATTGGTACGAACCATTAACGTTACATTTTTATTTCCACTAGAAGCAAATGTATGTGATGGACTTTCTTGGTTGCTTAAGCTACCATCTCCAAAGTTCCAGCTATATGCATTAGCACCAGTAGATGCATTTGTAAACATGGTTGCTGCTCCTTCACAGCCTGCAGGCGCGTTAAAGTCTGCAGTTGGGTTTGTACTTACTTTAATACTTCCTGTAACCACGTTTGAACATCCTAATGGATTCATCGCGGTTAACTCAACAGTATAGGTTGAAGCCGAACCATATGTATGTGTTGGATTTGTTACGTTGCTTGTATTTCCGTCACCAAATTTCCAAGCTGAGCTACTTGCATTTGAACTTTCATTCGTAAAGCTAGCAGACACTCCTAAACAAACATCATTCGTGCTAAACTTAGCCAATGGTGCTTCGTAAACCGCAACTGGAGATGTAGTAGAAGTCATACAACCTCTGTCAGACGTAACCGTTAATGTTACGTTATACACACCTGATTTCGCATACGTATGAGAATTTGACGTGCCTGTAGAGGCATCACCATAATTCCAATTACTATTAGCAATAGATCCACCACCAATTGAACTTGTGTTGGTAAAGTCTACGTTAGGTCCAGTACACAGTGCTTTCGAACTAAACGAAGCTACTGGGTTAGGATTAACTGTCACACTACTAGTCATTGAGTTAGTACACCCTGCAGCAGTTGTAACTGTCAATTGAACAGAATACTTACCTGCACTTGCATAGGTATGACTTGGGTTTAACAAACGACTTGTTGCGCCATCTCCTAATGTCCAGCTATTCGCACCTCTAGTTGATGTGTTGCTGAATGCAGCTGCACTGCCCTCACAAGGAGAGTTAGCCGTAAAGGCTACCGTAGGTTGCGGTGATACAACAACCGCTTGCTTAGCCTCCATTGAACATCCGTTACCGTTAGTTGCTATTAACGTTACGTTAAAGGTTCCTGACGAGTTGTACGTATGGTTTGGATTCTTCGCAGCACTTGTTCCTCCGTCGCCGAATGTCCAAGCATAAGTATTTGTTCCTGCCGTATTGTTCGTAAACTGGATACCAGCTTTCTCACAACCTGAAGCAGTTGCAAACGCCGTTTTAGGTAGCGCATGAATTGTGATTTGACTTGACGTCGATGACTCACATCCATTGCTGTTTTTCACAGTTAACATAACCGTGTATGTACCTGCAGCCTTGTATGTATGACTTGGTGTTGTTGCTGTACTTGCACCACCATCACCAAAGTTCCATAGGTAAGATCCAGTACTACTATTGTTTGTAAACGAAACTGCTGTACCCGCACAAGCATTGCTCGCAGAGAAATCAGCTGTTGGAGTTCCAAACACAGTTACACTAACCGATTTAGTATCTGTACAACCAGCAGCATTTTCAGCAGTAAGTGTTACCGTGAAAGTACCAGAACTTGTATAGGTGTGTGATGGGTTAGTTGCTGTTGAAGCAGTACTTCCGTCTCCAAAATTCCAAGAGTACTTAGTTGCACCACCTGAATAATTAGAGAAGCTCATTGCCGTTCCTACACAAACATTAGCCGTTGTAAAGTCTGCTGTTGGAATATCATTCACAACCACAGTGGTGGTATATGAATTTGAGCATCCATTAGCCGTAGCCGTTACAGTTACCGTGTAGTTTCCTGAAGAACTGTAGGTATGGCTTGGATTTGTTGCAGTTGACGTTGATCCGTCACCGAAATTCCAAGCGTAACTTAAGGTTCCACTAGATATACTCGTTGTGTTGGCAAATGTAGTTGCGTTACCCAAGCACACAGTTGAGTTATTAAATCCAGCCGTTGGTAAATCATTCACTGTAGCTGTTGTGGTCTCTACAGTTGAACAACCGTAGCTACTCTTAGCCGTTAGCTTAACGTTATACGTTCCTGCCTTAGCATAAGTATGTCGTGGAGATTGTGCTGTACTTGAATTTCCATCACCGAAGTCCCAATCATACGTTGACGCTCCAGTAGTTGTGGAAGTAAAGTAAGACGCTGTTCCTACACATACATCACTTACAGATACACTAACAGTAGGTGCTTTGTATACCTGAATTGATTTCGTAACCATACCTGAACAATTACCTTGACCAGTTGTGGTCAATGTTACCGAATATGAACCGGCAGCACTGTAGCTATGTGTTGGATTTTTAGCACTTGACGTATTACCATCACCGAAGTTCCATGCATACGTTTTGGTTCCTGAACCACCTGTACTCGTGTTTGTAAACGTTGTCGTTCCACCAGCACATACACTCGTTGCAGTAAAGTCTGCTTTTGGTGTGTCGTATACCGTAACATTTGATCTGGTTGTATCCTTACATCCCTTATCTGACTCAACAGTTAAGGTTACTAAATACGTTCCAGCCTTGTTGTATTTGTATGTTGGCGTTTTAGTTGTGAACGTTGCACCATCTCCCATATCCCAGTGGTTACCGTGATTAGAAGTAGAACTATTCGTTGCACTTACTGCTTGCCCAGTACATAAGTTTGACAAGCTGAATGCAGCTACTGGATTAGGGAATGAAACAACTTTTGTTTCGAACGAGTCGCGACAACCGTTGTTGTTGTACGCCACAAGTTTAACATCAAATGTTCCTGCAGAAGTGTATATATGTGTTAACGCTTTCGCTGCTGAATTTGATGTTCCACCATCGCCAAACGTCCAAGCATATGAATGTGCGTATAAGGTTCCGTTATTAAATGGTTTTCCTGTATTCACACAACGATCATCTTTAGAGAAGTAAACAGAAGGCTTCACCTTCACAGTTACTTTCTTCGTTGTTGTATCGTCACATTCGTTACCATCCTTGGCAATTAATGTTACATCATACGATTGAGCTACACGATAAAAATGAACAGGGTTCTCAACTGTTGATGATGTTTTATCATCAAAATCCCAAGTATATGATGCTGCATTTGTTGAAGCATTGATAAATCGAACACTATCTCCGAAACACTCGTCATTTGCTGTAAATCCAGAAACACCTTTCTTAGCAATCGTTACGCTTCTTGTTACAGAATCGATAAATCCACCAGGAAGGAAGATTTTAAATTTCACTGAATATGTTCCTGTAGCTGCATATTTATGCGTAGGGTTTTGCGTAGTTGACGTTGAACCGTCACCGAAATCCCATGCAAATGCAGATATCTTACCACAGTTCACAGAAGTTGCATTCTTAAACAACACTTCTTCCTTAACACAATCAAATACTTTAGTAAAGGCTGGTGTTGGTACATTAGACACATTCACTGTGCTTGATGATGAATCAACACAACCAATATTCGACGTTACCTTTAACTTAACCGTTTTAATACCACTTGTTGCATAAACGTATGCCGGTACACGTACTGTACTTGTGTTTCCGTTACCGAAATCCCAAGCAAACCGGGTTAATGACCCTGTAGCCACAGTCGAGTTATTGGTAACTGGCATCACATCATTGAAACAATGGTTTGCAACAATAAATGATGACTTAGGCAATGGTGCTATCGTAATCTTTACAGTGTTTGTAGGCTTAGTACCACAACCACTTCCTGAAGTTACATTTCTTCTATAGAATGTAGTTGACGTCAAACCTGTAGTAGAGGTAAACGATGCAGAAGTAGCTCCTGAGATATCTGACCAAGTCGTGTTATCTGGAGAAGACTGCCATTGGTATGTATATGAGTTGTCTCCACCTGAAGGGTTTGTTGTGCCGTTCATTGTGCTGGCTGGGCTTTGAGGGCAAACACTTTGGTCGTTTCCTACTAATCCAGCATACAAATCATTATAAACCAATATTTTCACTGCATTACTAGCCACTGAACCACATCCTGATCCTCCAATAGACATTAATCTATAGTAGGTTGTTGATGTTAATACACCAGGTGAGTAACTCGTTGCTGTTGCACCGGCAACAGAGCTCCAAGAAGTTCCGTTACTTGAAGATTCCCATTGGTACGTCCATGTTCCATCTCCACCTGTAGCAGAAGCACCTTGGCTAATGGTGCCAGGTATCGTATTGAAACAAATATTTTGGTCTGAACCTATAACAGCTCCTGCCAATTTGTTGTACACCGTAATTTTTAAACTTCCTGTATAAGATGGTCCACAACCTACGTCGGTTGTTACCGCTCTGCGGAAATACGTAGTTGTTGTTAACGACCCACTTGTATAATCTGCACCAGTAGCACCAGATATGTCACTAAAGGTAACATTGTCTGTTGACGACTGCCATTGATACTGGTAAGCACCAGCACTGCCTGAAGCAGCAGCAGTAGATGTAAGCATCGATGGGGCTGCATTGTAACAGATTGTTGACGCACTTGATATAGTACCAGCCGCCAAAGCAGTAAGTACGTTTATAGATTGCGTAACTGTATCTCTACATCCAACATTAGACTCACTCATAATAGTAACCGTATAAGTACCATTACTTGCGTATGTGTGTGTTGGATTTGTTGTAGCCGCTGTTCCGCCATCACCAAACATCCAGTCTGTTGACGCAATTGAACCTGTTGCCACTGTACTTGTATTTGTAAAGCTCATGGCATCTCCTAAACAAGAGTCTGCTTGAGTAAATGAAGATACTGGATACGCCCAGTAAGGTACCGAAGTACTTGCTGAATTATCACTTGCATCTACATCACCACCAGTATGACTTACCGTTATCACATTGGCAGATGTCCCGCTAAGGTCTAACGTGACAGGCAATGTTCTGGTGTACGTCATACCTTTTGCAAACGGCCCAGTAATTGTTACTGGAACAGCGGCAAAAGTATCAAGTGATACGTTGAAACTAGCCATTTGTTGTATGATGTCTCCTTCGTTTTTGAATGTTACGGTCACCGTCGAAGCGGAATTCATAGTTCCACAAGCAGAATCACCTGCAACACTTATTATGTTTAAGTCTGGGTTGATTTCCAACGCACCAATTGTAGACATCGCAGCAGGTCTTGAGTTGCTGTCAATATCAACAGTTAAACCAGTTGAATCACCCGCGTTAAAGAATTCTTCTTGATTTGGCTGGTAAACAGGAGAACTGCTAAACTTAGGATCCTTGTCAAAAGAATTTAAGTCAGTCCCTTTAGCTGTTTGGTATGCACTTAAGCTAGAGTATGTTCCAGCTGCGTATATATGTGACCCTGTGCTTGTACTATGTATGTTGTTATAATCCGATTTCACATAAGTCGGGTTGTAAAAGTATAGCGCATAACCACCACCATAATTTGAAACGATGTTGTTTCTGAATATTGATGTATTGCTTGTATAATAGAGGCGCATGGTAGCATATGAGTTCGATGAAGAATACGAACTAGAGCTAAATGAGCGGAAGGTATTATTATACCAATTCTGGTAAGAACCGTAATAAGCAAATACTCCTCTACTCCATGAAGTACCATTACCAATTCTGAGGTAATTATTACTAATGACTGCAGGCGAAGTCGACGTTGCATCACAGTAATACATATACATTCCATAACCTCCACGATCAATATCTACGTGGTTTCCTGAAATTACCATGGCTCCATCACAATACCTAAAATAGGTTCCGTATAAGTTTGTGGAATAGGTAGACTTTGTAGTTATGGTGTTATTAGTTAAGATTAAATTTTTGTTGTACAAATTATAAACACCCATATAAGCGAAACCAGTGACTGTGTTCCCTGATATCACCCAACCGTCTTGTAGGTCAGTAGAAGAAGTACCTCCACCAAAGTTATATATAGCATATGAACCGCCCGTTAGCGTATTGTTCATAATTTTGATATTGTTGGACATGTTTGCTGATCCAGTCCGATCGTAAATTATATAACTATTGCTACTTGTTGTGAAGACAGTTTGAGACTCCAGCTTACAGTTTTTAATGGTAATGTTTGAGTTTGAACCTTGCATTTCAACCACACGATTATAAGTGGCATTGTTTGCCTTAAAATGAATACCATCAATTGTAAAGTAGGATGATCCATTGAACAAAATCACGTTGTTTGTTAAACCTCCATTGTCACTTTGTACAATTGGCATCGACGTGTTTGAAGGGTGTGATTGAATAGTAACCGTATTGGTACTAGACATTCCAGAAATTGGCAGTAACGAAACACGTTCGTTGTAAGTACCACTAACCACATTTAAGGTTACTGGACCGCTAATGCCTGCACAAAGTAAATTTTCAATGGCGTCACTTAAGCTTGAGAAATCGCCACTTGTTCCACCTACAGTAAAGGTACCTGATACAGATACGCCAAACGATTGTGATGGTCCTTCGTCATTTGAAGGCACTGCATCGGTTAAAGCATTCGGATCGCTTGTTTTAGCAGATATGCTCGCACATCCCCCAGTATGATTGTATCCTGTTGTAAATGTCAATGTATCAGCTGTACATCCAGCTAAACTCACACCAAAAGTTTGAGAATTTGTTGTCGTGCCAACTGTGTATGACACCGTCAATGTTGAAATTGTTGTAGTTCCAAAGTTTTTCACAACTACTTCTACTGTCTGACTACCTGAACTAACAATTCCTTTTGGCGAAAGGATTTCGGTAACCCCAGCGTCTAATGCCCCAGTTTCTACCTCATCGGCACCTGGGTGCGTAGATGTGGTGTTACGTGTTGCACCATCCATGTCTGTGGTTACATCTGAAACAGAAGGAACTTTGGTAAAACAACCATCGGCTAAATGCAAGTCAGAACTTGATTTAAAAGGTGGTTTCTCTTCAAAACTGTTAGGATCTTTTCCAGACTTTGCTGATTTATATGCAGCTACAGACGAGTAATTTCCTCCAGCGTAAATATGACTTCCAGTTGCTGTACTGTAGTAAATGTTATAGTCAAGTGCAGCAAAATAATGATTTGTACCACTATAGTATAAGTATACTGAGTAGCCTCCGTTATTCGCAACAAAAATGTTGTTCTTTAATTCATTACCTGGATAGGACGAAGTAAAATAGAAATAACCCGCACCATAAGTAGTTGAAGCGTAAGTCGTATTGTTAACAACCGTGTTGTGCAAAATCTTTTGATACTTGCAGTATTGCACATACATGCCCCTCACATACGAGTAGCCGTTTCCAACTTGAATTGTATTGTTGGCAACCAGTGCAGGTGAGCCGCTGGTGGCATCACAATAATACATATAGATACCATATCCTGAAGTTACTCCAGTGATTCTGTTATTGGTAATCTTCATGGCTCCATCACAATATCTGGCATAGATACCAGTGGATAGTGAGCTTGTGATCGTATTGTTCGAAATTTCTAAACCAGTTAAATAGTAGCAATACAAAGAGTAATTTACAAATCCTGAAATCGTATTCCCTGTAATCACCCATCCTCTTTGAAGTGTACCAGTATTACCACCAAAAGTATAAATAGAATATGATCCCTTGATCAACTCATTATTCTTAATAATGATATCGTTACTCATATTACCTGTACCCGTTCCATCATAAATGATTGATGAATAATTATAATACGTATAAGTTGGTGTTATTCCTTCTAACTTACAATCTTCTATAGTTAATGAACTGTTGCTTCCAGCCATGGTTACCACTGCACAATAATTCATTGAAGTTGAAGTTGTCGCTGTTTGTTTAACATGAATCCCTTTGAAAATTATGTTTGACGAACCACTAAAATTCAGGACACCATTGTTTGTAGCTGATGTGGTTGCAAATCGTAAAACTGGTTTTGTAGTATTTGAACTAGCTGATTGGAAGGTAATTGTATTCGTTGATGAACTACCTGTATAACTGCCAAGGTTAACTTGTTCCGTATACGTACCAGAAACTACATTAAATACCACTGCTCCTGATATTCCAGCACAGTTAAGGGCGTCAACCGCTTCTCCAAATGTGCTAAAATCTCCGCTAGTTCCACCAACCGTGAACGTACCAGACATGGCTACACCAAAACTTGAAGTAGCAGTATCATTAGACACATTCCCATCTGTTGTTGTATTCGGTGCTGACGTCCAAGCATTGAGATTGGTACACCCAACTGTATGACTAAAAGTCGTTGTAAACGTAATGGTATCATTCGAACAGCTTGCCAGTGTACCGGACACCGCTTGTGTTACACTTGAACCACCGGCTACTTTGTAGCTTACATTGTATCCAGAAACTGAATTGCTTCCGTAGTTTCTAACAATTACTCTAACCGTTTGTGTTCCTGAAGATACAGTCCCTGAAGGTGATTCAATAGACACAACTCCAACATCGTTAGACGACAATACTACTTCATCCGCACCTGGATGAGGGAAAACTGGATCCCTGCTATCTCCATCAATGTCTTCAGACACCCCCATTAAGGCATCGACCTTATCAAAACAACCATCACTTAAATGTGCATCTGAAGCACTTTTAAATGGAGGCATTTTGTTAATAGAATTTCCATCCCCAGCAGTACTATAGCTATTTAGAACAGACGCTGTTCTGGATCCTCCAGAATAAATTAAATATGTACCATTTGGATTGTAATATACATTGTGGTCACACTTTCTATTTGTACTTGGCGAACTCGTATTATAAAGTGCATAGTGGCTTGATGACGAAGCTGAACTTTGAATACTAAAGATATTGTTTCTAATATCCGAATAACTTACGGAAGTGTAGTAACAAGCTCTAATAGTTGAAGAACTAGAAGCGCGCACGTCCACTGTATTGTGATATACTCTCCAGTAATCACTGCTAAAGTTATAAATACCATAATAAGTTGGAGCGCCCGAAAAGTTACCGATAATGTTGTTATATAATTCACCTTGTTGTGACGATGAGTTATCACATGAAGACATATAAATGCCATAGTAACTAGATTTATACACCTGGTTTCGATTAATTCTTACTGGTACTGTCGAGGTTGATTTTACGTAGTACATGTAAATTCCACACCAAGCACCTGATCTCATTGTGATATGATTATTAGAAATTTGAGGTGCACCTTGATAGTATATTCTTAATCCGTAATATCCAGAGTTTATAAGTGTATTGTTCGTAAAGGTTAAACCATTAGAAAAACTTGCTGTTCCTGATCCGTAGCTAGAACAAGCAGCATAACCTCCGTTTGTAAACGTACAGCTATCTACTGTAATGTCATGGTTTAACGAGCCAGTTGAATAACTTGTCGCGCTACCATTGATTACTAAGTTGTTATTATATGATGACGTTCCTATGTATTTACACTTAAAGTGACAATTAATGAACGAAATGTTACTCGCAGACCAAACCTGGGTAGGCCAGCCGTAAGATGTACCTTTCGCCTCAAATGTCACGTCACGCATAATTATATAGGACGTATTCTTTAATAGGAATGTTGTTAATTTAGATGTTCCAGTAGATGAGTAAGCAAAAATTACATCTGCTTGTTTACCCGTAGCTGATTTAAAAGTTATGGTATTTGCTGACGACGCTCCTGAGATATCACCTTCTAATGCAACCTGACCTGTATATGTGCCTTTTGCAATATTCATTGTTACGGGACCGCATACACCAGAAGCTTTTAAATCAGCCATTGCTGCCGCCATGGTTGCATAATTACTGGAAGACGTTCCAACAGTATAACTACCGGAGAGCCCTTTCTTGAGCGTTTTTTTCACGGTATCATTGGCTAGATTTTTATCTGTATTTCCATTAGGATCATCCGTTCTAAATTGAAAATTGAACGTTGATGTTGATGTTCCATAGGTATAACTGCCGAGATTTACTGTTGTTGATGCACCCGAAGCAAGAGAGCCACTATATGAATATGTGGATTGACTAGTCCCATTAACAGACCATTCAACATCGAAATCGGTCACCGCATTGGTTCCCTCATTTTTCACTTTTACTTTAATAGAATCGGATGTGCTACATATGGCTCCACTAGGGTTATCCATTTCCACGACCGACATATCATCTGTAACTAGTAGTTTTTCTTCAAATATGTAATACTCATTATTGCTATGCACAGAGCCTCCACTACCGAAAATTATATTTGGCGAACCTGCAGAAGAGTTAAGTCCAGAATTAACTTGCACTGCTGACGTAGAGGACAATTGAGTTCCGACCGTCATGGTAAGTGCGCTTGAGCTGTAAAAATAGTTCATATCTACAACGTAGATATCGTTTGTCTTTTCATCTAATACAACTGCAAAGTATGCATAGCTTGAATTACCAAGTTTCCATGAATAATTCAAAATCCATAATTGCCTATTCCCTGTTGATCCATAAGGAATCGAATAAATGTAATCCCTCGAAGAAATGTTTGTACCCATGGATTCCCAGAAATACGCAATAGTTGAATCGGGCAAATTCGTATTTGGTAAAGCCGAATTTGAATTCAATGCTGTGTTCACTGCCGTTCCCGCAACGTTTGTTGAAAACGTCAACAAACCGTTTTTGGAGACACAAAACGAATCAACCGTCGCGCCATAAAACTTGAAAGGAAATGGGATTGCGCGTGCTACAGACCAGTAATTGGTTGAGTTGTAGCTACCCGTAGATCCATTAGGACCTGAATTACCTCGATGGATAATTGTACCCCCAGTCGTAGTGTAATCATAAGCAGTACCGCGAAGAGTACCAGGGTTTCCTACATTTAGGGACGATTTGGACTGATCATACGTATACGTCTGAGCAGAAACCTCCGATGGAATTAACAAAATAATTACGCCAATAGCCAATAAAAATGAGTAAAATTTTTTCATAAATCTAAATTCTATTTGTTCTAAAAAAATCGTAGAAACAGAGTCACCTCTGCCCAGAATGGGGAGAGAATAAAACTAAAATTAAAAGGGCTTTTAGGACAAAAACCCAATTACACACTACTTCTACAAGTCCAAATGTTACGATAATGTCAGCCAAATGCAAGTTTTTATCAACATTTCTGCCATAAGTACACTTTTTTTGACACTTCAGCGCTGACCCAAAACATTCGATTACCGATGGTTCTAAAAACAAAACTCTCCTTTTAGTTTTCAATTAATTCACCTATCATTGCATCAGAGAGTCCCGATCAGGTATTCTTTTTTTCTACAACATTTCCGAACCCTTTCGCGATTATTTTTAGAATCACAATTATTAAAAATCATAACAACACGTATCACTTCATATGTTTGATATTATAACGCTTAACGACATGCTCGTTTCTGAGCTTAAAGAAATTGCAACCAAACTAGACATTAACAGTAAAGGCCTAAAAAAACAGGACCTCATTTACAAAATATTAGAAGAGCAAGCCATAAAAACACCGGCAGCACCCGACAAACCTACAAAGCCAGCTAAGCCGGCAAAACCTGCCAAACAACAAGGTGAAAAACCTAAGGCAAAGAATGAAAGATCAGAGAAATCAACTCAAGATTCTGAAGACAAACCTAAACCTCGCGAAAGAAGACCGCGTAATCAAAAACAGGATAAACCTTCGAACCAACACGGAGATAAAAAACAGCATTCAGGCGATAAATCTGAAAGAAAAAAAGACAATCGCCAGTCGAATCAAAACGACAATAAAAAGTCTGACGACGATGCACGCATCATTGAAGCCATGGACAACAACGAGGCTCCTAACAAAAATCAGCGTGACAACAGTCAAAAAGACAATCTAAAAGACAATAATAAGGACAGCCACCACAGCAACAAATCAAATAATCGGCCACAAAGAGAGCGCGATCCTGAAAAGGAGAAACGCAAAGAAATGCGTGACAACCTGTTGAATTATCTTGAATTGGAAGGTGTTGTTAGCACCCAAGGTGTTTTAGAAACGATACAGGATGGATATGGCTTTTTACGATCTGCCGATTACAATTACCAGCCATCTCCTGATGACGTTTATGTACCACCACATTTGGTTAAGTCATTTGGCTTAAAAACCGGTGATGTTGTACAAGGCACTATTCGCCCGCCTAAGGAGGGTGAAAAGTACTTCGCTCTTATTAAAATAGAGATGATCAATGGCAAGTCTCCAGCCTTGGTTAGAGACCGTGTTTCTTTCGAACATTTGACGCCTTTATTCCCAGAAGAAAAATTCAACTTAGAGTACAACGCAAGTAATTACTCTACAAGAATCATAGACCTTATCACGCCGATAGGTAAAGGTCAAAGAGGATTAATTGTCGCACAACCTAAAACAGGTAAAACCAACTTGTTAAAAGACGTTGCCAATGCAATTTCTGCCAACCATCCAGAAACCTACATGATTATTCTTCTGATAGACGAACGTCCTGAAGAGGTCACCGATATGGCAAGAAGTGTTAAGGCAGAAGTAGTTGCTTCAACATTTGACGAGCCAGCTGAAAAGCATGTTAAACTGGCAAATATTGTATTATCAAAGGCAAAACGCCTTACTGAATGTGGGCACGATGTGGTCATTTTACTGGATTCTATCACCCGATTGGCAAGAGCGTACAATACGGTACAACCCGCTTCAGGAAAAATATTATCAGGTGGTGTGGATGCCAATGCACTTCACAAGCCAAAAAGATTTTTTGGTGCAGCTAGAAACATCGAAAATGGAGGTTCTTTGACCATCATCGCTACGGCTTTAATTGATACAGGCTCTAAAATGGACGAAGTAATCTTTGAAGAATTTAAAGGTACGGGTAACATGGAATTACAATTGGATAGAAAGCTTTCTAACCGACGCATATTCCCAGCCATTGATATTATTTCGAGTAGCACACGTCGAGAAGACTTATTGCTTGACAAAGTAACCAACCAACGCATGTGGGTGTTGCGTAATTACTTGGCCGACATGAATAGCGAAGAAGCTATGAACATGATGCTCAAGCAAATGCAAGGCACAAAAAACAATGACGAGTTCTTGATATCAATGAACTCGTAGGTACTTATCCACCAATTCCTGCGTCGTTTTCACCATCCAAGCATATTAAATTTGGGTATGATGAAAACACATATCACTAAAATCCTTATTGGCTGTGGCATGTTTGTGCCTGTTTAGCTTTAATAGTTTTGCCAAAAAATACAAATATGAACTACGCATCTACACCATTATATACAATGGAGATATGCTAGAAACGGGAGGAGATGTTATACGATCAGGTATCCTTAAAAAACACACCAAGCGTATACCTATAGCTACCCTAAACGATGGAAGAAGTTTACACCTAGAAATGTGGCTTACCGTAGAAGGTGTTATGCTCGACAAATTCAACGTATTCCAACACAAATACTTCACGCTTGATGGGGAAGATTGGTTGTTGATGACTGTTTCTCCTAGATTGAAATTTCAAGGAAGACACTACGATAAAGGTCATTACCTGTATAGATACCCTCGGACAGGCGAATCGCTTGAAGTCATGTACCGGCCAACCGTAGATAGGCATAAAAAGAAAAAATAGCACATAAAAAAAGCCCTTCAATTGAAGGGCTTTTTATTTATAACACAATCCGTTATTTCTTTTTGGACCATTCTTCAATGGACTTTTCATTCATACGCATGTAATTCTCGTTCCCTGCTTTTTCAGCCAGTTCTTTAGACTTATTTGCTGTTTCAATAGCGTCTTTATACTTCCCTAATTTTGCTTCAATCAGCGCCTTTTGACGTACCATCCAAAACTTTTCGTTATCTACAAGGGCTAGCTTAATCCACTCATATGCCTTGTCCATATCCTTGTCGTTGTTATAGTAGTAACGGGCCGATTGATAATAGGTCGCAGAACTAACACCTTTCATTTTGATGTCAATTTCTTTTGATACCTGCTCATCCGTATTGGTTTTTACATCAAGCAAAACTTGTGTATTGGCCCAAAGTAACTCAATGTTGCAACCCTCAGTTGTTAAATTAGAAAACTGAAACGTCATCGTCTCTGTAGCTACAGGATACTTTGAATTAACTTCTACATCAAAACGTACTAGGTCTTCTTCCGTTTTGTATTTGCTGCCTCCTGTACCCCAGTAACTCGTATTTGAATGAATCACTATTGTCCACTTATCTTGGTTTGGAATAGCATATAACGCATACGTTCCAGCAGGCACGTCATGTCCGTTGATTGAAATGTCATCAGATGTTTCAATTTTAGTGCTCGCATTAGCGCCTAACCGCCACATTTCTCCATAAGGTACAAGATCTCCAAATATTGTTCTTCCCTTCATACTTGGACGCGAATACGTAATACTAACATCGGTCAAACCCACCTTTTGTTCAACTGTCGACAAAGGACTAGGTGCAGGAACACTGATTTGTGCGTTTGCTGTACCCGCCAACGCTAAAAGAATAAGTAAATTTCTAAGTTTCATTATAAAATAATTTGATGTTAAATATAACACATGATAAACGCTGATAGTTTGGACAAACACTAATGTTTTTGAAACAAAAAAGCCCCACATTTCTGTAGGGCTTCATAACGCTTATTAACAGCGCCTAAAACTTGTACTGAAAACCTAAGCCAAACAATTCTTTGAACTGCGTGCGAGGTCCTTTTACACCTGGCTTATTTACCGGGTCGTATTCAATTTTGGTATCGTGATCATATTTTAAATGCGTAAACACGTTCGCGCCAATATATTTACCAAGTTTAAAATCAAACCGCACTTGCCAATCAACGTCAATGTTGCCTTGATTCTCTTTCACAACATCAGTATAGTTGTTGAACAGTTCTAAGCTAGTTCTCAATCCTACGTTTTTCAGAATCGCTTTATCTTGGTATATGAACGACGTTAATGCTCCAAACTCCCCTCTTCTATTTGGGTTATCGTGGGTACTCGGTATATATATATTTTGAGCAGCGATACTGTCATCTGTAACAAACGTCCATTTCCCAGCAGCAGGTGAAACGTAAACCGATAACTTATCGGTAGGTTTTATATCAATTCCCAGAGAGAGCTTTAAATAGGCTGGCGACATAAACCTCGAAATAACAGGCCTGATATCATTCTCATCATTAAAGTCAAAGCCTTGGTCAAATTGACTCTCAAAACGTGTCAAAACAGCCCAGCTTATTTTATCCGAAGCTTTCCTTCCTAGTTTAGATTGGAAGTCAATCTTGTCTTCATTCTTTCTTACGTCTTCTCCCTTATTTTTTACAACACCATATGCCAAATCCAAGTTATTGTCCCAAGTCCAATTGGCGAATTTGTAATTGGCAAAGCCATTGGCCAGTGTTGTTAACGATACTGCGTTGACACCCCCTAAAGACCAATTATTAAACGAACCTTGGTTAAAATTCAAACTCACGACCCTACCCGATTTCCACTTTTGCTCAGGTTGCAAAGCTTTTAATTGGCTGTTAATGGCATCAACTGCTGCTTGAGCTTGAGCTAAGGCAACTTTTGCATCTGCCAGTTCTTGATTCTTTTGAGCGATCGCTAACGAGTCAATTTGTGCGCTAGCGCCAATTGACAGACCCAGCATCAACGCTGCGGACAATATTAAATGTATCATGAAAATACTTTTAGCAAAAATAAAAACTAGTTGCGACCACAGACACGTTGAATGCGTGTTTGTTTACACAGTGTCTACATATACTGTAGTCATTAGGAAGAAAATAGTTAGTTCTAACTATAGGAGTAAATAAGCTGCAACATGCTACCCTTATACAAATCTAATAAGGACGTGATTTTTATCAACCTTTTGTTGTACTTCAACCTCAACTTTAGACACCACACCTTCGTTTGGAGACGCGATAACGTTCTCCATCTTCATGGCTTCTAGAACCATCAAGGGCTGACCTTCTTCCACATGATTTCCTTCTTTTACCTTAATCTCAAGAACAAGTCCTGGCATCGGTGACTTTATTTCATAAACTTTATCAGCGGCTTGTTTGTCCATGCCCATTTTAGACAATAACATATCAAAATCATCTTCTATTTGAACACTAAACTTTTGTTTGTCGAGCAAAAGATTCACTGATTTATTATTGTAATCGATGTCAATCACTTCAGCCGAAATCGATTGATTATTTAGAATAATGTGATACGTTCCATTGGGCAATAATTGACAATCGAATGAAACAGGTTCCTTATTGACATTCTTACTGTCGATATCAAATGTATGACGTTGGTTTACTGAAGCCTTGAACATAGGTGCTGTTTTAATTTTCTTCTCCGAAATATTCTACATAGTTATTATGGGTTTCCCACAACTTAATTCTATGTAGTTTACAATTATCAATATGTGGTTCAATTTGTTCCCAGATACCAATGGCTAAATTTTCTATTGACGCCATTTTATTCTCCATAAATGGGACGTCTAAATTCAAATTCTTATGGTCCAACACATCCACGACGTAATCATTAATAATATCACGAAGTTTCTTTAGATCCATAATAAATCCGGTATCGTCATTTGGCGAACCCTTAACGGTGACATACAAATCGAAGTTATGCCCATGCCAATTTTTGTTAGCACATTTACCAAAAATTGCTTCATTTTCTTCTTCAGACCATTTGGGATTATACAGCTTGTGTGCTGCATTGAAGTGTTCCTTTCGGGTGATATAGACCAATTTGTTTGCCATCGCAAATGCGATGCAAATATACAACGACTACCTTTGCATTATGACAATAAAGGACGCACAAAAAAATATTGATACTTGGATTAACACCATCGGTGTAAGGTACTTTAACGAGTTAACCAATACGGCCTTGTTAATGGAAGAAGTTGGTGAAGTTGCCCGACTTATGGCACGAATTTATGGTGAGCAAAGTGCTAAACAGACTGACCTTAAAAAGTCACTTCCAGATGAATTGGCTGATGTCCTATTTGTTCTAATTTGTATAGCCAATCAAACGGGTGTTGATTTAACCTCTGCACTTGAAAAGAATCTTGAAAAAAAATCGACGCGTGATGGCACACGCCATGTCAACAATCCAAAATTAAACGACTAGCGTTTTTCCATTGGGACCCAGTCACGTGCTACTGGTCCTGTGTAAATCTGACGTGGTCTACCGATAGGTTGATTCTGGTCTCTCATTTCCTTCCATTGCGCGATCCAACCTGGAAGACGCCCCATGGCAAATAAAACGGTAAACATTTCAACAGGGAAGCCCATTGCTCGATAGATAATTCCGGAGTAGAAGTCAACGTTAGGGAACAACTTTCTTTCAGCAAAGTAAGGATCCGCTAACGCTGTTTCCTCCAATTGTTTTGCAATATCAAGAACAGGGTCACTGATGCCCATTTTCTCCATGATATCATCCGCTGATTTCTTAATAATCAACGCACGAGGATCATAGTTCTTATATACTCTGTGTCCAAAACCCATTAATCTGAATGGGTCGTTTTTGTCTTTTGCTTTCTCAATGTAACGCTGAGCGTCTCCACCATCATTTTTGATCGCTTCCAACATCTCGATTACTTTCTGATTTGCGCCACCATGCAATGGCCCCCATAACGCTGCAATTCCAGCAGAAATACAAGCGTATAAGTTCGCATGAGATGATCCAACTATTCTTACCGTCGACGCAGAACAATTTTGTTCGTGATCAGCATGCAGAATCAGCAATTTGTTCATCGCTTCAACAAATACCGGGTCAATTTCGTATTCTTCCGTTATGTTTTTGAACGTCATGTTCAAAAAGTTTGACGTATAGTCCAGCTTGTTTTGTGGATAGATGATTGGATGACCTACAGCCTTCTTATGCAACATGGCAACAATGGTTGGCATTTTTGCAATTAAGCGTCGAATAGTTCTGTGCGTTTCAGCATCAGATCTATTTGGATCCAATGAATCAGGATAAAAAGACGACAGTGAAGAAATCATAGCAGTCAACTGTCCCATTGGGTGAGATCCCGTAGGCCAAGCCTTGAAGATATTCTCCATATCCTCATTAACCAATGTATGATGTCTTATCTGGTGATCCCAATCAGCATATTCTGTTTCGTTTGGCAACTCACCATTAATCAACAGGTAAGCAACTTCCAAAAATGTTGCGTTCTTAGCAAGGTGCTCGATAGAGTACCCTCTGTGACGTAGAATACCTTTTTCCCCGTCCAGGTACGTAATACCACTTGTTGTGCTACCCGTGTTTTTAAATCCAACGTCAACAGTAACAGCACCGGTAGCTCCCCTTAGTTTAGAAATATCTAAACCAATTTCCTTTTCTGAACCTTCAATTAAAGGGATATCAACTTCTTTTCCTTCGAACGATAAATGGGCTGTTTTTGACATTGAAATATGCTGGTTTTAGGTAGTGCGAAATTACTCTTTTTTGTGCATTAATTTTAAGCGTACTCAATAATTATTTTTGACTTAGAATCACCCGCTTTGGTCTATCGGAAAACTTTGATTTACAAATAGATACAGCAGCTAATCACGGAAGTCAACATACACATCAAATAGCATCACGCATCATTACAAAAGTATTTACTATGATTACAATTTTTAGATAACTTTGTTTGCACGACAATGCACTTTTTAGTTTAAATAAAATCTTTGATGTCTGATAAAATCGAACAAATACTCACTGGACTTAACAATAAAGCAAATCTCAAGCAAGATGTTTATGGTCATTCGCTTAAGGTGTTTAACGAGTTCAAGACCTGTGCGCTTAACGTTGTTGACACATTGGCTCCCAAAATTTTAAGCAATGCGGAAGGTGTTGAGATTAATTTAAACAGCTTTGGAGATTTCGAATTCCATTTAAAATTTTCTGGCGACACCATTGTTTTTTTATTGCACACCAATGTTTTTGCGTTTCCGCCTAAACATGCCATTAATAAAAGTACCTATGTTAAAGAAAATCCAAATCGTGGTTATTTTGGCATGATTCAGATTTACAACTTTTTAAGTGATTCAATCAAGTACAATCGCCTTGGTGATGAAGGTTATCTGCTTGCGCGTGTATTCGTTAACAGTGAAAATGATTTTTACGTGGAAGGTAAACGACAATTGGGTTTCTTATACAAAGAACTAGGTCGACATAAATTGGAAAAACAACATCGGCACAACATCATTGAACAATGTATGTTATACTGCTTAGATTTTGATTTATTTGTACCACCAACAGACGCATTAAACCAAATTACAGTGCAACAGAAAAACTACTTTAACAACCCTACCGGAATTGCTACTGGGAAGAGGCTCGGTTTTGAGGTTGTCAATACCTTGAAAAATGAAACGAAATAGGAGAAAAATTTCACTCCTTATTGTCCTTATTGTAACACTGCTTTTCGGCTGTGCGCAAAGACACAGTCATATCCCAAGGGTACATAAGTTCAGCCATCAGTCAAATAAATTTGTAAGTTCTGGACATTATGTACAACCAAGAAAGGCAAGAGCTATGGACGCTTCTGCCATAATCGTAGTTCCAAAAACTTTAAACGGCCCTTCGATGGGGAATAACATCGACATCAAAAGGGAACATGCACTTACCCCTTTTGAAGTTGAAAAAGTAATAAAATCTGACCCGACGCCAGCCATACATATTGATTCAGTTATTAAAGCAGATACTGTGTCTCCTTACGAAGTAGACAAAAGCTTAATCAAAGGATCAGGAACCATGTTTGCCATTGCTTCAGGTATGAATGTGGCTCTCCTGATTACACCTTTATACAATTTTTTTAATATTGGGCTGTTGCTGGGGTTGGCTTTACTTATTATCGGCTACTTTGTTTTCAAATTCGTTGAAAACACCAAGCAGAATAGAATAAATCCGATCAAATTACGATCAAAAACTTTCGCCAAACGGAACCAGGTCAAAAAAGCGTTTAACATTCTCATGATCATTTCTGGCTCAGGATTTTCATTGGCGCTAATGACTGCTGCGACTGGGTCTTTTGGCCTTCCAATTTTCTTTTCAGCGATTGGTTTAATCACGCTTTGGGCAGGCTTGATTGTCGGTTTAGTTTACCTGATTATGGGCGCTTAATATGTCTATCCCTTTAGCCGTAATTTGGTAATAAAACGCCTCCATGTCGTCTGAATCATAACCGATGCTACGCTGAAAGTTTCCATCTTCTTCACGAATCAGTGGAGAAACCAAACCGTCGTGTAGCAACGTTTTCAAAACGTCTCCTACAATGTGGCGTGTGGTATTCATCCTACACTCGTCTACAATGTTGTTAAAGTGTTCTGGAAACAACAAAAGTTCCAATACCGAAATAGAGAACTCATCCATGACTATATTTTCTGTGTTTCCATGTATATGAATTAAACAAACTTAGCACTGCAATAGTAGAGATATAGATTGGATGAATGAACTGTATCAAGACAACATATTTAAGCAACTTTTGTTGCTCAAAAAATGGCAAAATTGAACTAAAAAACAAACAATCAATTGCGGTCTTACCCAAAAACACCAGGATAAACATTTGCCATAATACCAAATCGTTAGTAATGAACGCACTGACCAAAGACAATATATAAATGGCGTAAAAAGAGGTTAAACCAACAATGTAAAAGTTGCTACGTGCACCCTTCGCAAATTTTGTTTTTTTGGCCCACCTAATCCGCTGATTAATAAACGAAGAAAGGCTTTCGGGTGGTGTGGTACGAACAACAGCTTCTTTTCTCCAGGCAAACGACACATCGTACCCTTCTTGAACAAATCGCTCCAGAAGAAATACATCATCTCCACTCGCAATCGAGTGGTTTTCAGCATAACCTCCAACCGCCTCAAAGGCAGCCTTGCTGAACAACATATTGGCGCCATTGGCTAACACCGGTTTGTTTTTCTTAATCAACGCTCCACCCAGCACGATAAGGCTAATAAAATCCAATTGTAGAAAAGAATGCCATAGGCCTCGTCGCTGTTTAAACATAACTGGACCTCCTGTAAATTTTGCAGGAGTTGTTGTTAGCATAGTAATGACCCAATCAGGCCCCATGACACAATCTGCATCACACATTAAGATTGTATCAAATTCAGCTGCTTTTACACCTTCTTCAATACCACGTTTCTTGCCTTTTTTTTCATCACTCAAGGCAATATGCTTCACTTGCATTTCTGAATGCAACCTCCAAGCATCTACTACATTTGAAGAGTTGTCGTTAGAATGATCGTTAACCAGGATTAATTCGAACTGTGTCTTATCCACTTTCTGCCCTTCGATAGCCGACAATAATTCTCGCAACTCTCCTTCCTCATTTCTGTAAACAACAAGCAGTGATATAGGTCTTATGGCCGGCTCAATCCTTTCATTTTCAACGCTCTTCCAATAACGGATTACACGCACCATAACCCAAACGTAGATTACAAAGGAGAAACCGAGTATAGATCCAATTATCATTTATTTCTGAACTTGTTATTGGCCAAGAATATTAATCCAATGACGCCTGGCACAATTAGATTAATCATCCAGATAAGAAATGAAATTAAAATAACTTCCGATTCAACCAAAACACTAGAGAACAAAAAGAGCATAATCAAGCCCCGAACACCTATTTCACTTAGCGCAATCGTTGGCACAAGGGTCTGGATATAGTAATACACAGGAATTAGCCCAAGAACCATTAACGTTTCGCCGGTGGTCAAATCACCTACGGCTACAATAAGAATTCCCAATTGACTGCAAAAGACCGCATAACGAAGCAGTGACGACAGATAAGCGCTTGTTAGCGCTCCCTTTGTAAATGACATCATTGATTGACGAAATTTATCAAATCGGCTAAACACCTTAATCCGGGACAACACACCTCCAGCAATCTCCGGCATTTTGTAATAGGCATAGAACCCAATCAACACGGTTAAAGTCGCTAAAATTTGTGCCGTTAACAACCACGTTTCTGCAATCCACTGACTGGCAAAAAATACTATTAGCGCGCCTCCTATGGTAATCGTGATACACAGTTGAGATAAACTGCCAACAATGCTGCTAGAAACGGCTTGTTCTCGATATACCTTATTAACAACCCACATACGACCCGCAAACTCCCCAACACCATTTGGCGTAAATAAACCAAGCGAGACCCCCATCAATACACCCTTTATAGAGTGGTATACAGAGATTTTTGTGGTGGACTTGAGTAAGCGACGCCATTTTAAAGACTCTATTAACCAATTTAAGGGCATTAGTAGGCCAACTAGTAGCAATGAAGGCCAAATCTCAATTACGGTCTGTCTGTAGTCCTTAAACAATAACAAAGCCTGATGCTTTACAAAGATTTCGTAATACAGAAAGCTTAAGGCAAGTAGTGCAACGAACCATTTAACAATGCGAATTCGTGTCTTCTGATTCTTATGGTTATTCAATAATTGCAACTACTTTTGACTAATGTCCTCTCGCTTACTTGATACGGAATTCGACCGCATAATCCTTGGAATTGATCCTGGAACAAATATAATGGGATACGGTGTCTTAGGCTGTAAGAAGAAATCCATTCATTTGATTAGTATGGGCATCATCACATTGGGGCGGGTAGACTCTCATGCCTTAAAACTGAAAAAGATTTTTGAGCGCACGTTGAGCTTGATCGACGGTTACCATCCAGACGAAATGGCTTTAGAGGCTCCATTTTACGGCAAGAACGTCCAGAGTATGTTAAAGCTTGGACGTGCTCAGGGCGTAGCCATGGCTGCAGGGCTGTATCGAGATATCCCTATTTTCGAATACGCACCAAAACGAATCAAACAAAGCATCACAGGCAGTGGAAATGCCAGTAAAGAACAGGTCGCTGGAATTTTAAAGTCACTGTTGAAATTTGACGAAATTCCAAAAAACTTGGATGCTACAGATGGCATGGCTGCTGCGGTATGTCATTATTTCCAAGGTGGCATAACCACCAATCAACCAAGCAAAAAGAATTACGGTAGTTGGGGTTCGTTTCTATCAGACAATCCAGATCGGATTAAATAATTATTTCAAACATGCTCTAATAGACGAGGCTATCTCGACCATTTCATCATGTTCAATTTTTAGTTTCTCTTGAGAAAAGTCAATATCTGCAACATGATTAATAGGCACCAAGTGGATATGGGTATGTGGTACTTCTAATCCAATGACTGCAGTTCCAATACGTTTACACGGAATCGCTTGCTTAACCGCTTTAGCGACAATCTTTGAGAACATATGTAAACCAGCGTAGGTTGCATCGTCCAGGTCAAATATATAATCGACATCCTTTTTAGGAATGACTAAGGTGTGTCCTTTACGCAATGGGAAAACATCCAGAAAAGCGAGGTAGTCTTCAGTTTCAGCTACTTTGTAACACGGAATTTCCCCAGCAACTATTTTACTAAATATACTTGACATTATACGGTGATTTCTAAAATCTCAAATGGGATAACCCCTGCAGGAACTGTAACTTCGGCCACTTCGCCAACTTTACATCCCATCAAACCTTTACCTATTGGAGACTTAATGGAAATTTTACCTTTTTTCAGATCTGCTTCTTTTTCCGCAACTATGGTATAGGTTACTTCCTTATTCACCTTTTTATTCAGAACCCTAACCTTACTTAAAATACCCACCTTAGACAAATCAAGTGTGCTTGGATCAATAACGCGCGAATTGCCTAAGGCTTCTTCGAGCTTGGAAATCTTAAGTTCCAATAACCCTTGCGCTTCCTTAGCCGCATCGTATTCCGCGTTCTCCGATAAATCACCTTTATCTCTAGCCTCTCCAATCTGTTTAGATATGTTCGGACGGTCAACGGTCTTTAGTCGTTCGATTTGATTCTTTAGGTTATCGAACCCTTCTTGCGACATATAATTTATCTGTGACATATTCGTTTCTAGTACTGTTTAAAAAAAGAAACATTGCAATGGCAAAGGCCAATGCAATGTTCCGCAAAGTTATATATTTCTTTTTTAGTGCTGGTATTGCACTTGTTTCATTGGTTATTAATCAACCAATATTCTTACACCAATACCATGTGAACCGCCAAAAGGGTTACTTGCTCGGTAAGAATAATCAACTGCAAACTTGTTGTCGTTGTTTTTGCTCATAGGCAAATCAATTGAAAAACCTCCTGTTAATCCCGTAAGGGCAGACGTTCTTTCATCAGCGTTAAAAATACCGTCTTCGTAGGCAAAACCGCCTCTCAGTTTAAATATTTCTTTATACCCGAACTCTAACCCAGCTGTCACTTGATTCCGTGTGTATGAATTAGAAGTAAAGTTCAGCGCCGCTGTTAACCGCTTGTCGTATGTTTCTTTGGTCGCATCAAGTCTAAAATCATAAGATGCACCAATGTTGATTAATGTAGGCAAACCAAAACCAGCCGTTCTAAATAAGAATGACTGCTGTACGTCGTTGTTCGGATTCGTCGCTTTAAACGTTACACCGTCTCCACTATAACTAGCATCTGGCCCAACATTTTTCATACTAATTCCAAACTTGATGTCATCCTTTTTAAGCTTGTCTGACTTATCGCTTGACTCCGTGTATTGAATACCAGCGTCTATCGCTATTCCTTGAACACTAGCATTCGGTATAGCTTCAGAATGCACTCTTACAAGTACGCCACCAGATATTGTTTTTGTGAACTTCTTAGCATAACCTAAACCAATGTTTGTGTTTTGAGGATTAATTGTACCCAAACCACCATCAGGTTGCTCTACCGTAGTAACTTCAATTTCTCCGAGGTCCATTGTCATAACGGTTAAAGCTAAAACACCTTCTCCCCCTAACGACTGAGCAAACCCAAACGCGTTTATTTGGACTCCAGAACCCACTAACCAATTTGTGTTAGAAAATCCTAACTCAGTACGTTTAGCATGTGCTAAGCCGCCCATGTTAAAGAAAGATGCTTCTAAGCCTCGAACATTCGATTGACCTGCCCAACCCATACCACTTGACATAGCCCAAGGGTTAATCATCAATTGACTTGCTCCAGATTGTCCTATTCGATCTGGATTTCCAGCCATTGCAGCCAGAGACAAACTCGATATCAGGATTACACTATATATTTTCTTAATCATTTTCTTTTAATCTATTTCAATATTGGTTTACAATCCTTAGAACGAGTCTAAGTCTAACTCTCTCATTATACCCATCCATTTGATGACTTTTTCGCCCAACTCACCACCATCTACATGGATTAAGTAAGTACCACTGGCGATAGGTACTTTAGCATTATTCTTTAAGTCCCAAGTCACTTCTGTTGACTTGTCATCCTTAACAATTCGACGAACTAGACTGCCGTCTACCGTATAAATTGAAATCTTACACGTTTCAGGAAGGTTTGTAATTTTCACCTTGTTCTCTACGGGGTTATTCTCATACTCGGAGTAAGCGAAATATGGGTTAGGAACAAGTCTGATTGTTTCCATCGCCTCTTTACCAAATTCAGCGCTTCTCTCCGCGAATACCGCTTCAGTGTCGAATGAATATCTTGGGTTGTTTCTGTTTTGATTTTCAGCAGTTACATAATACTGGTATGGCTTTTTAACGCGCAACTTGAAAGTCACTTCCGTAGGTGGAACTGGCATACCGTTATCATTCACTTCCATCTCATATCCATTGGCTAGGTAAGATGGCATAACCCACATCGCATGATACAATACCTGTTGGTTTAACTCACGGAAATAATTATCTCCTGTCAATCCTGCAACTCTGTCCATGTATGTTTTACATCCATCGTATGCTGGACCTGAAGGATATAACGACTGTAGGTAGCTACTATCCGTATCCATAATATAGATGTAATGTCTTCCACCAAATCCTGCATATCCAGAACTATAGCTTCCACCTTGATCTGTTGGATTCCATTTTAAGTCTCGTCCATTATTAAGTCCTTGGTAAGAATCCTCACCTAAAACAATGTTAAGACGCTCTCCAGTTTCCACGTTGATTGCATAACCTGGGAACCAAGTTCTACCTTGTTCAGCAGCATTTTCGCTTCCATCTTTATTAACAGAATTGTGTTTTCTCACTTCAAATTTCAATGCACCACCTTGGTTAAGGTTTTCTTCTTCTCCAAGTTCTAGTACAAGACACTGAGACCATTTTGATTCGTCTTTGGTGAATACCAAATCAATACTGCTTAAGTTGTCAAGGTTATACCAGTGTGATGGAGGCTGTGTTCCTTGATATGCAACACCCTGCACCAACGTATAATTTCTTGCTGGCTGTGGACTTGCGTTAGATGGGATATTCTTCGAAGCCAATCGGTAAGGCGCAATTCGTCCGTCCCATATTCTTTCGTACACTTCAAATCTGTCAATCGCAGCACCATTTTCATCTCTAAAGTCGTGCTCAGAGTAATCTGGAGTAGCAACTGTAGAACCTTCTCTACCTGCACGTATCCAGTTAAACCATGCTCCATTATCGATATCAGGTATTGCCGTCAACCACTGCTTACTATTGTCTTCCCAAGCAACACTCCAGCCAATCAATCCATTGCTTTGATCAACATCACTATTACCAGGACCAACAACTTGTGTGATGGTTACAGAAAGTCCCCAATCATTCAATTCGTTTTCTGTGCTTATTGCTGTAATTAGCTGCTCATTTTCATAGTCAATGGTATAATCAGAGAAAATGGTATCATTTGATTCCGTATTGATTAACATCCAATTCGTAGCATCAGCAACCAAACCGCTCAATCTACCAATTGGAGACGTCGCACTTGCATCTTCTCTAAGTATTAACTCAAAGTTTCCTTTAGGCACTTTTAATGGATCTACAACCTTAATGTTAACCGGTCCTTGTCCAATCTTGTATTCTGGGAATTGTGTTCTTCCGTTAGCTAATATTTCCGCTATCGACGCTTCGGTCAACTCTAGTTCGATTCCACCATTACCACGTCCTTCAAGTCGAACAAGTTTTGGCCCATCACCATAATTACCATTTACCCTTAAACCACCTTCTTCAGGCTCTGGATTATGTGGAATTACACTAAACTCCTGAATCTTTCTACCAGCTAGATACTCTAACTCTCTATGACCAGGCAATGCCGCATAGGACACAACCATAAAGTAATACGGCTTATGGTTAACAAGTGTTTTATTACTACCCGTAGCAAAAACATCTTCTGTAATAGATACAGAGTGAACTAAGCCCGTGTTTTTGCCATCGATCATTAACTTAGGTAAAGGTTGACCTAACGCTTCATCAAAAGGTTGGTTAACCAATCTTGTGATACTGTCGTCCAAATCACAAGCAAAAACTTCTCTTGCCTTGTCAATATCTTCCAAATCACCTGTTCCAACAGATGCATTTTTAAGTTGATAAACTCTGTATCCTTGGAAAACGTAGGTAACAGGTTTTCCGTCACTAATCGTTACTTCTTTGTAGGCTTCAATTCTTTTGGTATCGTTAAACAATAGGACTACCTCATTACTCAACTCTTGTGCTTCAACGATTGGTGCATCAGGACCGTCAAGAATATCAAAACAGTTATCAAATAATTCTTGTGCTTTTCTACTACTTGCTTTTAGTAAGTCAAGTGAACCGGTTGCACCACCAGAACTTGCTTTAGCCCAAACAACGCCAACCGTAATCTTGTTAACGGCACCTTGTTTAAGCGTGAAAGGTCCAGAGGTTTGAAGAAATCTTCTATCTGCTGGTGTATTTCCAGAGGTGGTTTCAGACCAATCAGTTGCATCATTCGGATCAGATTTACCTGGGAATATATAATCTGTACAAGCACTTCCAGTCCTTCCGTTAGCTTCGTCTCTTGTTAAACAGTCACCGTTTTTCCAAAGACCTCTTAAGTAATTGTAATAATGTATTGGTGTTTGTGGATTTCCAAAATTCGTAAAATCATTATCGTAGTAAACGAACTTCGACATTCCTAATTCGAACAAGGTATCAACCCCGTCGATTGTTGTATCCTTTTTAGGTCCTTCAAAGAAATCAACTCCAATTGATGGCGGATTCAAACCATATCCTAGAATACCTTCATCGTTGTCGTCTCCGTTATAACAAAACCCTAAGCTTAGTCCTACATCACAACCTACATAATCATCAGAGTAGTTACCTAAATCAGGATCCACCCATTGACCAAAATATGTATTACTCAAGTTTGAACCTCTATTGATAATTCGAGTCGTATAGAAGGTCATGTTATTAATTTCGTCATTCGTTGCATAAGCAAAAGCAGTGGTTTGTAATTCCAATCCCTGCGCTTGACCTTGTGTTTCAGAGTGAATATTCCCTCTATCGTTATAAACGAACCAAAGCATTTGGTCTGGTTGGTCAGCTGGTGTGTTTTTTTCGCGTGCTACAGGAACGCCGCGACATTCAGTCTGAAGTACAGGGTAGTCTCCGTTAAACGGTTCATAAACACCATTACTATCTTGATCGAAAAATGGTGCGAGCATGTCTGGTTCATTTGCTCCTCTACCGTTACCAGGCCAATTCTTTACACCATCACTTAAGGAAGTTAACGTTCCATTTTCCCATGCTTCTCTGTGGTCCTCAATTTCTTCACGAGACACCTTATAAATTTCGTCATAGGCCTCACAACGCGTACTGTTTGTCGTTCCCGTCACTTTATCAAGTGGCCCAGGCCAAAAATCAGATCCACCTTGACGGTAAGTCATTGCTGCTAATTTAAGTACACCTTCATCCTCACCGCCTATCCAAATGGCTCCGGCAAAAAGGGAATTCTTTCTAACCGCATTAAGGTCGGTAAGTTTAGGAATTTCGTATCGCGCATTGCTCAAATCCCACCACATATCACCGCCGTTAAGAATACGGGTACGTACATTATTAATATCTAAATCTGCTTGCGCCGATGCTGGTTCACAGTCAGAGGCAAACTTCATTAACTTATTTTTTATTTGTTGCGATCCTGCTTTACTAGCATCGGATTTTGGTGTTTGTACGTTTACATTTTCCTTCGCTGATGCGAAAAGAGCAGTCGCACACACAACAGCAACAAATCCTATCTTTCTTATATTTCTCATATCTTTTTCTCTTATCTATTTCTACTAGAATGTCATTCTAAATCCAAGTCTTGCCAATCTAGGAATAGCAAAGTTCGATGGGTTATTCATTTTTATATTGTATAGATCCATGAACGACTGTTGGTTGATTTGTTCTTGGATGTATTGTTGTCCTTGTGGTGAGTTCAAGTATCCATCATCATTAGGCAAACCTGTGTAACCATATACACGGTCAATAATTCTGTTGTTCAACAAGTTTTGCACCCAAAGGAATACCGTGTATTGTTTAGAATCTGGTCTAAATTTCTTTTGGTTCTTTTTCTTGATCGCAAATGTTTTGGAAGCATTCATGTCAACCTTGAATTGCCATGGTAATCGACTACCAAATGGGTTGCCATCCAAAAAGGATCTTTGTACCCGACCAAGATCAGATTGTGCAGATGAAATAGCAATCCCTTGCTTCGAGTATGGAGCACCAGACTTACCAGAGATGATAAAGTTTGCACCAGCATTTGTGAAAACTTTTTTACCAAACCAAACTGGTCCGGTGTAATCATTTTTACCTTTAAAACGGTAATCAAAAATTCCAACAATTTTATGTCTTACATCAACATCTAAAGGATAAAGCGATCTTAGGTTAGGTTGATTCGCTGCAATAAGTGCACTTTGAGAATTGATATTACTTCCCGTTCCATCAGCAAACAATAAAGCGTAGTTAGCAGATAATGAAACGCGCCCTTCGCCTCTTAATTCGTACTCAGCTCTAAACGACTTTGTTGTACTGAAATCGATGTTTGAATACGTATTGTATGTTACAGGGTATGCTTGGTACAATCTTACCAACCCAAAATCGTTTCTAGTTTCCGCATATTGAGCGATTAAGCTTAACGCTGAATTTTCAGACAATTTTTGCTTAAACCCTAATTCGTAATTCGTACGAATTCTTGGCTTCATATTTGAATTCGCAATCGTTCTTGACTGTGATGCTTCCAAGAAATAATACTGATTAATTGGCGTAAAAGTAGCCCCGTTAGTAGGACGCTGTGCCATCACATCATAGTTAGCAAAAAATTGCGCTTCAGAGTTAATTGGGAAAGAGAACCAAACACGTGGTAACACGTTAACTTGTGGTTCGTAATCTTTAAACGACTCTTTAACGATGTCTTGGTTTTGACCATCAACTAAGAAAGGCTGAACCTGTCCACCAGTTTCGTTTGCAATAACATCAGGAGTAGAAATTTCAACACCGTCTGCGTCAAACCATGTATTGTCTTTCCGGTAACCTAATATTTCTGATGGAGATTCTGAGTTGTTTACATATACCGCATAATCATCACCAATACTACTTGGATGAGCAATGTCACGGCCTTGAATACTTGACACTTCGCCTGCCGTTTTAACAGGGTAAAGTGAATATGGATCAGCAAGCACAAACTGGTTTGCGTCATATCTCTCAATACGAACACCTAATCTGAAAATTAGATCTTTAAACGCGAACTTATCTTGTAACCACGCTGCACTGTATATAGGTGCAAATGATCCAACTCTTCTATTGTCTTCATCATATAAAAACTCCGCCAAACTAGGTCGGTTTCTATCGCGGTTACCCAAGTGGTCATAACCGTAATAAGACACATAGCTATTACCATTGTTCCATAAGTCATCAGCACTGAACATATCAATTGAAAAATCCTCAGGTGATAATGAATTGATATCAATAAACGAAGTTTCAGTAATTAGATTACCATGCACATCAGTTCGACCCTCAGCCATTAGTTTGGCACGAAGGTTTTTGTCAAAAGATTTTTGTGCGTCAGAATCAACAAACGTGTTATAGGTAATAGTATCTAAGAAACGACCCGTTTCGTCATAACTATGAATTCCGCCAACTGTGTAATCACCAGTTTCAAAGTTGTCTAATTCCAAAATATGTGAGTTAGCCAACAATGGCATTAATAACCATAGACTGTTTGCACTTAAAGAGTAGCCACTGTACAAGTTTTGCTCATACGTCATACCGAATTGCAAGTCATGCTTATTCTTAAGATTTAAACTTGCCTCACCCATAGCGTAAGCACTGATTCTTTCCGCTTGGCTTTTTGAATATCCCGCTGCATTTGTCCCTGGGTTCAGGAACAAAGAATATGTGTTTTGAAGTGACCGGCCATTTAAGACTCCAAGACCTTCAAAAACTTGACCGTCTGCAAAAATCGTTCTGTCTAAGTCTTCAGCATTATTAAAGAAGTTTGTTGTGTATCTAGCTCTTTCAACATTTTTGTCTGAAGCTTCGAAAGTCAACAATGTATCTTGGTAACCTGCTAGTTCAAAATATCCTCTTCGTGCAACTGTGTCACCGTTTTGATCAATGAACTTCTTTTCGTTTTGATTATAGCGATATACCGGAGCTCTGTAATGGTCAAACTTTCCAACATATCCATAATCAAAAATATTGTCACCGTGTAGGGCGCTTTTTGAAGACCCGATTGATGTCTGGTAATCTAATCTAACGGTATAAAAAGCGTCTGTAATTAAAGACTTAGAAGCGTCTTTGTCTTTATCGTCTGCATTCGCATTTCTCAAACGTTGCGTAAATTTCAAGTACGTTCTGTAGGTTTGATTTACAGACTCTGCATTGTTTTTATAGTTTAATAGATAATGAGCTCTACTGTATGAATTTGAGTTTCTGTAACTACCTGATCCAAATAAAGTTACTGTCGAGTGTTTGTTCGGCTGGTATTCCAATTTAGCCTGTAAAGACCCTCTTAAGTAGTCCACATTTCGTCGTGCTTTCTCTAAAACAATATCGTCGTTAGTTAAAAACGATGAGGCTGGCACAAAACCACTACCCTGTGGGTTAGGAGCTAATGGATTCTGCTCTAATTCATCAAGAACATCATCCTTAACAACATATACGCCTCCGTATAATGGAGATGGATCTTGTGTATAGTTTAGGTCACCTGAAAGTTGAAATCCTAATGCAACATATTCTTTGTCTCCGCCACCTTTGTTTTTAATCCAAAGCGGACCAGACATGAATCCTTGTGCATAGTTATAGTGATATGGGTCAAATAGAGAAGAACTAATCACCTCAAAAGACTTTCGTACATAACGAGAAGGACCTTTGGTCGTATAGTTAATCGCTCCACCCGTAAAATCTCCATATTGTGCAGGCACTCCTGACTGAATAATATCTACCTGACTTTGAGCACCCTGTGGGATACCCGCGTCTCCAATTACTGGAACACCGTCAATAAAAACTCTTGTAGCATCCGTACGTTGACCAAGGAAACTTACTCCACCACTAGCGGTAGTATTTGCTGCTGAAGAAGTTGCGGCTAATGCCCCTGCACTTCGAACAGCCATCTTCACTAGGTCTTTGTCACTAAACGACTTTTGGTTTTTATCTGGCTCAATAAGGTTTGTTTTATATCTCGTTACGGTAACCGTTTTTAACTTCTCACCTCCTTTAGATGGAGACAGTTCAACGTTTACGTAAGAGATGTTGTTACCGGTAACAACAACTCCCGAGTATTGACGTGTGTTGTAACCGACATAAGTCACTTCAACTACATATTCTCCTGGCTCAAGAGGCTTGACAGTATAATTACCAAGATCATCCGAAAGACCACCACCTTTAGCGATACCGTCTTTCTTCACAACAATCTCAGCATAATCAAGTGCTTTTTTAGTCTTGCCGTCTATGATTTTACCTCTAATTTCCCCAAAGTTTGCTTGTCCAAAAGCATACACACTGGAGACAACTAGGATAACTGTTAGGTAGAGATATTTACTCATATTGAATTTGTTTATTCTTTTATACTTTTACTATAATCGGCGAAAGCTACTTAACTTTCTATTAAACTGCAAAAAAAACAATTTATCCGACAATTTGCCTATTATAATTACTGGTTTCAGTCTTGATTTTCTCACCTTTTAAGTGAGACTCAATTTTATCCGCTAAAACCACCGATATCTTTACATAGGACTCCTCAGACCAGCCAGCCACATGTGGAGTCAGAATCACATTGTCTTGGTCATTTAACCACTCAAAAGCCTGACGTTCTTCGTCATTAAATGACTTCAATCTTTCATTCTCCAAAACATCAGTTGCAAAACCCGATATTCTTCCACTTTTCAATCCTTGAATGACATCAGTCATTTTCATAATTCCACCTCGAGAAAGATTCATCAATGTCACTTGATTTCTTAAACGAGATATCCAAGCTGATCTGATCCATTGTGATGTTTCTGAAGTCAATGGAATATGAAAAGAAATAATATCGGCTTCTGATTCCAAATACGACAAAGACACTTCCTCTATGTATTGATTTGAAAAGCCGTTTTTATATTTATCGTAGGCAATGACACGGCACCCAAATCCTTGCAGTTTGCGTGCAAATGCACTTCCGGTATTTCCGAACCCAATTATTCCAATGGTTTTATTTCCAATTTCTTGGCCTCTATTTCCTTCTCGATCCCACGTATTTTGGACTAGTTCACGATTACTTTTCACTATGTTGTGCTTTAGCGACAGCAACAAACCCAGCCCATGTTCGCCAACCGCGTCGGCATTTGCTTCGCCCGCATTAACGCAAACAATATGGCGTTTTTCTGCTTCGTCAAGGTCAATATTGTCCATACCAGAACCGGCTCTTGCAATAAATTTTAATTGAGGTTGCTTCTTCAAAAAGTCAGCTGTTACGTTTAGCTTACTTCTAACAACGATTCCATTATACGCTACTAACGTTTCAGAAATTTCCTCTGCTGTAATTTCAGGCTTATATGTATAATCGATGCCCATTTGTTCTAAGCGTCTCATGAGTTCGTTATGAACGTCATCTACAATTAAGATATTTAACTTAAACTTCACGTTGATTCAAATCTAAACTTTAATAATGGTTGCAAAAATGGCGTTTTTACCACCGTCCAATACAAATTGAGAAACGGAATTTGTCAAAAATTCAACTTAGCCCCAATGTTAACCATACGTGGTGTTCCAAAATTTCCAGGGTTATCCATTCTTAGTTTGTACAGCATTGCAAAGGTTTCCGCATCAATTTGATTTTGAGTTGCCTGTATTCCATGTGGTGAATTAAGGTATCCATCGTCATCAGGTTGACCTGTGTAACTGTAAACATTTGCAATCAACTTCGTGTTTAAAATGTTGTTTACGAGCATATAGATAGAAACTGTTTTGCCAGCCCAATTGAAGTCGCGCTGAATATTGAGATCCACATTATGCGTCCAAGGCATTCTACTTCCAAATGGATTGCCCTTTGTTTGACTTCGCTGCACCACACCGTTAGCGGCTTGAGCTTCCGAAATTGCGCGTTGTACAGCGGTATATGGTGTTCCAGATATCGATTGCATTGAAGCACTTAATACAACATCTTTACATAGCTTGTATTTCCCGATTTGAGGCCCCTTGTATTTAAGTCGATTACGGACTGTTGAATCTCCACCAAATCTAAAACTAACGCCAGATTTAAACGTATGTCTGTTATCGTACACCAATGGAAACAAGCTTCTCAAATTTGGTTGCCCGCTTTGTATCAGTGTTGCAGCCGAATTCGCATTTGAACCTGTACCGTCGGCAAATTGCAACGCGTAACTTGCTTGTATAGACAAATGGCGACCAACATAATCGTATTCTGCCATGTACCGTTTAATCGTTGAAAAATCGACATTGCCGTAAGAAGTATATGAATACGGGTAGGCTTGTTCGATTCTTATTTGATTGACATCGTTCGCAATATTGGCATACGCTGCAGATACCTTAATTCCAGCCTTTAACCCTATTGCCTGACTAAATCCAATGTTGTATTCTGTTTTCACTCTGGCTTTTAATTCAGGATTAGGTAAGACACCGTTCAAATTACTTTGTAAATAATAATACGAGGTATAAGGAAGATACGTTTGGCCAGCTGATGGATTTTGAGCAAGCTTATCATAACTCATAAAAAACAAGCTAGACGTGTTTAACGGAAAAGAAACGGACAGTCTTGGTAAGAAAATATTCTGAGCCTCAAACTTTTTAAAAGAGTTAATCGTAAGTTCTTGGTTTTCTGGATCTACAAGCATTGGCTGAATTCGACCTGACGAAGATTGGTTGGCAAGAAAATTCGGATCACTGATTGGATTCCCAGATTGATCGTACCAATTACTCCCATCTCTGTACCCAATAATTTTGTTTGGGTTTTTAGCGTCATCTACGTAAACCACATAATCGTCTTTAACGCTTTCTGGGTGGTCGATTACAATCCCATTAATCGCTTCAACCTCACTTACCTGTTTGATTGGGTAAACCGAATACGGGTCTTTAAGTACATATTGATTCCCATCGTAACGTTCGAAACGAATACCTGCTCTGATAATTAATGATTTTAGTACCAGTTTGTCTTGCAGCCAGGCTGCCGCATTTATAGGCGCAAACGCATCGATTGGTCTATTTTCTTTGTCTGTTAAGAACCGCTGCAAACCATATCGTTTGTTGGTTCGTTTGCCGGTATGGTCGTAGCCAGCATAAGAAACATAAGGGTTTCCGTTATTGAGCAATTCATCAGCTGAAAACATTGAAATTTGAAACACATGTGGTTCAATCGCATTTATGTCGATAAAAGAATTTTCAGTAACCGCGTTGCCATTGGCATCAACATAGTTTGAAGAAACCAAATGGTCACGTAAATTCTTATCAAACGTCTTTTGACTCTCTGCGTCTACAAATGTCGGATAGGTTATAGTGTCTGTGAACCTACCTTTATAATCTGTTTTAAAAATAGGATTAGCCCGGTCAACATTTTGAAGATGACTATTCGCCAGCAATGGCATGAGTTGCCATAGTTGACTTGCATTTAAGTTGTAACTCCCGCTAATATCTTGTTGGAAATTCATCCCAAATTCAATATCGTGACGAATTCTATGATTCTTGTGCGGATGCAAACTCAAATAGGTAGTTGCTGAGGCACTAAACCTTTTTTGAAATGACTTTGAATAATTCCCGTACACCGTGCCCGGGTTAGCGTATAATGAATATAATAATGGAATATTCTGTCCATTGCTTAATCCTCCGATTGAAATAAGGTCTTGGAACGAGCCATTAGAACCAAGTTTATCATAAAAAAACGAAGTATACTCGCCTAATGATGGATTTGATGCGCCGGGTTGAAAACCAACAAGAGAATCTCTATAACCGGTTAATTCCATGTAATTTTTCAATAGGCGTTCATCCCCATTTTCGTCAACAAATTTGGTTTGGCCTTCCTCAACATAATCGTAGGTCGGCACTCTCACTGTGTGAAACGCTCCTACATGACCATAGTTAAAAAAGTTATCTTTATGTCGGTAACTAGAAACTTCTGAGTTTGATTGCTGATAATTTAAATCAATCTCGTACGATAGCTTTGATAACAGTTGACTATCCCTTTGCGATTCACCTTTCCCGTTGTATGGCTCAATTACCTTATGACTTAACTTGAGTTGAGAATTAATAAAACGGTATTCTTGAAGGGGGTTTTCGCTGCTATTCATCGGCACATAGTTCGATTGGCTTAATCGACGGTTTGTATAATCGAAACTATTAACCAAATCCATTTTGAATCGGTCGTTTGGTGCATAACTGATTTTCATACGCCCCCCAAAATCATGACGTCTTGCATTGGGTCGCGCAGAAACCTGAGTTAAATCTGAGTTTTCCAGAAAAGTAGCAGATGGCACATACCCACCAATTAACTCGCTAGATACCAATGGCTCTGCTTCAATAACTGCCGAAGACGCATCTGTCAAAACATATGGTCTAACATTGTTGGGGTTAGGATCTGCTTGAAACTTGTAATTGGCTTGAAGCGAAATGCCCAATTTCATTGCCTTAAGTTCTTGATCATTTACAAAGTGTGATCTTGTCAACAAGGCTCTAGAAAAATACATCACACCTAGGTTGTGATGATATCCATCAAACGGAGAAGTGGATTGAACTTGATAATAGTTTTCAGGCGTTATACCAATCTCTTTAACTTGATATCTCACCCCTCCTCCCGTAAAATTCCCATATCTGGCTGGCACTCCTTTGTCAATCACCTCTACTCCTGAAAGTCCAGCGAACGTGCGTGGTGCTGGTCCAATCATTCCAATATTTGAATTAATAAAACTCACCGTTCCTCCTGGCCTGCCTAAACCAACTTCTAATGTTCCATTTCTGGTCTTTACATTTATTTGCGTTTTCCCAATCGCGCCGCGTTCAGGCCCAAAAGGATCACCTTCGCCCAGTACAATTTTGGTAATGTCCTCTGACCCACGCGGTTTGCGAACAACGGTTTCTTCAATGACATTAGACATGGCTTTTGTTCCAATTTTTAATTCGTATAGCGTTAATGTCTCTCCAGCGCTGACGTCGATTTTAGTCTTGTAAACGACATCATCGAACAAAAAGATGAACAACTCGTATTTCCCAGGATAGACGTTGGATATTTCAAACACACCATTGGAATCAGTGGTATGTCCATATTTGATTTTACTGTCTTCGAAAAGGACGACGTCGAGGTTCTTAATTGGCTTTAAAGAATCTTTTGACAAGACCGATCCTCGGATTTCGGCACGTTGACCCAGAGCTGATAAACATAAAGTGACAAGAAGAGTAATGGTAATAGATATCCGCATAATCAAATAATCGTTTTACCAAAACTACCTCAGAGAAACCTGTGCGCACAGCAGAAGTGTACCACAGTGGTCTATTGATTCATGAACGGTAGGAATCCCGAACTATTGGAATTGTGCAAGACAATATTGATTCACATTAGTCAGCGAACTGACTTTTTGCTTAAAGTGATGCTATACAAAGAGCTAGAAATTGAAAAGAATGCGTTTTTCTAATTTAATGGATTCTCCAAAAAACAGCTGCGCCGTTTTTTCAAAAGAACTTGTATAATCAGATACATAAAAATGATCTTGAGAACCGCCTTCTTGTTTGGTTTCTACCAACTTTTTAAGGGTATTAGCAACAACGTTTGGGGCATCAAACAACTTGACCTTTCCACCGAAATAAGTGTCAATTTCTCGTCGAATTAGTGGATAGTGTGTACACCCCAAAATAAGTGCATCGATGTCTGGCAGTTCAGATAAATACTCGTGAATTACCTTTTCTGCGATAGAATCGTGAATAAACCCTTCCTCAATCATCGGTGCTAGCAGTGGTGTCGCTAACTCAAAAACCTCCAGTGACGGATTTCCTTGAATGAGTTGTCGCTGATACACCTGACTTTGGATGGTACGTTTGGTGCCAATTACACCAATACGTTTGAGTGATTTGTCTTGAATAACGCATTCTACTACAGGGTCAATCACATTTGTAACCGAACCAAATGAAGGCAAACTTGCAACTAACGGTAACACAGAAGACGCGCTGTTACATGCAACGACAAGATGCTGGCACTCGTGTTCAAACAAAAAGGCCGAAATGGCCTTTATGTAATTCTGTATGTTTTCCGACGACTTATCTCCATAAGGAAGATGTAAAGTATCGCCAAAATAAATAAGCTTATGGTTTGGCAAGTGTTTTTTGATGGCAGAGGCAACGGTTAAGCCACCTATACCTGAATCAAAAACACCCACTGCGCCAGACATGTTACAGCTTAGTCGTTTTTAGTCTTTCTTTGACCGCAGCCATTAGGTCATGCGAAGGGTCGCTATAAATCATTCCTCCACCTTCACCGCTATCAAGAACATAGGTATAGCCTAACTCAATTGCGACTTCTTGTATAACCTTCTTCAGACTCTCGAATAAAGGTTCATAAAGCGATGCTTGTTTTTTGGAAATTCCTTGACGTGCTTCTTGTTCAGTTGTCTGGTATCGTTTAACCAACTCTTCGTATTCCTTTTGTCTTAACAAAAGAATATCTGGATCTTCAGTAGGGTTTGCCTCCCAAAAGGTTTCCTTCTGAGCCAACTCCGTTTTAATTGCGTCCAGCATGCGTTGATATTCCTTTTGCAAGTTTTCCAACTTCAAGTTTATGGTATCGACCTCTGGTAAACCACTCATCAACTCTGCTGAGTTGATATGTGCGATTTTCATTTGTTTGCCTTGTGCATTAGCAGAAAGCGTAAGACTGACTATGGCCAATCCAGCCAAAAATAGTTTTCTGATGTTCATTATAAATTGTTAACTGTTATATCTGTGTTTATTGAAATTAATCTTGAGGAGGTAAGTTCTCATCTGGAGGATTACCGTCGTCCTTTTTATCCTTTTCATCTAAAGGCGTAATACCAAGCTCTTCTAACACTTCGCCACTTTTATCGAAACGGGCGTTTGAAAAGAGCATAATCATATCTCCACTTTTGTCAAAAATAAAATCCAAATCTTCTCGCTTTGCAATGGTTTGTATCGCATCAAACACGCGATCCTGAATCGGTTTTATCAGCTGCTCTCTTTTCTTGAACAATTCGCCTTCATAACCAAATTTTTCCTGCTGAAACTTTTTCGCCTCTTTTTCTTTTGCGATTATTTCTTCTTGTCGTTGCTTTTTCTGTTCTCCGTTTAACAAAACCTCTTCAGCTTTGTAGTTTTTATACAACTTGTCTATCTCTGAATATTTAGCATCAATTTCCTTTTGCCATATTTCAGATGCTTCGTCAAGTTTCTTCTGTGCCGACTTATAATCCGGCAATTGAGATAGTATATATTCCGTGTCCACATAAGCAAATCGCTGCGCCTGAGTATTTGTATATGCAAATAAACAAAGTCCCAAAAATGCGAGAATACGAACGGGGTTTTTAAGTTTACTAATTGTTCTCATGTTTTTCCTTTAATCCAATTAATTCAAATGCTGTTCCAAAACCGGTGGAAACTGCTGAATTCCTTAAAAGACCCGCAAACATAACCAATTTTTGCATGCTGATTCAGTGGAATTTGACCAGTGGAACTGTATAGATTTATGATCATTATTGTTGTTCTAATGAAACGTCAGATAGTCCGATAATGTTACTTTCATTAAAAGATCTGTCGATTATTTTCAAATCAAACTCAACCGTATCTGCATGAATTTCGTTAGGATCAACCGCAAATGACACGGATATAGACCCACTAATTTCTTTGTTTTTGCCGGTAGGCGTTAGGTTTGGTATTCTTTGATCAAAATCGGTGGGTATTGTGGTGTTTTTAATCATTAACTCCTTGTAAACCCCATTTACCTTTTCACGAAAGTTTATGTGCAGGTTATTGAAGCCTCTGAATTTGTCTGTAGTGTCTGCGTCAGACAAACCCAAGTCACCGTCTTTATCCTCATACCAAAAATGAATGAGTAATAAGGAGTCAAAACCATCATTTCTTTCGATTATCTCGATGCCTTCTAGACCTATTACAGGAGCATAATTTGTATCATCCCGGTTTCCGCATGCAAATAACATGGTTATTATAAAAAATGCCGAAAGCTTGTAAACTGATTTGCTAATTTTGCGATGCATGAATCTGCCAGTGTCGTATAGCGATGTATTTAATGTAAATAAACACAATTTTAACGAAATTGCGCTTGAAATATTTCGTTATCAAGCGCAAGAAAATGCTGTTTATCGAAAGTTTCTTGACCATCTTACAGGCAACCCTGAGGAAATAACGCATTACAGTAACATTCCATTTTTACCTATAGAGCTTTTCAAAAAACATCAAGTTATCTCTGGCAACTGGGTTACTGAAAGCACTGAATATTTCGAAAGTAGCTCCACAACTGGGCTCAACACTAGCAAACACTACATCAATGACCCTGCCTGGTACTACCACTCTTTCACTTCTGGTTTTGAACGGGTTTATGGTAGTATAAACGATTGGTGCATAATGGCATTGTTGCCAAATTATCTAGAAAACGAGCATTCCTCTCTGATTGCCATGGTCGACCAATTGATTAAGCTTTCGGAAAATGAAAACAGTGGCTACTATTTAGATGAAGATGACTCTTTAGACAGCCGCTTAAAATACAACGAGTCGCAAGGCAAGAAAACACTGCTTATTGGCGTGAGCTTTGCCTTAATAGATCTCACCCTCTCCTTTAAAGAGTCTTTCAATCACTTGACCATCCTCGAAACTGGCGGCATGAAAGGAAGGCAAAAAGAAGTTACACGTGCGGAACTGCATTATAAAATTGGAAGCGCATTCCCTGGTGCCAAGATTCATTCAGAATACGGTATGACCGAGTTGTTCTCTCAAGCATACTTAACCAATAAGAACAGTTTTGTCGCACCACCTTGGATGCATGTATCCTTAAGCCAATTGGATGATCCATTCACACAAGCCAAGCTTAGCAAAACAGGTTTGATTCGTGTCATCGATTTGGCCAACATTGAAACTTGCAGTTTTATTGCAACTTCAGATGTTGGGAAAATGCACAAAGATGATAGCTTTGAAGTACTTGGACGTTACGACTACAGTGAACAACGTGGTTGTAATTTATTGATCGCCTAATGCAAACCAAACTAATTTGTCTCACCGTTTTAAGCCTATTGTCATTATTTGCGCAAAACAGCTTTGGGCAAAATCGATTGCCCGTTCACGCCAGGGCATCGATTACACAAAAAATATTTGAAAAACCGGAATGCTCAGCTAATATTCAGGAGTTAAAATTTAATGGACAACAGTCTCATTCCATTGGACTGGGTTTTGGACTTGATTTTGGCTTGAATCGAATCGACAGCTCCAAAGTTCAATGGATTTTACAAGCGAGCGGCAATTTGTTTAGCGTACCGCTCAGATACAGTGCTAGAATGCCAAAAGATATTCATGGGTTTGACCACGATGTTTCGTGGGATTTCGAACGGTATGCCGCAGGGTTCGAAGCCGGTGTTGGCCTGGTTCGCCAGACTGAGTTAAATAAGAAGTGGGATATTAGGTTTGGACTAGGGGCAAACATTCAAGACATGTACATTAACGCCAACAAACTGGGGCATAGTGCTGTCGTAACGCAAGATGGCATTACACAACCTAGGCAGGTGGTTGGGACTGCATTTGACCCTTTTTCATTTGGCCCAGCCCCACGTCAAAAACAAGACCTTCAATTTAATGCCGTATATAGTATTGGGTTTAGTACGAAAATAGATGCGCATCGCATGTTCCTTATTGACTTAAGAGTTTGTCATTCTGGTCAACAGATTATAGAACCCTACAACTTTATGTTTGGCGATGTAGCTGAATTTAAATATCAAAAATCATTTGTTGGTATTGACCTAACGTATAGGTTTTCCATAAATCGATTTCTATCACAGCCCTGGATCTAACGATATTTGCTCGTCAGCCTCTTTGTAGTCTAAATACGTAATGATAAACTGAAACATCTCATCTGTTGTGCGCATCAATGCGCCATCTCCGTCGTAACGCTCAGACACAGTAATTGGAGGATTATTGGGGTTGTTTTTGTTGTTAACGGTATTGTCGAACGTAGCCTCAACCACAATCACAGAACCTTCAGGTAGTTTCAATATGTTTGGAAAGGTATAAAAATACTGCCACCTAAAATCCCAGCTATTGATTCTGATTAGCGGAATGGTGTCGTTTGTTTTAGTAACAGCAAACGCTTTTAGAGACTTACCCAACAAGTGCATGTGCGGGTTGATTGTCAGAACCGACATGTCTGCGTGAATTCTATACCGGGTAGAGAAAGTTTTAATCGAATCTGCGGGGATAACCAACTGAGGACGAATGGGACTTAACCCATTGGTTCCAAGCATCATTTCTTGAGTCAACCTAGTTGGCGCGGTTTTACTATAGAATATGTTATAATGACTGTGATCCCATTGGTCTTTTTGAATGGGCGCGTAATGAATGTCTCTTGCAAAGAATGCGCCTTTTTTATTGACGCGATATCCACCGATACCTTCCGGATAAATAGTGCCTACAACTCCAGGTAGATAGTTTACTGCGCTGTGATAAAAGAAAGGCACAGACCCATCATCGTGATGTGTTTTCAAAGCTTTATAGGCCAGTTCATATTCTTCAGGATGAATTTCTTCATCAACCACACGAATGCCGTCAAAAACATTTGCCTTTTTATTGTCGTCAAATAAAATCAAGTCTGCATTTAAATGATGTACCATTTGATTTGGTCCTGGAACAAACTCAATTGCGCGTATAAATGTATCTTGAGGTATTTCGAATGGGGATTTAACCACAAAAAACTTATCCAAGTTGTTCCCTGGAACCAAGATGGAATCCATTGATACTGTTACATCAGGTGTACCCAAATTTGATACCGCGCTATAATTGGGCACCTCAGGTAGTTTTGAACTATCACCAAAGCGGGCTCCTTGTTCAATCCACCGGTAAATCGTTTTCTTTTCAACGTCTGTAAGAATATTTTCACCAATAAAGTGACTGTAAGTCGGGTCGGCTGGCCACGGCGGCATTATTCCTTTTTCAATCACCTTTCTCATGGTGGTCTTTTTTCGAAATACTTTGTTGTATGCGTCTAATGTAAATGGAGCGCTCCCATTTGACCTATGACAGGTGATGCAGTGATCATTCAAAATTGTAGCGATGTGATTCGCGTAAAATACCTGAGTTGGCACTGCGGTTGTTTTTGACTTCTTGGGTGCTACTAAAGCTTTCTTTATCGGGTTATACACCAACATCGTTAAGCCAAACGATAAGATGATTAAGACAAGAAGTTTTTTTTTGCTGACTTTGTTCGCCATGGTACAAACTTAAAAATTACACTGGATAAGACTTAATCATATTCAATTGTGCACCCAACTGGGTCGACATGGTCGATTTCAATCTTAGTACCATTGGAAAACGCCTGGATCGCGTCCTTAAAATAATGTGCAGAGGGCTTCAATTTCTTTTGACTTAGGTCTGTTGCCCAATCGTCAAATTTCCCAGAATAAAGCACTTGATAACCAGAATCCAATAGAAAAAATTCGGGTGTTATTGTCGCGGAAAGCTTTTTAGACAGCCCGTAATCTTTGTCTGCAATAATATCTAAGTTAAAAGCAAAAGAATCTTTAAAATGACGTATCTCCTCTTCACCATAATGATTGCCAGGAAGAACGCCATAAAAGGATATATCCTTTGTTGAAGAAGCAGCAAGTTCACAGAAACTAGTGCTGTATAATTGACACAAAGGGCAATCAGGTGCTAACCACATTAAGGCTACTTTTTGACCTGAAATATCCAGTTTAGCGCCTTCAGTTGTAACGGGAATATCTATCTTAGTTCCACACGATGTGAGCAGTACAACGGTCAATATGACGCCGAATCTGACCATTAGCCGCCTTGATATTTATTGGCTTTCTTAATGAGGGAATTGAATAGCTTTAACAAATCGTTAGGATCTATTGACTTACCCACTGGCAGTTGAAATGAAGTAAATTGTAAGCTAAAAATTATCCTACTCTTAGCATTATGCTCTTTAACCTTCATGCCCAGCTGATCAGAATATACCAACTCTATAAACGATTTATCTGCATCCTGGTCTGCGACACTATTTACGTGATCTAGGTTTAAAATAGGTATAAGAAAATGAAGTGTGTGTCCGTTTTCATTCGTCAATACATAGTGCAGTGTATTGCTTGGTTGGTTATAAAAACAGGCTGACCCGGTTATTTGATTTTGGTTATAAGATTGAAACCCATAAATAAAATCTGCGTCCTCTTCAAGGATTGTGCGTTGCAACTTCGAAATGATTTTGCCCGCACCTTTGTAGCCGTAAAACCCATTATTCTTGCTTTTCCCGACAGAAATAAAACTACCTCCAATAATTAGGAGACATAAAGTAAATATCGTTTTACGTATCATCTAAGTTCGAAGTTTTTACCCAGGTATACGGACCGTACCCTTTCGTCGTCAGCCAGTTCTTGTGCAGTTCCAGCCATCAATATTTCACCTTCAAAAAGCAAATAAGCCCGATCCGTAATATTTAACGTCTCATGTACATTATGGTCGGTAATCAAAACCCCAATGTTCTTTTTTGTCAATTTTCTGATAATCTCTTGTATGTCTTCTACAGCAATTGGATCAACGCCTGCAAAAGGCTCATCCAACAAAATAAAATTAGGGCTTACGGCTAAGGCTCTAGCAATTTCCGTTCTACGACGTTCTCCACCAGACAGCACATTTCCCATATTCTTCCGAACCTTGTTCAAGCTAAATTCATTGATTAAAGATTCCAGTTGTTCTACTTGTTCCTGTTTTGACATTGTCGTTAACTCCAGCACGGCTTTGATATTATCCTCTACTGTAAGATTTCTAAAAACAGAAGCTTCTTGAGGCAAATAACCAACGCCTTTTCGTGCACGTTGATACATGGCCTGGTTGGTAATTTCTTGATTGTCTAAAAACACCTTGCCTTCATCAGCCTTGATAAGCCCAACAACCATATAAAACGTGGTTGTTTTACCAGCACCGTTTGGCCCAAGCAATCCGACAATTTCACCTTGGTTAACTTCGAGACTAACTTGATTAACCACCTTTCTCCGTTTATACTGCTTGACTAAGTTTTCTGCTCTTAATTTCATTAGTTGAACTGTGAATGACCTTCTTAAGATGACAAAATTAACCCACTGGTTGCTTAGTTAAACCAAATCATTGACCAATTACATGTTAATTCATACCAAATTTTCGTTCGATACGTTTGTTAGTATATATTTGCAACAGTTCGAACTATCTCAAAAATTATGAACAAAATGAATAAAATAATCGCTTTGGTAAGTGTTATAGCGCTTAGCATTGGCACTGCTTCTGCTCAGTTTTATCTTGGGCCTAGAGCTGGATTAAACATGTCAAACATGTCACATAACACATCTGGAGTAGACAACATCTCAATAATGGGTTTCCACGGTGGTTTGACTTCTAAATATCAGTTTATGAAAAAGTTGTCTGTTCAGATGGATGCGACCGTATCTACAATGGGTAACAAGCAAAAGCTAATTGTCAATGACGTAACTACGGAAACAACAACGAACTCCATGTATGTTCAGGTTCCGGTATACATCAACTTTGAAAAACCAATCATGCCTGACAACCTCGTTCCTTATAGAGTGAAAAAATCATCAGCCTCGTTTCATTTATATGGTGGTGGATTTTTTGGATACGCTTTATCTGCAACTCAAGGGACAAAGACAACCACTCCAACTGAAGTGACTCCTGCTGTTAATGCTGACATCCCATCAACAGATTACAATGCTATCGATTTTGGCATTATGGCTGGACTAGGTATGTCTTTCAAAATGGATGAGGACGATATGAAAAGACTTGGTTTAGATGCACGTTACTTAATGGGCTTCTCGAACTTTGACAAAAGAGCTGGTTATTCAGCAAATAATAGTGCTATTCAGGTTTCTGTATTCTTTACGCAAAAACTGACTAAACGTAAATACACAACACGCCATAAGCGTTAGATTATATACCAAAAATTTTATAGAGAAAGGGCCTTGAGCCCTTTTTTTATTTCCCTAGATTCTGTATTTCTTGCCAGATTAGCTCCGACTCGTACCCTTTGTTAAAGCAATAATTCGCAATCTTCTTGTTTCGTGCAAATCGATTGGTGGTAGACCTGTATTCATGGTCCTTTTTCACAACAAGATCACGTAAGGTTTCTGCATACAGTTGGTCATCTATCTCCTTCAAACCCTTCTTAATACAAAACGGACTGATCTGTCGAAACTTGAGTTCGGAAACAATTTTAAGTCGACCCCATTTTTTAACCCTAAACTTGCCTCGTGCATAGGCTATAGCAAAACGCTCCTCGTTGATGTAGTTGTCCTCTATAAGCTTACAGATAAGCTCTTCGACATCTTCTGTTCCTAAACCATATTCATATAATCTAGAGCGCACTTCTTTATGACAACGTTCTTGGTACGCACAAAACTTTTGGATTGCTATCCAAGCCTGATTATAGTCCTTTTTAGGGCGGTTTATGTTGTGGTCTGAGTCAAACATTATTGACCTATATGCCTGAATTTACAATTAACGGGTATTGCTGTTTCTCTCCCAAGCTTCGTTATTTTTGCCTAGTGCAATACAGCCTTGCGAAAATAGCAGAAATTGTTAACGGGAAAGTTATAGGCGACCCGCGTGTCATCATTGAAGACATATTCATTGATAGTCGAAAGAAGTCTAACCCACTAGGTGCGCTGTTTTGTGCCATTACTGGCGAGCAACACGACGGACATGACTATATCGAGGCCCTAATTGAAGCTGGGTTTTCAAATTTTTTGGTAGATAATCAGCCTAGATTGTATGCAGATTCTGGGAACTATATTATCGTTCCACATGTACTCAAAGCGCTTCAACAAATTGCCAAATTTCACAGGCATACAATTGACTTTCCAATTGTCGGTATAACCGGTTCGAACGGAAAAACCATTGTCAAAGAATGGTGCTATCAATTGCTTTACAAAACCTACAACATTTCTAGAAACCCGAAAAGCTATAACAGCCAAGTAGGTGTGCCACTTTCTGTCCTCCCCTTGAATCCACTAAATCAACTTGGCATATTTGAATCCGGGATATCTCAAAAAGGAGAAATGTCGGTACTGGCAGAAATCATAGACCCAACGATAGGCATATTTACCAATATTGGGGATGCACACTCGGCCGGTTTTGTTAACGAAACGGAAAAAATTTACGAAAAACTACACTTATTCCGCAATGTCAAAACTTTGATATACCGCAGAGAACAGAATTTACTTACGGACATCATTGACAGGTTTGTTGAAGAAAATAAAATCACGCCTTTTACCTGGTCTGATTCCATAAGATCAAACGTAAAGGTTATAGACCGAATCTCTTTAGAAAATAGTACCAAAGTCAAAGTATTGATTGGGAATAAAAAACATGTTGCAACAATCCCTTTTGAAGATGACGCTTCGTTTGAAAATGCGATGCATGCATGGGTGTTGTCCTTGTTTTTAGATGCCGATCAATCAACGGTAATATCGGAATTGGCCAACCTCCACCCGATAGAGATGCGCTTAAATCAAAAGGCGGGCATTCAGGATTGCCAGTTAATCTCAGACTTTTACAATTCAGACCTTACATCAATTGAAATCGCCTTAGATTGGGCTGCACAACGTCATTCACAACTGAGTAAAACGATAATACTCTCCGACGTAGAACAGTCTAGCCTTTCAGACAGAGATTTATACACCAACGTCCACAACTTTTTAAAGAAACACCAGTATTCAAAACTAATAGGCATTGGTCCAAGAATAACTGAACACCAGTTTCTGTTTGATTTGCCATCGCAGTCATTTTACACTTCTACCCAAGACTTCTTAGACCATATTGACACAACCGATTTCGCGAACGAAGCTATTTTGCTTAAAGGGGGTAGATCCTTTGAGTTCGAAAAAATTGAACGACTCCTTCAGTTAAAAGTGCACAATACCGTTCTTGAAATTGACTTAAATGCCCTTCAACAAAACTTGAACTATTTTAAGTCGTTGGTGGACGCATCTACCAAGATTATGGTGATGGTTAAAGCATTTTCATACGGGAGCGGCGGAGACGAAATTGCTCATTTCCTCCAATTCAACAACATTGATTATCTCGGTGTGGCCTATGCAGATGAGGGAATCGCTTTGCGTAAAAAAGGAATAAAGCTCCCGATAATGGTTATGAATTCCGATGAAGATTCATACGACGCGATGCTTGACTATGCCTTAGAACCTGAACTCTACAACTTCAGGAGTTTAAAAATGTATGTAAAAGCGGTTAAACGTAAGGCCATTGAAACAGCAAAGGCTCATATCGAAGTGAATACTGGCATGAATCGTCTTGGATTTGATTTAGACGAAATCGAAGAGGTAATCCGAGTACTCAAGAACGAACCAAGCATCCGCATTCAATCTATTTTTAGCCATTTTGCCGCTTCCGAAGACCCTCAACACGACATCCTTAGCATTAGCCAGATTGCTAGTTTGAACGCATTTCACGTTGCGTTTAAATCCGGCTTGGGCTATAATCCATTAAAACACATTTCTAATTCAGCAGGAGCTATTCGACTAAAAGAAGGACAGATGGACATGATAAGACTCGGAGTGGGTTTATACGGGTTCCATCCATCTCAATCGGCTCAGAAGCGCATCGTACCTGTGAGCACGCTAAAATCCTTCGTTTCACAAATAAGAACGGTAAAAGCAGGTCAAGGCATTGGGTATGGAAATTTGGATTCTGTTGACTACGACCGTCAGATTGCTGTAGTAGCTATAGGCTATGCAGACGGATTAAATCGATTACTGAGCAGGGGGAAAGGTTGGTTCAATATTAACAATGAAGAAGCGCGCATTGTAGGCAATATTTGCATGGACATGACCATGTGCGACGTGACCGACATTAGTTGTAATGAAGGCGACGAAGTCATCGTTTTTGGCAAATCACCGAGCATAGTGGATATCGCCAAAATAACAAACACCATTCCGTATGAGATTATGACCAGTGTATCGCAACGCGTTAAGCGTGTTTACTCTGAAGAATAAGTCGTTTCTTGAATCCGCTTGTTGTAATCCAAAATTATCCAGTAGACGATGATGCTCGTGATGGCGGCAAAAAAGTACCATATGGATAGTATTCTATCACTGATAAAAATCTTTGTACCGAAATAAGCCAGCAGGTTCATTGCACCCAACAGCCATGCCTTGTTTGCCTTTGAAATCAAGGTTGGGGCAATAATGCCAATGAGATAAAACACCCCGAATGTTTTATGAATGTCGTCAGACACATTGAAAGAATAGATGACACTGCAGTCCAAAATAGCGGCTTGTACATCTCTGAACAACAGCGCATACCCCAAGGTACAACTTAACCCAAGTCCTACGTACTTAAACCACTTTAGTATTTTTTTGCGACTTTTATTGAGTTCGATGCCCTCCATGCCATATGGAATCCAGAAGGGCCAAACGACCCATGCGAACAAAATGAAAACTGACGTGCTCGCGTGCCTCAAAAAAGATAATTGATCGTATAGCAGAGATAACCAAACCACCCCTTCAGCAAATTGTTGTATTCCAAAAAAGATAGGGATGCAAGCCATTACTTTGGACTCGGTATTTGGAGATTTCTTAAAACTGATAATACCAACTGTGTTAATAACTGCAGATGCAGTAAAACTGGCTTCAGGCGAAAAAAACATATTATATTAGCTTGTTCAGTTGTAAAACTAAGGCTTTTCAAGATATTGCGTATGTGTAAGACTTACATAAATGGCCGGCAACAAGAAAAATAAACACATCATCGAGCTCCTTATTTTATTTATTGGGATGCCCGCGGTCGTACTTGTACCGATACATTCAGGTATCAGGGCTGCGATTATTTTAGTCGCTGTAGTATACGCCATCTACATGTCCAGAAAAGACAGAATTGTCCAAACAAAAGCGCTTTACGCCATACCTGAGTATACGTATTGGAAGGTTATCTTAATGCGAACTGCATTGCTCATTGGCTTAACCGTTGTATTCATGTATTTCTTTCATCCCGAGAATCTCTTCATTGTGGCAAGAAAGAACATTGGGATGTTAGTAGGGATCAGTTTGTTCTATAGTGTATTTTCTGTTTACCCTCAAGAATTCTTGTATCGCACATTCTTTTATGCCCGATATAAACACCTATTTAACAATAAGTCGGTAATGATTTTTACCAATGCGATTTTGTTTTCATTCGCACATATCGTCTTCCTCAACCCATTGGTTTTGGCTTTAACTTTTGTAGGAGGAATTGTTTTTTCATTAACCTACCAAACGACAAAATCGATAATGTTAACGTCAATAGAACACGCCATTTATGGCTGTTGGCTTTTTACCGTTGGTATGGGTGAAATGTTGGCATTTCCTATGCCGAAATAAATTACGGTGCATTCAATCACCGTCTTACAAGCAGGCTGACAAATTTTTTGTTATTCAGACGCTACTTTGATTTCTTGAAGCTTTGGTGTACGAGACACGAATGTTTCAATAACGTTAAAAAAGCGATCTAAATCTTTTTCTGAGTTGTTTGGGTTTATCGTAACGAGCCTGATGAATTTATCCTCATTGAATATTCCGAACCCTACCACCGTCTCTTGCTCTTCATAAAGTGCCGTACAAAGACTTGCGGCGTCAATTCCTTTGTAATTAAAACATATCGAGACTGAATCGTCATAACTATATACTTGATAATCCGGATGGCCATCAACATATGCCTTTGCATAGCTTGAAAGTGCAAATTGCTTATCGACCATTTGCTCAAGCCCTTTTAAACCAATCGACTTCCACAACGTCCAAAATTTCAATGCGTCGTTTCTTCGACCACACTGCAGAGACGTCTTACCCAAATTATCGGCATCGTCATCTGTTTGGTACAGGTACTCCGCCTCATTGCTAAACGAATGTGTGAGATATCTTTTGTCTTTAACCAATATCAGCGAACACGTTAATGGTGTACCCAACATTTTATGTGCGTTATAGCTGAATGAATCCGCTCTGTGGGCACCATCTACCACATGACGATACTTTTCACTAAAAATGACAGCACCACAATAGGCTCCATCAACATGAAGCCACAGATTATAGGCTTCGGTTATATCTGCTATGTCATTAACCGGATCAAAAGCGCCTAACACCGTTGTGCCTGCTGTAGCATTGACATAAAAAGGTTTAAAGCCATTAGCAATGTCTTCTTTTATTTGCTCCTCTAAACGATCGGGCCGCATTTGTCCGTGATCATTCGCCTCAATATACCTAACATTATTGCGTCCAATGCCTGCAAAACTTGCATTCTTCGCATTTGAATAGTGAGACTCATTTGATGTATACATCACCAACGGTTGGTTAACGCCTTCAAATCGCGCATCAGGCTGTGCTTTGTCACGAGCCATAAGCAGGGCCATGTAGTTGCTCATTGACCCTCCAGGAGCAATTGTTCCGTCACCGTTGCTATCAAATCCAACAAGCTTACACGATTGATGAATTATCTCCTTTTCTATTGCAACTAGAGGTCCTGCCACCTTATAGGTGTACATGCTATTGTTCAACAGCACTGCCAATAAGTCGCCTACTACTGCCTTGCCTTGTCTACCCCCAAACAATTGATTGAAGAAGAGCTCGGTTGCTGTTTTTGGTGTTGCGCGAACTAAATCTTTTAAATTTTGCAACAAATCTTGGTCAAGACTTGCTTCATTAGATAAGGAATAGTCAACCGCTTTATGTAAATCTTTGCGATGAATCCGCTCGGCTACTGGATTGTCTTTTTCTTCTTTTAGTAAAAAATCAACAAGGGTGTTGAACAGTTTTAAATCGTCTTGAATCGTACTGGGAAGTTCGTCCATAATAGTTTAGACAGAATTTTTTGTCTCTTCTGTCTCTTCTGTCTCTTCTGTTTGCTACGCCACAAAGCTAACCTTGTGATACGAATTACCATATAAAAGCCGAAGTACTTGCACCCAACTTTTTAACAATTTAATGGTATTAGGCGCAAACATTACGCTCGGATTGAATACCCTCGCTCATATCTGTTTGTAGCTGTAACTCCAGAGGAAAGCTGGACGACTAACTTTTTAGGAGCAATTGGCTTCGATACTTTTTTACCTCTTAGGTCGATATACGTCGAGAAGGAAATAGATCTCCTATCATCGAAAAATTCATCCAAATTCCATCGCGTGATAACCTGGGACATCCCTGATTCAATTGTTCCTGAAAACACTTTGGCTTTAGAACCACTGCCATAGGCAAAAAACAAAACACTTTGCCCATGCGACACTATGTTGTTTTTCAGCGTGCTCATTAAACTAAGGAAGATACTGGCCGTATACAAATTGCCTATATCCGAAGAGTAGACTTCCCCTCCCGATACATGTTTTTTGACCCATTTTTTGTAATAGTCTGACTTGGCAAACTGCTTACGCGTATCTGGGGTGTTTATATCAATTCCGTTTTCCCGATAAATTTGTTCTAAATGACCAGAAGTTTTCAGATTTTTTTCGAGTAAAGACGAAATTATCCGTCTACCGTGGTATGCATAAGGTAGGTGGAATACAAGGTAATCGTACTCGGATATGCTCGAATCCGTAGCATAGTTTTCCCATGCTTCCTCTATCCGCTGTTTATAGGTTTCGTTAGAAAGATGACCATCATATATCGGCTTCTCATCGTGCATCTCTTTAACCTCACCGTCTAACACTTCTAACCTGACCGGTTTAAAAAAGTCGTGCTCGCTTTTCATAGCAACGCCCCATGACGAGTTAAATGAAATCAGTCTTGGGTTCGCTTTTAGTAATATCGCTGTTGCTCCTGCACCTTGGGTATATTCCCCAGGAGAGCCTAAATCGTAATTTGCAATATCTGCCGCTATTACGATGGCTGTTTTAGTAGGATTACAAGCGACGTAATCTAGTGAATTGTGCATGGCATCTACCGCTCCAATACATGCAAAAGTCATATCAATTACATCACAATTCCGCAGACTATTTTCTCCCTGGTTGTTGGAATTAAAATATTGATTTGCAATGTCATGTACGTAAGACGCTATCGGTTTTGACCCGTCAATACTACTTTCAGTCCCGACATATATTCTTCCGATGTCGCTTGGATCTAAATTTTCGTTTTGTTGAAATAAACGTATCAAAGCAGTGGATGCAAGGGTCACTACATCTTCGTCGGCATCGCATACCGCCATTGCCTTAAGACCTAAGCCAAATCTCAGTTTATCATATTCGATATTTCTCGCTTCTGCTAAGTCTTTAATTGGCAATGCTAGGGCCGGAGCCATAAAGGCCATATCATCTATTCCTATTTTCATATCTACAAGTTCTAACCATTAAAATCTGAATTTGTTTCTACCAGTTAAAACAATTGTATGTCTTGAATCATCAATTCTATGGTTAGATCACCTCGAAAAGAATTTTCTTCAATCGTAAATAGCACATCCATTGTGGAACCATCCTTGATCTTAGGATATAGATTCCCGAATCCAAAGGCAGTAGCCCCGATTGCTTTTTGCCCTAAGTTTTGAACCAGATTTAACTTTAGGTGTTCGCCTCCTTTACCCATTGTACGCGCTGACCCAGTATCAAAAACCGCATTAGACCTAAATACCGGCTTCATGTTATCAGGACCAAAGGGTGCAAACCTTTTGATATTGTTATATAAATTTGAGGTAATGGATTGCAGCGTTATTTCTGATTCGTACCTATACTTTTTAGTTAGTTGGTCTTCCGTTAAATGACTCGCTTGATTTTCGAAAGCCTCTTTAAACGATTCTAAATTTTCCAAGTCCATAGTTAGGCCTGCAGCAAACTGATGACCACCAAACTGGTACAAATAGTCATGGCAGCTAACCAAGGCTTGATGGATATCAAAACCTTCTATCGACCTAGCTGATCCAACGATTTTATCGTCCTTTTTAGTTAAGACAATTGTTGGTTTGTAGTGCTTTTCAAGCAATCTGCTCGCCACAATGCCCACAACTCCTTTATGCCAATCGGGCTGGAATACTACTGTCGTTTTTTTATTTACGTAGTTATTGTCAACTTCTAATAGTTGCAAAGCCTGAGCGGTAATGTCTTGGTCTAACGACCTTCTTGTCGTATTGTATTCATTAAGCTGTGTCGATAAGGCTTCAGCGTCTACATCATCCTCAGCCAAGAGCAACTTCACCGCGGTGTCGGCGGCTGCAATTCTGCCGGCTGCATTAATTCGCGGACCAATCATGAATACAATGTTGGTAATATCGATGGATCGAGACGACATAAACTTCTCAATTATTGTCTTTAGTCCTTGCGTTGGGTTTGTTTCTAGCTTTCGCAATCCATGAAATGCCAGCACCCTGTTCTCACCGGTAATGGGAACCAAGTCAGACGCAATACTTACGGCAACAAGATCTAAGGAATCGAGCGCAAGCTCCATCGGATGCTCCCAAAACGAGCACAAAGCCTGGGTTAATTTAAACCCAACCCCACATGCTGACAGAGATTTATACGGATACGTACAATCAGGTCTTTTTGGGTCAAGTACCGCAACGGCATCAGGCAATTCCTCTCCTACTTCGTGGTGATCGCAAATGATAAAATCTACCCCGCCTTCTTGTCCTTTCTTGACCAAATCAACTGATCGAATTCCACAATCGAGGGTAATGATCAAATCTACATTCTGTGCAATGGCTTGCGTTACAGCCTTATCAGACAACCCGTAGCCCTCCTTCTCTCGGTCTGGTATGTAGTAATTGATATTAGGAATAAACTGCCTTAAAAAGCCAAACATTAACGCCACACTGGTTGTGCCGTCGACGTCGTAATCGCCGTAAATCCATACCGTTTCAGAATTTGTACATGCTTGATCAATTCGACTTACAGCCTTATCCATATCGCACATACTAAATGGATCGTGTAAATCGCTAAGTTCTGGATTAAAAAATATACCCGCTTGGTCAGGAGATTCAATCTTACGATTCAATAACAGCTGTGTATAGAAATCATTCGTGCCAAGTACCTTGGCTTTCTGTTTCAACTGTTCAGCGGATATTGTTGTTTTCTTCTCCCAGCGTTTTTTCATCTTGGCATTAATTTGCCAGACTGATATCTACAGAAGAGAGGCTAATAAAGGCTTTAACTCGGTTTTCTATTTCAGTATGCGTTAAACCTACCAATCTTTCAGTTCCAAATTTTTCAACACAAAACGATGCCATTGCAGATCCGTAAATCACGGCTCGTTTCATATTCTCGAAAGTAATATCATCTGTTTTGGCAAGGTACGAAATAAATCCACCAGCAAACGAGTCTCCAGCTCCTGTCGGGTCGAATACTTCTTCCAACGGCAATGCCGGGGCTGAAAAGACATAATTTTCATGGAACAACAAAGCCCCATGTTCTCCTTTTTTGATAACTAGAAAACGTGGTCCCATTGCCATAATTTTTTGACTCGCCTTCACCAAACTATACTCACCACTTAATTGTCGTGCTTCTTCATCGTTGATGATCAACACATCTATTTTTTTAATTGTTTCTGTTAGCTCAGGCAATGCGATGTCCATCCAAAAGTTCATGGTATCCATCGCCACCAGCTTAGGTCTATTGCGCAATCGACTAATTACTGTATGCTGAACCTGTGGAGAGAGGTTCCCTAACATAAGGTATTCGCAGTTTTGATACGCTTCTGGAATAATAGGATCAAAATTCTCAAGCACATTCAGTTCGGTAACTAAAGTATCTCTACTATTCATGTCGTTGTGATATCGACCACTCCAAAAGAATGACTTCTCGCCTTCTTTTATTTGAAGTCCATCGGTATTAACCCCCATATTTTGGAGTAATTCGATGTGTTCATTTGGAAAATCTTCTCCAACAACACCAACTAAATTGACGTCATCAGTGTGATACGATGACACCATTGAAATGTATGTGGCTGCACCACCAATAATTTTATCTGTCTTTCCAAAAGGGGTTTCTATCGCGTCAAATGCAACACTTCCGATTACCAATAAACTCATGTTCAATTTTTTTGCAAAAATGCACTAAAAATTATCTTAAAATATTTTTCTCAAAAAGATTTTGAGTTTCATGTATTACATTATTTTTGCACCTCTTTTAGAAAAAGCCTCATTAGCTCAGTTGGTTAGAGCGACGGACTGTTAATCCGCAGGTCCCAGGTTCGAGTCCTGGATGGGGCGCTTGATGATCAAGCCCGACCGAATGGTCGGGCTTTTTTTATGCGTTGTGCGAAGCTTGCTTCAGCGCAAAAGCATGAAAAAAGATAAAGCAAGCGACAGCTTGTCGGGCTTGATCCACTGC
>CAJQIC010000016.1 GCA_905478335.1 uncultured Bacteroidia bacterium | reverse complement strand
GCCATCCGCACCATTGTATCGTATACAGAAGAATCACCATGTGGGTGATATTTACCTAAAACTTCCCCTACAATCCTAGCAGATTTTTTATATGAACGATTGCTAGCAAGACCTAATTCGGTCATACCATATAGCACCCTTCTGTGTACCGGTTTTAACCCATCTCTAACATCAGGAAGTGCTCTAGAAACAATAACAGACATCGAATAATCGATGTACGCTGTCTTCATTTCATCTTCAATGTTAATTGGTATAATCTTTTCGTTTGGATAATCCATTACGTAAATAATTTTGTTAAGATGGTAAAACTAAGCTTAAGTGTTGCCAATGCTGACGTTTAGATGGCTAAGATACCAACATTTTACCTACAAATTGTGGGTATTTTACTGTTGCTTCATTGTGATTGAGGAGCGGTAATTATTCTTACGGTTATAACGAGAAACTCTCGTTTACGTAAGGTATTTCAATTGACCGATAGTCAGACTGTAAGGTAAATTTTAGCGCTTCCAAACCTTCGACTTCGCCATGTGACAAGAATACACGCTTTAAATCACTGTTCTTTTGAACCGCATTAAAGTATTTCGTCAAACCCTTTTGATCTGGATGTGCGGAGAAAACATCTGTCCGACTAATCTTTGCATAAACCGTTCGTTCATGCTTGTTGACCCTAATCTCCTTCTGCCCTTCCAAGAGTTTTGCGCCTAGCGTGCCTGGCGTACAGTATCCTGCAATTAAAATGTTGCATTGAGGGTTCTGGATGTTATTGGCGATATGTCGCTGAATTCGACCTCCTTCTAGCATTCCAGCAGATGAAACAATGATGCTCGGTTCGTAATACCGCTGCATTTCCTCTTCGTCTTCTTTGTCTTCTACAATATCTAAATGTGGGAATCTGAATAGATCTCGATACTCCTTTACAAAATCTTGGGCTTCTTGATTCAAATACCCAATGTATTTATCGTGGATGTTCCCACTATTTATGCCCAATGGGCTGTCTGTAAAGACCCGAATGGGTTTGATTTCTCCAGATCTAAACAAGTTGTTAATTGCAAACAATATGGCCTGCGTTCTTCCTACGCTAAAAGCGGGGATGATTAATCGTCCCGGCTGATCAATGCATGTGCTTTTGATGTAGGATGCCAATGTGTCTTCGGCCGACCTTTCTTCTATGTGCAGTCTTGCCCCATACGTAGCTTCCATGACCAAATAATCTAATCCGGTCATTGGTTTGGGTGCAACCACAACTTTGGCGTCCGACTTACCTAAGTCTCCCGTAAAACCAATTGTTTTGGTCTTCCCTTTTTCCGAAACGGTTACTTTGATACTAGCGGCACCTAAAATATGGCCTGCGGGTATAAATTCGACAGTGACTCCTTTGTCTAATTCAAAAGGTTTTTCAAAATGAATGGTAACCACGTTATCCATTACATCCATCACCTGCTTATGCCCGAAAAGGCGCCTGGTTGGCTCCTTTCTTTTCCGTTTTTTGTTGACACGGTTTGACTCGATGTTCGCACTGTCAGACAGCAGAATATCTATCAATGCTGCTGTTGGTTCCGTGCAAAAAACACGGCCTTCAAATCCTTGTCCAAATAAGGTAGGTAAGTTGCCCGAATGGTCAATGTGGGCATGGGTTAATAGAACAGCGTCAATCGAGCTTGGATCAAACGGAAATTCAGCGTTCGACTCCCGCGTCACATCCTTTTCATAGTTCAATCCACAATCTACAAGTAATCGAAACTTACTTTGTGTTTCAAGTAAATACATACTACCCGTTACTTGCCTTGCAGCCCCTAAAAATGACAGTTCCATCTTCGGCTGCAAAGGAAGTCTTTTCATTGGATTTTGGGTCGGTAAATTTGCTTAAAATACCGTCAATTTTCTCACGTTAATGCAACTGAAAAAATGACGAAGCTACTTGACTACTATCACTCTTTTGGATGCTTGGTAGCCATTTTTAGATGTTACCGTAACCACGTAGCTACCTGCATTAAATCCTCCTAATTCGATGTCAGTACCATTTTGTATTGGGTAATTGCTGAATACAACTCGACCAGCAAAATCGCTTATGGTGATATGTTCAGATGCTTCATGGGTTCGAATATGCACTGCAGCGCTAGTAGGATTAGGATATATGGAGAATTTTGGTATTGTTTTTGGCGCTACCGATATGAATTGACCTACTTGAGCAAAGTGTATGGACGCGACAACGGTGAGTCTAACAGCCTGTTTAAATGACACGGTATCCATGTTTCCGAGGGTATCGGCGGCACTGTGTCCAAAAAGGTCTGAAGCACTTTGATAAAGTCCCGTTATCACATACCCTTTTTGTTCGAAAGGAATGTAATCGCTTAAAAAAGCCTTATCAATTTCAGGTTTGAGTGTTGTGTAAAGATTTGTCAAATTGGCAATGGTGTCTGTAATCAGCCAGCTAGGTGCATTGTTGGTCGAAATACCGTTGTCTTCATCACGTTCGCAGGTGATACGATCATTTCCTGGTTGATCCATGCTTCCGCCAATCTGATCAATATTTAAAACCAAATACAAATTGGAATCCAATGCCTGACCCAATACTTGTTTGACGTGATAATCGCTACCAACAAACCCTTCTTCTTCTTTGTCGAAATGGATGAATTGAATACCTCGGGTTGTGTTTAAGTCCTTTAGTACACGTGCCGTCTCGATTATTGCTGCAACACCAGAGCCATTGTCGTTTGCCCCTGGTCCGTTTCGTGTGTCGTAGTGACCACAAACAACTATGTAACTTGAATCTTGACCTGATTTGGTGACAATAATGTTGCGCACCATTGTTCCTGCGTCGGTAAAAGAATCTATGCGAATTGAATCGTAACCCAACGCTTGGTATTGGGCAACAATCCAGTTAACCGTATTCAGTTTCTCCACACTTCCAGGAGATTTAACGCCAAGCGATTCAAAATCGCTGACCAACTCTATAGGGTTTTGTATTGCAGACAATGCTTTATTAACATTTGGATTATATTTCTGCGCATTGCCTTGGGCAGCAAAGAGAACAAAACAGTTGAAAACAATTAAACGGGTCACTTAACAAAGATACGTCGACCGCCTGATTTTTTCGTTGTTATGGATATGTCAGAATGATCATAGTCCTGCCATATTTCTTCAGTTATTTCGGGCCATTCAATCAGGCAAATCGCTCCGGAATCCAGTATTTCTGGCAGACCAAACTCATATATTTCGGCAATATCCTTTATTCTGTAAAGGTCTATATGGTAGATATGATCCGGTCCAAATTCATATTCGTTGACAATACCAAAACTTGGACTGCTCATGATGTCGGTAATCCCCAAGTGGCGACCTATCGCCTTTATCAGGGTGGTTTTACCAGCACCCAAATCACCTCGAAAAAGAAGTATATTTTGCGTAGATGCTTTTTGCCATAGTTGTGGAACTATAGCCTCGAGTTCATCTTCACTTTCAACTTCATAATTCATTTTTTACTAGAAAGTTTAATCAGTGGTATCATCATTTCCTCAATACTGATGCCGCCATGTTGTATGGTGTTTCGATAATATTTGGCGTAATGATTTAAGTTGTTTGGATAGACAAAAAAGTCGGCGTTTTTGCAAAAAATAAAATTGGAGCTTAGATGCTGAACTGGAAGTCCTGCTTTTTTGGGCTCTTTTATTAAGAACACCTCTTTGCTTTTAAAATCTAGGTTTCTGCCCGTTTTGTACCTCAAATTCGTGGTCGTTTTTCGATCGCCAATTACTTTCACAGGGTCAGTCACTTTAACCGAGCCATGATCTGTAGTTATAATCACCTTCGCTTTCTTTTCCGAAATCCTTTTCAATGCGTCATATAATGGGCTGTGTTCAAACCACGACAAAGTAAGAGACCGATAAGCGGCTTCATTCTCAGCCAACTCGCGCATCACTTTGTTATCGGTACGTGCGTGCGACAACGTGTCAACAAAATTATAAACCACGACATTTAAATCATTGTCAAACAGGTTTGGGATATCATCTACCAAATCTTTGCCTTGGTTGAGATGAACAATCTTGGTATAACTCGTTTTCGCATCAGAACGTAAACGATGTAATAAGTCTTTTAGAAACGCTTCTTCATGAAGGTTCTTCCCTCCTTCTTCTTCTTCGTTACTCCATTTATTAGGGAATCGCTTTTCAATATCTGCAGGCAATAGTCCAGCAAAAATGCTGTTTCTACAATATTGTGTGGTTGTGGGTAGAATGCTCAAGTACATATCCTCATCATCCACTCTGAACAACTCAGATATAAGCGGTTGTATAAACTTCCATTGATCGAACCTCAAGTTATCAATAAGAAACAAGAAAACAGGCTCTTCTCCTACTTCTGGGACAATAGACCTATTCATTAGGGTATGCGACATAATTGGCGCATCAGCGTTGTCATAGTCAAGAAAACTCATGTAATTCTTTTCTATATACTTGGCAAACTCTCTATTTGTCTCGCTTTTTTGGGTTTCCATCACCTCTTCCATCCCAGTCTCATTGCTCTTTTGAATCTCTAATTCGTAATAGACCATTTTTTTATAAAGGGCCTTCCATTTGTCAAAGTCCAAATGATCCATCAATGCCATCATGATGTTTCGAAATTCCTGCTGGTATTTGGAAGTAACTTTTTCAGTGACCAAACGCTTATTGTCTACGTTCTTCTTGATTGAAAGTAGGATCTGCTTTGGGTTAACCGGTTTTATCAAATAATCTGCAATATGAGACCCAATGGCATCTTCCATGATGTGCTCTTCCTCACTTTTTGTAATCATGATTACAGGAATATTTTCACGAAGCTCTTTGATTTGGTTTAACGCTTCAAGACCACTTACGCCCGGCATATTTTCGTCTAAGAAAACGAGGTCGTAAGGTGAAGCTTGAACGTATTCGACGGCGTCTAACCCGTTATTCACGGTGGTTACATCGTAACCTTTTGATTCAAGAAAAAGAATATGAGGCTTGAGAAGTTCTATTTCATCATCAGCCCAAAGTATTTGAATTTTTGACATTAATTAGGGATCAATTCAATTTATAACTGCAAAGGTGCTTTGCTTAGTACAAGGTTACGCAACCTATGGACAAAAAGATGGTATTTACAGACAAAATTGTATACATGGTTAGTATTTGTGAAACAAGATTAGCTTTGCACTTGTGAACAAAAAGAAAATCATCAACGATCCTGTTTATGGCTTTATATCCATCCATAGTGAGTTGATTTTTGACCTGATAGAGCACCCGTATTTCCAAAGACTGCGACGTATAAAGCAGCTCGGGTTAACACACCTAATTTATCCAGGAGCTAATCACACAAGGTTTCATCACGCTCTGGGTGCCATGCACTTGATGACTAAGGCTATTGCGGTATTGCAGTCTAAAGGCGTTGAAGTGAGTGAAGCGGAAGTTGAGTCAGCACAAATTGCTATTTTACTTCACGACATCGGGCATGGGCCATTCAGTCATGTTATGGAGCACGCCTTTGTGCACAATATTGCTCATGAGGCAATCTCTTTGGCCTTTATGGAGCATTTAAATGACGAGTTTGGAGGTCAGTTATCTATGGCTATAGATATTTTTAAAGACAGCTATGAGAAAAGATTCCTGCATCAGCTGGTTTCAAGTCAATTGGACGTAGATCGATTAGATTATCTTACAAGAGACAGTTTTTATACAGGTGTATCAGAGGGTATTGTTGGCTTAGAACGAATCATTGAGATGCTAAACGTAGAAAATGACCAATTGGTTATTGATGAAAAAGGCATCTACTCAGTAGAGAAGTTTATTGTGGCCAGAAGACTGATGTACTGGCAGGTATACCTGCACAAAACAGCTATAGCAGCAGACAGTGTTTTGCTTAGTGCGCTAAAACGTGCTAGAGACCTTACCCTTGATGGCAAATCGATTTTTAGTTTGCCTAACGTTTCATTCTTTCTATCCAATTATGTAGATGGCAAACAAATTTCCTCCTCTACAGAGGTGTTGCATAGGTTTAGTCAGCTAGACGACTTGGACATCATCGTGTGTTTAAAAAATTGGCAACATGATTCAGATAAAGTACTTGCATACTTATCAGCAAGTTTGATAAACCGAAAACTGCCTAAAGTGCAAATTCTGGAAGCGCCCTTGAAAGAATCTAGTTTGGCTACAATACACAATGAGGCCAGTACAAAATTGTCTGTCTCTAACGAGGAAGCAAAGTATCTTGTCACACAAGGTGAATTGTCTAACGCAGCGTATCGTTCAACAAATGAAAACATCATTATTCGCAAGAAATCTGGCGAATTAATTGATTTGGCAACGGCCTCAGTAAATTACAATTTTGTTAGTGCCAATAGCATTGCAACAAAGTATTACGTTTGTAGCCCAAAATAACTTTAACTTTGCGCCAAATTAAGAGAAATTGAGAGAACTTTTAGTTGCCGAACTGGCTGATTTTCTGGGTGGTACAATTGAAGGCCCTAAGACCGAAACGGTATTTGGTGTATCAAAAATTGACCAATCAATCCCAAATTCACTTTCTTTTCTAGCCAATACAAAATACGAGGAATTCATCTATACAACATCGGCTTCGGTAGTTCTTGTACGCACCGACTTTAAGGCTCAGTCATCTTTAGATAAGACCTTAATCGTTGTAGAAGATCCATATATGGCGTTTTGTGCGGTTTTAAATAGATACTTCAACCCTGGTGTATCCAAATCAGGTATAGAAGAGGGTGCAACCGTTTCAAAAAGTGCAAAACTGGGTGACGCCTGCTACATCGGGGCAAACACCTATATCGGCAACGATGTGGTTATTGGAAAAAACGTTAAAATTTTCCCGAATTGTTTTATTGGAGACGGTGTCACTATTGGAGATGATTGCCTCATCTACGCGAATGTGAGTGTTTACCACGAATGTCGTATTGGAACATCAACCATAATTCATTCCGGCAGTGTTATAGGAAGTGACGGCTTTGGACATGCACCTCAGAAGGATGGCACCTACGTTAAAATTCCTCAAATAGGTAACGTCGTTGTTGGCGATCATGTAGAAATTGGTTCCAATTGCAGTATAGACAGAGCCACGATGGGTTCGACAATAATTGAGGATGGTGTAAGATTAGACAATCTTATTCAGGTTGCCCACAATGTTGAGATTGGAAAAAACACGGTTATTGCATCTCAAACGGGCATTTCAGGTAGTACAACATTGGGCCCTAATTGTATTGTAGGTGGACAAGTTGGATTTGCCGGACACATAACGATAGCAAAAGGAACACAGATTGGCGCTCAGAGCGGATTAGGAAAATCGGTAACTGAAGAAAACACGCACCTGTTTGGTACACCTGTTCAACCACTAAAAGACGAATTAAAAAGTCAGGTGGTATTTAGAGATCTTCCGAGCTTAAAAGCGAAGGTTGATGACTTAGAAAAAATAATAATCAAAAACAAAGACAAGTAATATGGAGAAGTTGCAAACGACTATTAAAGAGTCATTTACAGTTTCAGGAACTGGTTTACATACTGGAGGTTCTGTAAACATGACTTTCCTTCCTGCCGAAGAAGATCATGGTTACAAGTTTCAACGTGTTGATATGGAAAGACAGCCAATTGTTGACGCTTTAGTTGATCACGTTGTTGATGTTTCAAGAGGCACAACATTAGAACAAAATGGCGCGCGTATTAATACGGTTGAGCATGTACTAGCGGCATTAGCTGGTTTAGAGATAGACAACGTTTTGATTCAGTTGGATTCACCAGAAACGCCAATTATGGATGGTAGCTCTGCCCCATTTGTGGCTAAATTAAAAGAAACAGGCATTGTTGAACAGAATAAAGCACGTGAGTACTTTGAAGTTCCTTATAACATTGCTTATGAAGAGGAAGACAGAGGTGTGGAAATGGTTGCCATGCCATTGGATGATTACCGATTAACGGTAATGATAGATTACAACTCTCCTGTTTTAGGTAGTCAACATGCATCGATAACAAACTTATCCGAATTTGATTCTGAGATATCAAGTTGTAGAACCTTCTGCTTTTTGCACGAATTGGAAATGTTGGTTGACAACAATTTAATTAAAGGTGGTGACTTAAATAACGCCATTGTAATTGTTGATCGAGTAATTGAAGATGGTGAGCTCGAACAACTGGCCAAACTATTTAACAAACCCAAAGTAGAAGTTAAAAAAGAAGGTATTTTAAACAATGTTGAGTTACGGTTTCAAAACGAACCTGCAAGACACAAACTGTTGGACATGATAGGTGATTTAGCACTTATTGGCATGCCTTTAAAGGCTCAAATAATGGCAGCTAGACCAGGACATGCGGCAAATGTTGAGTTTGCTAAAAAAATTAAGAGCATAATAGAGAAAACGAAAAAAGAGCGTGTACGTATGAAGAATATCCCACAGTATGACCCCAACGCTGAACCCATTTTTAACTATCAGCAGATTGAAAAAATACTACCACACACATTCCCCTTTTTATTGGTAGACAAGGTGATTGAGATCAATGAGAACTCGATTGTTGGCGTTAAAAACATCACAGGAGATCAATATTTCTTTCAAGGACATTTTCCGGGTGAACCTTTGATGCCGGGTGTATTGCAATTGGAAGCTATGGCTCAGGCTGGTGGCGTTTTGGTGTTACACGACAAAATAGATCCAGGTAAGTGGAGTACATACTTTGTGAAAATTGAAAATGCTAAATTTAAAGGCAAGGTTGTGCCAGGCGACGCATTAATTATTAAAATGGAATTACGCGCTCCAATAAGGCGTGGATTATGTCTAATGCATGGTGAATCATTTGTTGGAAGTAAGTTGGTTTGTGAGGCCGACATGATGGCACAAATTGTAGAAAATAAATAAGTTACTTTTGCCGAAATGATACAACCATTAGCATACGTAAATCCGGAAGCAAAGATTGCAAACAACGTTGTTGTAGAGCCTTTTGTGACGATTCATAAAAACGTGGAGATTGGTGAAGGTTCTTGGATTGGATCTAATGTAACCATCATGGAAGGGGCTAAAATTGGCCGAAATTGTAGAATCTTTCCGGGTGCCGTTATTTCTGCAATTCCACAAGATTTGAAATTTGACGGTGAGGAAACGACCGTTGAAATTGGAGATAATACGACCATACGTGAATGTGTTACCATCAATAGAGGAACAGCAGCTAAAGGCAAAACAGTAATCGGAAACAATTGCCTGCTAATGGCGTATTCACATATCGCACATGATTGCATCCTTGGAGACAACGTAATCATAGGTAATGCATCACAAATAGCCGGCGAAGTGATCATTGCTGACCACGCGATTTTAAGTGGATTGGTAGCCGTGCACCAGTTTGCTAAAATCGGACCTCATGTAATGATTAGTGGTGGCAGCTTGGTTAGAAAAGACGTACCACCATATACGAAAGCAGCAAGAGAGCCATTGTCTTACGAAGGTGTTAACTCAATCGGTTTAAGACGCAGAGGGTTTGCGCCAGAGAAAATCGCCGAAATACAGGAGATTTATCGGATGTTATATTTACGTGGCTTAAACAACGCCAAAGCGTTGGCTAAAATCGAAGCAGAAATGCCAGCCACTAAAGAACGTGATGAAATCATAAGTTTTATCAAAGGTTCTGACCGAGGTATAATGAAAGGTTTCTTATCGCGCTAATATGCCGATTACCATCACCGTTGATTCTGTATCTAAACGCTTTAAGCGTGACTGGATAATCAAACAACTTAGTTTTACTATTACTCAAGGTGACAGACTTGCTATCTTGGGTCAGAATGGAAGCGGAAAATCTACCCTATTAAAGTTGGTTTGTGGTTATGTGAGTCAATCTGAAGGTGAGATCAACTGGAAGTCGGACGCCAATGTGTTGGATTTAACGGAGTGGCACCAATTGTATACGTTATCTGCTCCTTATCTAGAGCTAATAGAAGAATTTACGTTACAAGAAAGCATCGATTTTCATTTTAGCCTAAAACCAAAATTAAAAAATAGCTCTATTGAAAAGGCCTTAAAAGATTCTGGCCTCGCCCCTCACCTATCTAAACAGATTGCAAATTTTTCGAGTGGCATGAAGCAAAGGCTTAAGTTAATTTTAGCATTATGCTCAGATGTACCGGTCTACCTTCTTGATGAACCCTGTTCAAATTTGGATGATCAAGGGGTTGCATGGTACCAGTCTTTAATCGCTTCCTTGCCCAAGGATAAAACCATTGTTGTAGCGAGTAACAATACAGAAGAATACGGTTTCTGCGAAAACCATATTCACGTTGGCTGATTGAGATTTAGCGTTTAATTGAGGGTTAGGCGAGTCATTTAAAAACGTCAAAATCCATAAACACCCCCCAATATTTGTCTTTAGTCATAGAGTCCCAATGGATAACCATTTTTCGAAATTGAAAGGTTTGAAACTGACAAAATACGGTTAGTAGAATTATAGACGGTAGCAACATATATTTCCTTACTCTTCTTTTAGCACGTTGTAGCATAAAAGCCATCGGGATAGTAAATATAAGTAGATAATCGATGTATACGCGCGAAGAGAAACTGCCTCCATAATACCAGTTCCACCATGAGCTAGCAACATAAGTAAATAGAATAAATACAAACATCAAGACACTTGCACGCCAACTGTCTCGTTTAAAATATGCTATTACTCCTGCTAAGGATACTAAGTATATTGGCGTGTAAAGAAACAAGCCTTTTTTATAACTAAATAGTATGTTCCAAAACTGAGGGTTGGTAAAATCAAAGGATTCGTTCTTGTAGCTTAAAACAATAAAGTTACCCGTCTGAATTTTATACAAGATGAATTGTAGACTTATAATTAAAAAGAACACCAAAGTGGCCAGCAATAATTTAAGTGGCGATTTAAAAACCGATGCAACCTGTTTTTTGAAGTGTTGGAGCGAGCTAAAAAAAAATGGTACTAGAGATATAGCGATTCCGTTAACCGGTCTTATCAAAACAATCAGCCCCAAAACGGCAGCCATCAATACAAAGTTCAACCGATCGGTTAAGCCCCATTTTAGACCCAAGTAAGCAAAATAGGTGATGAAGAATACACTATAAACGTGACTAACTGAGGGTTCGCAAACTACATAATAATACCAGTTTGTTCCGAAAACCATGATTGGTAGCAAAACACTAACCCACACATGTTTAATACCCAGCATGAGTAAGATTTTAGCAAACACCAACAAGGTGAAAAACATAAAGAGAATGGCAGATATGCTGACGGACAAACTATACGGTTTGGTGTACCCGTCGGCCTTGTAATGCGAGTTTTTTGCATAGACGTGTGCGATTAAGAACCCAGGCAACATCGGGATTGCCGTACCACAAAAGTGCTTATTTACGATAGAACCATCAGGTAGTCGTGACCGTAAGCGGAGCAGTTTCAACCGTATCGTAAAATTCAAACCGCAAGTCTTGATATAAGAATATCGCAGGAAGGTGTCCATAATACCCCTTGCCATCTGCCTTTACAATACCTCGATGATGTGAACCACTCCACATAATATTGGCACAAGACCAAACTACAATAGTGAGTGTCAGTAAAATCGATAGGCGAATGAAATTCATGGCATTATTTTGCCCATACATTGTATTTGACTATGCACCACAACGCTCGAAATCCGTCCTTCCAGCCAATCTTCTTGCCGTCTTCATAAGTTCGGCCGTAATAGGATATGCCAATCTCGTAAATTCTGATTTTAGGTACGCGAGACATTTTAGCCGTTACTTCTGGTTCGAAGCCAAATCGCTTCTCTTTTAATTCTAATGACTGAATAATTTCTCGACGGAATACCTTGTAGCAAGTTTCCATATCGGTCAAGTTAAGATTGCTAAACATGTTGCTTAACAAGGTCAAAAACTTGTTACCCAAGGTGTGCCAGAAAAACAAGATTCTATGTGGCTTCCCTCCCATAAAACGAGAGCCATAAACAACGTCTGCTTCGTCTTCTTCTAAGGGTCTTAGCAGGTCATTATATTCAAATGGATCATATTCCAAATCCGCGTCTTGAATTAACACGTATTTGCCCGTTGCACCAGCAATGCCGGTGTGTAAAGCAGCCCCTTTGCCACTGTTAATCGTATGTTCGAGTAATCGTATATCAAGACTTTTATTCTTTTCCTGATACGCTTTGACAGCTTCCGAGGTATTGTCTGAAGAACAATCATTAACGATAATGATTTCTTTTGACAGTCCATTCATGAGTTCGATATCGCGAACTTTGTCCAAAATCAAATGAATTGTATTACCCTCGTTATATGCTGGGATTACGATTGAAACAGCGTTATTTGTCATAAATAATGCGGCAAATTAACATAATATGAACGACAATTTGGGTACGGAACATAAAGTATTAAAACGCGAAATTGTAGTAACAGCTGATGGTTCAACGTCGCTAAAAATACCCGAGCTAGACGAGATGTACCACAGTAAAAAAGGGGCTATTCAAGAATCTCAGTTCGTGTATATCGATCATGGTATGTCGCTTATTAAAAAACCGAAAATTGATATTTTAGAAATTGGTATGGGTACAGGGCTCAATGTTGCCCTAACCATTAAACAATCCTCTGCAAACAGTATCTCAATCCACTACGACACGCTGGAACCGTACCCATTGAGCACGGCAGAACAGCTGGCTTTAAATTACGAGGAGATACTAGGTCTTCCGGTGGGTATGATGGGTCAAATTCACCATTCGAAAACAGATAATCAAATAAACGCCGATTTTAATTTATCAGTTTATGCGCAAAAACTAGAAGATTGGCAAGCGAATCGGTTATATGACGTCATCTATTTTGACGCGTTTGCACCAAACAAACAAAAAGGACCTTGGGTCCTATCAAACCTAAAGAAGTTGTATACCTGTTTGAAAGCAGGCGGTATTTTGACCACCTATTGTGCACAAGGACAGTTTAAACGAGATTTAAAATCTATCGGATTCGAAGTGACAAATCCTCCGGGCCCAATGGGCAAGCGGGAAATTACCGTTGCGTATAAATAAAAAAATCCCGCTCTTTTCAGAACGGGATTTATATATATGATTTGTTTATTCTTATTTGATTGTAAACTTCTTAGAAGCTGTGTAGTTACCCGCACTAATTGTGTACAAGTAGATACCAGGCTTTAAGTTGCCAGTGCTCATAGTTTCAACATGTTCACCTGCAGTTAGTTTAGACGTTGAGCTAGAAATGCTCTTTCCAACTAAGTCAAATAGTTCGATAGAAACTGTTCCACCTTGTCCTAATTTAAATGGAATATTTACCTCAGCGTTAGACGATGCAGGGTTAGGGTATGCATTACCCAAGCCATAACCGTTGGCAGTTAAGTCTTCAACTGATACATTAGGTGAAGCTAATTTGAACAAGCTATATACGTGCTGTCTTGCTAAGTTATTTGGTGTATTGTATGGGAAGTACCATTGAGCAGCTGGAGAGCTGTAACGCTGGTTAGTGAATGCGAATACACCATGGTTCATAGTCGTATCAGCCAAGAATGCTGGGTTGTTTACAGTTCCTTGTCTTACGATTAATGGCATAAAAGTGTTTAACTTAGTATCGCCAGTAACCAAAGAGTCATTCACTAAAGTATCGCCAAATTCATAAGCCATACCAGGAATAAAAGAAATGGTGAAAGCAGTTAAGCTAGAAGCACCGGTAGTTGGTAATCCTGTTGCTACTTCCATAGTACCAGAGAAAGAAGCAATACTTGTGCTGTAAAATCCATCTGTTGATTCCGAAATAGGAATTTTGATTTCATTAGTTGCATCCTCACTTCTGTTAAGCGCAGGCGTGTATGTAGGGGCAGCAGTTCTAGATTGATCACTCGTCCATGTCAATGCAGCAACATCACTGTTGTTAAAAAACTGAATTAAAACTGTATCCGTTACTCCTGGGTTTTCGTTGCGGTATTTGTAGAAAAACGCAACTGAATCAACGGTGTATGCATTGAATCTAGACAATGGTGGTGTTTCTGGAATCAAAGCAAAATGCTCGCTTTGTGGATCAAAAACTTGACCTACACTAAATACGCCAACATGATCAGCATAAGGTGCGTCGTTATCATCTCTAAAAATTTGAACAGCTAAAGAATCAGGCATCATAGATGTACCTGTGAAGTAAGTATATGCCTCTCCGTTTTCTCCTAGAGCGCCCATATAGCTGTACCATTCTTCAACGGCTACCTTACCGTGTTTCTTAAGGGTTTCTTTGGTGAATTGCGTTAAATCATCAGCAACGAATTCTTTTCCAAAAGGGTTTGCAGTGTTTCCTGCTTCACTAACTTGTCCAACAGCTACAACAGCAGAAGTAGCGATAAAACCTGTAGCAAACAATTTTGTAAATAAACTTTTCATTAATTATCCTTTTTATAATACTTTTTGCAAAAATATGCTTTCACAACAAATGTACATAACAAAATACGTGTACAGTGTCAGAATGTAGTAATCGTTCTATTTAATCAATGTCACCTAAAGCAGGCCTGATGATCAATTCTTCTACAACAGCTTCAATAGGCAGTTGGTAATTGTGCACGATTAAATCGGCGATTGTCTCTGGTTTTAGAAACCTAGAATCGGGCAGATCAGTGCCGTCCCATGAACCTGTTCGCGTGGCCCCAGGCAATACCGCTGTTACTCTTACGCCGGTTTCTTTGAGCTCTTCACGCAGCACCTTGGTCAACCCGTATTGCGCATATTTGGATATACAGTAGCTGCCTCCATTCTTGTAAGGCGTTATACTCGCTGTAGAGCATATATTAAATAAATGTCCTTTCGTAGATTTTTTTAAATAGGGTATTGCTGCCTTCGAGAAATAATATGTCGCATTTAAATTCGTCTCCATCATGATGTCAAAAAGGTCGTCCTCTTCATCTGTAATTGTTCCTGGATAAAAAACGCCCGCATTATTTACAACAACATCGACACCATTAAACGTCGCAATGGTTTGATCAAAAAAGGAGCGTATGGCTTTTTTATCTCGCAAATCACATGATTGAACCAAACTGTCTACGCCTAAGTTCGATAGTTCTGACTTAAGCTCCGCTAGTAACTGCTTATCCCTACCGCAAGTAGCCACATTAAACCCAAGAGCTGCAAAACGCATGACGATTGCCTTTCCTATACCTTGTGTTCCACCGGTGACCAAAACTGTCCTTTTGTCCATATTTATCGAATTTATTTCCACAATTATGGCAAATCTAGTTGATTAAACAATTGCTAAAAGATATTACCAATATATTTACCGCAGTAAATAACTATGCAGATTTTCAACCATTTCGGCACGTACTTATTGTTTTTAAGACGTATGATTTCTCGACCAGAGAAACTTAGCGTTTATTGGGAGCGTACCATGTTAGAGATGAAGAATATTGGCGTTGGCTCTTTGGCTATTGTTGCCATTATTGCCATATTCCAAGGCGCCGTTACTACTTTGCAAATAGCTTATCAGTTGGTTAGCCCTTTAGTGGCAAACCCTGTGATTGGATCGATAGTAAGTGATTCATCCATGTTAGAACTTGCACCCACTATAACCTGTTTGGTGCTGGCTGGCAAAGTAGGTTCTCATATCGCCTCAGAGATTGGCACAATGAAAGTAAGTGAACAGATTGATGCCTTAGAAATTATGGGCATTAATTCCCGAGCCTTTGTTGCTTCGCCTAAAATAATTGCCGGAATCGTAATGTTTCCTTGCCTCATTATTATATCTATATTTTTAAGTAATGTAGGTGGCATATTCGCTGGATATGCCAGTGGAATATTAACGCCAGACGAATTTATTCAAGGCGCGAGAGAAAGCTTCTTACCATTTAACCTGGCTTTCTCATTGATTAAAGCATTCGTTTACGCCTTTATCATTACATCGGTGTCTTCGTATCACGGTTACAAAACCGAAGGTGGTGCGTTAGAGGTAGGCAGCAGCAGTACTAAGGCTGTTGTATACAGTGCCGTTCTCATTTTATTTTCAGATTACCTCTTAACCCAGTTGCTATTATAACATGATCGAACTTTTAGATTTACATAAATCGTTTGACGATCTTGCCGTGTTAAAAGGCATAAGTACGCAATTTAAACCTGGAAGAACCAATCTTATTATTGGGGCTAGTGGTGGCGGAAAAAGCGTTCTAATGAAGTGTATGGTTGGTTTGTTAACTCCAACCCAAGGTCAAATCATTTACGATGGTCGAGACTTCCATAAATTAGGTAACAAAGAGACGCGAGATGTTCGTCGGGAGATTGGCATGTTGTTTCAAGGCAATGCGCTGTTTGACAGTTATACGGTCGAGGAAAATATTGAGTTTCCACTAAAAATGTTCACCGATATGACACCAGCCGAAAGACGTGAGCGTGTAGATTTTTGTTTAGAGCAAGTGCACCTTGAAGGAATCAACGCTAAGTTTCCTGCAGAGATCAGTGGAGGAATGAAAAAACGCGTTGGAATTGCCCGAGCTATTTCATTAGATATCAAGTATTTGTTTTGTGATGAACCCAACTCTGGACTTGATCCGGTCACTTCTAGAGTAATAGACGAATTACTTCAAGAAATTACAGAAGAGTTTCAGATGACCACTGTGATTAATACCCATGATATGAAAACCGTATTTGATATTGGTGATCACATCATATTTATATACGAAGGAAACAAATGGTGGGAAGGCAAAAAAAGTGAAGTAAGGACTGCAGACAACCCAGAACTTAAATCATTTATTAACGCCTCCTACTTTGAATAACACTTTTATGAAACTAAACACTTTAAGGTACGGCAAAATTGCTGCATTTGTTTTAACGCTTAGCTTTTTAGCCTTCACCCCCGACAACAAGGAAGAAGGCATGTATCCTCTTGCGCAGCTTGGTAGCCTTGATTTGAAAAAGGCTGGTTTGGAAATGGCTCAGTCCGATATTTACCAACCAGGTAAAATTGGATTAACCAACGCTTTAGTAAGGCTTGGGGGTTGCACAGGGTCCTTCATTTCTGAGAAAGGATTGATTATTACCAACCACCATTGTGTTTTTGGTGCTGTAGCCTCTGCAAGTTCTCCTGAACATAATTATTTGGAAAACGGCTTTTATGCAAAGAATGAGGCGGAAGAAATCAAAACGTCTTTACCTTGTAAAATCACGCTTTCTTTTGATGACGTTAGCGATCGTGTGTTGAAAGATGTTGATCCAAAATCTGCTCCTGAAGAACAGCAGCAAAAAATTGAGAATAACATTAAGGCCATCACAGAAGCGGAAAAAGAAGCGTATCCAGATCTTAAGATCGAAATTTCTGAGATGTTTGTTGGGAAATACTACACACTGTTTCGTTACAAAATGTTAAATGATGTACGTTTGGTGTACGTGCCACCTAAAGCAGTGGGCAAGTTTGGTGGTGAAACGGACAATTGGATTTGGCCGCGTCATAATGGTGACTTTAGTGTTGTACGTGCCTACGAAAATGGAAAGCCATACAAACCAGAAAGACACCTCAAGATAGATGTCAATGGCACACAAGAAAACGACTTTGTCTTTGTTTTGGGATATCCCGGAAGCACCTATCGTCATTTCCCAGCACAATACCTTACGTATCAAAACGATCACTTGTTGCCTCTTATCTCTTCTTGGTTCGACGAACGAATTGCGCTTTTAAAACAAGATGCCAAAGGCAGCGTAGCCAAAGAACTGCAATATGCCAGTACGATTGCGTCTTTAAGTAATACGACAAAAAACTTTAAAGGGAAGATGCAAGGGTTAAGAAGAACGTCTATTCTTGAGAATCGCTTTGAAGTGCAAGACAAGCTACAGCAGTTTGCTTTAGCCAACGGAGATCCTGCTGATGACAATGTGATTCCACGTATTGCTGAATTGTATAAGCGTAAAAACGCCATGGCTGATGATTACATTTTACTTAATCAAATGTATTCTGCGTCGGGTATGTATTTTGCAGCGCACATGAGAAATTCGCTTAAAGCCGAATACGATGCGCAAGAGAAATCAGAAAGAAAGAACTGGTTAGACAACAGCGAAAAACTGATGAAACGGGTAAAATCAGGATACCGCGTCGTTTCGACAGAAATGGATTACACCTTATTTGGTTCGTTGTTGTACAGAATATACAAATCTGGAGATGGCAGAGCGGATAAGGCTTTGGCTTACCTGAATCTTAATAATCCATCAAAAAAGGAGATGATTGCAGCTGTGGCTAAACTTTGGAACAAAAGCAAATATGCCAATAAAGCAAAGACATTAGATTGGATAGAAAACAATCCAAAGAAATTCATAAAAGCAAAAGACAAAATTCAAGACTTAGCGGCCATTTTCGCTCCTCAAGTGTCTGCGATGCGAAGCGATTGGGTTGATATTAGCGCTGAGTTAGACGCCCTTATGCCACGCTTAGCCGACATCAAACAAAAACATACTGGAGGAAACTTCATTCCTGATGCCAACGCCACCTTACGTTTAACGTATGGATATGTAAAAGGCTATAGTCCTAGTGATGCCGTAAACAACGATCCCTTTACAACAATAGATGGGATTTTGGAAAAAGCACAGCCGTCTGGAGATTACTATATGCCAGAAAACATTCTGGAAAAATTCAAGACCGTTAATGCGAACGACAACTTAAAACATCCAACCAAAGGGCAAGTAGTGGTAGGAATACTATACAATCTGGATACAACCGGTGGGAATAGCGGTAGCCCTATTCTGAATGCAAGAGGCGAGTTGGTAGGAGTCAATTTTGATCGTGCTTTTTCAGCAACAATCAATGACTTCGAATGGAATGAATCATATAGTAGGTCTATTGGTGTCGACATTCGTTACGTACTTTATGTAATGAAATACGTTAGTGGAGCCGACGCTGTATTAGACGAATTGGGTGTTGACTTATAGCCACATGGATTAGCACCTCATAGAATCGTATCATACATGAACAGCCGCAAAGGCACTGATTATCGAATAAAAGTGTTCATGTGTCTTATTGGTTTCACCGAGACGCCTAATCCCTTATTTTCGTGCACTGATTAAATAGTTGAAATAATATCAATAATAAAATGAAGAGAATTTACCTGGTATTGGCCTTATTAATTGTAGGGTTTGGTATTAAAGCAAAAGCGGATGAAGGAATGTGGTTACCACATTTAATTCAAGGTCAAGCGTATGACGAAATGGTGCGTTTAGGCGTAAAACTAACGCCTGAGCAAATTTACGATGTAAACAATTCGAGTTTAAAAGACGCTATTGTGCGTTTAGGACGCGGATTTTGCACGGGTGAAGTGATATCATCACAAGGGTTAATCTTAACCAATCACCACTGTGGGTTTAACGCCATTCAAAGTTTGAGTTCAGCAGGAGAAAAAAATTACTTAGAACGTGGATTTTGGGCTAAAGAAAAGAAAAATGAATTAGCTGCCGGTTTCTCTGTGTCTTTCTTAAAGCGCATTGAAGATGTTACTGCTGACATCACAGAAGGTTTAACGGATGACATGAGTCTAGCTGATCGATCAGCTAAAATTCAAAAAAGAATGTCTACTATTCAAAAAGAATACACCGACGAAAAAGCACACATCAGTGCACAGGTTAAGGTGTTTTTTGAAGGAAACAATTATTATGTTTTCATTTATCAAACTTTCCCTGACGTAAGATTGGTTGGAACTCCTCCTCAATCACTTGGGAAATTTGGTGGTGAAACGGACAACTGGATGTGGCCAAGACATACATGCGATTTCTCTATGTTTAGAATTTACGCAAATGAAAACAACGAGCCAGCTGAATACAGTGAAGACAATGTGCCTTACACACCTAAACACCATCTACCTGTATCAACCAAAGGGGTAAAAGAAGGTGATTTCGCCATGATTTTTGGTTACCCAGGTAGCACGGATCGTTATTTGACGTCTTATGGAATCAATTTCGCAACAGAGAAAGAATTTCCTGCACGTGTTAAAGTACGTAGAGAAAAATTAGACATTTACGAAAAGTACATGTCTATGAACGAGTCTAACAAATTGAAGTATGCCTCTAAGTACGCTGGTGTTAGTAATTACTGGAAGAACTTTATGGGCCAAACACGCGGCTTAAAAAGACTTAAAATCGCTGACCGTAAAAAAGCGGAAGAGAAAGCATTTAATACATGGGCGAACGCAACACCAGAGCGCAAAGCGCAATATGGCAATGTTATATCGCTTTACGAACAAGGCTTTAACACGTTACACCAAAACAAAATGTCTCAAGTTTACCTTGTTGAAGAAGCCATTATAGGCATTGAGTCTTTGATTTACTCCTACCGATTTAGCGGTTTAACGAATCCGAAACTAACCGACGAAGAGCTTAACGCAATGGCTGAAGGTTTAAAAGGAAAGGTTGACGGACATTATAAAGATTACATCAAGGAATTAGATCAAGAAGTTTGTGCGGCCATGTTGATGCACTATAGCAATGACATTCCTAAAAGTCAGCAACCAGCCGATTTCTTAAAAATGGTGGCCAAGTACAAAGGTGATTTTGATAAAATGGCAGCGTCTATTTTCAAAAAATCAATGTTTGTAGACAAAGCTAAAACGAACGCATTCTTGAATAAAGTGAACGTTAAAAAGCTTAAAAAGGATCCAATGTACAAGATGATGTCTATGTTTATCAACCATTATCGTGCTGTCGTTGTTCCATCGATTATGGCATCTAATGAGTCATTATCAAAAGCAAAACGTTTATATGTTAAAGGATTAAAGGAAATGAACCCGAACAAGGCTTATGCATCTGATGCAAATAGCACCATGCGTCTTACTTACGGTTCTGTGAAAGATTATTACCCTGCAGACGCAGTACATTATGACTACTTCACTACTATGGACGGGGTTTTAGAAAAGTATGTCCCAGGAGACATTGAATTCGATTTGCCTGAGCGATTTGTAGACTTAGCCAAAAGCAGAACATATGGTAACTATGCTGACAAAGACGGTGATTTACACATTTGCTTCTTATCTAACAATGACATTACTGGCGGTAACTCCGGTAGTCCTGTAATCAATGCTGACGGTCACTTGATTGGTACGGCGTTTGATGGCAACTGGGAGGCAATGAGTGGTGATATCGCTTTTGAGCCTGAATTACAACGCACAATATCTGTTGATATTCGTTACACTTTATGGGTAATTGACGTATTCTCAGGAGCAGGACATTTAGTTGAAGAAATGACTGTTATTAAATAACATGCTAATAAACAATATTCAAAGCGCTCAGCAATGAGCGCTTTTTTTATGCAAGTAACTTTAAGGCCGCCTCAACCGACTCAACTGGTTCAAGACAGGCATTGTTCTCACAAACATAAATGAGTGTTTTCCCTTCTTGCCATCTGCCTTCCACAACAGGTAGACCTTCTCCCCTAACACTGGCTACTAAAAGCCAATTGGATTTTCTTTTTTGATCTATAGCGTTGGCAAATGACACAGCATCATCTCCTACGACAACAACTTCTTTCGCATCACCAAAAGCATCTAGAATGGCCAACATCCAATTACTAAAGCCCGAGCCGTACTGAGACACCCGAGGGGCAATAAGGTCTAACATCTCTAAAGAGATACTTCTGTACCTCACATCGAGAAAAAGCTGACTTAAAGTGAGCAAGTTTCTACACATGATGCTGTTTGAAGACGGAATGACGTTATCAAAGTAATCAGTTTGCTTAGCCACAAGGTCATTCGCTTTGTGCTCTGTGAATTGAAACATCATTGCGCCGTCATTGTAAAAGTGATTGAGCGTGTAATCAGCGAGTTGCTTTGCTTGCAGGGCATAATCTACATTATGGGAGACAGAATAAAGGTCTAATAAGGCCTTAACAACAGCAGCATAATCTTCTAAAAATCCGTTGATGGTAGACTTCCCATTTTTGTAACTGTGCAACAAGCTGCCGTTTTCTTGCAGCTGATGTTGCAATATCGAAGCCATTGTGTCGCGTGCTTGTTGTCGATACGCATCCTTACTTGTCGCACGATATGCGGCACACAATCCACTCACCGTTAATGCATTCCAATTGGTTAAGCATTTGTCGTCTAACCCTGGTTTGATGCGCTTGCTTCTTTCGTCTAATAGCACGTTGATGGCTGCATTCACTTTGGTTTCTAATTCACCTGCATTTAAGTCAAAAGCTTCTTCAATTTCACGGTTAGACGTTCTGCATAATATGAATATGTTTCCTTCCCAATAGCCACGTTCATTCAATCCAAAGTAAGACTTGACCATTTCAGCGTCGATGGGAAACAGATTGTTTATCTCGTCTATTGTCCAGACATAATATTTTCCTTCAACCCCATCGCTATCAGCGTCATATGCAGAATAAAACAAACCATCTGGTCCTAAAAGTTCGGTTGTAAGGAATGTTATTGTTTGATGAATGACTTGCAGGTACTCGGCATTGTTTGAATTCCGGTAAGAGTCAGCGTAGAGTTCAAGTAGCTGCCCATTGTCGTATAGCATTTTTTCAAAATGTGGCACCTTCCATTTGTTGTCGACGGCATATCTTGCAAAACCGCCTCCAATTTGATCGTAAATACCACCACGAGCCATTTTGGTTAGGGTAAGGTCAACATAACGCTCTAAGGGTTTATTGTTTCTCATCACCGCATACTCCCGCAGAAATTGATAGTTGTTGGGCAGCGGGAATTTGGGTGCCCTGTTGGTCCCGCCTTCTATATGGTCAAATGTTTTGGCCCAATTGCTGACAGACTGATCAACCAATTCCATGACAGCTTCCTTGTTACTAACGAAACCATCCACACGTTCTATTGTGGAGCTAGATTTGATTCCTTGTAACAACTTATCGGCATAATCTTTCAGCTTATCACGGTTTTCCTCCCATTCTCTCTGTATAGTCTCTAACAATTGTAACCATTTGTCTTTTTGATAATACGTGCCAGCATAAAACGGCCTCCCATCGGGAAACGCAAAGCAATTTAACGGCCAACCACCACCTGTAATAAGTTGAGCTGCATTCATATACAATTGGTCAACATCAGGTCGTTCTTCCCTATCCACTTTAATGCAGATAAAATGTGCGTTCATTATCTTGGCCACATCGTCATCTTCAAAACTTTCATGCTCCATTACATGACACCAGTGACAAGCGGAATAGCCAATAGAAACTAAGATTGGTTTATTAGCCTCTTTGGCCAGCAATAAGGTATCGTCATTCCATGGTTTCCATTGTACTGGGTTATAGGCGTGTTGAAGTAAATATGGACTTGTTTCGTTGACCAAGTCGTTGGCATTTCCATTATCTGAACGCAAATGATTCGTCATAGATTCAAGGATACTTGTTTCTCATGACATATGGATAGTAAAAACAAAATCATTATTTGGCGAGCAGTCATTTAGCGTTTAATTTTAGGTTATTTTTGATTTAATGATCCTGATTTACCGTAGTATCCGTAATATTTTCATCCTGTCAACCCTTCTACTGACGTGGCAAGAATCTACCGCTCAGTACACGACGATTGGCCCGGTGACTTTTACCAGTAATACATACGGCCCAATGGTTTGCAGAACGGATAGTGCCAACGCCTTTAGCAGACACGCGTATATTTACCCAGCATCAACACTAGGAGATTTGGCCCATGGTGATTCTATCCGAATGATAGAATTTTTTAAGACCAATACCTCTGTGTATGCAGGATCACCGAATTTCAAAATGTTTATCGGGATGTCGGACTCTGCAGACTTTGGTGCAGGTAACATTCAAAGTTGGTCGACAGAAACCAGTAAGTCCGGCGTAAAAAAGGTATTCGACGGGTCGATACAGTCCATAGTAGACGCAACAACGGGTTACAAGCCGTTTGTCTTTGACTCTTTATTCGTTTTTGATACGACACAGGGAAGTCACCTCAAAATATTTGTAGAGTTTTATCAAAATGCGGCACAACCAGTAGGTCTAATTCCATTGTGGGCGTATGAAAACAACTTCAGCGTCACCGGATTTGTTTCCAATGATGAAACCAAATACATCTTCGGTATCAATCAAGCACCTGATACGACTGTATTTACACAAGTACGTAAACCATCTATACGGATACATTATCCAAGGTATGATGCCAATGCTGCGGTAAACAATGTATACGCTTTAGGCGAGCTTGCGCTTTTGATGGCGCCAATTGATACGATTAAATTTACGGTGCGCAATACAGGTAAAAAAGCACTCTACAACCATCCATTTGAAATAGCCGTAACAGGCGCCAATACTTTCAGGGATACCGTATATGTAGATACATTGGCTACCTTCAGTGACAAAATGCTGTTTTCACATACTTACAAACCTAAGAACAAAGGCGTTGATACTTTAACCGTACGCAGTGTTGGCGATCCGTATAACTTAGATGACACCACCGTTTTTGTAAGAAAGATTTCACACAACGTACTAAGCCATAACAATCCCTTCGTTACAAATGCCGCGTTTGGCATTGGGTTTAATGGAAGTTCTGGTGATTTTATTGCAAAATACTATACCGATAGTAACTACATTAATCAGATTAAGATTGGTTTCTCGTCGTCTGGCCAACCGTTTATGCTTGGTATATGGCAAGAAGATTCCAATGGTGGACCTGGAAAGGAAATATACACGTCAGATACATTATTGAGTAATGGAGGTCAATATATCCAACCTGTCTTACCTAAAGTGCAAGTTCGAGACGGTTATTTTGTGGGAATTCGTCAGCTAGGCACACAGAATATTGCTTTCAACTATGAAGCTGAAACCCCCGTTAGGCCTGGGGTGTTTTATTTTGCTGCACCTGCAAGAGACACAAACTGGACGTCTTTTTCACCGGGATTTGACTTTAATTTTGATATTCAGCCTAGAATCCAAATTGCACATGACGTAGCAGTACTAGGCATTACTTATCCATCAGATTTAGATACGTTTGAATTCAGCATTGGTGATAGCGTAAGGCCAAAAGCCATCGTGTATAATTATGGCGTAAGAGATCAAAACAATCCGTTTGATGTTGTTTGCGAAGTTCTTGACCAGTTCAATAATGTGATATACAAGAGCATTAAGATTATCACACTCGACGCTGAGGATAGTATAGAAATTACATTTGACAAACCATTTTCTTTAGGAAATTATGGCGATTTGCGTATGCTGGTGTACACCAAGTTGTCGGGAGATCTTGCGGTTGAAAACGACAGCCTAGCCATCGATTTCAGCATTTATGTAAATTACGATATACAGGTGGAGAGTTTCTTTGAACCCGTTGCAGGCACACGCTATGAGCTAAACAAAGATAAAGTCAGTCCTACGGTACGGATGGTAAACTTTGGATCGAGAGATCAATCTAATATACGCGTTACCTCAAGAATTCGGCAAGACACCAACATAGCCAAAGAGCAAACCCAAACAATCAGCCTGCTAGGCGGAGGAAGTCAAATCCTTGCCTTCGATTCTGTTACTATACCTTTTGCTGGTGACGTAATATTTGAAGTCTTCTGCTGGAACACCATTGATAGTTTTCCTGTCAATGACACTGCTCGCGTCACGGTCGAAGTTGTTAGAAGCAACGACTTAGGGATTGTTTCTGTGATACGCCCAAGAGACAGTTCTATTTACGAAAGAAATCAAGTCTTCCGGCCTTATCTAAATTACCGAAATTTTGGATTGGGTGACCAAGACTCCACTGTTGTCACGTGCGCAATAACTGATGAATCTGGTTCGGTGATTTATCGGGATACGGTTATACGACCTCTTCCTAAGTTCAGCACAATACAAGCACTGTTTAAAGACTTTAAAGTCCCAAACAACGCGCAGACTTTAACATTTGATGCGAAGACTTGGATTGCTGGTGATCAAGACACGACAAATGATCGGATTTCTACGCAGTTCTTTATTAAAACAAAGACGGACCTTGCATTGGTAGCCATAAAGGACCCTGTTAAGGATTCTTTATACTTAAGGGGTGATACGATAAGTCCTAAAGTATCTGTTGTAAATACGGGCAACACCATTGTTCCTGCCACTGCTCAATTGTTTTATCGCATAGTTAATTCTACAGGAGCTGAGGTATATTATGATTCAACTACTTTAGGAAGCACGCTGGCCATCGATAATCGTACCGACGTAAGATTCCCGGAGTTTGTATTCTTTAACATCAAGGATGCGTATAACGCGGTATGTTTTATTAAACTTCCAACAGACGGTGAAGCAAGCAATGATACATTAAAGACAAACTTTAATGCATCAGCAAAAAATTCGATTTCCTTGGGGGATATTAACGCACCTACGCTTAATCAAGTGTATCAACTGAATATTGATACGGTATTCCCTTCATTTAGTATTGTTAACTCGGGCTTAAATGATATTAGCAACCCTGTTTATTACACCGTAACGTTTGATAACAATGGTTCTGAAGTGTATCGCATTTCTGACTCTATAACTGTCTTACAATCTGAAACATCTATCGAGATTAAACCTTTGCCTTTTGTGCCTTTGATTACCGGCAAAATAAAGATGAAGGTAACGATTCAAAACGTGGATGATGAAATTGTTTCAGACAATGAATTAGAGCGCGATTTCTTTGTTTCTCTACAAAACGACATTGCCCCCGTGGCCTTTGTATATCCAGAAATAGATTCCCTTGTTTTTGCGAATAGAACCTATGCACCAAAAGGACAATTCCAAAACTTAGGAGACAGCGCTCAACCAAATGAATTTGGTGTCTCGTTTGTTATTATGTTGAATAACACACAGCTGTACAATTCAAATAGAAATATTTCACTTGATTCAGCTGGTTCTGAAATTGTTGGATTCGACAGCACTTTTGAACCTACAACTCCTGGAACTTACGACATGTATTTGATTAGCAGACTAGGTATTGATCAAGTAAAGTCCAATGACACCATAAAAGGCTCATTTGTAGTTGATTATCATAGCTCAGCACCTATGATTCAATCGTATGGCATACAACTATACCCAAATCCTACGGATGATTACCTATTCATTTCTTCCCAAAACAATTCGATTCAATCGGTTGAAGTGTTTGGTGCAAGCGGCAAAATGATTGAGTCCATAGACGTAAAATACAGCAAGTCAGTTGAGGTTGACGTAACCCACCTTGTTTCTGGTTTTTATTGGTTTAAAATCGAAATTGACAACGAATTTATCTGGCAAAAAGTGATTAAGAACTAATCACTCAATTTGCCCTGCATCTCTTGAATTATCGTCTTCTCCCCTTCTTCGTTTTCGGCATAAAAAGATAGCGTTACTTTTTTACCATTTGGAATGTTATACAGCAACACATGCATTCTTCCAAAACCTTTACTGCCTATTGAACACTCGGATGTGGACCGTGTTTTATAGTATTTGAAAAACAGGAATCGTCTTTGCTGCTTGACAGCACAATACCCTTTCGTATGGCTAGGCGCATAGATACTTACCGATTCTTCATGCGCATATGATGTTTTACTGAAGCTTATAAGCTGCCTTGTTGCATAATCAAATGAGGGATGTTTCCCAGTCATTTTTAAAGCCAAATCAAAATCTGGTACACCATAGCCAATGACGTTGTCTGGGTTATAGAACAAATGGCCACTACGCTTTATTATCTCCTTGACTTCCAGCGGTGTAAGTGTCGTATTGGCACCCCACAAGGACGCAGCCAAGCCTGCGATAATCGGAGAAGAATACGACGTTCCGTATCCAGTACCAATACCATACGTCGTTGCAACGAAGGTTTGCTTGCCCAAAGCAGCAACATCCGGTTTAATTCTGAAATCTGATGTTGGGCCTGGCGAGCTAAAAGCTGGTGCATCTAAACTATGATCCACCGCTCCTACGACAAGTATGTCTTCGACATCAGCAGGAAAGTCCAGCTTCCCCCAACTTTTGTTCCCATCGTTACCCGCAGAATTGACCACAAGCATACCACGTGTGGCTGCAATGGCTGCTCCTCGACTGATGTATGTTGTTTTACCATCTAAATCCGCATGAGAATGATTTAAGCGTTTTTCATCGAAATGGTTGTAACCCAAAGATGAATTAATCACGTCAACGCCCATTGAATCTGCAATTTCAGCGGCGCGCACCCAATTCAGTTCCTCCAACCAAGTTTCATATGTATTAGACTCTGTGCGAATCAATACGTACTCTGCAGCAGGTGCCGCTCCTATCATCTTAGAAGGTTTGTTGGCTGCCATACAGCCAAATACATGCAGTCCGTGATCGTCATCGTCGTACACATTCCTTTCTAGGTCAACCAGGTCTTTTGTGTAGATAACTTGCTCATTTTTAAACAATTCTGCAAACAAGCTCAGTTCATTCACTTTGCGAAAACCTGCGTCAAAAACGGCAATTATCATATTTTCTCCAAGAAACCCCGCTTTGTGCAAATCGGTTCCTTTTAGCATGTCTAACTGTCGATAACCATCTCCATATTGATTCTTAAACGAATCGTTCTGAGCCAACTCCTCCTGTCTTCCAGACCTGTTCGTTTTTTCTATGCTTTTGCCCAAATACACCACATCGTCTACAAAAAACTTAATCTTTAAACGCCATGCTGTATCCATAGAAGCAGTAGAAATGACTGCGCCGTTAAGCCATTTGGAAACATACCGCACTTGAATGGAGGGTTTTCGAATGTTGTTTATATATGCTTCGGTCACGGGTAAATCAAAGGAATCTACCGGTATGTCTAATCGACTTCTTCGTTCTAACGCCCTTGCAGACAAAAAGGAATCAGGTTTATTTATCTCGACGTAGTTAAGCCCCTTATCATGAAATTGAACAAAAAAATGGTATGTAGTTTTAGATCCTGCATAGCTCAAAGTCGACATAACAACTAAGAGTACTCCTGTAAATATCCTCACCTTATATTTATTTAGTAAATGAATTTAACGTCCAACGCAAATCAAAGCCTTTGCGCTTTCCTTGCTGTTTTTCTATTGAAACAATTTGTCTTTCGGCCAAGCCAACATTTTCAGCAAACAATTCCCAGCGTATGTCATCCTCTATGATGGACGTATCAAATGCTTGCTGAACAAACACGGTGTTTGCAAATGAGTCAAGCAACGTAGCTTTACTTTTATGTGTATCGATATACCGAAATCGATCTTCTGGCAAATTGTTCAGTTGATTGCCATCCCAGAACACCCTTGCTTTCACCGGAAATAAAAGATGAACAATGGGTTGATTGTTTACTGAACGCACTGCCCGGATGTCGTTTTTATAGACCAACATGGTTTGAACATACTGCCAGTTTGTAGAATCGGTTCGGAATAAAACATCGACATAATATCGATCTGTTTCGCTGGTAATGTCTGCTATGCTGGTTATTACTTCCTTTCTCCAATAGGAATATGTGTCAACTTGCTGCGTGAAATCGTCAAAATGAATAGAATCGACTTTGTATATCCATTCATTGTCTATGGCAAGTGGAAAGTAATCATATCCAATGCTTGTAGGTTCTTCTACTTCTCTACAAGAAGAAATAATGACAAACAAAAAGATATATTTAATATTCATATGTCTGTAGTGTTCGTAAGGTAGAATTTAACGTCGAACTACGGGCAAGTCGGTTATATGTACCACTATAAAAATATTCTTGAACTAGTCCTACATTTCTGCCATATATGCCACGATGACCATGGTTTTGGTCAAATACATAAAATGAACAATGCTCAATTTCAAGTACGTCTTGGAAAACTTCTCCGCCTAACTCCTTTTCTAATTGGTGGTCAATCACCTTACCCTGGTTGTAATAACAACCTGTATGCCCGTTGTGCCATTTTTGATTCAATGCCATTGGTTTTTTAAGCATGAGGTACGTCAATTTTGGACCTCTGTATGTCGCTGTACTGTCTGTCAACAGAATTTCGTAGTTACGGAAATTCTCGAAATCAGTATCAATAAAATCACTCCGTAAAACCTCTATACGGTATGTTAATATGCGCTTGTCTAACACAGAATCAACAATTACGTGCTTTTCAAAATATTGTTTAACCTTGTCAGGTCTCGCGGTTTCTCTGTAAACAGAATCAACTTGATACACCCATACCGAACCCACTCTCATCGACAAATAATTGTCTGCAAACCCGATGTATTGAGGTATGGCAACATCCTTCTCGCAAGAGACAAACAATAAACAAACCAGAAGCAACCCAAATGCATTTTTAATACGCATAGGATAAAAGCGATTTTGTTATAGTCGTTTTTGAATTTCTTAAACGATCGTAACGCATCTCATAAATCAAGCCTACCTCCTTGCCATAATACGACCTATGGGACTGAGAAATATCATTATGGTGATAGTCATAATGAGTCACATCCATGATGTCATAATAGGTTTGTGCATTGTGTGTGTATTGATCCAAATGTTCATCAATGACAGATTGCGCATTTAAACAAGTACTGTTCAGATTATACCACTTGGTACCTGCTTCTAAAGGGTTAGTTAAAGCGATAATGTTGTAGTCGTTGCCCATATGAACAACTCGGTCATTATATAGTTGAAGCGTATACACCTCGGTCTTTTTGTAATCTAATGCTAAATCGTGGCTCCGATAGACGTCAATGGTATAGGTTGCGTTACGTTGCGTAATCTCAACCTTACTGACCACTTCTTTCTGATAATACATGTGATGCTGTATAGGGTCAATCAAATCCACTTTTACTGAATCAATCTGATACAACCACGTTGTTCCTTCCTTTATCTTCAGATAATCATCGCCAAAACTCGAATACCGTGGTATGGCAATATCTTTTTCACAAGACATAAACACCAGGCTGACAACCAATCCAAATAATAAGCTTATAACGACTTTATTTTTCAAACGACTTTAGTGTATAGGTGTAATCATAACCTTCAGGAATTTCAGTGGTATCCCCTATGGCTTTTTTTGTCCAAAATATTTGTCTTGCGTAAATCAATCCCTTGTCCTTTGCGTATTTTTCAATACCGAAGTTGCGCAGTGTTTTGAATGCCTCATCGCGTTGAACAACGTGCAAGGTATTCATATACTGTGTAGTATCAATAATTTCGGTCGATATTTCTTCTAAAATTTCATATTCTTCTTTGTCTTTTGTGTTGAATACATTGGCATCCCAGTACTTGTACAAGGTCGGTGGGAATACCAAGTTTATAACACGAACATTAGAATCTAATACCTCAGCTCTGAATTCTGTGATTCTTTTCACCATGTTTCGATCAAAGACAAATGGGCCAGTTAATGAATCTGTGCGAGACACTTCTACAATGCTCCCACGCACGCCTTGGTTGTCTACAATGCTATCAACAATTTGGTGTTTGACCAGAAACCGAAACGTATCAATGGTTTTTCCAAACGCATCATAGTCTATAGAGTCCACTTGGTAAATCCAGGTACTTCCAACACTCAACGGAAAATATCCGTACCCAAAGTCATTCGATTTTGGTTCAATTGCATTCTTCCGACAGCCCATTTCCATTACAGAAATGAAGACCAAAAAAACCAGTAAAAATATATACGCTATTCGTTTAATCATATATACAACGCGCTTGCAATAAATGTAAGTACAAAGTAGCTCATTAATTCGTTGGAATAGTAAACGTAGTTATTCCTATATGCCTACTTTTGCCGACAAAATTAGATTGACAACTATGTTACTAAAAGGAAAACAGGTCGCAGATCAGATAAAAGTTGAAATAGTGGAAGAGGTTACAGCTATTGTAAACAAAGGCGTAAGACCGCCACACTTGGTGGCCATATTGGTTGGCGAAGATGGTGCAAGTAAAACCTATGTCAAAAACAAAGAATTGGCATGTGAAAAGGTAGGATTTAGCTCTACGCTTATACGTTTACCAGAATCAACTTCTGAGGAAGACGTACTTGCTAAAATAGAAGAAATTAATAACGACGACGGTATTGATGGTTTAATCGTGCAATTACCACTTCCTAAACATATTTCTGAGCATAAGGTGACTCAAGCAATTGACCCAACTAAAGATGTTGATGGCTTTCATGATGTAAGTGTAGGAAGACTTACAAAAGGACAAGACACCTTTATTAGCGCTACGCCTTACGGCATTATCCAATTACTAGAAAGGTACGAAATTGAAACCAGTGGCAAGCATTGCGTGGTTATTGGAAGAAGTAATATAGTAGGTCGTCCTATGAGCATCCTAATGTCTCGAAGTGGAAATCCTGGAAACTGCACAGTAACCTTGTGTCACAGCAGAACGGTAGATTTGGCTTCTTACGCAAAATCTGCCGACATTTTAATTGTTGCCTTAGGCATACCTGAGTTTGTTACAGGCGATATGGTAAAACCTGGAGCGACTGTAATTGACGTTGGCATTACGCGCGTCGATGCTGACACACCAAGAGGTTATGTATTAAAAGGAGATGTTGAATTTGAATCTGCAGAGCAAGTGGCTGGATACATTACTCCTGTACCTGGAGGTGTTGGACCAATGACAATAATTGGTTTGATGCAAAACACATTGAAGTCACACAACCTTAAGTTTAGCAATTAGTATGAAACTGCCTGTAATGGAACGGTTCTACACCATTCAAGGTGAAGGAAAATATACCGGACATGCAGCGTATTTCATTCGTCTGGCAGGATGTGATGTTGGGTGTGTTTGGTGTGATGTAAAAGAGAGTTGGGATGCAGAGGGTTATCCACTTTTGACGCCAGAAGAATTGGCGGAAGAGGCGGCCAATTATCCTTGCAACATTGTTGTTATCACAGGCGGAGAACCTGCGATGTATGATTTAACTGCATTGACATCAGCAATCCAAAAAACGGGAAAACGTGTTCATATCGAAACTTCAGGTGCGCACCCACTTAAAGGTTCTTTTGACTGGGTAACCTTCAGTCCAAAAAAATTTAAAGCCCCTGTTGATTCCTGTGCACAGATGGCAAACGAATTAAAAGTGGTGGTGTTTAACAAATCTGATTTTGAATGGGCAAAATCATTTCAAAAAGAAGTCAACAACAACTGTTTACTTTTTTTGCAACCAGAATGGAGTAAAAATGAACAAATGCACCCTTTAATTGTAGACTTTGTATTAGAAAACACTGATTGGCACATATGCCTTCAGACACATAAATATATAGGCGTAGATTAACTACGTCGATGAACAATCCATAATAAACAGGATAAAAAAAGTAATAAATGACCGTAATTATATTCATGCTCATTTTGTGGTATGGAGGATTGTTTTTTCAGACATTCTTCCTTCATAGATATGCAGCACATCAAATGTATACCATGTCCAAACCAGCTGAAAAAGTTGTTTTTGTGTTAACATGGATTTTTCAAGGAGCTAATTATTTAAGTGCTTATGGTTACGGCATAATGCACCGTATGCATCATGCTTATGCTGATACTGAAAAAGATCCACATTCACCGAAGTTTGACAAATCGTTGCTTGCCATGATGTGGCGAACAAAAAACAAATACCAAGAAATAAACAAACAGTTGGTTCAAGTTGATGAAAAGTTTACAAAGAACGTCCCGCAATGGCTATGGTTTGACAAAATGGCCAGTTCTCGTATTTCTAGGCTTGCTTGGGCAGCAGTTTACGTAACCTTCTTTGCCTTTTTTGTTACCGCGTGGTGGCAATGGTTATTCCTTCCTATTGCCTTTTTTATGGCACCAATACATGGTGTAATTATTAACTGGTATGCACACATATACGGCTACGTAAACTTCAAGTTAAAAGACACATCAAAAAACCTATTGCCGTTTGACTTCTTGATGATGGGTGAAGCCTATCACAACAACCATCACAAAAATGGTTCTAATGCGAATTTTGGCGTACGTTGGTTTGAGATCGACCCCACTTATCTTATTATGAGGGTCTTACACGCAGTCGGCTTTATAAAACTCAAAAAGGTAGCGACAAATACAGTTCCTGACGCACGCTGATTAATGGTCAAAAACCTTAATCTGTCCATCTGTATTCACCTCAAATGACTCACAGTGCCGGTATGCGATAAAAAACCGTATGCCATGGTCGTGACCATAGTATGGCCCTCCAGGATGTTTGGCAAACCAATCCATATTTAACCAAACATTTTGTGTTTTCAAATCCCTTCTCAGGTAAACCGTTTCATTAAAATTTAACCAATACCGCTGTCTTATGTAATGCTTAATAGAACTTAACGGTATCCGTCCTAAGTTGGCTTCTACAAATGCATGACCTGCAGAATCGTTCCAGGCATAGTTGAGCCTAACTTCACCACCAATAGACATAATCATCGACCCTATAAGCACGGCAAAGTCGTCGCAATCTCCGGTATAGTTTTGCTCAATAGACTCAGATGCTTTTGCCACATAATTGAACATGATGGGGTCGTTTATATACGTCCAGTTTTTCAACGTGTAATCAAATAGATCGCATAGCTGTCCAATATTATAGGGCCCTGGATTATTTGCAGCAATTTGGATCGCTGTATTTCTTACTAATGTTGAGGTATAATCACACCCATCAAGCACTTTTTTTCTTTCTGGATTATCATAACACGGGTCTTTTATGGCAACCGCTCCAGTGATCGGATTTTCCCTTTCAAATGTATTCACGGGTATAGTGATTGGCTTGGGTAGAATATTCCTCATTTGAAGTAAATGCTTCATCACCTCGGTATTGACAGGTTCGATTCTTCCTTCTAACAGCTGCTGTCTAAACGACGTGCTATCAATCTTTGCATCACTTTCTTGTTGCTTTTCCTCTAAATAACGACAAGAACTGACTGATACCAAACAGGTAATCGAAAGGATTGAATACAAAAAAAGTCTGGTCATGTATTTCAGAAATTTTGCTTTTGCCAAATCTAATCCATTCAAATAAATAATGTTGCCTACTTTCGCCACAAATAAGCACTTATGAGCCTTATAGAAGACTTAAAATCAAGAAGTAACAACAGTTGTGAGCTATGTGGTTCCAACGCAGAAATAGCGTCGTATTTGGTAGCACCTAAAACTGAAGGAATTGCTGAAAACTGCGTGGCTGTTTGCGAAAATTGTAAAACGCAACTCGAGGATGAAAACGCGGTAGATCCCAATCATTGGCGATGTTTAAACGACAGCATGTGGAGCGAAGTGACTGCGGTTAAGGTGGTGGCCTGGAGAATGCTAAACCAGCTTCGCAGTGAGGGTTGGCCTGTTGATTTGATTGAGATGATGTATATGGAAGATGATGAACTAAACTGGGCCAAACGAGGGGTTTCTGACGGCACAGAAGTTATTCATAGAGATAGCAACGGTACAGCACTCAAAAGCGGGGACAGTGTTACTTTAATAAAGAACTTAAATGTTAAAGGTGCCAATTTTACGGCTAAACGTGGCACTGCAGTAAGAAACATTAAACTAGTAGCAGACAACACCGACCATATAGAAGGCCGAGTAAATGACCAACAGATTGTTATTCTAACGGAATATGTGAAGAAAAACTAGAATAAACGTCGGTGACGAATGAGATTATTTCATCTCAATTTTCCTGAAAATTATCGCTAAACTTGCAGCCTTATTTTAAGAGTTAATTCATGGCATTACAAGCTGGTATCGTTGGCCTGCCGAACGTAGGTAAATCAACACTTTTTAATTGTTTAAGTAACGCACAAGCGCAGAGTGCAAACTTTCCGTTTTGTACGATAGAACCTAATGTTGGAACCATTACCGTACCCGACGACAGGTTGTGGAAATTAGAATCGTTGGTCAATCCAGAGCGTGTTATGCCAACAACGATCGAAATAGTTGACATCGCTGGCCTTGTAAAAGGGGCTAGTAAAGGCGAGGGCTTAGGTAATCAGTTTCTAGCTAATATTCGAAACACCAATGCCATTATACATGTTGTTCGTTGTTTTGACGACCCCAATATTATTCACGTTGATGTTACTATTGATCCTGTTAGAGACAAAGAAATTATCGACACGGAGCTTCAGTTAAAAGATCTTGAAACGCTTGAAACAAGAATGCAAAAACTGCATAAAATTGCAAAATCAGGTGACAAATCAGCGGCCAAACAGGTTGAATTAATTGAAAAAGCAACAGCTCACTTAGAAAGCGGAAAATCCATTAGAAGCCTGGATATGGAGTCGGATGAATTGGAATTAATGGAGACCTTCCAATTGATAACTTCCAAACCGGTGATGTATGTATGTAATGTAGACGAAGCTTCAGTAATATCAGGCAACCACTACACCAAACAGCTGACCGCATCTATTGATGAGAATGCAGAAATATTATTTATAAGCGCAGCCATAGAAGCAGACATTGCTACCATGGAACGCGATGATCAAATAATGTTTTTAGAAGAGATGGGGTTAGAAGTAAGTGGCGTTGGACGGCTAATAAAGTCGGCATATCACTTACTAAACTACTGTACGTATTTCACTGCAGGAGAAAAAGAAGTACGCGCATGGACAATTACTGAAGGGATCAAAGCGCCTCAGGCTGCAGGCGTAATTCACACTGATTTTGAAAAAGGATTTATTCGAGCTGAAGTCATGGCTTACGACGACTTTGTAGAACATGGTTCTGAAGCGGCGTGCCGTGAAGTTGGTAAACTACGTGTTGAAGGCAAAGAGTATGTGGTTAAAGACGGAGACATTATGCACTTCCGTTTTAACGTTTAATCAACCTACTCCTCTCCGGTGGTACCAGCCATCGTTTCTAAGTCTCGATCGAACAGATATAATCCACCTTTGTCCGTTCCAATCATTTTTAGCTTGTCATTAATCGTACGCGCTAAGGCTTCCTCCTCAATTTGTTCAGACACATACCACTGCATAAAATTGTGTGTTGTATAGTCCTTTTCGTTTAAGCACACATCTACCACATTGTTAATGCTTTCTGTAACCATTACTTCGTGGTTAAGCAATTCTTCAAAAACATAGGTAATGGAGTTAAATTCAACTGGAGGTGCATCCAATGCAGGAATTATTGCTACTCCTCCCCTTTCGTTCACAAACTTAACGAGCTTTAACATGTGCATACGTTCTTCGTCGCTATGCGTATATAAAAACGTTGCTATCCCATTAAAACCTTGAGTTTCAGCCCATGAAGCCATGGCTAGATAAAACTGTGAACTCGTTGCTTCCTTTTTAATTTGGTCGTTTAATGCGGTTTCTACTTTTTTTGATATCATTTCCTATCGTTCTTATTTCAAAAATAACACGTCAAATGCAAATTGGTTGACGAAATCTTATAGTCTATAATCGGTCTTAATTAATTACAAATTTAGTTTGCAATTGCACAGCGCCCTGTTGGACTCGACAAACGTAAAGACCGGGCGTTACGTCAAACTGATCAAGTCCAATTACAACCTTTCTGTCTGTATTAAAATTATAGTCAGCTTCATGAATCGTTTGTCCAGAAATATTAATGATGTCAATATGAATCCGTTTATCACTATTTATCTGTGCTGAAATGTGCAGTTCATTAGATGTTGCAAAAATGTTTAGCGGACTCACTGTATGCGTTTCTTCCTTGACATTAGCAAAATCATCTCCGCTACAAAAACGCAATACACTTACTGCCACACTATCTGCGTTACTGCTATTGTTTCCACCGATACTATAGATACAATCGCCAACACGGACTAGATTATGGTAAGAACGGGCTGAATTTAGATAAGGCCCTTGTGTGTATGCATCCTTAGCCACATCATATATCCAAGTACCACCTAAATATCGACCGCTAGCATATCCGCCCACGATATAAATCGAATCTCCTATAACTTCGGCATCAGGCGCATGCAGGGAATTGGGAAGGGCGCTTAAACTCGACCATGAATCACTATTGGGATCATATGCATGAGCTGCATCTGTGGCGGATATGCTGCCGCCACCACCAAAACGGTATATTTTGTCTTTGTATGTGGTCATTCCACTGTACCAGAAGTTATTGTCAGGCAAATCATTGTATTGTGTCCATCTGTTGGTTACGGCATTAAATACGTCAACACGTTTTTTGTCGGGTTGGCCACTGAGCACATAAATGCTATCACCCAAAACAGCTGTTTTATGAATAACGCGTTTAATAGGTATCTGAGGCAGTTTAGACCACGAATTTGTCGATGGATTATACGCATAATGGTCGTCAAGGCGCGTACCACTGTTTGGGTAACCTCCTCCGAAATAATGAAGTTTACCGTTAACCACTCCTCCACCGGGTTGCTGCGCCAAATACGGAACCGGTGCAAGCGTATCCCAGCTATCGCTGGATGGTGAATACCGAAGATGGAGACCTGTTGCCCCATTTACACCACCTCCTCCTACAACATGAATATTTCCGTCAATGACGTCAACTACAGGGAAGGTTAAGCGAGTCGGCACTGAATTCAATTGAGTCCATGACTGCGCATAAGTCAAGCCAGCTGTTATGGCAAGTATTGTTGTTATTCCTATCTTTTTCATGAGAATCAAAGATGTAATAATTTTTTTAAACCTATTCATGGGTGTCTCTCCGTTATTTTATACGTTTACCGAAACTTAAACCAAATGCTTTCCCAACAAGAAAAACTAGCCTTTTGTAAGGTATGTAAAAATCGCAGCTTTAGCTCTGACGTCGGCATCATTTGCGGATTAACGAAGCGTCCACCAACGTTTAACGAAACTTGTGTTGACTATCAAGAAGACGTTAAGCAAATAACGCGGGACTTTGAGCGCAAGCATAGCCACAAAATCACTCAGCCATCTGGCAAGGTGACGCCAGTTTCGGCCGGAACACGCTTTGCGAACTATTTTATAGATGGCATTATTCACACCGTTTTGTACTACGTCGTTCTATTCAATGGAATTTCGAGCGGCCTGTTAGAAGGTCCAGGAGCTTTCCTTTTGCGTATAATCTTAGTTGTTGGCTATTATGTGTTACTCGAATCTACAACAGGGAAAACAATAGGTAAAATGGTTACGGATACTATGGTGGTGTTGGAAGATGGAAGCAAACCAACCACAGATAAAATAGTTGCACGCAGTTTTTCTCGATTAATACCCTTCAATGCTTTTTCATTTCTATTCCTTAACGGCGTTGGCTGGCACGACACAATAAGTGGAACACGTGTTGTATCAAAAAACAATGTGCTCTATGAAGATGACAACGATGTTTTAGATCGTTTCTAATCAATAAAAATGTACTCATTTTTGTAATATCAAGGTAGAAGGCCATATCTACCTGTTAATCTGGTGGTTGTATATTTTATCGCAAGTTCTGCTTCGCATTTGGAAAGGGGTTTAACATGAATTTGAACAACTTGTTTATAAGTAAACCACTATCCACACTACAATCATAAGCCATATTTATATTTTCGGAAGTTCTATTAATCATAGCATTTTGGCGAAAGAAATCATTTATAACGAAGACAGTATTAAGTCCCTTGATTGGCGTGAACACATACGTTTACGACCAGGTATGTACATTGGTAAGCTTGGTAATGGGTCAGCGGCTGACGATGGTATATATGTATTGCTGAAAGAAATACTCGACAACTCTATTGATGAGTTTGTTATGGGCAATGGCAATAAAATTGAAATTGACATAGATCAACGGGAAGTCCGGATTAGAGATTATGGTCGCGGCATTCCTTTAGGTAAGGTAATCGAATGTGTTTCGAAAATAAATACTGGAGGCAAGTATGATTCAAAAGCATTTCAAAAGTCAGTTGGTCTAAACGGTGTTGGAACAAAGGCCGTAAATGCGCTTTCAGAGAATTTTAGAGTGCAATCTTTTAGAGACGGCATGTCAAAATTGGTTGATTTCGAATACGGTGTCCTGACCAACGAAGAAGATATCAAAACGGATGAACCCAACGGTACATTTACCTCATTCACTGCGGATTCTGGGGTCTTCAAAAATTACAAGTTCATCAATGATTTTGTAGAAAACCAAATCTGGAACTATGTATACCTCAACGCAGGCCTTAGTATCTGGTTTAACGGCAAACGCTACTTTTCCAAAAACGGATTACTTGACTTATTGAATAGGAAGTCCAATGAAGATCAATTGCGGTACCCAATCATTCACCTCAAAGGCGATGATATTGAACTGGCACTGACCCACGACAGTCATTATGGTGAAGATTACTACAGTTTTGTAAACGGACAGCATACCACACAAGGCGGAACGCATTTAAACGCGTATAAAGAGAGTCTGGTAAGAACATTACGTGACTTTTATGGCAAAAATTTTGAACCTAGCGATATACGTGCATCAATTGTAACCGCAATAAGTGTGCGGGTTCAAGAACCTGTATTTGAATCACAGACCAAAACAAAACTTGGAAGTACGGATGTTGGACCAGACGGGCCAAGTATAAAAGCATTTATAGGTGACTTTATTAAAACGCGCCTTGACAACTATCTGCACAAAAACCCTCAAACCGCGGACGCCATCTTAAAGCGTATTCAGCAATCAGAGCGTGAACGTAAGGATATGGCCGGTGTACGTAAAATCGCCAAGGAACGCGCTAAGAAAGCCAACTTACACAACAAAAAATTGCGGGATTGTAAGGTACATTTAGGCGATGAAAAAAAGGAAAGTAGACTGGAAACGACTTTATTTATTACAGAGGGAGACTCTGCCAGTGGATCCATTACCAAAAGTAGAAAAGTCGAAACTCAAGCCGTTTTTAGTTTAAGAGGAAAGCCGCTAAACTGTTATGGTTTAAGCAAAAAGGTCGTATACGAAAATGAAGAATTCAATCTGCTGCAACACGCGTTAAATATCGAAGAAGGTATTGACAATTTGAGGTACAACAACGTGGTCATTGCAACTGATGCCGACGTTGACGGTATGCATATACGTTTGCTTATGCTGACATTCTTTCTACAGTTTTTTCCGGATCTCGTTCGTGGCGGACACGTTTATATCTTAGATACTCCGTTATTTAGGGTAAGAAACAAAAAGGAAACGATCTATTGCTATAGTGAAGAAGAAAGAATTGCCGCAATCAATAAACTTTCTAACCCAGAAATAACAAGATTCAAAGGGCTAGGAGAGATATCACCAGATGAGTTTGGTAACTTTATTGGAGAAAATATCAGATTAGAGCCAATAATCTTAAATGAAGAAACATCTATACCTAAGCTATTGGAATATTTTATGGGCAAAAACACGCCAGAACGACAAGAGTTTATTATTGAAAACTTAAAAGTAGAACTTGAAGCACTTGAAGACGAAATGCAAGCGGCGTAATTGATGTTAGATTGATTAGGAAGATAAAGTAATGTCAGAAGAAAATACAGTAGATAACGAGGAGAATAACGTACCTGAGGGAGAGGAAGCTACTGAACGTGCCTTAAAAGGCATGTTTAAGGATTGGTTTTTAGATTACGCTTCATATGTTATTCTGGAACGTGCAGTTCCAAATATTGAAGATGGTTTAAAGCCCGTTCAGCGAAGAATCTTGCACAGCATGAAGGAAATGGATGATGGACGCTATAACAAAGTAGCAAACATCATTGGCAACACCATGCAGTACCATCCTCATGGGGATGCGTCTATCGGTGATGCAATAGTTAACCTAGGCCAGAAAGACTTGTTAATCGACACGCAAGGAAACTGGGGCGACATTCGTACAGGTGATCGAGCAGCTGCACCAAGGTATATTGAAGCGAGGCTGACCAAGTTTGCGCTGGAAGTAGCCTTTAATAAGCAAACTACCGAATGGCAAAAATCTTACGATGGTCGTAAGAATGAACCCATAACCCTACCAATGAAATTCCCTCTTCTTCTTGCACAAGGTGTAGAAGGAATTGCCGTCGGTTTGTCGACCAAAATTATGCCACACAATTTTGTGGAATTGATTAATGGAAGCATTGCTGTTCTCAAAGGTAAGACCACAACGCTCGTTCCCGACTTTCCAACTGGTGGTATGGCTGACTTTTCAGACTATAACTCAGGATGTAGAGGCGGTAAAATTAAAGTTCGTGCACGTATTGAAGAGCAAGACAAAAAGACCATCCTCATTCGTGAAATACCTTATGGACAGACCACGACGTCGGTTATTGACAGCATAATAAAGGCGAATGACAAGGGTAAGATTAAGATTAAAAAGGTTGTAGATAATACAGCGAAAGAACTTGAAATCGAGGTCCACTTGGCTCCCGGCATTTCAGCTGATAAAACCATTGATGCACTCTATGCATTCACCAATTGTGAAGTTTCTATTAGTCCAAATGCCTGCGTTATTGTAGACAACAAACCCCATTTTTTATCCGTAGATGAAATTCTTAAAATAAATACAGAGAACACCCGTGATTTATTGCGTCAAGAGCTCGAAATTAGAAAAGGGGAGTTAGAAGAGAAGTGGCACTTTAGCTCACTTGAAAAGATATTTATTGAAGAAAGGATTTATAGAGACATTGAGGAAGAAACCACTTGGGAAGGTGTCCTTTCTGCCATAGACAAAGGTTTAGACCCGTTTAAAAAATTATTAAATCGGGAAGTTACTCAGGAAGACATCGTAAGACTTACTGAAATTAAAATCAAACGCATCAGTAAGTTTGATTCGTTTAAAGCGGACGAGTTACTTAAAGGCATAGAAGATGAATTGGCGGAGGTCAAACATCATCTAGAAAACCTTACCGATTATGCAATTGCCTATTTTAAAAACCTACTTAAGAAGTACGGTAAAGGCAAAGAGCGCAGAACCGAGGAGCGTCAATTTGGAGACATTCAGGCCGCTACGGTTGCTGTAGCCAACGAAAAACTATACGCCAATATTGACGAAGGATTTGTAGGAACAAGCCTTAAAAAAGATGCGTACATCAGCGACTGCTCTGATATTGACGACATTATCGTTTTTACGGCAGATGGGAATTACACCGTAAGTAAAGTAAGCGCTAAAGCCTTTTTTGGTAAAAACATAATTCATGTATCGGTTTGGCGCAAAGGCGATGACAGGAAGGTATACAACTGCGTCTATACGGATGGGGTTTCAGGTAAAACCTTTGCCAAACGATTTAACGTTAACTCCATAACCCGTGACAAACCGTACAACGTAGGTAAAAACGACAAGTCTAAGGTGCAGTATTTCAGTGCCAATCCTAATGGTGAGGCAGAAACGGTCACTATTTATCTGCATGGACTGGCCAAGGCCAGAAAGAAAGTGTACGAGTTTGACTTCGCCGACTTAGCCATAAAGGGTCGAGCTTCTCAGGGTAATACTGTGAGTAAGTATCGATTGCGCAAGGTGGAGTTAAAACAAAAAGGTAAATCAACGATTGGTGGTCGTGACATTTGGTACGAACCAGCCATTGGCCGTCTAAATGTTGATAGCAGAGGTGTCTTGCTTGGAAGTTTTCATACAGATGATTTGATTTTGGTTATATACAGAAGTGGAGACTACCAACTCACCAGTCATGAGCTTACGAACCATTATGACCCTAAAGATGTGCTTCTTATTGAAAAATTCAATGCGAACAAAACAATATCAGCCATCCATTATGATGCCAAGCAAAAAACACATTACGTCAAGCGGTTTAATGTAGAAACCAGCACGGTTGGTAAGAAATTCTACTTCATCAACGAAGGACGTAATTCTAGTCTGACCTATGTGTCTACAAAGCCTAACGCTGCTATTTTGCTCGCTACGAAAAATGACAAGAAAGAAAAAACGGAAGAAGAAATTGTACTTCGAGACTTTATCGACATTAAAGGCTGGAAGTCTACAGGCAATAAATTGACTTACGAACAGTTTGTCAAAATAACCGATGTAGAGGTGGCTGAAGAATTGGTTGAAGAGCCAACAGTGGTCGTTCCAACCGAAACAATTGAGGAGTCAGTTGATAAGGAAACAATTACCAATTCTGAACCAGAAGCACTTGCCACGGATAAGGAGACCAAATCCTCGAAACCCGAACCAGATTCAGAAGACGACGATAAAAAATTCACCACCGGTGATCAAATAAACTTGCTGTAATATGTCTGAAAAAAACATTGTCCCGATTTCGATTCCAGGCATTCATCAGGCTTTTTGGCCATATTTCGTAGAAAATACGAATGGTGAAAAAATAAAGGTACTAGACTGTGGTGCAGGGCATGGTGCATTTACAAAGAAATTATATGAGGCGGGTTACGATGTTAGCGCATGCGACTTATTTCCTGAAATCTTTTACTACGACAAAGTAGCATGTAAAAAAGCGAACGTTACGGAACACCTGCCATTTAAAGACAGTAGTTTCGATGCCATTGTAGCCATGGAAATCATGGAGCATATTCAAGATCATGAAGTGTTTTTTGAAGAATCAAATCGCATCCTAAAAAAAGGGGGTTCAGTGTATATCTCAACACCTAACGTGTTAAGTCTGAAATCAAGAATAAGGTATCTATTTACTGGTTTCTTTTACAGTTTTAAACCACTAGAAATAACAAATTATGATGGTTTACAACATGTTGCGTCTTTGACCTTAGACCAATATGACTATCTCGCTGTAAAACGTGGATTTAAACGTGCGACTTTCGCGTTTGACAAGCGTCAAACTACCTCGCTCCTGCTTATGGCATTGTATCCCTTATTGTGGATAATGACCAAAATCAAAAAAACAGGGAACCTTCACAATCAATTGGATTTGCTGACTGGTCGAATCATATTCATGAAATATGAAAAAAATAGCACAATAGGGCAAGATTAAATCGACTGCGACAGACCAATGAGGAACCGTTTTTCATCACTGTTAGCGCAATTTGAACTTCGATAAATCGTTTTTAAATCTTTTTTTTAAAAAGACTAGTTTCAGTCGCTAAGACGCGCCGTGCCTCAAAATATTCGGGACACTATCCATCATAAGTCTCCCATTCTTTGAAAATTAATGTCACAGTAATGTTGACTTTACGTTAATTTAACGTTTAATTTACATAGTAATTAAGTATAAAACAGTATGAAATTAAAACTTTACAAGTATCTACTTGCTGTAACTGCTGTGTGTTTGGCCCACTTTTCCTATGGACAAAGTCGGACCGTAAGCGGAGCAGTTTCAACGTTAGATGGTAACATTCCTCTTGGAGGAGTAAGTGTCTTGGTTACAGGCACAGAAGTAGCCACAGTGACCACCTCAGATGGAAGGTACTCTATGAATGTACCAGCTGGGAAAAATGAACTTCAATTTCTTTTTGTCGGTTTTGAGACCGAAACCGTGACATTGACAACGGCTAATGTGGTCAATGTTTCCATGAAAGAGGCCTTATTTGACCTCGGAGAAACGGTTGTAACCGCTATTGGTGTTAAAAAAGAAGTTAAATCGCTTGGATTTGCTGTGACTCAGGTAAAAGCTAAAGAGTTAACAGAATCTGGTGAAAGAAGTATTCTTAATTCTTTACAAGGAAAAGTTGCAGGGGTTAACATCTCACAGAGTTCTACAGACCCTGGAGCTTCTACTCGGATCCTTATTAGGGGTATCAGTTCAATGACACAGGGCAACCAACCGTTATTCGTTATTGATGGTGTACCAATGACCAATGTAAGTATTAACTCTACATCTTCAGCCGGTGGAGATGCATTAAACGCTGGTTTTGACTTTGGTAATGGCGCAAACGCTGTGAACCCGGAAGACGTTGAATCAATGAACATCTTAAAAGGTTCTGCCGCAACAGCACTTTACGGTTCACGTGCAGCCAACGGTGCGATCATTATTACCACTAAAAAATCTGGTTTTGCCGCTCCCGGCCAAAAGAAGCGCTTTGGGGTGACTTACTCAGGCAACTACACATTCTCTAGAGTTCTAAGAACACCTAACTTCCAAGATCAATTTGGTCAAGGTTGGGATGGAAACAACTGGTTAGATGAAAACGGATCGTGGGGACCAGAATATGATAATTCTGATCGTGTTTGGGGTAGAGTGGTTGATAATTCTCAATTACTAAAAGAATTTAGCCCTGTTGAGAACAACTTGAATAATTTCTTTGAAACTGGATTAGCGCGTAATAACCACGTTTCTTTAAGCGGAGGTAACGATAAATCTACTTTCTATTTGTCTTATGCCAATTTTGAACAAGACGGAATTATGCCTACAGACGTAGATAAATTCAAACGTAACTCAGTGGCGTTAAGAGGCTCACGTAAAGTAGGATGGTTAACATTATCTAGTTCTATGAACTACGCCGCAACGCAAAACAGTTTTGTTCCTACCGGACAAGGTGGAACAGTGATTAATAACTTGATGCAGATTCCTGGTGACCTTAAAATCACGGATATGGAAGACTATACGGCTAAGTTTTATGCTCCAGAAACATATTTTACCGCATACGGTGTCACAAACCCATACCATAGCATTAACGAAAACAGCAATACGTCAGAAACTGACAAACTGTTTGGTAATGTGCAGGCTTCGGCGAAAATTAAAAACCACTGGAATTTACTTTACAGATTTGGGTATGATTTAAACTATTCGAATTCTGATATCTACCGGGCAATACTATTGCCAGAAGGTGTAAACAGTGGTAGTGTTGATGATCCAGGTTTCGTGAGTAACTATAAGTACAATGCACACCAATTCAACCACGATGTATTATTAAGCTACGAAAACCAGCTTACAGACGATTTAGCTTTCAACGGTTTTGTTGGGTTAAACGTGAACGAAAGGTCTACTAGTTCACTGTATTCAAGTGTTGCTGGCTTAGACATCGCTGGTTTCTACAACTTGAAAAACAGCTCTGCTACGCCAGTGATTAGTCAAGCGAATTCATTGAGACGTTTGGTTGGAACATTTTTTCAGGGTACGTTTGACTATAAAGGATATATGTTCTTAAACATAGGTGTAAGAAGAGACGCTTCTTCTACCCTACCAAAAGACAACAATACATTTACTTACCCATCAGCTAACTTAAGCTGGATATTCTCTGAGTTCTTGTCTAAGAAGGCACAGAAAACATTAAACTTTGCTAAGTTGAGAATTGGTGTGGGTCAAACGGGTAATGATGCACCTGTTTACATCACTAAGCCAGTATATGTTGCTGGTTCTATTGATCAACCATTTAGAGAATACCTTTTCCCTATCCCTGGAAATATTAACGGTTTCGAAGTTGGTAATACCTTAGGTAACCCAGGCCTTCAACCAGAAATTACAACAGAGTTTGAGATTGGTAGTGATTTAAGATTCTTAAACCACAGACTTATAGTAGACGTTACTTATTATCAACGAAACACCAAAGACCAAATCTTTGTTGTACCATTGTCTCCGGCGTCGGGTTATACCTCACAATACGCAAACGTTGCAGAAGTTGAGAACAAAGGTTTTGAACTACTTATTACTGGTAAAATTATAAAATCAGAAAAAAGAAGTGGTTTCAACTGGACTTCTTCCCTCAATTTCACAAACAACAGAAACAAAGTTGTTTCTTTAGCGGATGGAGTTGAGAAATTTGCATTAGGTGGATTATCAACTGTCGGTTATTTCGCAGTTGAAGGCGAGCCTATCGGTGTATTTGAAGGTAGTGTAGCGCGAACTGTAATGGTAAACGGCGAAGAGAAGACAGTAGTAGATGCGAACGGTGTTCCTGTTGCTGCAACTGAAAAAGAATACTACGGTAATTCTCAGTATGACTTCATCATGGGCTTCTCTAATAACTTTACATGGAAAGGTTTCGGACTAGGTTTCAACTTTGATATCAGAAAAGGTGGTTTGATGTTCTCAAGAACTTCAGATATTAGCCACTTTACTGGAAACAGTGTTAAAACTACCTACAACAACCGTAAGGCATTTATTGTTCCAGGTTCTGTAAATGAAATTGACAACGGTGACGGAACATTCAGTTATACCGAAAACTTGACTGCAGTTGATCCGGCACACATGGATGACTACCACAGAGCGGTTGCTTTTGACAGACAAAACGTAATCGATAAGTCTTTTGTTAAACTGCGTGACCTTGTGATTAGTTACAAGATTCCATCTAAATATGCTGATAAAATCAAAGCATACAACATGACAGTTAGTGTAATCGGAAGAAACCTATTGTTATTCACACCAACAGACAATCAATTTATTGATCCTGAAGTATCTACTTTTGGTACGGGTGTTCAAGCTGGTTTTGGTGAATTTAGTGCAAACCCAACGACACGTTCTATTTCAATTGCTTTAAGAGCTAATTTTTAATGTTTAACAGAATGAAAAAGATTTTTAATAAATATAATACAATCGCAGTAGCTGCCTTATTGCTATTTGCGGGTTGCAAGGACTATTTAGACATCAATGATGATCCTAACAATCCTACCGATGCAACGTTAGATCTAATCCTTCCAGTTGGTATATCATCTGTTGGTATTCAAGTGGGTGGATCATACTTCAACCTTGGCGGGTTTTGGTCTCAATACTACACACAAAGTCCTGATGCAGGTCAATATGAAGACATTGACGAATACAACATCACGGCTGACTTTTTCGATAGACAATGGACAGACATTTATGCTGGTGGCATCAATGACCTGGAAACCATCCGAAACAAAGCAATGGCTGACGGAGAAGGTAACTACTACTTGATTGCAACGCTTGTTCAAGCGTATGGTTACCATTTCATGGCAGATTTGTATGACGAAGTGCCATATTCTGATGCTTTAGGTGGTTTAGATGCCAACTTCACGCCTAAATGGGATAAAGGTAGCGCCATCTATACAGGTTTGTTAAAGTCTATTGATGACGCTATGGATATGCAGGCAAGCACACCAGGAACAACACCAGGTGCTGACGACTTGGTTTTTGGTGGCGACATGTCGCAATGGATTGGTTTCGCGAATACATTAAAGCTACGTATTCATATGAGACAATCTGCAACACCTCAAGGTGACCAAGCGGCGATTCAAGCTTTAGTTGCTGCCAATAACTTTATCACGCAAGACGCTATGATGACGGCTTTTGCAGATGAGCAGAACAAACGTAACCCGTATTACGAAATACAAGTCGATAGACTTGGAGGTGTAAACCAAGCAGCAAGTAACAGCATATTAAAATACTTAGTTGATAATACAGATGATAGAATAGACGCTTTGTTTGTTCAAGGTGGTACGGGTCAATGGGTAGCAAAAGAACAAGGTGATTTCGCAAACCGCGACATTAGCTTCGGAGATTTAGCTACACCAAACATTACCGCTACGCACCCTGTTTATTTCTTTACGCTTGCTGAAGTGAACTTCTTAATTGCAGAGGCTAACCTTCGTTTTAACGGGGGCTCCGGAGCAAAAGCAGCTTATGACGCTGGTATTGACGCTTCTTTCAATATGTTAGGTGTTCCTGGATCAGCAACATACCATGGCACTGGTGGTGCTTATGAATATAATTCAGGTGGAACCATGGATGAGCAATGGGAACAAATCATGCTTCAAAAATGGGTTGCGATGTGCAACAGCCAAAACCTTGAAGCATTCTTTGAAATGAACAGAACGGGTTATCCAAAATATGCTACAGGCATTGGGGATCCTGGAGAATTAACAATTTCCATCGGCTCTGTTTTATCTCCTGGTAAAGGACCGAAACGTTTGTTATTCCCAGATGTTGAAGTATCACGTAGCACAAACACACCAAGTCAAGTAGTTGGCGGAATTGGTGAAAAAGTATGGTGGAGTAAATAATAATTTAATACAGTTAAAATGAAAAATATATCTATAAAACCCTTAATCTTATTATCGCTGTTGGCCGTATGCTTTGTAGGATGTAAAGACGACTCGGAGTCTATCTCTCGTGTTACAAATTATCCTGATTTCACAATAAATGGTGATGCATTCATCATACACCAACTCGGAGACGCTTTTACGGATCCTGGCGTAACAGCCACAGAAGCTGGTAGTGAGATTGATGTTACATCAAGTTCTGAAGGTGTCTACACAGGTGGAGCGCTTGACGTAAACACATCGGACGAGTACCACATTACTTACTCAGCTACAAACAAAGATGGATTCGCAGGAACTGTTGAAAGAACCGTAATGGTTGTCAACAATGCGGACCTTACCACTTCTCTTGAAGGAATTTATACTTCAACAGTTGTTCGTAATGGATCTGCAAGTCCGCAATACACAGATATGTCGTACATCATCGTTTGGAAAAATGCTGATGGAACTTATGAGTTATCTGATGGAATTGGTGGGTACTACAACATGGGACGGGGATATGGTGCAAACTATATTGCTCCTGGCATGAAAGTAACGGCTAACGATATTGCGACCAACGATTTTACAATTACCGATTTCGGCGTAAAAACATTTGGTGGTGCATGTGCCGTTGCAGGATTCACCGTTGACGCTGCAGCTAAAACAATCAATTTTGTAACTACTTGGGACGTTGGATACGACTTCGACGTAACATTAACTCAAGTGGCATTTTAAATAAAGGAAAAATCACAATGAAAATAAAACTCAAATCAATATTACTAATAAGTGCAATTGCCTTTACGTTCACAGCATGTGACGATTGGGGAGAGTACGAACCTACGGTACTTCCTGGTAGCGAATTAGCTGGCGAATGGTACGTAAGGTATACAGTAGATGGAGTTGATATCTATGGATTAGGGTATCAAACTTTCCTAACTTCAACCACTGCAGCAGCAGACGGTAAGGAACTGTTTTTAAACGATCAAGCTAATTTCTGGGATTTCCAGGTGAAGGCGCCCATGAATGTTGATTCTAAAACATTCGGATTATCCAATGCCACAGATAGTTTGACCAACTTGGTAGAAGGATACGACATTAAAGTTCGTGTTACTAAAGGACAAGTCATACCTGATGGCGGTCGGTCAAAGACTGGCGTTCAGGTAGACAGTATTTACTTCGAAGTGGAGTTTGCTGACGACCCTGGTATCATTTATGAAATCTCAGGACACGGCAGAACCGGTTTCGGAGACGACGACTATTAAACAAGTTCTTTTATATGTACCTAAGTCCTGTTAGTCATTGATTAACGGGACTTTTTTTTAACTAAACTCATCTACGCCAAATCACTTTGACCGCATTGATTTTGTCGGTGACCAATAATTCTCCTGTACAAATTTCAAATCCGTGTTTAAGATATTTAGAAAGTGGCAAAGGATATGGTGAACCATCTTTTTTAACATAACGTGACTCTTCTTTGATTACCCATCCATTTAAGCTTTCATTATGCGTCTTGAGGTATTCTAAAACCTTTTGACCTGCACCAAGGCTTTGAGATAATTGATCTATGATAATGGCAAACTATTTTTGACCTTGCCTCATAAGATCCATGAACCAACCTACGGATAAATTGTCCATTTCAACAAAATAGTGGTTAACGAGCTCTAAAAAACTCAGATAGGCATCGAAACTTTTTGTGTATCATGAAACAAGGTTTTTGGGTACTCTTTGTTCCACAAGGCCCTTGCATACTGTTTTTGAGATTCTGTTAACTTGTTGGTTTTTAGTATTTTCAATGGTCTAACGTTAAATACTATAGACTTTTACGCAATTCACCCACCGGGCTCCGTTCTGTAAACTTTATTTAAAATTGATTGAATTCATTCATTTGTTTAAAAAGAAAAAAGGCAATCTAAAACGCCATAGGAATAAAATGCACTAGTCTTCCTTTCTCTCCAACAATAACATTTGCCCGTCATACCCTTTCAATATCATATATTTTTCAGACGTTGTTCCAAGTATTTCGAAACTATATGGTGTTCGATCTTTTACGAAAGAGATTGCATTGTTATTCGGTCGTTTTACGTACGTAATACCATTTTTGTCATTTCCAAAAGTAAGATGTGTCGAGTCAACTTTCAATTGAATGCTAGATATCGATACTGAAGAATCTGAGGTTTGTTTCAGCGGACACAAACTTGATGTTTTAATGCTTTTTTGGTTCTTACTGCCTTCCACCGAACAGTGAGCAGTCCACGTACCATAAAGTTGTGTTTGACCATGTGATTGAAATGCGAATACAATTAAGGCTGAAACAAATAGGTGTTTTAATGTCATGAGTTAATAACGTTTATGTGCGAATATATTGCTTCTGATTTCAAATGATTGACCTATTTCACCAATAAAACGGTGCCATTATAGTAATGCGGTTTATCTTGATAATCATACACCGTAATCAAGTAGAAGTATGTACCACTAATGGCATTTTCGGCGTCCCACGCTTCACTTTCGGTGGTCGTATAAATTTGCTCTCCCCATCTGTTGTATACCTTCATTTCGTAACGACCTATTCCTAATCCTTGCGGTGAAAAAGTGTTGTTTATCGCGTCATTGTTTGGATGAAAAGCACTAGGGATCAATATATTAACTACAAAATCGATGATAATTTCTGCCGTAAATGAATCTTTACAGCCGTACTGGTTTGTTACAGTTTGTGTGATGTTATAGGTAGCCGTATCAGGGAAGCGATACATAAAGTCTTTTTCTGTGGAACTAAACCCATGCGAGAAATCATATTGATAGGTAACCGCGTCAATGGCATTGGAGGTAAACTCAACTTCACTGTTAACCACATCTACGCGTTCTGGGCTCATAAAAAATCCTGCTGTTGGCAAATCATGCACGTCTATCGTTTTGGTGGCTGAATACAAGCAGTTTGGATTTGTTTCCACCTGCATAGTAATCTTATAGGTTCCTGGGTTTTGATACACGTACCTAAAACTATCCTGCCCAGTTATACGTTGACCGTTCCCCATGTCCCATTCAATCGAAGAAATTGGTGTTATTAAGTCTTCAATGGTCTGTTTAACCATCTGCGAATCATACACACAAATATCTTCCAGATCAAATTGAGGTCGCACTATATGATCGACTATCACGTCTTGACTAACCGTGTCGTAACAATTGTAACTATTAGACACGATAAGTTCAGTATTGTATGTTCCTAACGCTGCATACAACGTATTACTATTTTCGGTATTGGACGAGTTTCCGTCTCCAAAATCATAATCAAAGCTTACCAAGGATCCTGTCGAAGTAGTAGACGTAGAGGTAAAACGCACCAAGTTATCGTCACAAGGTGTCAGCCATGTAAATTGTGCAATTGGTTTTGGGTCGATGGTAATTGTAAACTGAGAATCCGTTACACAACCATTCACAAAGTTTAAGGTCATGCCAATCGTATATACTCCTGGATTCGCAAACACCTGTTGGTCTAGTCTTGTCCCTCCGGTTATTGTATTTGGTGTAATATCCCAAATCACATCGGAAATCGAGTCAGTTTGTACGGGTGTCATTTCAAAATCGATTGCTGATTCAGCACAATTGCCATATGTCGTCAAGTTTGGTTTCTCGGTATACTTAACATGAGCTTGCTTTACGATACTTGTATCGACACATCCACTATCTGATTCACTGACGAGCTGAATATTGTGCAAACCAGCTGAGCCAAATAAAACTGCATTACGCTGAGGTCCAGAAATAAACCCTGTTCCAACATCCCAATACCTGTTAACCAAAACGCCCGTGCCCACCGTACTTGACTCGTTTAAAATGATAGAATCACCGAAACAAGCGTTTGAAATCGTAAAACTAGCAACTGGGTTAGGGTTCACAACAACGTCTACCCTACTTGTATCCTTGCAACCTTTGTCTGACGTAATTCTAACGACAGCAGTGTATTGGCCCGCAGATCCATATACATAATTTGTATCCCCTTGCGAACTAAACACAGCACCATCACCCATGTCCCAAGCAAAAGAATTTATGTACACACCCGACGTTGAGTTCACCTGTGTTTTGAACTTTGAAGAATCGCCCAAACAAAGATTCCCAGAATTAAGGTCTAGAATCGGTTTTTCATGAATGGTTATCGTATCGCGATGAATATCTGTACAACCTCTATCAGATGTGGCTTCAAGGTCTATCGGATAAAAACCAAAACTGTTTTCTGCATAGGCTAAATTCAAGTCAGCAAATTGCTTGTTGTTTATGAGCCATTTGTACGATAATCCGCCCGATTTAATGACCGACGTGTTTGTTGCTTTAACAGAATCATATTGGCAAATATCTTGAACTAAGAAGTCCGATACAGGTAACGGATATGGCTTCGCAAACTGAGTGTCAGCGCTTGTACAGCCAAAACTATCTCGAATTAATAGTTGTATCTCAAATAGGCTATCACTTGTTGGAATAAACTCAGGAACTGTGTTTACAAACGTGTCTTTATTGGCCAGCATATATTGAACAGTATCCAAGCCTATGTCGGCAATAACAGATTGATGACCAATGGTGTAACCAATGCCTACACAGGTATCTTGAATGCTCAATCTAGCTGTTGGAATTTGATGCACAACTATTTGAGTTGAATCTGAGATTTGGCAAAATTTGGAATCCGTTATTGTGATGGTATAGTTCGTAGACGTGGTTGGATTTGCCCATGTTTTAACACTTGTAGATCGTTGCAAACTATCCGTTGGCGACCATGCATACGTCTTAAATCCGACACCACCTGTAGGGACTTCTCCTACAATGACACGCTCACCAGCACATATGTCTATGGTATCTTGGAGGTCTAAAAACATCGCTGGATGCAAAGTGATGTATGCCGTATCTGTAGAAGTACATTGACCCCTATCCGTTTCTAGCAACAATCTATATTCAGCGTCTTGCGTAAATTTATTTACAGCGTTAAACACCGTTTCGCTGCTGTCTGGTTCAAGAATATAAGTATTGGTTGTCCACCGATACGTAACGCCTGGCATGGGTTCTGTTCCGATAGTCACATCGGTTCTGGAACATACAGTTGTATCTCTACCCGCGTTTTTCAGGTTCACCGTACCTATATGCTGATAGGTTTGAGAACACACACAATTTGTGCTATCAATGACCACCAGTAAATTACAAACGTCTCGACTGGCAACAACAAACTGCATAGAATCAAGTATTTGCTGGCCTGTACTTATAGAGCGCCATATGGAATCACGTGCAATAACAGGCTCTCCTGCATCCAACTTGTTGTTACCGTTGGTATCAACAACAATTTTCACTTGCATTAAGGTGCCCAATTCTTTCGTGCTACCTGTGTTAGAAACAGCATAATTCAAACGAATAGACTCACCAGAAAGTGAAGCAATACTCTCGGCATTTTTTATAAGAACCTGATAAATTCCTTTTTTTATGGAGTCTAGTTGTAGGTCGTTACTTGTACTAACATTAATGTCGCAGTACGTACTGTCTTTCACACATAAGGCGGGTTGTAACACCACGGCTTGTGCAATAATTTGTGTACTCCCGCAGTCTAACGTTGCTGGGTCAACGTATGTCCTATATTTAAACACCATGGAGTCACCTACCGCTATACCACTAGGCACTTCCCACAAACCGGTATATTTTAACCCTTGTTTAACCGAAGGCTTTTGCTGTGGTCCGTTGTAAAAACTAGCCAAATAGGTTGTGTCTACATAAATACCGTCGGGCAACAGCAACTGGATATAGTCATTTACTCCTGTAGTATCTGGGCCTAAATTTATAAATCGAAACTGACCATCTCCATCATAATTACAGATATCAATAGGTTTTTTATCAAATTCGATATAACTAAAATACGGTTTGGTTATGCCCTTTATATCAATCGGTTTACTTGCGGCATAGTTACTTAACACCGGGTCTCCACAACGTAACCGACCACCAGGACGGGCCAAGAAGTATGTTGAACTCACGTAATCACAATCTGTACTTACGGTGCATTTAATTCTGTAGGAATTTACTGACGTCGAAGTCACACCAGCCAAACCTTCGGCAGACAGGTATGTACTGTATTTACTCACTTCCCACCGGTACGTTCCTCCACGAAGACTAATTGGATTAAGTAGTGTGATCGAATCGGAAGAACCAGGCAAAAACAAATATGCCGTATCTTTCAAAATGATACCAGCTTGTAAAAAGAGGTCTACATACAGGTTGAATGCCCGTGCGTTGGATAGGTTTTTCACTTCAATTTCAAAGTCTGTAAAAGCACATAAGTCGATGATTGTGTCTTGTTTGGTTATTGAAGGGGTGAGTAACGTGTTTTGAGGTATATAGGAAAGTGTTTTTTGTAAATCAACACATCTGGCCGAGGAGAGGCTTTTTGGATACCCATCGCAGTCGTTACCTAAAGACAAAACAAAACTATCTCTATCGCAGGTTTTATACGTCGCCTTTATTAAAAAGTTCGCACTTCTTTGGGCCTTCAAATCACCAAGTTGAAAAATGCCGTTGACTTGTTTAACGGCCTTACCTGTAGCCACATCAACCACCGATGTGATAGTCGTGTTGCCATTGTTAGCCGCTGCAATCCAAATGTTATTGGAGTTAGACTTTGCTGAGCTGTTGTCCACAACAATCTGCCAAACAGCCGTATCCGAATCAGCGTTGACCAAGTCAGAAAGCGTGTTTAAGTTTAATTCTGGTTTTTCGTAAACGATTTGATCATTATGGGTCGTAGAGTAGTGTCGTTCTAGCTGATTGCCGAGGAATCCCAGCTGCTGAAACTCCATGCCATATTGCACCATGGACATACCATTTTTAGCTAAACAATTTGGTCGAAGTTTGCAATACCAGACCCCTAGAAAGCCATCATCACTAATCTTAAAGTTACCGCCCTTGTCTTCGTACAATTGCCCAATATCATATTCCAGAGTATCGCCTAACTGCCTAGATAGCTTTATTGTATCGGCATATTGCCATGCTGACTTCCCTGTTCCTGCAGTTCTGTAGTCGTACAACCTTGTATGTACCACGTCGAAGCCAACTGGTGGAATTATAATTAACTTATTTGGTTTGGCCCATGCCCTATATTCACTCGGAAACATATTACCACCACGATAGTTGTTACAACAATTACCGACGCTTAAGTAATAATTTTGAGTAACTGTAATTTCACCACAACTATTGGCAGAATATACACCTCTACAACAGTTTGTAAAGTATGACCCTACCAACTGGAAGTTGCCAGAGAAACTGTCACATTGGTATTTCTGATACGAAGCCGGGTTCGGTGTGTTGTGCAAGTAGAAGTCACTTTCAACCTTAATTTCTCTATAAAAATTGCCCGGATTGGTGGCTACAACATATTTGACATATAACTCCACGCTATCGGTGGTTGCGTAAGTAAATCCGCTATACAATGGACATCTAGATGCGATGAGATTCGGAACACCTAAGTCAAACTTAAATGTGCGATTAATACCGACTGATGTACTCGTTGTTTTAATTCCATCACATGAATACAACTGCTTACCCCGTCTTAATATCCTAACGCGTGCGTCAGCTACTTCTAAGTAACGACCGTATGGAATAGTCGAAGTGGCCGTCAATCTTGTCCACGTTGTAATTGACCCTTGTCGATTGATTTTACCTTTAAATACAGACAGCAGGGTGTCGCCATACATAACGCGTTCTGTACGAATCTTATCCAAATCAACACTGCCCGTACCATCGGCAATGCCATCATTATTGTTGTCTGGCAAACCGTAACTGATACGTTGCATGTTAAAGTCACCAAACTTTAAACCAGAAGCACAACTATTGTCACAGTGTACTTTTATGTTTCCAGTATAACACAAGTTCTTAAAGACACAACTGTTGGTGCAGGTAGCGTTAGGTGTGTAATTTATAAACAAGGATATGGGTTGCGATTTATTTGAACTGGCATTGGAGCAGTCCCCTATAAGCTTAACGATCAAGTCTGACCGAACTAGGGTTATAGAAGGCACGCCTTTAAATTGAGCGTGTAAACTATCACCAACCATTTGCACCGAATTCGGAGTCCATTTTCCTCCAGCATGGGTGCGAAATTCAATGTCATTTTTGTTTAAAGAATGTTTTATTCCTGCCGGAAGCTCGCAATACACGTCTAAAACCGACTTAGCAGAAATGCCGACCAAACTTCCCGTAGTAACCGTAAAAATTAGCTTCGCTGTGTCTTTATCTACAATGTCTGTAGGCACAAAACTCGTCAATCTTAAGTTATGATATAGGCCATACGACCCTCTTGTTTCGGCTTTTGTAATCGTTTTCTGGCATTGATCTTCATAGGTTGCGCTAAAATTCCAACGATGTGCATACACAGCTCCTATACAATTATTGGTACAGCACGAAACGCTATTCCAATCCATATAAATAGTGTCTCCTGGCAGAATAATTGGTAAGACGATATCCATAGCCGCGATGGGCCGTGAGCCCAAACAAGCCAAGGCTCCTCTATTTAGGTTCAACCTCACTTTGGTTATGTTCGCTTGAAAAGCACGACCCGATTTACCAATCTTCGTAACCAATGAAGATGTGTCAATTGCCGAACGGTTGCCTCCCCAAAAACGCGTATTGGCTGTTTGGAATATAGATACTTTAGTGTTTCGTGCAGTGTCGTCTCCTGCATTCACAATCATCAATTGTGCTTTCGAAGGAAGGGCATCATCGTAACACGTATTGATTGTTGCTGAAGGCTTAAACACAAGATTCGGCGCTTTACTTTTAAGGCTCACTTGAGCATTATACGAGAGCGTTTTACAAGTCTTATTGTTGCAACCCCAAGACAGTTTTATACTTTGCGCTAAAGCATTACAACCATTAACAATTACCGAGTCTATAATCTCAATGGATTCGCCATTCTCTAAATAAATATCTTTATCTCCAACTAGCTTAATATGTGAAGTATCAATGGTTGATGTATACTTAGACCCGACTTTTACCACATCCCCTCCTAAAACGCCAACGATGTTAAGTCCAGAACCAAAGGTTTGTTCCACAACCAAACGTTTCACGCCACCTTTACCGCCGTTGGTGATTGTCAATTTGCGTATAAACAATTCTCCAAGCGAAGCAGATATATATTGATTAGAAATACTACTCACGTTGATTGAAGGTTGATTGACCGACAACGGAAGTGATTTGTGTGTTACTGAACCACCAGAATAGTAACAAACTGCGGTTATCGTCGGAATCCCACCGCTGGTTAAAAAACCGGTAAGGTCACAATCTGCGATAATTTCTACGGCAAACGTAGAATTGCCAGTTATGGCTAGGTTCGGTAAATTGAATTCTGGTTTTTGAAGATTTGTAGTCGACTTTTCCGATACACCAGTTCCGGAAACAGAACCTTTTTCGTAATGCATACCTGTGGGTAATGTGAGCGTAACAGATATGGCTGAAACACTGCCTGTTGTAATGTTTCTTACATCAATCTCGACCTTCTGTGAAGCACCACAAATCCCAATAGCGCTGGGAATTTTGGAGGTTATATTAACTTTTGATTGCCCGAAACCCGATACTGTAGAACACAGTACAGAAATTAATACAACTATTAATTTCATCAACATGTATTTGATGGATTTACTCGACATACTTTTGATCAACATACGAATTTACTAAAAATGTGATAATAAATAGGTTACATCAAACAGTCCTACGAACTTCAGGGGAGAGCATTTTTGCAGAACGTAAGCCAATAACTCCGATGCAAGATCTCGCAATCTATAGCATGTGCTACCCGACTGTATCAATGTATGCAGGTAGTAATTAACTTCAGTAGCGCTTTCTTATTGCTTTAACAACTTGAAAATGCGGACTTTATCTGCATCAGACACCTCTAAATAATAAGCTCCAGCGGCTAAATGATTGGCAGGTATTATCAAGTCATTATTGGACTTAATGGTACCAGACCAAATATCTTGACCTGTTGCGTTAAAAATATTAAGGTCTATTGATCGATCAATTTTAGACTCAAATTTTAGAGTGAAGTCGGTAACAATAGGGTTCGGGAATACTTGAATCAATTCATTTACATCAATGATCGGAACAACAATCGTGTCTAGCAGATCTGACTTGATAATTTCGGTTTGCGTTAAATCGAACACCGCATCACCATCAACGCTGGCCGAAGCAACGTTTGACAATAATGTAAACCTATTCCACAAGGCCACATCATCGATGTACCATCCCCTCGCACCTACAGCAGGATCAGACACCATTCGGAAACGGATATTGACAACATTTCCTTGATAAAAACTCAAATCAATATTGGTTTGGATAAACCCATTAGAGTTACCAGAGAAAGCTTGTCTTCCAGCGATACGACTCGTATTATTTGGGTCTATCGTTGAGTTGTAACCATTTAAAATCATTTTATCCCCTAAATCAACCCAGTCACCATTGACCAATATCTCAACAACAGCACCATCATTAGCGCCTTCTGTATTGTAATAATGCGAAAAGATTAGGTTAGGATTTGCCATTTCTGTCAGGTCAAACGTGTTTTCCAACCAACCATCTGAACTAATTCCAATGTTTTGGATGAACCAACTAAAAAAGCCACTGTTTGACTCGGACTGGGTTCTTAACCAACGAATAGAACCTTCATCTACTGTTGGTGTCCAATTTGCCGTGTCTTGCTCTACATTATCAAGCCACACCAACTTCCCTCCAGCATCTTTGTTCACCTTAACCGAATAGCCACATTCTACGCTGTCACCAGCGTTTAGGTCATTTATTGTTAAGGTAAACGTGTTATTGGCTTCATTGAAATTGATATCACATCTACCATCAGAAGTAACAAACTCAGCTTCTTGTCCTAGGCTATCAAATACTTCAATTTCTGGAAGATTCTCTCCACCACGATTAACAACTTTTATGGTATAGTCAATGGTTTCGTTAGAAAGAGCGCTCTTTACTGCCGTTTTGTGAATACTATAATTATCAAGAAATGGAGGAAGATCAAATGCTTCTGATCCATCAGCTCGACTGCTAGATGCACCTTGATCTGCACTATAGCCTAATCCGCGCTTTGCAAAAGTGGTCCATATGAGTTTCTTGTTTTTGCCGCCATTCAGCAATTCATCCGCTTTTAGAATGGCATCCCGTCCATCGACAAAACCTGGCCCACAAGGTTGAAGTTTCATTGCTTCCAAAACCAAGCGCATGGAGAGGTTGTTTCCACCAGTTCCACGATAAATATCTTCATCGTATCCATATTCAAGAATAAGTGCCCAGTGTAGGTCCCATAACATAGAACACCAAACACTTCCAACACCGTGTGGTACAGTGAATTGAGCACTTTTAATATCGTCGTAAGTAACAGGATTAACAGCAAAGCTTGTTGAATATGGATAAACACGAATTCCTCTTCCATTTGTTGGTTGACCACTAGAATACGTTCCAATGCCTCTTCGCTTTTCTGGTAAATCATCTTTTTGTTGGGTCATAATCAGTCCCAAAAAGTCACTCCACCCTTCGCCCATTTGCTCTTGGTATCTATTTGACTGAAGACAAGCACTATTACTAGGCCCACCTGTCAACCGGACGCTAATTCCGTGTGTGTATTCGTGAACAATTACACCGTTATCAAAATCACTATCTCTAAAATTACCTTCAATGCGAGACGAATCATACATCGATCCTTCTACCGATTCTAGAGCCATTCTTGCTTTAATCGTGTTGCCATTGGCTTGTGATATCATAATCGCAGGAATGGTGAGAGCGCCAGCACCGTTGCCTCTCATCGCAATTGGTGCAGTACCTACGTTGTTAATCACAATAACACCTATAGCACCGGCATTCTGTGCTTTTGTAATCTTAGACACAAATGAGCAATTACCACGATCAAACACGGCAATATTACCATTCAAAGAAGTATTATTGGTCAGTGCGTTACACCCTTCTGAACCATTGGCGGTACCATCATCGACAAGTACCAACTCACCTTTAACTGGAGTTTTGGTTAAGTTACCTCCAATTGACGCTGGTGCAGATCCATATTTTCGAGCGATAGAAGCCGGTTCGTCTATTTGAAAGTAATCTTCTATGGTACTTCCATTTCCCCACAAATACATTTGCATTCTTGGGTTTTGACCATCAACCATGGCATTAAAGTTGGCGTTGTTAGTTCCTGTACCATCTTGTGCATCGGCAAATACGTAATCACTTCCTTGACCACCGTTTCCGTAGTTGTTCTCTTGAAAGTTTCCAGATTCCTCGTCAAATCCATACATGTAAAAAACATCATGCATTAAATTATTCCAGTAGAACAGGTTTATAATAGACGCATCGATATATTTTGTCGCTGATTGGTTGACATCAAAGTCTGCAGCAAAGGTTAGGCCCGATCCACCCTCTGGGCTATAACCCGTACCGTTGTTACCATTTAAATCATCTTGTGCCCAAACATTGTTTCCTCTAGTAATGGTATATTCAGCTCCTGCAACTCCGTTATCGTCGTGCCACCCAAAAGGTGAAGACTCCGAATCAGCAGGATCTTCAACTACCGTTCTATTCCCGTGATTAGGACTTTCAAGAGGAAAGTCAAACACTTGATAACTGGCATCGGCTTGTATACGTTCTACTTTATTTACTTGAGATATGTTTGGAAGTGGTCCGCCAAGCGTAACGCCATGTGTACAATTTTGATGAGAATCAAAGCTGCACCTTACAATTAAATCGGACTTCATGATTACTTGTCCAGAAGAAGCGCTAACAAAAGCATTCCACATGTGTTCGGGTTCTGGACTGTAGTATTGAATGAAATAACATGATTTTATTACATTGTTATCTAAATAGAATCCTTGCTCAACTTTAGTTGGCACCTCATCGGCAGTAGAATCAATCCAAACCAACGATGAACCTACTTGGTTTAAATCAAATGCATATGCCTCATTATCTAGCAAGTTTTCTGACTTCAAAAATGACGTAAATGCCTGATTTGCATTAACAGTAAAATCCCGGTCAACTGGCATACTGTTTAAGTCTGTCTGAAATCCTTTAGATACATGACTTACAACACCTTTATGTATAACGGCATTAGCAACAGCGTTAAAAATTGGCTTTTTATCAAACTGCTGACGTAAGTAAATGTGGTTGAATCCTGTTTTTTTATCTATGTAATCATCCGTCGTTTCGACATTGACTAAGTCTGATGACTCAAAGTTGTATGTGGTGATGAATGCTTGCTTCACAACCTCTGTTTTACTATCGATGAACTGAGCAAATACTGTGTTGGCAAGCAGAGTGATGACTGCTAATAGGTAAATCTTTTTATACATACGTGACTTATTATACTACAAAATCGAGCAAATATCGTCTTTAAGATTGAATGAAATGTCATGAGAACTTCTGAACGCCATTTGCGCAATTTTTCACCTTATTCAGATCCACTATCGACCAAGTGGTCTTCTGCGCTCACGCCTCCCAATCTTTTTCTAAACCGATCAAGATTTCTCCTTTCAATTACGTACGTGCCTGACAACGTATCGTGCCACCCTCTACTTGGTTTTCTTAGACAACTAAAAGCTTCAAATGGTATAAAACGAGATAAGGTACGGTACAATGATTCTGAAAAACTAGGTTCATAGCCCATCTCGTCTACCACCATGGTTTTCGTAATCAGTTTCCCAATGGTAATCTGACCGTAATGCTCTAACAACAGGTAATACAAGAAGAATAGTACAAAATAGTTGGCAATGTCTAGTGGGGCAAAAAGCGTCGTTTGATAATAAATTCCAGTGAGCTCGTAAGACAGATTGATCAATGCCATTGAAGCTACGGTTAGCACCTGCAACACTACATAATCTATCACGTAATGAATTAATCTCATTTGGCGCGATACAATTAAATTGTCTACTGATGCGGCATGTTTTGGAGTTTCCTCTTCAATAATTGTCTCAGGCTCCATGTTTACGTAGGCACCAAGATCTGCAAGTAGCTGTTTGGCAGCTATTAATGCATCATTTTGATAATGCGCAGGTTGCTCGACAATTTGTTGTAATTCTTCTTTACTTTTAGTCTTGAACTTCTCAATAAAATAGGCAACATTACTCATTGTTACTTCTTCAATCTTACCAATTCCATTTTCAAACTACCCATTTCCTGATAATTCTGGAGTAACGTCATTTTGCGTTTACTGTGAAACGCCACCGTATAATACGATTCACTTGGTATGGCTTCATCCGTGCTGATAAGGTTAAGCGTCATGCTATCGGAGTTGTATGTCCATTTGCCAGGAATACCTTCCGGATAATAATTTGATGTCTCGATGCTTGAACCATCTGCGTTAAATTCATACGTCGTCGATAGTGCAAGCTCCTCTCCTGCTTTTATAATGGCAGGAGACAAATCTTTTAATTCAGGCATATCTGCTACCATTTTGGTCACCTGCCACTTGCCATTAAGGCTAGCGGAAGTGTACTCTTGGCTACAACCAAATAATAGAAATGATCCTGTTAACAGGATGACAACGAAGTGATTAAGGTTAGTGTTAGTCATAAACAATTAATGGTTGTGCCAAATTAAAAGAATTGTTGTTTGAAGTCACTATCGAAAATAATTATTTATGTATTGATTTTTATCATCGACAGTTTGTCCACTTCTTTCAACTTTTGCGACTCCTGATTGTATAATTGCATAAAATTTTAGAAATGTCAGAAAACGTCGAAAAAGTAGAATGTTTAATCATTGGAAGTGGCCCTGCAGGATATACGGCAGCCATATATGCAGCACGTGCAGATATGAAGCCTGTTTTGTATGAAGGTATGCAGCCAGGTGGACAATTAACCATAACGACAGACGTAGAAAACTATCCTGGATATCCAGATGGGATAATGGGTCCTGAAATGATGGACAATTTCAAAAAGCAAGCAGTGCGACTGGGTACCGATGTCCGTTTTGGAATGATTACCAAGGTAGATTTTTCAAACGGTGCACCACATAAAGTGTGGGTCGACGACAAACACGAAATAGAAGCTGAATCTGTTATTATTTCAACAGGTGCTTCAGCTAAGTGGTTGGGTATAGAAAGTGAAACACGCTTAAACGGTAGTGGAGTTTCTGCTTGTGCTGTATGTGACGGTTTCTTTTACCGAGGTTTGGATGTAGCCATAGTAGGCGCAGGAGATACTGCAGCAGAAGAAGCTACATACCTATCAAAAATTTGCAACAAAGTATACATGTTGGTTCGTCGTGATGAAATGCGTGCCTCAAAAGCGATGCAGCATCGGGTTGAAAACACAGAGAATATTGAAGTATTATTCAACACGGAAACAGACGAGATTTTGGGCGATATGGAGGTAGAAGGTGTTCGTGTGCACAATAACATCACCAACGAAAAGAAAGAAATTCCAGTGAAAGGTTTCTTTGTCGCGATTGGACATACACCAAACACCGCGATTTTTAAAGACTTTGTAGACATGGATGATCAAGGATACATCATTGCCAAACCAGGTACTGCCAAAACAAATGTAGAGGGTGTTTTTGCTTGTGGTGATGCGCAAGACAAGATTTACAGACAAGCCGTAACAGCGGCAGGTACAGGTTGTATGGCAGCTTTGGACGCTGAGCGCTACTTAAGCGCGAAAGGTCATGTGATGTAAACCTTAGTAATGTTGAATATCCGGCAGTCAAATTTATTTGTCTTTTGATTGCCACAAATAGTAAACAACCCTTTTGGACAAAGTGACTATTCTGTAACTTGCGTCTTCAAATCTAGTTGACATGAGGCTTTCAAGAATACTTATTTTAATTGTATTTACTGGTGTTTTTTCCGGTTGCATTAAAGACATTAAGGAAACGTTTAAAACCATTGACAGTGTAGAGCAAGTTCAGTGGGACCCTACGATTGCAGTGCCTCTGGTTAATACGCGTGTTACCATAAGTGATTTCTTTAACGAAAGCTCAACCGCTTTTGTAGAGGTAGATCATGACAACCTGTTTCATGTTGTTTATCGCGACGAATTAGCCAGTTTAAAAGCCAACGAAATTGTGCGCATACCGTTGCAGCACTTTGACGGTTCTTTTGGATTATTACAATTCCATATCAACGAACTAAACAACACAAGTAGTACGGAAGTTAGCTTCACTACGCTCTTTAATTTTGGTGTTGACAATGCCGAAATAGACAGTATTGTCATGGGTGCCTGTGGTGTTATGACGCAATTAACGTCAGACATCCAACATGATGTTCAAGTAGACATCACAATCCCTGAGATTGTAAAAAATGGCCTACCGTTGAAGTATGCATTTGATTTGGCTTATGATGGAACTGGGACGGTGGTTTCCAAGCAAAACAAGGATCTTAATAATTCGTTTTTCGATCTGACTAAAAGTGGCGACAAAGATTTTGACCAAGTTTTAGCACAGTTTAAAATCTCTGTAACTAAAGTGGGCAACAACCCTATAAGCACAGATGACAAGCTAAGCTTTGTAACAGATTTCATTTACAACGAATATGACGTCTTATATGGTTTGGTGAAACCTTCTGACATCGCACCTGAAGCAGCCGACACGTTACGTCTGGACCTTTTTAAAGGTGTAGATTCCTCACTACAAGACATTGAGTTCAGAATTGGCGACCCGAGAATCAAGATAATATTATCAAACTCTTACGGACTTCCAATACATTCAACAATTAGTGAATTCTCTAGTTTCTCTAAGTCCAAAGGAAAGATTACGCTTACTGGTTACCCTGACCCATTGGTTATACCAACGCCAAACAAACAACAAATAGGGGAAACCTTGGTGGATTCGTTTGAACTCAATAAAGACAACAGTAACATCGCCGATGTCGTAAGTAATGTGCCAGAGTATTTGCTATACGGATACGGTGCTCAGATAAACCCACCAGGAACCACTGATCGTAATTTTATCACCTATAACAGCGAGCTTGTAGTTGGCGTAGATATTGATATTCCGCTGCATGGATCCGCAGATGGCATTACCTTAAGTCGAGAAGTATCATTAGACAGCACCTATACTGATTTGGACGACGTCGAAGAGCTGGATGAGGTCACGCTGCGACTCTTTTTAGAAAACGACTTCCCACTTGATGTAGACATTCAATTGTATTTCCAAGACGAAAATAATGTAACGATTGATTCTCTTTTTAAAGATGATACATTCTTATTAAGGAGCGCTGCAGTTGATGGTACTGGTAAAATTACTGGTCCAACCATCTACACGTTAGACATCACATTAAACAAAGAAAGGTTTGACAAAATAAGGGAATCAAAACTCGGCTTAATTAAAGCCAACCTGAACACCTATAAGGGTGTCACACCGCAACCTGAAGTCAAGTTTTTCAATGACTATGGAATCAGTGTAAAATTAGGTATACAAGCCAAAGGGGTATTTAATCTTGAAACGAAGTAAGCCATGAAAAGATTAATTATTACTTCGGTTGTCGCTCTGATAGGTTTAATACAAGTGCAAGGACAAAACAATTTAACCTTGTACAACATGAAGCCAATTCCACAAAAGTTTTATGTCAATCCTGCAAATCAATCCGACGCAAAGGTCTTTATAGGATTACCAGGCATCTCTTCGAACTACTTTGATTTTGGGCTCTCAGCTTTCAAACTTGGAGACGTGGTTGACGCTATCCGACCAGATGAAAATGGAGACACGACGTTTATGTTAGGAGAGTTTACAGACGGATTTAAGAAAAAGAATTTCATATCTATTTCGAATTCCGTTGATCTGTTTTCATTCGGCTTTAAGGTAAAAAAGAACTATTTCTTCTTCAACACATCACTGGTTAATAACGTAAGATTTACAGCTCCTGGCGATTTCTTCCAATTTGTTGCCCAAGGAAACGGTGGTGCAAACCTTAATCGAGAGTTCGACTTTGGTTTCGGTTTAGATATGATGTCTTACGCAGAAGTAGGCATTGGATATAGCCGCAAGCTAATGAATGACAAGTTAACCGTAGGTGGACGGGTCCATTTCATAAAAGGGATTGCTACGGTATCTACTGAAGAGAGTTCGTTTAACTTTACGACTGACCCAAATACCTTTGATTACTACTTGCAATCAGATATTCAAATTAATACAGCAAACTCTTTTAGCGGTATTCCTTCTATATCACCTTTTGATTCGACTTTTGATTCGACTTTTGAGTTTTCTGATTCATTAACCTTTCAAGATGCCGTTAATTCTATTTTAAAAGGTGGTAATCACGGTGTTGCGTTAGATCTAGGAGCTACATACAAACTCAACAATAACCTTACATTGAGCGCAAGTATTACCAACCTTGGCCGCATTACATGGAATACCAACACGTACAATTGGAAATCGGAAAACCCTAGTGCTACGTATCAATTTACGGGTCTTAACATTGAAAACGCGCTTGATTTTGACGGCGATGACGTAGAGACCGCATTTAATAAATTGAGTGACACATTACAATCAACCTTTAGACTAAACAACAACACAGAGTCTTTTACAACTGGTTTATTTGCACAGTTTTACGTAGGTGGAAATCTAAATTTCACAAAGAATCACAATGCTGGCGTTCTTTTGCATGGCAGTGTCTATAAGAAAACCCTTGATCCAGCTATTACGTTAAGTTGGAACTCTAAATTAACCAGGGTGTTGGGTGTATCGCTGTCGTATTCAGTGGCAAACAATTCAATCGTTAACGCAGGATTAGGGTTTAGCCTCAATGCTGGACCAATTCAAACCTATTTTGTTAGCGACAACCTGATTGGCCTATTTGCGCATAAACAAGCGAATACCATCAACATGAGGACTGGCATCAATGTGACCATCGGTCGCGGCGAGAAGAAACTAAAAAAGAAAGACAAGAAAAAGAAAGACAAAGACTAGCCTACGGTGCTAATACTTCCGCTTTTATCCTTTCGGTCAATTCGTGGGCTTTCTGAGCAGATTTGCTTTCTGCATAAATACGAATAATTGGCTCTGTGTTTGAGCCCCTAAGATGCACCCACTCTTCAGCAAACTCTATCTTCAATCCGTCTACGGTGTTGGTGTCTTCGTGGGCATACTTCTCCCCCATTTGTTTCAATATATCAGGAATATTCATGTCAGGAGTAAGTTCTATTTTGTTCTTTGACATTTCATATAAAGGATAGGAAGCTTTCAATTCGGTCATGGAACACTTTTTCTGAGCAAGGTGACTTAAAAACAAAGCGACACCAGCAAGGGCATCTCTACCGTAATGAAGCTTTGGCCAAATCACGCCGCCGTTTCCTTCTCCACCAATCACAGCTTGTGTTTCTTTCATTTTATCAACCACATTCACCTCGCCCACAGCACTGGCTGTGTATTTGCCTCCATGTTTTTCAGTGACATCTCGCAGTGCTCTGGTACTCGACAAATTGGAAACCGTGTTGCCTGGTTGAATACCCAACAAATAATCAGAGACTGCAACCAAGGTATACTCCTCTCCAAACAAGTCTCCATTTTCCATAACAAAACACAACCTATCTACATCTGGATCTACAACGATGCCTAGGTCAGCCTTCTTCGACTTTACCACTTCCGATATTTTCGTTAAATTTTCGGCTAGTGGTTCAGGGTTGTGCGGGAAATCGCCCGTTGGATCACAATACAGTTCTGTAATTTCGGTTACGCCTAAACGTTTAAGAACCGCTGGAATCGCGATGCCACCGGTACTGTTTACACCGTCTACAACCACGCTGAAATTTGCTGCTGCAATCGCATCCTGATCCACCTCGCTGCATTCAAGAATAGCGTCAATATGTTTTTCAATCCATGTAGTGTCTTCTATGACAGTGCCTAGCTCATTGACACCAGCAAAAGTCATGTCATCCCCTTCAGCAATTTGAAGCAACTCTTTTCCATCTTCCGCGCTAATAAATTCCCCTTTACTATTCAGCAATTTTAAGGCGTTCCATTGTGCCGGATTATGACTTGCTGTAAGTATTATGCCTGCGGCTGCCTTTAAACTAGGCACTGCCATTTCCACCGTAGGTGTTGTGCTTAACCCTAAGTCAATCACATTCATCCCCATACCAATTAAGGTGTTGGTTACCAAACTCGAAATCATAGAACCACTAATTCTGGCATCCCTACCAATAACAATAGTGTTGCCTTTGTCTTGGTCTTTTAACCAAGTCGCAAAAGCTGCAGCAAACTTTACGGTATCAATAGGTGTCAGGTTTTCTCCTACTTTTCCCCCTATAGTTCCTCTAAATCCGGATATCGATTTTATCAACGTCATAACGCAAAACTACAGGTTGAATGTGAGTCGATACCATGTGTTATTTATTAATTCATAAACACGAAACATTTATCGCCTATTTTGATTGACAATTGTACTTTTGGACAATGCGCAAAACAGTACTTTTACTTGGCATTTGTTTCGTTGTTGCAATGATTTACTCGTCTTGCAAAGAGCCACATTATATGGGAGTCGCATTCTACAATGTCGAAAACCTATTCGACACGATAGACGATCCTGAAACCTATGATGGAGAATATTTACCGGATTCATTCCGACAATGGAATACAGAAAAGTATAAAACTAAATTACACAACTTGGCCAAAGTAATTACCACTTTTGATGGTCAGTACGCTCCAGATTTTCTAGGCTTATGTGAAGTCGAAAACAAAACAGTGGTAGAAGATCTATTAGCGACAAACCCACTAAATAAACTAAAATTCGAGCTCGTCCACTATGAAAGTAGCGACGCAAGAGGTATTGACGTTGCGGCCATGTATAACCCTAAAAAATTGACCCTTGTAGAGAGCGGAGTTCAATGGGTAGACCTTTCTGAATTTGAGCAAATAACGAGAGACATTTTGTGGGTCAAAATGAAAAGTGTTGTGGGAGACGAAGATTTTCTATTTTTTGTGAATCACTGGCCAAGTCGACGCGGAGGTCTTGCAGAGAGTGAACCAAAGCGTATACAAGCGGCAAAAACGCTAAAACGCCTGAAAGATAGTTTGGTTAAACTTACACCGAATGCCAACGTAGTTGTGGTTGGGGATTTTAATGATGAACCAGATAACAAGAGTGTTTTGACCGAATTGAATACTTCTGGCGATTACAAAACAATTAGTAATGAACAACTTTTCAACGTTATGAGTCGACTTAATGACAAGAAAAAAGGTAGTTATTGCTTTAGAGGTACTTGGAACATGTTAGATCAAATAATGGTGAACGATAACCTGTTAGACGGCAAATCATGGGAGTACGTAGGAAAGTCAGCTAAAATTCGTGACGAAAAGTGGCTAAAGCAAGCATCTGGAAAATATAAAAACTTCCCTTTACGAACATTTGGTGGCAAAAACTATCTAGCCGGATATAGTGACCACCTTCCGGTTTACGCCATACTGAAGCATAGCGGCGACTAACCGTCAATTATTTTGTACATATTTTATTTACTTTTGTCTTGGACAAACGGGTCTATCGCGTGCTCACTTTTGTGATTACGAGGAAAGTCCGGGCAACGCAGGGCAATGCACCCCGATAACTTCGGGGGATTGCAGTTGAAAGGCTGCAAGACAGCGAGTGTAGCAGAAAATAACATCCTGTTTTAGGACAGGGAATGGTGAAAACGTGGTGTAAGAGACCACGCTTTTCGGTGGCAACATCGAAACGGTACAAACCTTGCATGTTGAAAAACCAAGTAAACCTTAGTTATAAGAGCTGCCCGCTCAATGCTTCGGCAACTAAGGAGGGTAGGTTGATTGATCCTGATGGCAACATTAGGACTAGATAAATGATAGGCATCGTGACCTTGGTCATGGTACAGAACCCGGCTTACAAGTTTGTCCTTTTTTTAAAATAGAAAATATGCCACGAGTATTAATTGTAGACGATGAGAAGAGTATCAGGGAAACCCTTAAGGAGATTCTTTTATACGAAAGCTACGAAGTAGAAGAAGCCGAAGACGGTAAAAAAGCGTTTGACTTAATCAAGAAGTTTAACTACGACGCTGTCTTATGTGATATCAAGATGCCAGGAATGGATGGCATCGAACTACTAGATAAGGTTTCTGAATTGGTTCCAGAACTTCCCTTCATCATGATTTCCGGTCATGGCACTATAGAAACAGCGCTCGAAGCAACCAAAAAAGGTGCCTTCGATTTCATTTCTAAACCACCAGATTTAAACAAGCTACTGATCACTGTTCGTAACGCAACAGAGAAGAATAGTTTGGTCATTGAGACTAAAGTACTCAAGCGTAAAATCACCAAAACGCGTGAAATGGTTGGCGAAAGCCCATCCATCAAAAAAATTAAGGATACCATTGAAAAGGTTGCTCCAACAGATGCAAGGGTTTTAATCACGGGTCAGAATGGTACAGGAAAGGAACTGGTTGCCAGATGGATTCACGAAAAAGGAAACCGTCATTCAGAGGCCTTTGTTGAAGTAAACTGTGCCGCAATACCGTCGGAACTAATTGAAAGTGAGTTATTTGGTCACGAGAAAGGATCGTTTACTTCTGCCCACAAACAGCGTAGTGGTAAGTTTGAAAAAGCACATAAGGGCACTTTATTCTTAGATGAAATTGGCGACATGAGCTTATCGGCTCAAGCCAAAGTATTACGTGCTTTACAAGAAAACAAAATTACTCGTGTGGGTGGCGACAAAGACTTGGACGTTGACGTTCGGATTGTGGCCGCAACAAACAAAGACCTGCGAAAAGAGATAGATGAAGGAAACTTCCGAGAAGATTTATACCACCGAATCAGCGTTATTCTTATCCATGTACCGTCTTTAAACGAGCGTACAGACGATATCCCATTGTTGGCTGAGAAGTTTATCAATGAAACTTGCGAAGACAATGGCATGCCACGTAAGGTTTTAGCCGCCAGTGCTATGCAAGAACTAAAAAAGATCAGTTGGTCTGGTAACATTCGTGAACTGCGTAACGTTATTGAGCGTTTAACCATTTTGTGCGACGATAAAATCACAGGCGAAGACGTCTTGAACTTCTCTAACGCGGCAAGTCGACGAACAAGTAGTTTAGATGTCGTTGAGCAGTTTGACAAATTCCAAGATTTCAAAGACTACGCAGAGAAAGTGTTTATTGATGCCAAGTTGAAGAAGAACAAATGGAATGTGGCCAAAACAGCTGCAGAGATTGACATTCAACGAAGTCACTTGTACAACAAGATTGACAAATACGGACTCAAACGTACTAAAAAGTAACCTATGATTGGTACCGACCTATCGGTTGCCAAACAGCTGCTTGAGGCCGACAAGTTGGTTGCTATACCAACAGAAACGGTTTATGGATTGGCAGCGAATGCGCTGCATACAAATGCGGTATTGACTATTTACAAGGCAAAGAATCGTCCGAGTTTCGACCCGTTAATAGTTCATGTGAGCTCTGTTGATTGGGTTAATAAGTTAACCGTTGATGTTCCTAAAAAAGCACTGGAACTGATGGACGCCTTCTGGCCAGGACCTCTCACTTTAATACTCCCAAAGTCAGGATTGGTTCCCGATATTGTTACCTCCGGTTTGCGGTACGTTGGTGTGCGAATGCCACGCCACCAAATGACCAAAGCCCTATTAAGCACATTGGACTTCCCTCTTGCTGCTCCAAGTGCGAACCCGTTTAGTTATGTAAGTCCAACTACGGCTCAGCATGTAGAAGATCAACTAGGTAACAAGATTGAATACATTCTTGATGGTGGCCCATGCATCGTAGGATTGGAATCAACCATCGTTTCGTTTGAGACGGACGTACCTAAAATTTTACGATTTGGCGGAATTGATCAAGAAGCCATAGAAAAAGTTGTAGGATCTGTAGAAGTGAGTATTTCAAACAACTCAAACCCTTCTGCACCCGGTCAGCTCGACAAGCATTATGCAACAGGCAAACCCACTCATTTAGTAGGTCAACCCTATGAATTATTGCAGTTCAATCAAGACAACGTTTTTACGATAGGTTATGGTGAAGGCCTGTTTGACTTCAATCTCTCACCCACCAGCATCTTGGACGAAATGGCTCAACAATTATTTACGGCATTACGTCAAGCAGATGATTCGGAACGCAATGAAATTGCCATTTGTAAAGCACCAGATGTCGGTATTGGGAAGGCTATAAATGACCGAATGACACGGGCGGCAAGGTAGATATAAGAATTTGCTACTAGCCAATGGAAATTGTAGGCAGCTATTCTGCTCCGTACAACAGAAAAAAGAACATAGAGTATAGAAAATAGACTGGATAGAGCTAAAGTGAGCATCATCCGAGCATTCTATTACTTGAATAAAGTTGGACCTAGCCAGAATAACCATAAGATCCTGAAATTAGTCAGGCAATGTGCCTAAAAGTTCAAATGCCTGCATGGTCACAAGGCTGCGCATCTTGGCAAACAGAGACATATTAAACGTTTCTTTTGGCGTCACATTTGTGGCAAAGAAATACGTATTGTCGTCCTTTTCTATGTACCCCACAAACCAGCCATTATCTTGGTCATTGTGAAAACCCCAACCCGTTTTGCCACTTAATTTGTAGTTGGCATTGGAATCAATAACCATTAGCTTTTTCATTTTATCTATTGTAGAAACACTGACCGGTAGTTGGTGATTATATAACCGCTGCAAGAAGTCGATTTGTTCGACCTGACTAACACCTGATTCACCCTTTATCCAGAAATTATCCAATGAACTGGAATCCACAATCATATCGCCATAGGATAGTCGATCCACATATTGCTGCATAGTTTCCAAACCAACGTTTGTTGCCAGCTCTTGATAACAAGGTAAACAAGACGCATGAAAGGCCCCATGTAAGTCAAAGTCTTTACGCCACATTTTTCGTCGATCTTGACTGCTATCCCATTTAAACTGTATGCCGGTGTCGGAGACTACGTTGGTTTCCAGTCCAATAATAGAATTAACAATTTTAAACGTGGAAGCAGGTAGTCTCCTCTTGTCTGCCCAATCAAAATCGTTACTAAACCAGGTATTCGTACTTTCTTCAAAAAAAACGATTGACCCGCTCAGGTCGTTGCTGTCGATAATATCGCCAAACCCTTTGACATCGATTCGTTTTGTTGTCTTATTCCCTATTCTATCCTCCAGTTCTTCTATTTTATTCTCAAGGACGGACAGTTCTTCCATTTGGGCACTCTTGCGTTCTTCTCTGCTTTTAAAATTGCAAGCCGTAACTGTTGTAAATAAGACAATAGCGAAAGTCAAAAAAGAAGTTGGATTCATATGTGCTGTATGTGGCTACAATTTAACCAAGTTTCCTAAAAAAGGCATGCACGTATGAAGTAGTATCAATTTTAGTTTAGGCAATGGTCGTTTGGTTCTTTTGCCATGGTGCATGCCTTCGAACAAATCAAATAAGTAATACGTGCAAGCTATAATTCGTTGTTACCAATTTTACCAATACTCTCTATCCTACTTATTTGGCTCTCCAGTCGTTTACAACATAGCCATACGAGGTCAACAAACAATCATACATATCACTTGTAAGGGTGATAGCACTATCCTTTGGGTTCTGTCTTATTAAACATGTATCGTGCAATTTTCCAGCTACCCTTTATTTTTTCTAATACAAATAACTCTCTATTTGCTTCGGGTGCTTCCATTCCATTGGCAAGAATTTTAACCGTTCCTTTGGAGCTTGTAACGGCATAATACCATTGAAGTAGTCGACTAACGGTTTAATAGCCAGAGACCTGTGAATTTTCCTTGCATCTGTCATTTTTGATAAACTACACTGGCCCTCCTCGTTTCGTGTATATAGAATGAGCGTTTATGTTCGACGGTAAAATACAATAAAGTGATTTGTACGGCAAGGCTCAATTGAACGCCTAAACACCTCACTCATTTCAGGTCAGTTCCTTCTGATACAGAATATAGGTAGACAATGTCAATGTTTTTGTCCCAACCTTCTTGAATCCTTGATTTTCATAGTATTCACAGAGTTTTGGATTTTCGGAATCGGCATCTAACCGAATATACTTGCAGTTATTCTCTTGTGCCATAGCCCCAACAGCCTTTATCGCTGCGTTACCAATGCCTTTGCCGTTAAATTGTTCTCTAACGACTAACGAGTGAATATACTTTGCTTTCTCATCTTGCCTGCCCCAATAGGGTAAATCCTCGTCAAGAATTCGAACCATACCGACATTGACACCTTCAACGAATATATAGAAGAACTCGCTGTTATGGATGCCTTCTTCGACCCATTTGATCTTATCTGCAGGTGGATTATTCCAATATTGCCAGTGATTAACCTGCATTCGCTTAATTTTCTCAGCAGATCTTTTGAATAATGCAAGAACGGCTGCTTTATCGTCAACAACTATTTGTTTGAATCGTATTTGCATATCACACACTGTTCTGGCTAGTTCTGTAAAACATAATCCACCAAAACACTTACATCAACTTTTTCAATCGGATGTGGAACACCGTCTAATCTCACAAGTTTGGCATTTACCAGCATCGCTGCGACCTGTTCTGATTCCTCATACGTAACCATATAATCTTGACTACCAATCCCTATTACTACTTGCTGTTCTATTCGTTTAAAATCACGTTCAAACAACTTCGCTCCTTTGGCCATACTGAGCATCATTTCCGCGGTTTTAGTCATTATCGCCCGCCAATCTTGAGGATGGTGAAGTTGCTTTAAATGATTAGCAAAGTGCGACACCTTTTCTTCAATTTTTTCTGGGTTAAGCATCTTCACTTCCTTTTGAGCGGACTCCATGCTCCAATCAAATTTTGTTCCCAACGTGTAAATCTTGTTTACAAGGTTTGGTCTTCTTACTGCTAGATTTAGTGCTACGTATCCACCCATACTGTAGCCAAATATGGCAATGGATTCAAGCCCTTTCGCAGCACAATAGTCTAAGACATTGCCCGTAAATAAGTCAATAGACAATGTTTTGTTTGACACTACTCCTCCATGGCCTTCAAAGTTGATTGCATGGACTTCAAACACAGACTCGAGACGAGATTCCAAGTCGACCAGTTGGTCTTTACATCCTAATGCGCCATGTAAAAGGACAAGAGGTTCTTTCATTTTAAGTTCAGATTAATCCGTTGAATTGTGCTCGGAAGCTAAGTTACAAAATCTCTTGTGGAATAATTTTTCGTGTCCATGTTTTTACACGCTTGCCTCTACTAACTTCCGAATCTGGATTGTACTCCATGGTGGTTTCCCAAGAATTTCCTTCGCTAAACTCCGTTTCCATCCCTGCCAAGACACCCTCAGAAACCTTGTCAGATCGAACAACCACTATACATTCTGTATTCAGGTTTGCACTTCTTGGATCAAGGTTGAATGTCCCAATTACGGTAATCTCATTGTCAATAACCATCGATTTTGCATGAAGCCCAAAAACGGGTTTATGTTCCAATGATTCCTGCAGCTCGCCAGTCATTATTTTAGTTCGCTCTGCCGCATCAGGACGAAACTCAAATATGCGCACACCTGTTTCTAGTAATTCTTCTCGACTAGATTGATAGCTGCTAAATGCTTCGACATTGTCCGTTGATGCAAGGCTGTTGGTGAGTATCCTGATTTTAACACCACGTTCAACTGCTTCTTTGAATAGATTTCGACTGAGTTCGGAAGTAATCAAGTATGGTGTTTGAATCTCAATGGAGTATTTGGCCTTTTTAACCAGCTCAATGAGGGCCGAAGTTGTCACACCTCCCCCGTTTAAACCGGTACTATCATTCTTACCAGGAACGTCTGATATATATTCAATACTGTCTAACCAAACAAGATCTCCAGAGTTTAAGATTGACTTAAATGTCGTTGGTAATTTTGCAATTCTTTCTCTCACTTGTGGCCAAAAATTATCTGGATTGCAGGCATATTCGTGGAGTGCATCAAATCTATTTTCAGGGTAGGTAGTTTCTTTATCTTCTTCGATAACATCCGTTACGTTTTGACTCAAATCACTGTCCCAGAATTCCTCAAAGGAAAGATTCACTTGGTTTGAAGCTTCCCCCATTAAAAGAATGTCTCTATCTCTAAAATTATATTCATGGTCATAATCAAAATATTCATCAGCAATATTTCGGCCACCTGTTATCACAAGTTTACCATCCACTACAAACGCTTTATTGTGCATTCTTTGATTGGCAGATTTAAAATCTGTTGTGAACGTTTTAATCTTCTGAAACAAGTTCTTACCAAGATTAACACCAGGGTTGTAAATCTTTACCGATATGTTTTCATGAGAATTAAAAGAAAGTATATCTTGTATGTCGGCACCAACCATTATGTCATCTACAATAATTCTTACTTTCACTCCGCGATCAGCGGCCCGAATTAAGTAATCACAAGCAATGAGTCCAACATTGTCCATTGAAAAAATAAAGTATTGAATGTCGATAGTCTTTTCAGCATATTCACTTAGCCATGCGCGTGCTACCATGGAACCACTGCCATCTTCAAGCACATAAACACCTGTTAATGAGTCCATTTTGTTAGAAATGCCTTCAAGTTCACTGGTTAAACTTATTGAATCATTCCGATGAATACTATCGCAGAAATCAGTTGCAGCAGTTTCAGGCTTTTTGGAGTTGCAAGAGGCACAAACCAATACAAAAAAAGTAAGTACGGCAGTATAACTCAAAAATGTTTTGGGGCTTTTTGTCATATGAGATTTTTGACTTTTTGTTGAATTAAGATTGCCGCATATTATAACTTTTTATCCGACAGATTTAGTTTAGGCCAATTTCTTTTGTGTTCGGCATCTTCACCTCCTTTGTTTTAAGAATCGACCTTCCTTGTATAGTGAACCTTCCACATAGCTGTCCAAGATTCACCACCATCATTCGAAGTTTCCCATTTATAATCAAAAGTTTTGTCCGTGATATTGTAGAATGTTTCCTTACGCTAACCAAGCCGCGAACTCTTCCGGTCAGAATGGAGCACCAAGTCGTCTCCTTCTTTGTTACGTTAAAAAGAGTATTCTCCCCATTTAACATCGTAAACCGTATGTCTCCGTCGCCCCTCTCTTTTTAAATAAAACAAATACCCCCGTTGAAAATTTACACCAGAATCTTTTGTAAAAACTTCTTCAATTAACGTTCCGTTAAGCAAGTACCTGACGCTGTCTACGCCTAATTTAATATCCCAAGTTGGTGGAACACTTGCTTCTGTTTTCCATTGACCAATCCAAAAATGGAAGTCGCCAATCGGAGATGAATTTTAAACCTGATTGTGTACATTAACACCTTGAGACATTGACGAAAGTCCTAAAAGAACAATAACTAGTGTGTTTGCAAATCTTTTCATGTTGCGTTCATTAAAGATTTAAACCTAATATTTAATAAAAGATTAGCGGATTGTTATAGACAATCGGACTAGTTTAATCCATAGACTAATCAATCAAACTCAGACAGTTCCAACCACCGCATGCCTTTTTCATCCAATTCTTGAATGACTGATTCCAAACGTTGCGCTTTGTCCTGCAAGAGATTATAATCCGTTTCTCCGCTGATCATAAAGGCCTCCAATTCTTTTTTCTCAACTTCCAAACTTTCAACCTCCTTACCTAAGGCTTCAAATTCGAAACGCTCTTTAAACGTTAATTTGGTCTTAACCTCTTCCTTTTTTTGATCTTTCTTCCAATCCGTTTTTTCTTCTACGTCGACCTTTGCTTCTTCTTGCTCAGCCTGAATGTATGCTTGATAGTCTTGATACGAACCGTTAAAATCTTTAATCTCTCCCTTTCCCTTAAAAATGAATAAATGATCTACCAGCGTGTCCATGAAGTATCTATCATGAGAAACAATAATCAAACACCCGCCAAACTGCAAAAGGAAGTCTTCTAGTTTGTTTAGTGTTAACAAATCTAAATCGTTGGTAGGCTCATCTAAAATTAGAAAATTAGGATTCTTTATAAGCACCGTCATCAAATGCAACCGGCGCTTCTCTCCCCCACTTAATTTGCTAACCGGATTGTGTTGCATCTTGGGCGGAAACATAAAGTGATTTAGAAACTGTGAAGCCGTTAGTTTCGAACCATCACCCAACTCAATCACTTCAGCATATTCACGCAGTACATCGATGACTTTCATTTCTGGCTCAAACGCCAGTCCTTGCTGATTGTAGTATCCAAAAACAACCGTATCACCTGTGTTTATTTTTCCGGAGTCAGGTTCTTCTATACCACATAGCATGTTCAAGAATGTGGACTTCCCACTCCGTTTGGCCCAACAATACCGATGCGTTCGCTATTTTTAAAGGTATAATCAAAGCCTTGAACAATTTTCAAAGCATCGTAAG
>CAJQIC010000015.1 GCA_905478335.1 uncultured Bacteroidia bacterium | reverse complement strand
ATTAGATCAAAGACATTTAATTAAACTAAAAACAATGAAAAAAAGAAGAAAGCAACACCTGTTGCAAAGATTAAATTTATGACTCAATTTTGACTATCTCTGGTAAACATTAGTTTGAAGACTTACAAAGTCAAGCATAGTTACAGGTAAAGTAATTGTTTCACCAATGCATGTTGAACCGCCACATTTGTCATTGGTATGGCCAGTCCAAATTATGGAAGGTGAGATATTGCACGTGTTATGGTGCAAGGTATAAGGACCATAATAATAGGTAATGGTTGAGGTGCCAGTTTTAAGGCATTCGTTACTTTCAAATAAATAACTATTACAATCAATGCGCATTAACACACTTTTGTCTCCGCCAGAGGTGGTTTCAACGTCTATTTCGAAATTGTAGGTAGAGGTACTGTCTCCATTATCAACGACGGTTTTCCTAAAGTCGTCAACATAACCGCAATTTTGACTAAATACAGAATGGGATACAAGTAGGCAGATGCATGCCAAGGCAAGGTTTAAATTTTTCATCATCTTAATAATATAGTAAGTATAGTAGTTCCCTAATCCTTCAATTAAGGACTGTAAGGATTACACAATTTCTTGACAATGTCGCGCGCGATATTGTCATATTTTTTACATTTAGTATAATTTACTATAAGACGACTAGTTAGTTGTGACTATCTATGTGGCTTGGCCAATAAAGCGGATAAGGGAGGCCTCACCTCTATGAAAACTACCTTCATCAAGAAGCTCAACTGATTCAGAAATCTCAATATTAGTTAACTGGTCAAAATCGTCAAGTAACAATTCTTTCGTAAACAACATGTCTAACCGCTTAGGCCCACCAGACAAAGGGTTTTTAGAATTGTATGGTAGTTGTGTTTGATTGAAGCCTTCCAATATGATTGTCCCATTTGGTTTTAAGAGTGACAGCAGCTTTTTATGATAGGATTTTCTGATTTCAGGAAAGAAATGTGCGTAAACAAGTACAACGGCATCAAAAGACGATGGAGTATAGTGTAGATCTTCTAATCCACCGACTTGGTATGAAATGTCAACTGAATTTTCACTAGCGAATTTCAAGGCATTGTTACAAGCGACCTGACTATAATCAAATGCGTGTACGTCAAACCCTTGTTTGGCTGCGTATACAGCATTTCTTCCTTCCCCTTCTGCCGGAAACAGGATTTTTGAACCTTTTTCAAAATCTGCAAGGGAATTTTTTACGAATGCACTGGGTTCTGCCCCATATGCATAACCTTCTTCATCATATCTGCTATTCCAAAATGAAGTAGCCTCGTCTCGTGGAGTGCTCATTTTTTTGAGGTTTTAACCGCCTTACTGTAGTGATTGTAAATGGCATTGATAAAACTCAGGATGATACCAATACCAAGTATGATATAGAAAATGGTGAACAATTTGCCTCCATCAGTTTGAGGAGAAAAATCACCGTAACCAATCGTGGATAAGGTAATTACTGAGAAGTACGCACAATCAATCCATCTCCATCCTTCAAGAACATGGTATATGACCGTCCCACCAGCTAATGTGATCAACGTCGTGATGAGCAAGTCTCTATATTCTGCATCTTTTAAAAATGAAAGAAGCGTTCGAAAGAATAACATAAACCTTTAGTTTTATTAAGCGAATGTAACGTTATCGATGTGGATTTGAAATATACTCAGATGGTTTAATCCTCTTTCAAGCAACGAAATTTGGTTAATAGGTGTCTCAATGCAAAAGGATTCTATGAAACTTAATTTAATCATACTCTTTGGTGCGCTGATTTTGGCAAGTTGTAACGCAGATGAGACGCCAACAAAAAGTGGCAATTTTATTGAGTTTAAAGCTACTTGTGATGCCACGTGTTCTGTAAGTGCATTTATTGATCGTGGCAGTGAAATAACAAGGCAAGAAACAGCTGAATTTACGGATGAATTTGAGCTTACACACACGGCTGATTTGTTACCAGGCGACAAGGTGTTGTTGTTTGTAATGCCTTTAGATGGAGAAGTGCACTTGATTAAAACCGAAATTTATATTGATGGCCAATTACAGGCAAATCAAAACAAGGTTTGTCATGCCGGAGGTGGCTGTAGTTTCGAACAAGAATAGTTATTTCTTAATCTTCACTAGGTATTCTTCAACCTCTCTAGGAACCATAAATTTGATACCTCTACCGAGTCTTAAATAACTACGTATTTGAGTTGATGAGATGTTCAACATAGGGCCTTTTAGCAATCGTACTTTTTGATTTTTCGCAAAATCTCCGCCAGGGTTATTTTCTCGATTGTAAACAATTAAATCGTACTCTAACAAGATTTGCTCATGTTCCTTCCACTTGTCGAAATGTTGTAGGTTGTCAGAACCAAGAATTAAAGCGAACTCATCTTTTGGGTGCTTTTTAGTCAAGGCAACTAAGGTGTCGAAGGTATACGAAGGTCGCGGCATGTCAAACTCGATGTCGCAGGCCTTAAACTTCGGCTGATCCTTAATGGCTAGTTTCACCATTTTTAAACGATCTTTTTCATCGTATAAATCTATAGGTGATTTAAGCGGATTTTGAGGCGATACAACAAACCATATCTCATCCAATTTAATCTGATCTAAGATGAATTGACTAAGTATTAAATGCCCTTGATGAATTGGATTAAATGATCCAAAAAACAGTCCTATTCTCATAATATTATAACGCCAAAAAATACTTGACGATGCTTTCAGTTTCTATAAGTGTGTGTGCTAAGATATTATTAATCAATACAATATCAAATTCTTTCTCGTATTTAAGCTCTTCATTGGCCTTGCCAATTCGTTGAGCCAATTCGTGCTCAACTTCAGTTTCTCGCTTTTTTAGTCGATCCATTAATTCAGCAATACTTGGTGGACGTAGAAAAACAGCTAGTGCTTTTTTGCCATAGATTTTCTTGATATTCAGACCTCCTACAACATCAACATCAAAAATCACCGACTTGCCTAAAGACCAGATTCTTTCTACTTCTGACTTCAAAGTACCATAGTAAAGTCCGTCGTAAACCTGCTCATATTCTAGAAAGGCGTCGCTTTTAATTTTTTCCTCGAATTCTTCTATGGTGAGAAAGTAATAGTCCTTACCATGAATTTCGTTTGGTCTTTTTTTCCGTGTGGTTGCTGAGACCGAGAACGCTAAATCCGTATTTGTTTCTAATAAATGGCGAACAACAGTTGTTTTGCCAGAGCCGGAAGGCGCAGAAAAAATGACAAGCTTTTCCATTATAGAACGTTTAACGTTTGCTCCTTAATTTTTTCAAGCTCTTCCTTCATCACAATAACCAACTCTTGCATAGGAGCATACCCAGCTTTAGAACCGAGTGTGTTTATTTCTCTTCCCATTTCTTGGCTAATAAAACCAAGTTTTTTCCCATTTGTGCCTTTACGAACTTCTTTGTCGAATAATTCACAATGTGCCTTGAGTCTGTTTTTTTCTTCGGCGATATCCAGTTTTTCTAAATAGTAAATAAGCTCTTGCTCAAATCTATTTTGATCCACTTTGTTGTCTTTTCTAAAGTCTTCTAAACCGGCGCTTAATCGCTCCTTTACCAATGCTTTTCGAGCTATTTCATGCGTTTCAATAGGCTCAAGTTGCTCAAGAATTATTCTATTGTGATTCAGCAGCATGGTTCCAAGCGCTTCGCCTTCTTGTAATCTAAACGTGTCAAATTTTGAAAAGGCATCATCTACGGTTTCCAAAACATCTTTCCAATCTGAGTCTTCAAGAGTTGCGTCGTCTGTAGCCATGACATCAGGCATCATAAGTATGCTTCTTAAGATGTCTTTATCATCTGTACCAAGATCGTCGCTTAACGACTTAATCTGGCCGTAATAATGTTTGGCAAGCTTTGTATTGAGTTTGGCCCCTTCTGCTACTTCATCGACGCGGTCGACGCTCAATAGGCACAAAACAGAACCTCGAATAAGTTTAGGTGTAAGGTATTTTCTTAAAAGTGCTTCTTTTTCCCCAAGAATTTTTGGGCACCGTAAGTTCAATTCTAAGAATTTTCCATTGAGTGATTTTACCTCAACTTTAATATGATATTTTTTGGTAATCTTTTCAGCATTACCGTAGCCAGTCATGGATCGAATCACGCTTTCTTTCTATTAGAATTAACCAAATAAACACCTATAAATATCACAACAGCAAAGATAACTTTTTCCAAAGAAAGGGATTGATTTTCAGCGTTTATTGCGATAAAAGTTGCAATAACGGGTTGAAGGTAAATATACGAAGCAACTAGGTTGGGTGAAGCTTTTTGAACCGCCCACGCGTTTAGCAAATAGGCTACAAAAGTTGTCATGATGGCCACAAAGCCTATTGCAACCCAAATGTCCATCGGAAATTGACCATAGTCAGCAGCACGCAGATCGGACCAAGCAAAAGGTAAAACGAGTAACGTCCCGAATATGAATAAGTGCTTAATCACAAACAACGCCGTGAATTTCTTGAGCAGTCGTTTCACATAGACCAAATAGAAGGCAAAGCTTGTTGCATTCAATAAGACCATGATATCTCCGGAGGCACTTTGGGTGCTAAACTCAAATGCCCGACCCCCAATAAGAAAGAGTGCTCCAATGGCTGCAATGAGCATGCCTATTGCTTGCCAAAGCCTTATTCGGTCTTGAAGAACGAAAACAGAAAATATGAGAACAAAAATGGGAGCGTTTAACATCAAAACAGAAGCGTTCACTTCAGATGTAAACGCAAGTCCATTAAAAAAGAGGAGCATATTCCCAGCAACGCCAAAAATCGCAGCAATTAAAAACTGCAGGTAGTCTTTTTTGTCGATTACCTTTTCTCGTGTCCTAAAGAGTGCAACTAAATTGAATAATACAGCCGCTACAAGAACCCGAACGAAAACAAATCCCGAGGCTCCAAGATAGGCGGGCATAATATCCTTCGCTATGGTATAATTCGCGCCATAAATCAATGATACAGTGAGCAGAGCGAGATGCACACGAAGGTTGTTTTTCATGAATGGCAAAAGTAAGGGAAGTTTAGATGGAAGGCGTAAAGTGAAGCGCCCCTTATCGCCTAAGAAAGATTCTAAATAATAATACAAATAGCAATATTTCCCATTTGTGTAATTTATTGTCTATATTTGAACCGAATTATGCTGAGCAATCTGCGTAATTCAACTACTTATTACTTACTACTTGATGAAATGGAACTTAAAAACGAGCCAAAAATAGGGTTAGAACTGTCCCTGAAAAAAACTTTAGTAATTACAACTGTTCTTGCTGTATTACTCTCACTTGGTGTATTTATGTACACAAATCTATCTTCAACTCCAGACACCTTTGCCGGAACACAAGGCACTTCCACATTTTCGTGCTATGGCCCAGCAGGTATTGGAGACAATACTACGAATCGTTTCTGTTACGACCTTGATTCACTCAATTATGAAGACGACGACCTCGTATCTTCTATCACAAACATTGGTGGAAATGGCACTGCATGGTCACAATCGACCACAGCAAATCAACCTGCGTTTCAGCTTGGGTCATCTGCAATGAATGGTCACCCGGTCTTAGAATTTGACGGCGTAAACGACTATTTGATGATGCCAGACCAGAATGATTTAAATAAGTCTACCTCAAATGAAAGAACATACATTGTTGTTGTACGCACAAGTAATGACATTACAAACCGCCAGGTAATTTACGAAGAAGGTGGAGCCACACGTGGAATAAACTTTTACATCGTCAACAGTAAACTATACGTAGCTGGCTGGAATAGAAACAATGACGGTTCAGACGCACCGTGGCAGTTTAAAAGTGTTGATTCAACAATCGCCACCAATACAGAATACATCGTAACTATGGTATACGATGGAAGCACAGACAATACCACTTCTGGTCGAATCTTAGCCTATTTGAACGGTAGTTTGATGGGAACAGCCACAGGAGTTGGTAAACTGTATAGCCATGGCGACGATATTGGCTTAGGAGCAATGAACAGAAATTCATACTTCGAAAATGGCAACGGCAGTGGAAATGGAAATTACTTTAATGGTGATATCGCAACGTTCATTCAATACAACTATGCCCTGGATACGGCTCAACGCACGATCTTGGAAAACAGCTTGTCTTCAAAATTTGGTATAGCCATACAAAACGACTTATACAGTCATGACGCAAATGGATACGACAACTTTGTTGCTGGTATCGGTCGGTCAACTTCTGACGTAAACGATTGTGCAGCACGCGGAAGCTTAATCCAGTTGTTAAATCCAACGGATTTAGAGGCTGGAGAATATTTACTTTTTGGATATAACCTAGAATCTGGCGGAACGACCGAGTCCAATCCAGATAGCATTCAAAATCGATGGAATCGAAACTTAAAGTTTCAAGAAACTGGGGATGTAGGTGCCGTTGATATCATCTTCAATTTAGATCAAGCAGACTTTACAGTTACTGATGAAGACGACCTACGTTTAATAATTGACACAGACGGGGATGGTGATATGACAGATGCGCAGATTGTGCATGGGACGTACAACAGCTCAAGTAATACAATAACGTATTCTGGCATAGTCGTTAACAACGATGCCCTTTATTCGATGGGGTCTACAAGCTCTGCAAATGCCTTACCCGTTGAGTTTTTATATATAACTGCAACACAAGACCGTGATGTAAACAAAATTAAATGGGCCACTGCAATGGAAGAAAACAACAGCCACTTTATTGTGCAACGCACACACGACGGGGCGAGTTGGGAATCGTTAACCGAAATTGGCGGTGCAGGATTTTCTTCAAATGTGTTGAAATACGAATACATCGACATGAATCCTTATATGGACGTGAACTACTACCGTATTATGCAGGTAGATTACGATGGAAAATATGATTATTCTGATGTCGTTATGGTCAATAGCTTGTTACAACAGGCCGATATTAATCTGAAAGTTTTTCCTAACCCAGCCACTGATAAAGTGCAGGTGCGATGGGGAGAGAATGAAGAGACCGGAAAAATTGTTGTATTAGGGTTAAACGGTAAAGTTGTCGCTGAACAACTTCCGGATCAACACAACAATGCAACCATTGATTTGACCTCCATCAAAGATGGCATTTACTTCATCCAATTCATTGGATCGACAACAACCAAAACAGAAAGATTGGTTGTCCGTCACTAAACTAGAAACTGTTTTTTTATTAATCTATTCTATACTTTTTTCTCCCGTCGACATATCGACGGGAGTTTTTTTTAGCCAAATGTAGATAGGTCCCATTGTGGTGAGCCATAAACCAATTGCTGGTCTTTTATGGAAAGCGGACTATCGATGTTATTGGCGTACAAACTCCCAGTGCCTAAACCCTGCGGCATACTGGTTTGGTATTGACTAACCCACTGGGCGATGGCATTTAACCCAATGTTAGACTCTAAAGCTGACGTTGCCCACCAACCAATAGCATGTCTTCTACAAAGCTCAATCCATTTGTCTGACACCGTAAAACCTCCAATCAGATTGGGTTTTAAGATTACGTATTTTGGAGTAATGTGTGTCAATAATGTTTCACCATCCGCAAATACATCAACTCCGATGAGCTCTTCATCTAACGCAATATCGATTTTCGATTCAGTACACAATCGTGCCATAGCATCCCATTGATTTACTTGAATCGGTTGTTCTATACTATGAATATCAAATCGGCTTAATTCCTTTAATTGAATAGCAGCTTCATCGGGCAAAAAAGCACCGTTGGCATCCAATCGAATTTCTAAATCAAAAGCGTTATGCCGTGATCGAACTCTTTCCAAAAAACGACATTCCGCATCAAAATCGTGCTGCCCCACTTTGAATTTAATACACGTATATCCTTGTTCAATTTTGCTGATGGCTTCATCGTACATTTCGTTTAAATCAGCCATCCAGACGAGGCCGTTAATCGGAATCGGTTGGCCAAGAACGAACGGCGTGTCAAAAACTAAACGTTTGCCACCATTTTTTAAGTCAAGCAGGGCTGTCTCAATCCCAAAACGTATAGAAGGGTATGGATTTAAATCAAGCTCTTCTACGTTTAATTCCTTTGGTCCCTCACAAATTGTTTGACACACTTGATGGAGTATCTCGTCATAATCTGCAACATCGTCAATGCTCAGTAAGTGCAATGGTGACGCTTCTCCAATACCAGTAATGCCATTTTCTAACAACAGCACATATCGAATATCACGTGACTTAAAAACATTTCGACTTGTTTTCGCCGGCTTATTAAATTCTAGCGTATGGTGGACGATCTGGTACTCCATTTATACAAGTAGAAAGGTTATCGTAACTACCATTAAAAGGGTGAGAAGAACGTGAAACTTAAGCAGGGCATTGTACTTCGGTCTGTTTTTGGCGGCATTATCCAACCCTCGTAATCCAATCCAATGTGCCAGAAACAATAGTCCAACTAAAGCAATTAGCAAACCATCGTGAGCTGTAGAAACACGTATAAAGTAGATTAAAAATCCAATGGCGGTAATATTTAAAATCAACTGATAAATTTCAGCACGTCTTTTACCAAGCTTTGCGGCTAATGTAATTTTGCCATTTTTCTTATCTCCATCGATGTCTCTAATGTTGTTAATGTTTAAAACACCTGTTGCTAGCAAACCAACAGCCGAGGCTGGCCATATTGATTGGTAAAATCCATAATCGAATTTCAATACATGAAGATAATAAGTGCCTAACACAGCAACCAAACCGAAAAATATGAATACGGCTAGGTCACCTAATGTACTGTAACCATATGGGTTCTTTCCAGCAGTATATTTTATGGCGGCCGCAATGCTAATTACACCCAGTAGAAAAAACAGTAGAAATTGTATTTCTATCGAGTCCAAAGCCAACCACAATAGTGAAACACCGCTAGTCAGGGTTAAGATTGACGTAACTATTAACGCATTGCGCATCTGCACTTCAGACAAAGACCCACTCGCTAGTGCTCGATCCGTTCGTGTTTTGTCGTCGGTTCCCTTTTTAAAGTCACCGTAGTCATTAGCAAAATTGGACAGTATTTGTAAAAGGATTGCCGTTGTTAAGGCAAGCGCCGTAATCCACCAATCATGTTCGTAGAAAAAACTTGCCAAAACCGACCCAGCCGAAATAGACGCAATTGCTAAAGGCAATGTTCTTAATCGAGCGGCTTGAACAAAAGCTTTGATCATACAAATTATTTAATCACATCAAGTTCACGACCAATTTTTATAAAGGCGTTGATGGCTTTATCTAAATGAGATTTTTCGTGACCTGCTGAAACTTGAACCCGAATACGTGCTTGACCTTTTGGGACAACAGGGAAATAAAATCCAATAACATAGATGCCTTCTTCAAGTAATTTTTCAGCAAATACCTGAGACAATTTAGCATCGTACAACATGATCGGTACGATAGGATGGGTTCCAGATTTGATGTCAAATCCGGCTTCCGTCATCTTATCTCTGAAGTAATCGGTATTCTCTTCTAGCGTGTCTCGAAGATCGGTGGTTTGACTTAGCATGTCTAACACGGCAATACTAGCACCAACGATAGAAGGTGCAACCGTATTGGAGAAAAGATATGGACGAGATCGTTGACGTAACATATCAATGATTTCTTTTCGTCCTGACGTGAAACCACCTGAAGCACCACCAAGGGCTTTGCCCAGTGTTCCTGTTATTATGTCAATCTTGCCAACTACACCGCAATGCTCGTGCGTACCGCGACCCGTTTTACCCATAAATCCACTGGCATGGCACTCGTCAATCATAATTAAGGCCTTATATTTTTCGGCCAATTCAACTATTTTGTCAAGTTGTGCGATGGTGCCGTCCATAGAAAACACACCGTCGGTAACAATAATTCTATTATTAGCGCCTTGACTTTCTTGCAGGCATCTTTCCAGGTCATCCATGTTGTTGTGCTCATATCTGTATCGAGCAGCTTTACATAAACGCACTCCATCAATTATAGAGGCATGGTTTAAGGCGTCGCTGATAATAGCATCATCTTTGTTCAACAAAGGTTCAAAAACACCTCCGTTGGCATCAAATGCCGCGGCATACAGAATGGTGTCTTCTGTGCCCAAGAATTCAGAAATTTTTTGCTCCAGTTGTTTGTGTATGTCTTGAGTACCGCAAATAAACCTAACGGACGAAAGCCCGTATCCATGGGTGTCAATTGCATTTTTGGCCGCCTCAACAACTTGTGGATGGGAAGACAAGCCTAAATAATTATTGCCGCAAAAATTAATAACAGAATGACCAGAGCTAAGCGAAATGTCAGCCGCCTGAGGCGAGCTAATAATGCGTTCGCTTTTGTATAATCCCGCTTCTTTGATTGCGGCTAATTCCTTTTCTAAATGTGGTTTTAAAGTATCAAACATTGGATGTCAAATTTTGAACAAATCAACGGTTTTTTTTGTTTATAATGTGCTTTAAAGCTTCCCTAATTGGAGTTTGAACGGCACAATTCAAATTTTTAGCCTAAAAAACAGGCAGTTTGTCGGTGAATGACAACCTTTTACTCGGTTATTGGTTTGGATAGTATTGGCTTAAATAAATGTTACTTTTGCCGCTGTTTAAAGGCTTGGTAACATATTAACTCAAAGTCTTAAGTTATACAATTTTCGAATGGCAGAAGAAAAGAATAAGAGACCTAAAATTATTGTGAAAAAGGATTCCGGCAAACCTGAAAAAAAAGGTGGACTCCCACGATTTAGTATGAGTTGGATATACGTGTTAATCGCGATTATCCTCATTACTATGTTGTACTTTCCAGGTGGTGGGGAAAACACCCTACAAACCAGAGAACTTCACGACATGCTCGCAAATAAAGAGGTCGAAAAAATTGAAGTTATTAATGGCACAAAGGCGTACATATACCTTTCAGACAGTGCCAAGAAATCAGAGAAGTATACAAAGGAAAACAGAGACAAGGGGTTTAAGAAACCTATGAATCCGAATGCTCCAGACTATACGATTAAGCAGATTCCAGATTATCAATCCTTTAAAGAGGATGTAGCCTCAGCGCAAGAAGGGATCGCAAAAAACAAAAAAATTCTAATCGATACCGATGATGAACAGGACTACAGTTTTATAACCAACTGGGTACTGTTTTTCGCGTTATTATTTGGTTTTTGGTATCTCATGATGCGTCGTATGGGCGGTCAAGCTGGTGGTGGAGCAGGACAAATATTTAATATCGGAAAGTCTAAGGCTCAATTGTTCGACAAGGACACAAAGGTTAATGTAACCTTTCAAGACGTAGCCGGTTTAGAGGAAGCCAAAGTAGAGGTAATGGAGATTGTTGATTTCCTTAAAAATCCTAAAAAATATACAGACCTTGGTGGTAAGATACCTAAGGGTGCATTGCTTGTAGGCCCTCCAGGAACAGGTAAAACGTTATTGGCTAAAGCAGTAGCTGGAGAAGCCAATGTTCCATTTTTCAGTTTATCTGGTTCAGACTTCGTTGAAATGTTTGTTGGAGTTGGTGCTTCAAGAGTAAGAGACTTGTTCAAACAAGCGAAAGAGAAAGCACCTTGTATCATTTTTATTGATGAAATTGATGCCATCGGGCGAGCAAGAGGAAAGAATGCCATGCAAGGTTCGAACGATGAACGTGAAAACACGTTGAACCAATTGTTAACAGAGATGGATGGTTTTGGAACTGATTCAGGTGTTATCATTGTGGCTGCGACAAACCGCGTAGATGTTCTCGACTCAGCACTGTTAAGAGCAGGTCGATTCGATCGTCAGATATATGCAGATATGCCGGATTTAAACGAGCGTCAAGCCATTTTTGATGTTCACTTGAAGCCGTTAAAAATTGAAAAAGAACTTGATCGTGATTTCTTGGCAAGACAAACTCCTGGATTTAGTGGAGCTGATATTGCCAATATGTGTAACGAGGCGGCATTAATCGCGGCAAGAAAAAACAAAAAGATCATTGAAAAACAAGACTTCTTAGATGCTGTTGATCGTATCATTGGAGGTCTTGAGAAAAAGAATAAGATCATAACTCCTGAAGAGAAAAGATCCGTGGCGGTTCATGAAGCTGGTCACGCAACGGTAAGCTGGTTATGTGAACATGCCAGTCCGTTAGTGAAAGTTACTATCGTACCTCGTGGAAGAAGTTTAGGAGCGGCGTGGTACTTGCCAGAAGAAAGACAGATTACAACCTCTGAACAAATTCTAGATGAAATGTGTGCTGCGTTAGGTGGTCGTGCCGCTGAATTTGTGACATTCGGCAAGATATCTACAGGTGCGTTAAGTGATTTGGAAAAGGTTACGCGTCAAGCCATGGCTATGGTTTCGATATATGGTTTGAACGAGAAGGTTGGTAATATTTCATATTACAATATGAACGAAGGGTTTACCAAACCATTTAGTGAGCAAACAGCTGCTTTGATGGATGACGAAATCAAAAAGTTAACAGACGAACAGTATCAACGCGCAATAAAAATTCTTACCGACAATAGAGATAAGCTTGATCAGTTGGCCGATAAACTGTTAGAGAAGGAAGTTATCTTTAAAGAGGATTTAGAAGCGATATTCGGTAAACGACCTTGGGAAAAACCGGAAGAGAAGATGAAAAAAGTTGAGGTGAAAGAGGAAGTAGAAGCTGAAGCTGAAACGGAATCGGAAATTTCACCAGAACCAGAAGTGTCTGAAAATCCAAAGGAAGATGCTCCAACTGAAGAAAAGCCTAATTCAGAAGAATAGTTCTTAAAATATTTTACCAAAAGGAGGTTTCGAAAGAGCCTCCTTTTTTTGTGCTAAATCCCCAAGCCAATTTGCCCAGTCCGACTAAACAAAGATTGGTTCAGTCTTAGTCTTTCCTCATCTAGCTTGTACTTTTTCCTAGCCAGTTTAACCTGTTGTTTAATTAAATCGGCGTAATTGCCTTCACCCGACATCCGGGTTTTGAATCGACTATCTTGCACATCGCCGCCATGACAATCGGCAATGTGCGCCAATACTTTTTTCTTACGGTCCGGAAAATGTCGTTCTAACCAATCGCTAAACAATTCTTCAACACAGCCGTTTAATCGAACAATCGCGTACCCCATAAAGCTAGCACCCGCGTTAGACACAGCTTTAGCCAAGTCCATTATTTCAAAGCTATTGATAGCCGGAATGATTGGAGCCATCATAATGCCAACAGGAATACCGGCATGTGCCAGTTTTTCTATTGCCTTGAGTTTTCCTTTTACCGATGAGGTTCTTGGCTCAAGAACACGTCTTAATCCATCGTCTAAAGACGTAATGCTAAATATGACTTGTACTAGATTGTCTTTGGCCATCGGAGCCAGGATATCCAAATCGCGCGTTACCAATGTGTTTTTGGTAATGATGCCAACAGGATTTTTATGTGTCTGACAAACCTTTAGTAAACCTCTTGTCACCTCTAACTTGCGTTCAATGGGTTGATAACAGTCTGTGTTTCCACTGAGCATTATTGGCTCGCCTTTCCAACTCCTGCTCATAAATTTTTTTGTCAGCAACTGAGGGGCGTCTTTTTTAACGAGGATGACATTTTCGAAGTCAACACCACCGCTATACCCCCAAAACTCATGAGTAGGTCTGGCGTAACAGTAGCTGCAACCATGCTCACATCCTTGGTAGGGGTTCATACTCCAAGGCATGGGTATATCTGGACTTAATACTTGATTGAGAATGCTTTTGGCCTGAATTTGAATGATTTTGGTTTTTGACGCACCTACATCTTCTAGTCTTTCACCTTCATCTGCCTCATACTGATGGGAGTCGAATCGATTAACCGAATTTATTGAAGTACCTCTACCTTTAATCATGATGCATTTTACACCTTGAATACATCTTTATCAATGTATACCTTGCAGTATGGATAACTTTATACTTGTAAACAAGTTACGAAAAACGGCAAGAGTTTGTGCTACAAAACGTTGAAGAATCTTGTTATTTCAAATCCATTTTCGTCTGTTACGGTTAGCTTGTGCTTTCCTGTTTTTGGTAGAAAGTCGAGTTGATGAACGTCTGTGGTGGTGGCAATAAATTGTTTGTCTACATACCAAAATAATTCAGCATCGCGACGACGGTGAACGGCTTCAAAAATGACGTTTCCTTTTTTCCCATTCAAAAGTGTGGGAATGCGAATCACACTATTCCGCAGTGGGTATAAAACGTCTAAGTCTTTTGTGTTTTGAGCACATCCAATCTTGAATTTAGGAAGCGGTGCATACTCAGGGTGATTGGCTTTATAGAAACTTTCTGCAGCCGTTGGAATCACAAACCAGGATTTCGTTTCAGTGTTATTTGGTAATTCACAATCGGCAAAAACACGTTCGCCTGTGCTTTTGGACAAATGAATTTTTTGGTGAAACCCACAGGAGGAAGAAACCATACAGGGTTTAGGTATATACGATTTAACGCCCTCGTCACAATGTTGGCCATAGCGCTGGCCACTTTGTTTACAAAGCGTAACGAATTTCATGTCTCTGGTTGGTTTTGTAAACCACAAAGCGTTTGGTAAATGTTGAAATACCTGAAACAGCACTGGTGCTGCAGTGTTGCTACCAGTCATGCCTGGAACTCCTTCTCCAGATGCATTCCCTGCCCAAACACCAACCACATACTTTTTGGTTACACCAATGGCCCATGCATCGCGGGCGCCGAAGCTTGTTCCAGTCTTCCATGCTATTTTTTGCTTGCCATCAAACCGTGTCCAATATTGCTCACTAGTTGGCCGATTAACGGACGACATGGCTTCGAGTACTTCATAAGCAACTGATGGCGACAGGCCATGAGCGCTTTCGGCGTTTTGAGCAGCAGCCGATAGCTTGGCATACGCATGGCTTAAGTCCCATAGATTCGCTTCTGCACCACCCAACACTAGTGCTAGCCCATATTGCTCTGCCGGCCTAAATAATGTAGTCAGACCAAACTCAATTAAGTTTTGTTTGAATCTAGAAACGCCATACGAGCTCAATAAACGTACTGCAGGAATGTTTAGTGATCGTGCCAGTGCCTTTGAGGCAGGTACGATTCCATCGTATGATTCATCATAATTCTGAGGCGCATAACCGTTAATACGCGTTGGATAGTCTGCAACCAGCATTTGAGGCGTGAGTTGTCCATTTTGCATGGCCTTGGCGTATAAAAATGGTTTTAATATGCTGCCTGTACTTCGTGGGGCTTGAACAATATCGACATGCTTTTTATCCGATTCGGAACATGGGGTATTCCCGACATAGGCAACGGTTTTGCCAGTTTCAACATCCAGAACAAGCACTGCCAAGTTCGCAATACCTTTTTTTACATTTCGGTTAAAATGCCTCGTAACAATGTTGTTTACTCCGGATTGAATATTTCTGTCTATGTCTGATCGTATTCGTTTTCCTTTGAGTCCTTGTGCGCTGATGTATGCCATGTAATGTGGGGTCATTTGCGGAAGAGGTTTGGGCTTTGCAGGCAAAGGTTCTGCAATCGCCGTTTCATATTCTAGATCGGACAAATCTTGGTTATCGTGCATGCGCTTTAACAACCGATTTCTTTTGTCTTTTAATGCTTGTCGGTTTTTCGACATATGAATCAACGAAGGAGCGTTTGGAAGAACAGCTAATGTCGCTGATTCGGCCCACGAAAGTCTGTTGGGGTCATGTCCAAAATAGCGCCAGCTTGCAGCCTCTAGTCCAACTACGTTGCCTCCAAACGGGGCATGGCTGGCATGAAGTGCGAGAATTTGATCTTTTGTTAATTGCGTTTCCAAACGAACGGCCATCACCATTTCTTTGAGTTTATCAGATAGTTTTCTACCTGTGCGTTTTCTACTCATACGTATCACTTGCATAGACAAGGTGCTTCCTCCGCTTACCAGTCTTTTTGAAGTGATGTTTTGGATAGTAGCCCGACCAAGTGCCAGCAAACTAACGCCATGATGTTTTTCAAAACGATAGTCTTCAAACTCGATGAGGGCAGTTTTGAACTTTAGCGGGATGCTGTCCGATTGGGGGAATCGCCATTGACCATCTGACGCAATTTGTGCCATGAGCAACTGGCCATTTACATCTTCAACTACAGTGCTATACGAAGTGTCGAATAAGGTATTGGGCAGGCAGAACAAAAAATATACACCAAGAGCCAGCAGACTGCGTTTAGTCCATTTTTTGATTTTTGGTATCCTTCTTAATGCTAACATCTTTAATCCTAAGTTCAAATATGTACCAAGGCTTATTATTTGCCAGTTGTAAACTATTATCTGCACTTGGTTGCGGTATAAGGGTGCCCTATTTTTGATTAAATGTTTTGGCGTACCATTTTCTTCTTGATGACTATTGGTCTGAGTTACTTCAATGTATTTAGCCAACAGAATTATTTTAAGCATTTTAGCCTTGAACAGGGACTGCCGCAGTCACAGGTTTTTGATGTTATTAATGACAGTCGTGGGTTTATTTGGGTCGGAACGCGGGGTGGAGGTATAGCGCGATTTGATGGGAATACATTCAAAACATATAACACCCAGCAAGGCTTAATAAACAATTTTGTAAACTGTATTTACGAAGACAAAAATCAGAATATACTCGTAGGCACGCAATCAGGTTTAAGTAGATTTAATGGGTATGAATTTACCAATTACACACTTTCTGAAGATGGAGATATTCGCGTATTTACCCTTCACGAAGCGGATAGTAACCTGCTCATAGGCACTTCTAATGGTTTGTACATGTTGAAGAGTGACTCTATGATTAAGGTACCAAAACAGGATCAAGAAGATAACTTCTACGTGACGTCAATAACCAGTTATGGTGCCCATGTGTATATGGGCACAAACCGTGGATTGTACCTGTTAAATAGAAAAACGTTGGCTAAAGTCAGGTTTATCAGCAAGGTAGATGGTTTACCAGATAATTATATCCAGTGCCTGCTTAGTGATAGCAATGGCGTTTGGATAGGGACGTATGGCAAAGGCATTAAATTCTATGATGGAGATGATGTAACCAACTTGAGATTGCCCTTACCCTATAACACCATTTGTTACGATTTAATGCGAGATGGTGATGCGTTGTGGATAGCCACTCAAGGCAATGGAGCCTTGGTTGCAGACCTGAAAAACAACAAAATTGACCGTTACAACATCGCATCTGGGTTAACAAATAACCACGTTCGGAGCATTGCTGCTGACGCTTGGGGAAATGTTTGGTTAGGAACGTCAGGTGGGGGCTTGAACCAATTTGCAGGTCAACAATTTATACATATTACATCAAAAGACGGACTTCCAGACAACTATACCTACGCCGTTAACCAAGATAGAAATGGGGCTATTTGGGTTGGAACTGGAAGAAAAGGAGTGGTCAAAATCGATTCAAATCGATACACCGTGTATGGACAGGATTCAGGTTTTGCAAACATTAAGGTCAAGGCAATAGGGTCGTCCAATGACGGAACGCTATGGCTAGGAACTGAGGGTGAAGGGTTAGCCCTGTTTCAAGACAGCAGTTTTACTTGGTTGCAGGTAAGGGACGGACTTTGTGGTAACTATATCAAAGACATTGTATGTTGGCGCAAAAGTGATGTTTGGGTTGCCAGTCTTGATGGAGGCATCTCACATATCACACGTCGTAAGGGTAAGAATGGATTACGCATTAAAAACTACCGGTATCTGACCGAATTGCCATCCAACCGTATTCATGCATTAGCCTCTTATAAAAACGACATTTGGTTCGGAACGGAGAGTAAAGGGGTAGGGTTTATTCGCGGTGGCAAAGTCACTTTGGAAATTACGGAAAGTCAACTCAATTTTCAGAATGTTAGAGCCATACGGGCCAATTCCAATGGTATATGGATTGCTACTTCTGGAGGGCTATATCGGTATATTCCTGAGACTAAAATGCTCGTTGAGCCAACTCAAGGTGTCTTAAAGTCTCATAACTTATATCTCTTAGAATTTGATCAAATCGGACATCTGTATCTAGGTCATGAACGCGGATTAGAAAAGCTAACCATTAATGAAACGGGAGATGTTATTGAAATAGAATTTTTTGGTTCGGCCGATGGTTTCCGAGGGATAGAAACTTGTCAGAATGCTGGGTTTTGTGATAAGGAAGGTAACATGTGGTTCGGCACCATTAACGGCTTAACCCAGTATAATCCAAACAATGTACAAACTACGCAAATCAACCCGCGTGTATGGCTCGATAACGTTGATTTGTTTTATGAACAACTGGGACCCAATACCTTTGGGCATGCCCCAACATCGTGGAATAATTTAACAACGACACCTCAATTTCCGCATGATCAAAATCACTTAACGTTTACGTTTTCAGGGATTGATTTGAACAATCCGACCAAGGTGAAATACCAATGGAAGCTTAATGGGTTTGACGAAGATTGGAGAAAACCGACCGATAAAAAGGATGCGGTGTATTCTAATTTGCCTTCTGGTGAGTACGAGTTATTGTATAAATCAATCTCGTCTGAGGGAATTGATAGTAAAACCAAAAAGTGGCCCTTTGAAGTGCTTTTACCGTTTTGGAAAACATGGTGGTTTACCTTACTAATTTGGCTAATCCCAGCATTGATCATTGCCTTGTCCGTGATTATTTATGTGCGGAGAATTAAAGCGAGAGGCAAGCGAGATCGTGAAAAGCTACAAGTAGAAAAGGAGCTCATAGAACTTGAGCAAAAAGCCTTAAGACTTCAAATGAATCCGCATTTTTTGTTTAATGCGTTAAACTCCATTCAGTCGTTAGTAGCCCTAGAAAGACACCAAGAAGCGAGAAAATACCTTCAAAAATTTGCCAAACTAATGCGTTTAACGTTGCAAAATTCTCGCATTGATTCCATCCCACTTTCAGATGAAATTACGACGCTTCGCAACTACATCGAACTGGAACAATTTAGTATGAAGGCTCCATTTACCTACAAGATTATTCATGTGCCATCTGTTAATCCAGATAATACCTACATCCCACCCATGATGTTGCAGCCATTTGTTGAAAACGCCATTAAACACGGATTGCCTGAAAAGGGTGAAGACGGCAAACTCACCATTGGCTTTCAAGTAGACCAAAACAAATTGGTTTGTACCATCGCCGATAATGGTATTGGTCGTCCGGCGGCTATTGAAAAAGCCAAAGGGAAAAGTAAAAGTCACGAGTCTGCGGCCATACAGGTCATATCGGACCGAATAAAAATGCTCAACAAATCTCATGAAGGCAACCGCCTTGAAATCTATGATTTGGACAATGGAACATCGGTCGAATTGTCACTAGAAATTGGGTAACTAGTCTCTACTTAAAAAGATTCTGATGATGTACCAAAGCAGCAGCATGAAAGAGGCAAACAGCCCTAAAGAAGCGAGTATGTATTGATCTTTGGAGTATACATGAAACATGTTTGATGTCTGATACAGTATAGAACCTCCAGCTAGCAATACCATAGCACCACTAAACCAAAGACCAAGATCAAATCCAAAGATGATGCCAGCAACAATTAAGCACATGGCAATAATTCCTCCAATCACAATGATGCTTCTCATAAAGGAAAAGTCTTTTTTGGTGATAAAAACAACTGCAGTTAACCCAATAAACAATCCAATGGTAATCAATAAGGCCTGACCAAGAACATTAGGACCTAGTTGGGTGAGGGCGACATACATTAAGGGTACAAAAATGAACGCTTGTGCCGCTATATAAATAAGAAAGCCGGTGTATTGCTTCATTTTATTTTGTGTGCGCGCAACGATTTTCTCAGCTTGTGTTGTAACCAACATAAATAATCCAAGAACAATTAGCCACGTGTATCCAGACAACATGCTAAGACCAAGTTTTATAATGGCTGGGGTAGATAAGAAGATATATTCCAATACCAAAAACACTAAAAAAGCTCCAGCTACATGGCCATACGTACGTCGGAAGAAGTCTGTTCTTTCATGGAGTTCTTCGCCAGCGACAACTGGATAATCAAGTATTTCATTAGAATCGTTCATAGAAAATTTTTTTCAAAGGTAATCGCACTAGGATGTTGCACAACGTCTTTTTATCTCATTATTCAGTAACTTGCCTTTTAAAAGAGATACCATGAAAATTAAGATTGGAGGCGTTCCAGAGCATTTTAACTACCCATGGAAACTGGCTATCGAAGAGGGGAGTTTTTCAAATATTGGACTTGATGTTGAATGGTCAGATTGCGGAGGCGGGACTGGCGAGATGAATAAAAAGCTGAGAAGTGGTGAGTTGGATATAGCCGTGGTTTTGACTGAAGGCATAATTACCGATATCATAAATGGAAACCCGTCAATGATTGTCCAAAAGTATATTAAATCACCACTGATTTGGGGTATACATACTGGGGCAAATTCCGAAGTAAATTCCGAAACCAGCTTTGCTGACATCAAGTTTGCGATAAGTCGCCCAGGCAGTGGTTCTCACCTTATGGCCAGTGTGGAAGCGAAGAATCGTGGAATAACATTACAACCCAATCAGTTTGTAGATGTAGGCACTATCCACGGTGCAGTGGAAGCGTTAAATTCTGGAAAAGCGGATGTTTTGCTGTGGGAAAAGTTCACGACAAAGCCTTTGGTCGATGCAAGACAGTTGAAACACATCGGTGATACCGTAACGCCTTGGCCTTGTTTTATGATTGCCGCGCGTCAAGAGTTACTGGTCAAACACCCAAATATGGTTTGGAATCTATTATGGATTATTAGAAAAGTGAGCCGACATTTTATGAATGAAGAAGGCGCCGCTCAAACAATTGCAGATAACTATGGACTTAGCCTGCATGATGCGACCATGTGGTTTAATAAAACAGAATGGGAGCAAGACATATTCATATCAAAAAAGATGCTTAGCAACGTGGTTAATACGTTAATTGAAACAGGAATTGTTACTGATAAATTGACTTCGGAAGATGTGTGTTGGAACAGAACCATGGTTTATTAACCGTTTTCTGCGCAATAGATTTACCAAATACCTTAAACCGATATAAACAACCATGAAAACACCTAAATTATTAATACTTGCTGCAGGCTTATTGCTGTTTGTCGCATGCGATTATGGTAACGAATCAGATGTTGCCAATGACTACAATACCTCAGATGTTGCTTATGAGGCGGAAGCCGAGGAAGCAGCAACCGAAGATTTTAAGGCAGAAGAATCTCAATCGACGTATCGAAAAGAAGGGAGCTATGTAGAGCTAAAAAATGGAATTGCTCGGTTTACAGACAATGACGTCAAACAAGCGAACAAACCCGTGATGCGCACCAACGATAAAATCATCAAAAAGGGGAGTGTTGGTGTTAAAGTAAAAGACTTCGACAAACAGAAACATTTTTTTGAGGATTTAATCAGAAAGTTTGACAGCTATAAATCAAATGAGAACGAGCGTCGAGAAGTGTCGCGGGTGTCAAACACAATTGAAATAAGACTTCCTAACCAAAATTTTGACCAATTCATTGAGGCCATATCAATCAGTGATGGCGTTATGCATGTGGATTACAAAAGAACAAGTGCTGTAGACGTTGGGGAAGAGTATTATGACTTAATGACTCGAATTAAAACGAAAAAGGAAGTCGAAAAGAGATACATCGAAATACTGCGCAAAGCGAATAAGATCACAGACATTCTTGCAGTCGAAGACCAAATTCGTGTCATCCGTGAAGAAATCGAATCAAAAGAAGGCAGACTTAGATTTTTGAAAGACCGAATTTCTCTGAGTACGATTAGTCTATATGTATATCAAGAGTTAGAGTACGACGCGCCTTTGGTGGATAAGCCAACGTTTTGGGGTAAGGTAGCCAAGGCCGCATTTACCGGTTGGAATATGATATTAAGCTTCTTGCTTTTCCTGGTTTACATCTGGCCAATTGTTTTGATATTTATCTTCACAATTGTCGCATACAAGAAGAAATGGCTCATCTTTAAAAATAGAAAGTAAACTGATTTTCCCGGTTTGGTTTCAAATTGCCCAACACAATACGTTTACGCCTTAACCCGTATTTTTGCGTACTGAATAATAGTTTATGAGCAATTACGAAGCGTTTCGCGCTGAAATAGAAAAGGGATATACATTCAAAGGCGACAGCGTGCTATTAGGCACGAGCATGTTAGACGGTGGAGCCATCCAAAACCTACCAGTAAAGGCACCATTAAAAACATTTAACAGACATGGGTTAATTGCCGGAGCTACAGGGACAGGGAAAACAAAAACGCTACAAAATCTAGCAGAAAGATTATCTGAAAAAGGAGTGCCGGTTTTACTCATGGACATTAAAGGTGATTTGAGTGGATTGACACAAAAAGGGAACGGTCATCCAAAGATTGATGAACGGCACGAAATGATTGGTCAACCTTGGGTACCACGGGCATACCCTACTGAATTGCTGACTATTAGCGAACAAGAAGGTGTTCGAATGCGTGCAACCATTAGCGAGTTTGGTCCGGTTTTATTATCAAAGATTTTAGGGTTAAATGATACACAAGGTGGCGTGGTAAGTATATGTTTCAAATACTGCGACGACAACGCACTTCCACTTTTAGATATAAAGGATTTTAGAAAAGTACTTCAGTACATTGGGGATGAAGGTAAAAAAGAAATCGAGAAGGATTATGGCTATGTGAGTTCTAGCTCTATCGGTGCCATCATGCGTAAATTGTTAGAGGTGGAAGAGCAAGGTGCAGAAATGTTTTTTGGTGAGCGCAGTTTTGACGTAGACGACTTAATGCGTGTCAACAAAAATGGCATGGGTTATATCAATGTATTGCGATTAGACGACATCCAGTCAAAGCCTAAGTTGTTTTCTACCTTCATGCTTTGCTTACTCGCCGAGATTTATGAAAAGTTACCTGAACAAGGGGACAAGGATGCGCCTGAATTGGTCATGTTTATTGACGAAGCTCACTTGATTTTTGACGAGGCAAGCAAGGCACTATTAGACCAGATTGAAACGATTGTAAAACTAATTAGGTCGAAAGGGGTAGGGTTATTTTTTGTTACACAAAACCCTACCGATGTACCTGATGAAGTGTTAAGCCAGTTGGGTATGAAAATACAACATGCGTTGCGTGCGTTTACGGCTAAAGATAGAAAGGCTATAAAACTGACAGCGGAAAACTATCCAATTACTGATTTCTATAAAACAGACGAAGTCCTTACTCAATTGGGCATAGGCGAAGCGATTATTACGGTGTTAAACGAAAAAGGCATTCCAACCCCTTTGGTGCACACCTTGCTCACGGCACCTTCTTCACGAATGGATATCATAACTGAAGATGAAAAAGAAGACGTACTCGCGAAATCTAAACTGATGAAACGATACAGCGAAGACATTGACAGGGAGTCTGCTTACGAATTATTAAGCGAAAAACTCGAACGGTTAGAAGAAAAGGAAGCCGAGGAAGAAGAGCGTGAATCCAGTCAACGTAAATCAAAAACAAGATCAAGGCGAAGACCAGAAAAATCCACATTCGAAAAGATTGCGAGTCACTCATTGACCAAAACGATTATGCGTGAGTTTACACGTGGGTTGTTGGGTATTTTGAAGTAAAAGGATTGTATGATTGAAGGATTGAGGGATTTAAGGATTGAATGATTGAATTTCGACTTTAGTTTACCCAGTCTTTAGTCTATTCTCTCTGTTCTATTTTCTTTGCTCTTTTGATACTAAAAGCACAACTTACAAATCCATCTTTATCTGTTTGCGGATTACTGCCATTCCTTCATTAAAGCAGGTTCTGCATCTTGCTTCGTACAAGTCTTTTTCACCCAATTCAACTGTTTGTTCGTTGTGAATTCTTTTGAACGTATATCCGGCTACACCACCGCATTGCATACAAATCGCATGCACTTTGGTCACATACTCTGCCATTGACAACAACAAGGGCATTGGGCCAAATGGAATTCCCTTAAAATCCATATCAAGCCCAGCTAGAATGACTCTTACCTTTTTTTCTGCCAATAGGTTACAAACTTCTGGTAAGTTCATGTCAAAAAATTGCGCTTCGTCTATACCAACAACTTCCGCATTGCCAATATGATCTAGTATATCTTTTGATTTAGCAACCGGTATGGAATCAATTTGGGTGTCGTTATGAGATACCACTTTTCGCTCATGGTATCTGACGTCGATTTGAGGTTTGAAGATAACCACCTTCTGATGGGCAATTTTAGCACGATTAATTCTGCGTATAAGTTCTTCTGTTTTACCTGAAAACATCGATCCACAAATGACCTCTATCCATCCTTTTTCAATCCGTGGTTCAACAAACATGACGACGTTTTTTGCTTTCTAGCAAATGTAATGTCTTCTCAATAGTTTTGTGTCAATTCCACTGTTCTAAAATTTAATTGACGTGAATAACGTTATCTATACGCAGAGTCAAATAAGTCTATTTTTGCTAATTATAAGGTGGTAACATGACACGAGAGGAGATACATGACGAAATAGGAAACATCCTTAAATTGATAGAAATCAATAACAATAGGATGTTTTTGAATGATGCTGACTTCCAACTGGATTTGGAGTTAATGAGAAGCTATATTGTTCAGTTATACAAGCTTCACGATCAATTGCAGATTAGTCAGCCATCGGAACAAAAAGTGGCGACGCCTGCACCTGAACCGGTTGTTATTAAATCCAAACCAAAGCCAAGACCAAAGAAAGTTGAACCAGTTGTTGTTGATGATCCAATACCAGAACCAGAACCAGAGCCAGAGGTTATTCCCGAACCGGAACCTATTCCTGAGCCAGAACCGATTGCGGAAGTCGAATTGGAAAAAGAGGAACCAGTGATTGAAGTTGAACCTCCTGTGGTTGAGAAAGTAGTGGAAGAGGCGCCAAAAGAAAAAGCCAAACCAAAGCCTCAAAGTAAAAAAGCCAAACCTCCAGTCGTTGCCAATGACGTTTATGCGCGACTTAAAAATACCAAACTAGACAGCATTAAAAAGGGCATCAGTATTAGCAAGAGGTATGAGATGCAAAATGAACTTTTTGGCAATAATCCTGAGGTCTACAATGAGGCAATCAAAACCTTAGACAGTCTGGCAAACTTTGATGACGCCATGAATCACCTAGAAGGGACTTTAATGGCTCAACATGGTTGGGAGGAGGATGACTTCTTGGTGGATGAATTAAGAATTCTACTTTACCGACGATATGCTTAAGTCGGGACAGTAAACCAAATTAAATGCCAAATAATTTCTTGCGGGACGCACCTTTCGTGCGACTCATCATTCCTTACATTTTAGGGATTTGCATCTACCGGTTATCCGGAGTGTGGCATGTTTCTATTTTGTGGGTGTCTGCGATTTTTTTTTTGGATATATCTTCTGTGTGCTGTTTCTCCAGACACGACTAAAATACAGATTCAATAAACACCTGGGTATAGTTGCCCATGTTATCATTCTATTGGTTGGTTATGCAGCAACTCATTACTACTACCATTTTAACCACCCAAATTATTTATCGCAAGGCGGCAACACCAAGGTGCTTTTTCAAGTTACGCAGCAGCCTGACTATGGTGGTAAGTTTTATAAAACATACGTAAAAGCAATTCAGCAAAACGGCAAAAAAGTACAAGGTCGTGCGTTGATCTATTTGGAGATAGGAGAACAAGCCCCTCAATACGGTGATCAAATATTAACGGAACTCGCGTTACATCCTATTTAAGCACCAAAAAACCTTAAAGAATTTGACTATCAGTCTTACATGCAAAACAGAAATATTCAGTTTCAAAGTTTTGTTTCAACGAATCGCTGGGCCATAGTCGGTAACCGCGGAAATCCATTACTTACTTATGGATATAAAATCAGAGAGAAGTGTAAACATGTTATTGCACAACAGCTACACGATGCACAACATATCGCCATCCTTCATGCCCTTGTTTTAGGCGACAAATCTGGCTTAGATCTAGAATTAAAACAAACATTTACAGACACCGGAACAATGCATGTTCTTGCTGTTAGCGGTCTGCATGTCGGCATCGTATATCTACTGACCAGTCACCTATTGAATTTTCTGTTTCTAAGAAAACTAAAACTTCTCAGAACCATTCTTGGACTTTTGATTGTTTGGAGTTTTGCCCTAGTCTCAGGGCTAAGTCCTTCTGTTTGCCGGGCGTGTTTTATGTTTTCAGTTTTGTCTATTGGTTTGGAATTAAACCGTGTTTCAAGCACCTACAATAGTTTGTGTTTCGCTGGATTTGTATTGCTAAGCATTAACCCTTTAAACTTATTTAATGTTGGTTTTCAGTTTTCTTTTCTTGCAGTGTTAGGCATCGTAGTACTTCAAAAACCCATTAGAAATGTCGTGACTACGGAAAACTATGTGTTGGGCAAATTAGCGGACCTATTGGCAGTTTCGCTGTCGGCACAATTAGCTACTCTGCCACTTGGGTTATTTTACTTCGGTCAATTTCCATGGCTGTTTTTGGTTTCAAACCTATTGGTGATACCTGTTGTGACGATTCTTGTTTATGCAAGTATCTCTTTATTTATCTGCCATAAGCTACCAATAGTAGTTGATATAATCACCAAAACGCTTGAAATTTACTTGTGGTTCGTCCTTCGGGTCACAGAATTGATTCAGAGTATACCACTAGCCCTAATCAATAATGTTTCGATTACTTCCATAGAACTCTGCCTTTTGTTTGGAATAATATGGAGCCTGGGTGCATACATGTTAAAGAAATCCATACAGGCACTTGTCGTAATGGGTCTTTTATGTTTAGGACTTATTGGAAACCAAGGTATTCGGAGGTATCAAAATGTAACATCAACAGAAGTCATTCGATTTGATATCAAAAATGCAAAATGCGTCATACTTCGGAATGGACAAACATCCTATCTATTGTCAAATGAAAACATGACGAGCAAGAAATGGGCGTTTCATTGTAAACCGTATTTAAGCTTTAAAGGGGTATCTGATTTAGCGATGCCACGCAGCGATAATCAGTCAATGGTTAATGCCTTTTCAATAAGGCAAGATACCTTCCATGTATCCAACGATTCGCGATGGGCTAACGAAAGGTCACCGCGCTCTGCCGAAAGAAGTACGTTGTTTCAATCGGTTTACCTTCCAAGGTAAAAGACTTAACGCTTGTTTGATTCTTCAATCCCAACTGCCATCAAAACATCGGATACGTTGGTATAGATCCGATAAGGAAAGTCATATGGAAATTCACACGAATCACTATCTAAGTCATTTCCTTTAACATCTTTCAAGACATAGGTTGAATCAATCAGTTTGTCGTGGGCATAGTAGGTTACAATTTGCTCGATAGCCAAATCGTCTGTACACAAGCTATTATAAAAAGAGGTGTTTCTTTCAAAGGCAAATGTTGCACCCGAGGTGTCAAAATAGTGTGTGAAACCCAAGTCCCAATCACCAGTTTGACTGTATGGGTATGCCCCTATACACACAATGTTGTTATTCTGATTATACCACACGTTATATACCTCATCAACAGCGTTTGGCCATTGTAAATCAACTACTTCTATAGGCGTTTTAGTAGAGGGTTCTTTGGCGTAAACCTTTGCCTTAAATAAGCTGCTCATTCTATTTGAATCGATATGTGATTTTTGGCCATGCAATCGAATCTTGATGTCTGGCTCAGGCAGAATCACACGATCGGTTTTGGTTGAAGAGCTTTGTTTACATCCAACCAAAAAAGCCAAAATGCACAGGGTATTAATGAAACGCATAGTCAAATGTATAATAATGTCTTAGAACCGCTTTGGGGGTTTTTAGCTCAAATGTTTCAGATTGCTTGATCAAGGATTTTCCAATGAGCATGTTATCTATTTTTTCTGATAAGGATGGACAGTGCAGAAATCGGTTCCGGTAGGTTACGGATTCAAACATTTTCGGAAACGGAAACGTGTTAGGGACGACCACTTGGCCAGAATCATTGACTTCAAAGCCAACTTGATAACTCGGCATTCTTCCTGATTCCGCATTGGATTGATAAAACGATTGGTAAAAACTGTCCGGACCTGAACCCACCCAGTTTTTTGTCAACTTATGACTTATCTCACCATTGGCGAAGTATGCTTCAGTTGAATTAAAGGGTTCGTTATCCTGAACAAAAACAACCGAGTCGTAGCCCAAAACGACTGGGTTTACAAACCTTTTCGAAAGGTAAATATGTCCGCGTTTATTGCAATACGTTGATTCCTTTAAACCCGTTTTACCATAGGTGGAATACAACGTGTTTCCTTTTGATAATTTGCTAACTTTTTTTAGCCATGTGATCTCACCTTTTTCGTTGACGACTTCAATCATAATAAGCACTCCTTTTTTGTCATAGGTATATGCTTCCGAGCGATAGGCAACCCCGTCCATATAGTTATTCATTGAATCAGGCATGCCATTTTTGTTAAACCAGTAAGTCGCCCACAAATAGGGTTCTTTCTCAATCGTTGTTTTTGCCTGGTTACTCACGTTAACAGGTTGATTAGGTAAGTCGTGTTTTGTTACAGATATCCGTAAAACACTGCTGTCTTTAATCACCTTTTTGTTTGGAAGAGTTAGTTGCGCAAACAGAAAGCCCGGATTTAGTATAACCGCAACGCATAAAATACAGGGAAGTAGTCTTTTGATAGAGGACATGGGTATAAAAAAAGGTCATCAGCTTTGCGCTAATGACCTTTTAAAAAGGGATTATTTTTTAGTTTTCAGTAGTTTCTTCACCGTCATTCATGGCAACCGGATAAGAAATTTTAGTCAGCCACTTTGATTGGTCTTTTTCAGACATCGGATCTGTTACATATTCTTCCATCACTGCACCAACCAGCTTCATGTTTTTTTCTTCCATATATGCACCAAGGGCTTCATGTGCGTCTTTCATACTCGCGTCGTATGGCCCAAAGTAATCTACTGTTAAATACGTTCCTTCAGGTTGTTCATAGAATTCATACCCTTCAGGGGCTTCATCCATAGCTACAGGCATGGCAACAGTCATTTCAGACGTGCCATTTTCTTCATCCCACGACCAATACAGAGCAGCAGGAGCGCCAACCATATTGTCCTTGCACAGCATGCCTAAGGCTGGCATGTTGGTGTCGAAGTAAGTCTTCATGTCGGCCATTTGAATAACTTCTTTTTTGCCTACAAATTTGCCTGCTTCACGTTGTACTTCTTCTACTGTATAGACAACTTCAGCCGCTTTTTCCGTCGCTTGTTTTTCTGCAATTCCTTTTAGCAAGCCAAGTTGTTTTTTAAATGCTTCACTCATCATTTTTTCGGCCCCAAACAAGGCACCCATAACGTTCCAAGGAATTCCTTGCTTTTCATTGTAAGACATGGTTACGGTCGTTGTACCTTCTTCTTCAGAAAGTTCCACAGTAGAGTTTCCTTCACCAAAGTCATGTTTTACATGGTGTCCGAGAACGTGATTTTCCATATCTGTTTTAGTTAAAGTCATCGTTCCGCTGCCAACTTTTTGATTGCCACTCCAGGTCATACTTGAACCTACCGCACCTGATTCACCATCAAACGTTACTTTCATGTCTGGATCTATGTCGTACCAAGGAGACCAATTGTCTGCCTTTTCGTAGGTGCTTACGTTATCCCAAACAACGGCAACAGGAGCTTCAATGGTTTCTTCCATCGAAACATTCATTTCCTTTGGTAAAATTAATGAGGCGATTAGCCAAATGACTACAACCACCAATAGCAAAATGCCAAGAACTTTTAAAACTTTCATAACTGTGATACTTTTTTACCGTGTGAATATAAATAATTTAATCAAATGACTATAAATAACGATGTAGCGCGACCCCTTTATTTAAGCGACTTGCAACACCATGCGACCTCCATACAAAACGCTAACTAATTGGTTTAAAATCATTTAAGTGTCTTGTTTGTGGCAAAAACCAGCGAATTAAAGTATGCTTTCCTTATTTTTGTCTACCATGCTTCGCCAAAATATTACCACTAAGGCTGTTTGTATACTACTATTATTGATGGCAAATGCCGCAGCCTTCGGTCAATATGCGCGCAATTTTGCAAATAGCAATTATGGGGGTGTCCAAAGTGTTTCCTACAACCCAGCAAATCTTGCTGATAGCCGATATCGATTCGCTCTAACACCGTTATCGGTTTTTGCGGATGTCAATAACAACTTCATAAATGTACGAACACCATATACCTATGGCAATGTATTAAACAATAATGTGTCTTCTGATTTATTGGATGAAAATGATATTCCCGTTTGGGATAATTCCTTTATGGAAGATAAGCTGAATGGCAATCAGAAACAGGCCTATGTTTCTACAGAGGTTATGGGGCCTTCTTTTCTATTGGGTCTTAAAGACAAAAGTGGTGTAGCCTTCACGACTAAAACAAGGTTTTTTGCAGATATAGATGGTCTTAACGAAGATCTATTAAAAGTGTTTTTAGTAGACTTTGATTCGGCTGCGCCCGATTTTTCGGTTAAGTCTCATCAATTACGATTGATGAACAAACCCGGACTTGAAACAAATTTGGGTTTTGGGGCATTGGCCTACCAGGAATTTGCCTTCAGTTATGCCAACGTTTTAATAGACAAAAAGGAGAATTTTCTAAAGGGAGGGGCAACCATTAAATATTTAATTGGACTTGCCGCGGGTTATTCGCGCGTTGATGATTTTAACTATGAATTGGTAGGCATAGATTCACTGCGTATCAATTCTGCAAATATCACAGCGGCTTATACCAGCGATCAGTATTTTACAACCGACCGCAGGCTAAATGACTATTTGGGTAAAAACAAACTTGGCCGAGGCATGGGCATCGACATTGGTATTGTTTATGAGTTTCGCCCTGATTTTAAGGCATTCAAATACCGAATGGACAGAAGAAATCATGAAGATAGAACTCGGAATAAGTACAAATTCAAAATCGGCGCAGCAATAGCAGATTTTGGTTCTATTAAGTTTGACAACAGGCCGTTTACCAGAGGACTCAATATCAGTTCTGACGGAGATACAACGGATTGGGCGGATTTTGAAGAAGTGACAAGGTTTAATGGTACAAACGACATTGATTCATTTGCCAAGAAATATTTTAGTGGAACCACGATAGACAGTTCGTTTTCAGCCAAATTACCAGCAAGTTTGAACTTAAACTTTGACCTTAGTTTGGATAACAATTGGTATTTAAGCGGTTCTTATTTGCAATCACTTCGAGGTAATAAAGTTAAGGGCGTAAGAAAGCAAACCGTCATGGCCGTAGGCGCGCGTTATGAAACGCGACGTTTTGAAGCTTCTAGTAGTTTAATTTTTGGACAATTCTACAACCCGATTTTATTGAGTGCATTTGTACGGTATGGGCCGGTTTACATTGGAAGCGACAATTTAGGAGGCATTTTGGGCGGTAAGTCCACGAATGGTTACAACGTTTATGCGGGTATTACATTACCGATTTTACATAACCGAATTCCAGACAAAGATGGCGATGGCACAAGCGATGCTAAAGATAAATGTCCAGAAATATTTGGAAGCGAATATGCAAAAGGATGTCCAGATTTAGACGACGACAGAGTTCCTGATATAGACGACCATTGTCCTAACATTCCTGGATTAAGAAATGCAAAAGGCTGTCCTGATGAGGATGGCGACGGACTCGGTGGGCCAGACGATAATTGCCCAACATTGGCTGGAACAAAAGCGAATCACGGTTGCCCTGATACAGATGGAGATGGAGTCACGGACGACGTTGATGCGTGTATAGATGAATACGGGGAGGAAGAGTATAACGGTTGCCCGAGCATGCTAGAACCCAAAGATACGGTTGAAAAACCAGTGGTTCCTGAAACGCCTAAGGTGCATACTGATCCAAAACCAGTGGTTAAAGAAAAGCCTGTTGCTACCAAAAAGGTGGACGTGAATATAACAGTGGATGACGTTGTTGAACTCATGAATTTTGAGATTTACGATTACTACCTCATTTTAGGAGCGTACAAGAACAAATTACTGGCCGATGACCTGGTTAAAAAGCTTAATCGTCAGGCTGGGGTGTTAACGTACATCTATTTCGACGACGCTAACCAAATGAAATACGTGACATTTGGACGCGTTACCTCAAAAGAAAAAGCAAGATCACAGCTTAGAAAGCTTCAAAAACCAAGTGTTGATGCATCAATCAACGGGCATGTTTGGTGGAAGAAGGTGGCTAAGTAATACTTGATTTGTACGGGTTTAATCCTTTAAGATCGTTATAGTCCAGATTTATCCGTAGGCGTAAATATGAGCCATACAAGTCAACACATTATTTGGAGTTAAATTCAACATTAAACATGTAGCATTAACCATTATCCAAATACCTTTGCCCCATGAAAATCATTAAGTACGTCTTAATCTTTGTTGGATTTGGCTTAGCTGGAACCATTTTGGCTACATTTTTCGCTCCTAAAAACCACATCGTGGTCCACAATGTCATCATCAATCAACCGCTTGAACAGTGCTGGGATGCTGCCTTTAACCCAACCATTATTCCCAATTGGCGTGATAACCTAGACAGTGTTGAGACTGTTTCAGGCGTTTATGACGAAACGGGATATAAAGCGCATTTTGTATTTAGTGACGCAGAACAAATATCGAAACCGACTTATGAGCTGGATTCTGTGTTTGACAAAGAGTCTGCAACGTCTTCTATTGTGTTGAACGACAAAATTCGATTAGACACAAAGTATGTGTTTAAAGCAGTGGATTCTGTTTCAACAGAATTAAAAGTGACGACTACATTAACGCCGAGTGGCTGGATGTATAAAGTAATGTTCGCAGGTTCTGGTAATGGGTTAGAAGTGAAGCGCCAAGCCGAACTTGATAATTTAAAGAAGTGGTTAGAAAATCAAACTACCACACCAAGCCTATAAATTTTATCCCGACATACACAACCACACCAAGTTTAAGAATCACTCCGCCTACAAAGCCTAAGAAAGATCCAAGACCGGATTTTAAAGCGGTTTGGTTGTTTTGGCCAGATATTAATTCACCAACAACAGCACCTGCAAATGGGCCAATCAATATTGTTAGCGGTCCGAGTATTGGGAAAATAAAAGCCAGAATTAATCCAACGATGCTGCCGCGCTTACCAGCATCTGTGCCACCAAATTTTTTCGTCCCCCATATGGGTAAAAAGTAATCTATTACGGTTACTGCAATCACTAGAAAACCCGATAGCAACAAGAGTTTTGTTTCAGGCACTGAAGCTTCAGTGCTATGAAAAAGCAAACCGAGCAAGGCTAAAAAAGCGATGGGTGGACCAGGAATAATTGGTGCTAAACAACCGACTACACCAAGTAATAAGAATACAATACCGAGGATAATGATTACTACGTCCATGTAACAAAGATATATAGGACTGTTACTTCAGAAGAGTGAATTTTACAAAACCAAACAGAAAATCTATAAACAAAGGTATTTTTGAAGTCGAATTAGATTATGGAGCTATACATTCAAGACGTTACCCTTCGAGATGGAATGCATGCCATACGGCATCAGTATACAAAACAACAAATTAAGGATTTGGCTATTGCTTTAGACCGGGCAAAAGTAGACGCCATAGAAATTGCCCACGGCGATGGCTTGTCTGGAGGAAGCTTTAATTATGGCTTTGGAGCACATACAGATTGGGACTGGCTTGAAGGCGTGGCAGAAGAGTTGAATCATGCCGTGTTGACGACCCTGTTGATACCAGGAATTGGGACTATTGATGACTTAAAAAAGGCCTATGCCCTAGGGGTTAGGTCTGTACGGGTTGCAACACATTGCACGGAAGCAGACATATCTCAGCAGCATATTGAAGCCGCTAAAAACATGGGTATGGATGTTGGCGGGTTTTTAATGATGTCGCACATGAATACACCTACCAAACTTGCAGAACAAGCCAAATTGATGGAAAAATATGGTGCAGACTGTGTTTATGTAACGGATAGTGCAGGAGCATTATTGATGCATGAGGTGGCAGATAGAATGAAAGCTTTCAAAGACGCGCTAGATGAAAAAACTGAAATCGGGATTCATTGTCATCATAACCTAGGGCTCGGAGTTGCGAATACAATCGTAGCCATGGAACATGGGGCAAAACGACTTGATGCTTCTTTGGCCGGAATGGGCGCAGGAGCAGGAAACTGCCCACTTGAAGTCCTCATTGCGGTATTGAATAAGATGGATGCCAAGCACAATTCAGATCTTCATCAATTAATGGATTTAGCCGATGACGAGATTAGACCACTTCAAACCAGACCTGTTCGGGTGGATCGAGAAACATTGAGCCTGGGATACGCAGGTGTCTATTCGAGCTTTTTGCTTCATAGTGAACGTGCTGCAAAACGTTATGGCTTGGATACGCGAGATATTCTGGAAGAATTGGGTAAACGTGAAATGGTTGGCGGACAAGAAGACATGATTTTGGATGTTGCCTTGGACATGAAAAAAAAGAAAAAATGAACAAAGAGACGATAGCAAAACAACTGGATGAAGCTGCAAGTTCAGCAGAAGCAGTAGAACAAATTAGTTTAACGCAACAATTGACCGAAGATGAAGCCTATGAAATACAGGCCAAATCTATGGAAGAACGATACGCAAGAAACGACGATTTTGTTGGGTTAAAGCTTGGGTTTACCAGCTTTGCCAAAATGGAGCAAATGGGCGTTCATGATATGATATGGGGTCGTTTAACTCAAAATATGTGGATTGAAAATGGAGGTGAGGTTAACCTGTCTAGCTTTATCCATCCACGCGCAGAACCTGAAATAGCATTTAAGTTAAAAAAAGACTTAGATCGTGAAATTAGCTTGGATGAAATACCGGATTATATAGAGTCCTGTTCTAGTGCGATAGAAATCATCGACTCAAGATATAAGAATTTTAAGTTCTCCCTTGAAGATGTCATAGCAGACAATTGCTCGTCAACGGGTTTCATACTTGGCGATTGGAAACCACTGCCTAAAAGCTTGAATGATTTGCAGATGTCGTTGTCTTTTGATGGTGAAATCGTAGAGTCAGATTCGAGCAATGCCATTTTGGATAACCCATATTTGTCTGTGTGTAATGCGTCAAGGTTAGCTGCCAAATATGGTCAACCATTTCCTAAAGGATCAGTTTTATTGGCTGGTGCTGCTACTCCTGCTGTTTTTATTAAGCCAAACTCAATCGTTTCGGCTGAAGTTGAGACATTAGGAGGTGTATCGGTCAAAATTGTTTAGTTGCCAGATTGAAGCAAAACAAAGTGTTTCGTAAACGGTTCCATATTATAGACTTCCAACATAATGTTAAAGCAAGTGAAAATTAGAAGGAGTATTGTTTTTGGGTTACTACTGATTGGTGTTACGATACTTGTCTTCAAGAAAATTTCGACCAAGGCTCAAAAGATCGAAAACAAAACAAGTTTCCAAAAACTAAGTGTGCAAGCGGCCGAGGTTAAGAATAAAGACCAAAAACTATTAATTGATCTTAGTGGTAAACTAGTTGCCAAAAATAGAATTGATATATTTTCGGAAGTAAGCGGCGTGTTACTCTCAAATAGTTTTAGAGAGGGAAAACGGTTTTCAAAAGGCCAGGTCTTAGCAAGAATCGATGATAGTGAATTACGAGCCACTGTAAAATCTCAAAAAAGTGTTTTACTCAATAGCGTTTCACAAATCTTACCAGACATTGCCATTGATTTTCCCAACGAAATAGATAAATGGAAAGCGTTTCATGCGGCTATTGACTTTGATAAAAGTCTACCGCTGCTTCCCGAAATAAGCAACGACAAACTGAAAATGTTCATTTCTAGCCGTAATGTGTTTTCTAATTATTTCAGCATAAAAGCCCAAGAGGTGCGGCTTGCAAAGCATGTGATTAAAGCACCATTTAGCGGTTCCTTGAGCAGTACAGATATTAACACGGGCACATTGGTTAGAGCTGGCCAGCGCATTGGATCTTTTATCCAACCAAATGCATACGAGTTAGAAGCATCGGTAAGTTTGGACGATTTAAAGTTTATAGACGTGGGTAGAGTCGTTACATTGTCAAGCGCTGAGCTTGATAAGACATGGGCTGGAAAAGTGCTCAGAATAAACGAACAACTAGATCCATCTACGCAAAGTGTTAAAGTGTATGTTGGGGTAAATGATCCGACCTTAAAAGAAGGGCAATACCTGACCGCAATTGTAGAAGGGGTAACGCTGAACAATGTAGTGTCCATTCCGCGTAGCTTGTTGGTTGGCAAGACTGAAATCTATTTAATCGAAAATGATTCTGTGTTAACCAAGGAGAACATCAACGTGGTATACAAAGGCACCGAATGGATGTATGTAAGAAACCTTGAAGACGGAACAAAGTACTTAAATCAAACGATTTCTAGCGTACATGAAGGCATGATTGTAACCGTATTGAATAACGAAGAGTAACGTGCGAAAAATCATCTCATTTTTTATTAAGTACCCAATCACAGCCAATGTGTTGATGGTGCTGATGATTGTTTTTGGTTTTGCATCCTACTTCAAACTGAATGCTAGTTTTTTCCCTATAGTACCCAATCGAATCGTAAATATTCAACTGGTCTATCCAGGGGCATCACCAGAAGAAATTGAAGAAGGTGTTGTAGTAAAGATTGAGGAAAAACTAAAGGGTGTTTCAGGGGTTGAACGTGTTACATCAAAAAGTCAAGAGAATGCCGCCACGATAACAGTAGAGGTCGAAAAAGGATACAAAACCAATGTTGCCTTAGAAGATGTCAAAAATTCTGTCAATGCCATTAATTCATTTCCCGTAGGCTTAGAAAAACCAATTGTAGTTTTAAAGGAGAATGTAAATGCAACAGCAACATTTGCATTAACGGGTAAAAACATTGATCTAAAAACCCTTAAAGAGTTTGCGCGGCAGGTAGAAACCGACTTATTAAGTCAAGAGGGGATCTCTAAAGTAGCACTAAGTGGTTTTCCTCAAGAAGAGATTGAAGTCGCGTTAAGCGAGGACGCCATGCGGATGTATAACGTCAGTTTCAATCAAATCTCTTCGGCTATAAGTGGCAGCAATGTTGATATCACCGGTGGTACGATTAAAACAAAGGCTGAAGAATTACTTATCCGTGGACGTAGCAAAGGCTATTATGCCAGGGAACTGGAAAACATTGTTGTAAAAGCAACCAAAGATGGTCAAGTGGTTAGGCTAGGAGACCTGGCCGATGTCAAAGATCAATGGGTAGACAACCCGAATAAAAGTGTAATCAATAAAGAGCTTGGCGTCGAAATCAATGTGAGCAGCACGGACGACCAAAACCTAATGCAGAATGCAGCCTTTGTTAGAGATTATGTTAAAGACTTTAATGCCGTCAATACCAAGGTTACCGCCACACTAATTTCCGATAGGAGTGTAACGCTAAATGAACGTAGAGACCTGCTTGTAAAAAACGGAGGCACAGGGATGATATTGGTGCTGATTTTACTTGCGTTGTTCCTCAACATAAGAATCGCTTTTTGGGTGGCAGTAGGCATCCCCATATCATTTTTTGGTATGATTGTGTTAGCCGCGTATGTGGGTGTAACCATTAACGTAATTTCACTTTTCGGGATGATTATTGTTTTAGGTATTTTGGTTGATGACGCCATTGTTATTGCCGAAAACATCTATCACCACTACGAAAAAGGGAAGTCTCCTTTAAGAGCTGCAATTGATGGAACAATGGAGGTAATAACGGCGGTATTGTCTGCGGTTTTTACGACCATTATTGCATTTTCATTTTTCTATATGGTCGATGGTCGTGCAGGAGATTTCTTCTCGGAATTGGCATTTGTAGTGATTGCAACCTTATTGGTTTCAATGATTGAAGCATTAATCATATTACCCAGCCATATGGCACATTCCAAGGCCTTAAAAGCGGGAGAAAAGACAAAGAATAAACTAGAACGTACAACCGACAAGCTAATGTATTACTTGCGTGACAAAGTGTATGCGCCAGTATTACGGTATAGTTTAAATAACAAATTTTTGACCATGGTGGTCGTTTTCAGTGCACTTATAATTACTGTGGGTGCGTTTAAAGGCGGCATTATCAAAGCAACATTTTTCCCGTTTATCGAGCGTGACAATATTGATATTTCACTCACCATGCCGGCGGGTACAAGACCTGAAATCACCGAACAAAAGCTGTTACAAATTGAGGAAGCAGTAGAATTTGTAAATGATGATTTTACAGCCAAAAGGGAAGACGGCTTAGCCATTGTAGATAATGTCGTTCGTAAAGTAGGGCCAGGAACCAACGTGGGTGCAGTAAGTATTTCCCTTTTAAAAGGAGAAACACGAGGCATCCCAAGTTATCAAATAGAAAACGAAATCAGAAAAAGAGTAGGCATCATTGCGGGTGCCGAAAAGTTAACTTTTGGGGTGGGTAATCCATTTGGCAAGCCTGTATCCGTTACGCTCTTAGGCAGAGACAACGAGCAATTGTCGTTGGCTCAAGCAGAAGTTAAGGCGGCAATGAATAAATTCTCTGAGCTAAAAGATGTTGTGGTCAATGAACAACCAGGACCACAAGAAATTAGGTTGTCTCTAAAGGAAAAAGCATACCTCTTGGGTCTTTCTGAAGCCGCGATTATGGGCCAAATTCGACAAGGGTTTTTCGGGCAAGAAGTGCAACGCCTGCAACGTGGAATTGATGAGGTTAAAGTGTGGGTTCGATACGGTGAAGCCAATAGGGCATCGGTCAAAAATTTGGAGGATATGCGGATTCGAACACTATCTGGTGAAGAATACCCGCTAAAGGAATTGGCAACGTATACAAAACAGCGTGGTGTGGTGAACATTAGCCATATAGACGCCAAAAGAGAAGTCACTGTTGAAGCCGATGTAATTGGACCACAAATAAGTGCTCCAGATGTGATAGAAGATTTGCGAACAAATTATGTCACACAGATTCTACAAAAATATCCTTCGGTAACACCCTTATATGAGGGGCAAAATCGTGAGGCGGACAAAACCCAAAAATCGGCAAAAACAGCCCTACCTCTTGTGTTAATTCTCATCATCTCGTTGATTATTTTCACGTTTAGAAGTGTTGGTCAAACACTGGCCATTTTCGCACTCATCCCATTTAGTTTAATTGGCGTGGCCTGGGGGCATTATTTGCACAGCAATCAGCTCAGCATTTTGTCTTTTCTAGGCATTGTTGCTTTGATTGGAATTATCGTAAATGACTCATTGGTATTGGTGACCAAATTAAACAGCTATTTGAAGGAGGGAATGAAATTTAAAGATGCCGTGTTCCAGGCAGGATATATGCGCTTTAGAGCCATATTCTTGACTTCTGCAACTACTATCGCAGGTCTTGCGCCGTTATTGTTTGAAAGAAGTTTTCAAGCTCAATTTTTAAAGCCAATGGCTATTGCAGTGGCTTATGGAATTGGAATTGCTACCGTGTTAACGCTCATTGTGTTGCCGGTGATCTTGTTGGTCTTAAATCATATACGTGTGTGGTGGAGACATTTTTGGTATGGGCAAGTCGTATCACATGAAGCCGTTGAGCCAGCTATTAGAGAATTAAAAGTCGACAATGAAGGCGAATAGTTTAATATCCATATTGGCCTGTGTCATACTATCGAGTGTCTCTGTTTACGGCCAAAACTCGGTGAGTAGAATGGAGCGTTGGGAGGGTGATGGACAACTCACTTTAGAGAAGTGTATTACACATGTATTAACCAATAACTTTGACGTATCGTTAGCAAGTTTAACCCAAACAGCAACTGAAAATGCTGCCACCAAAGGAAATGCGGGATTGTTACCAACTATCTCCGCTAACGGTGGTGCTAACTACAGTAACAACAATACAAAGTTAGAATTTGCAGGGGGCATCCCACCTACTAATGTCGATGGTGCTCAGTCCACGAGTTATAATGGATCCATTGCATTAAACTACACGGTGTTCAATGGGTTCGCCAATATTCGAACCTTCGAAAAATTAAAATATGCCCAAGACTTATCTGAAGCTCAACTTCGATTAACTATAGAAAATGCAGTAATCGCTACCATAGGGGTATATCTAGATTTGGCTAAAATTCAAGCAGATATAACTGCACTTGAAGAAACCGTCGAAATTTCACAAACAAGATTGAAAGGTGCAGAACTCGCCAAATCTTACGGAAGTGGTAGTACGTTACAGGTATACACAGCAAAGGTTGACCTTAATGCAGATAGTGTCAATTTGTTGACTGCCTTAAACAGTGCAGGGGCGTTAAAACGGCAATTAAACTACCTGATGGGTAATCAGATTAACACCGACATTAACCTCGATAGGGAAGTGACCTTTTTTACCGATTTCGTGTTCGATGAGGTGTTGACGCGTGCCAAACTCAATAGTACATTATTGGTGATGGCTGGCATTCAAGAAAACATTGCCAACATTGACCAAAAGTTAGCAACGGCAAATTTGTACCCCAAGATTTTGCTAAACAGCAGTTATGGACTTAACTCATCGCGGAACGGAGCAGGTATTGTTTTAGAGCAAAGTAATGTTGGCTTTGCTGGAGGGATATCTATCAGTGTTCCTATTTTCTCAGGTGGGAGGACAAAAATCGCCATGGACAATGCTGCGATTGAAATGGAAAAAAGCCAAGTAGTAAAACGGCAAAACGAAGGATTGGTAGAAAAAGAGGTGAATGATTATTGGAGCAACTATAAATTATACGAGACCGTGCTCAAAAAAGAAACGGCTAATGTAGAAACGGCGCAGCTAAGCCTTGATAGAGCCAACGACCAATTGAAACTTGGTCAAATTACTTCTGTAGAATATCGACAAATTCAGTTGAGTTTACTTTCGTCTAAAAATCGTATTAATGCGGCAAAGTATAATTTGAAAAAAGCGGAGTATCAGTTGCTTCGATTAAACGGAACATTGGTAAAATGAAGATAATTTGTATAGGGAGAAATTATAGGAAGCATGCACAAGAACTGGGTAATAAAGTACCAGACGAACCAGTTATCTTCATGAAGCCGGACTCTGCGATTTTACGGCAACGGGACGCCTTTTATATTCCAGACTTTTCTTCAGATGTGCATTATGAGGCAGAAATCGTTGTTAAATTAAATAGACTAGGGAAGCGCATTCAAAGCAAATTCGCACACAAATACTATGCAGAATTTACCGTAGGCATAGATTTTACTGCACGAGACCTTCAAGCTAAATTGAAGGAAAAGGGATTACCCTGGGAAAAGGCCAAAGGTTTCGATAGCAGTGCTGTTTGCGGAAAGTGGTTACCTGTGAAAGATTTTGACATGGCTAATCTGTCATTCGAGCTCAAAAAAAATGGACAAGTGGTTCAAAGTGGAAATACATCAGCTATGTTGTTTTCAATCGATGAAATTATCGACCATACGTCTCAATACTTTACCTTAAAAATCGGGGATCAAATTTTTACCGGCACACCTGAAGGAGTTGGTCCAGTGCAGAAAGGAGATCTTCTTGAAGGTTTTGTTGAAGGTACTAAGGTATTAGAGGTTAAGGTCAAATAATGGCTTATTATTGGTGGTTTCATGCCTATTTGTATTTTTGACTAGATGTCTGTTTTAAAGTATTGCACTTCTTTTGTTTTCATTTTTTTGGGCTACCTCTCCATAACGGGGTCAGGTATCGAAACATATTATTTATTGATATTTAGTTTTGCGATTATACCTCTGTCTGAATTGATTATCCCACCATCAAAGTCGTCAAACAAGCTGAAGAGTCTTGTGCTTTTTGACCTAATCTTATATGTACTCGCGCCAGTTTACATAGCACTTTTTGTCTTGTTTTTAGCCACCATTGGTACTGAAACAAACATGGCGTCTTTAGTTGGAAAGATTACGGCAATGGGTCTTTTATGCGGCATTTTCGGTATAAACATGGCCCACGAATTGGGCCACAGAATGCGCAAGTTTGATCAGTTTCTGGCTCAAATGCTTTTGTCTACAACACAATATACACACTTCTTTATAGAACACAATCGGGGCCACCATAAGCGCGTAGGCACCTATGAAGATCCGGCAACCGCCAGAAAAGGAGAAACGGTTTATTGGTTTTGGATTCGGGTGATAATTGATTCGTATAGATCAGCGATGAACTTGGAAAAAAATCGACTTATTCGCTTAAACCTTCCAGTGTGGTCGATGCAAAATGCGATGGTTAAATATGCATTGATACAAATTACTTTTATTGCTGTTGTGTGGATTGCATTTGGTATGGCTGTTTTAGGTATATACTTATTGGTCTGTCTCATTGGTATTCTATTACTTGAGACAATCAATTACATAGAACATTATGGACTGACCAGAAAAAAGATATCCAAGGCATCGTACGAACGTGTTCAAGACATGCATTCATGGAATTCGGACCATCTCTTAGGTCGAACGCTACTATTTGAATTAACAAGGCATTCACATCATCACGCCAATACATTACTTAAATATCCGCTTCTAGAGAGCAAAGAAAAGGCATCACAATTGCCTTCAGGTTATCCCGGAATGATGTTGTTGAGCTTGGTGCCGCCGTTGTGGTTTCGTGTCATGCATAAGCGATTGCCTTAGCGCGTTGTTGCCCTCGAATTTCTGACTAGGTCTTAACAGACCGTAACCATTTTAAATAACTCCTGATTACTATGTTATTGTTTATTGGATGGGTGTTATACAGTAAGAGCTAAATCCGGGCTCTCTGGCGAAACAATTTGTTTGTTTCACCAGATAGAGCAGAAGTGAAGTGCCGGATTGAGTTGGCTTAATAGTTTTCAATCACATTAGTATCGGCCTAATCTCCTTATGATCGGATATCCAGTTGTAGTTAGGAGAATTTGCCCAAGTATCTTGTGCATTGGTTTTAGCGACACAAATATTTAAATTTTTCATTATCTCTTGTTGATTAAATGATGATTGAACTGATTTAATGAGTTAGTGCGCTATTTGGAGGATAAGCGTATTGTCCTTTGATGTATTCAGGCGAAAAGTCGAAGCGAAACTCACTTTCTCGAAGTAAATTTGGAGAAGTGAGGACATTAGTCACGTTTTGGTTATCAATTGTTTTGTACGTCGCCCAGGCGCAACAGCCCTATTTTCAGAAAATTGAAACAGTTAACGGACTAGCCTCAGATAAAGTATTTTGCATGTTACAAGACCACCATGGACACATGTGGTTTGGCACAGATGCTGGCGTTTCTGTCTTTGATGGGTATGACTTTAAAAATTTTGACAACCGTCGTGATTTAACCGCCAATGAAGTCTTTGACATGTTTGTTGATTCAAGGAACAGATTATGGTTCCTCTCACAGAATGGTGAAGTATCGTTTTACAAGGACCACGAATTATACAGTTCAAAGAATTTATCAGCGCTGGCTGAGCTCAATATAAATTCGCATTTGACTTCAATATGGGAAATGCCAAATGGAGACATTGCACTGTCCACATTAACTAGAGGAGTGTTTGTGCTTGATTCTAATTTTAAAGCTACTCAATACGATATACAATCGGTATATCAGGTGTGGACCAACAAAAAAAATGAATTGTTGGCACTTGGATCGAAAGGCGTTTATTTGTTACAGGATGGACAGGCCATATTAATTGAAAGTTTCCAAAGAGAAGGACACTATGCCCGAACAACGATTCAAGCGGATACGTGCTATATAGCCGTTGGAGACTTGTTGTATTATTATACCGACAGTATGTATTTCGCTGGCCAATTCCCTGACAATGTTGAGGTTACATCTTTATCACACGGCAATGAGGGGTTAGAGGTTGGTACCAGAACCGGGGCTTACATTCCTTTTACAGATTTTCAAAACACAGAACAATTAAGGATGCTTGACGGGTCTGTCGTTTCAGCCATTGTGAACGACGATGAAGGTAATCTATGGATTTCTACAGTAGGCGATGGCGTCTATTTTTCGTCGTCTCCCAAGACGAAGATTTATACAACAGAATCTGGACTAGCGCTCAATCAGGTTAGCAGACTTTACGATGATGCATCAGGCGCTATTTGGCTAGGTTATAGAAACGGAAGTTATGGGGTGTTTGAGCAAGGCAAGGTCATCAACGATCCAATTGTTACGCCAACAAATGAGCCCGTAACTCAAATCAAACAAAACCGCAAGGGTGAATATTTGGTATCGTCAAAGACTTACCTTACCTACATCGACTCATTAAAAAAGAAGAAGTATTTACGGATGCTTCTTAACGACTTGTTGATTGATTCGAACTGGGTTACACTGGCTAGTAATCGAACCTACAAAATTCCCAAAGCAGACTTTTATAGTTCGATGACAAAGGACCGGGAAGAACTAGGAACCATAAATCCAGTTTTATTAGAGAATATTACCGTTCCACACAGAACGTCGACGCTTTGTAGGGATGAAAACGGGAACCTGTATATGGGTACAGATCATGGACTCTTTGTAGAAAATGAAGGCATTTCAATTGATCTCGGTAAAAATATAAAGGGGTTAAATGCCTATATAAACGACATTGCTTTTGACAACCAAAGGAAGTTGATTTATGTAGCAACTAGAGGGGAAGGTGTTATTGTGATTAAAGGTACATCTGAGGTGAAGAGATATACGGTCAAAGAAAACCTTTCTTCCAACACCTGCGTGGGGTTTGATTTGGATCCTTCTGGGCAATTGTGGATTGGGACTAGTGAAGGTTTAGACTTAGTGCCAGACGTTTCGTTTGATACCTCTGCGATCAGATTCGGTGCACACATTGGTCTTCGGCCTACTACGGTATTTGACATCGTACGGAGACAAGATGTTATCTATATGGCTACTAACCTTGGTTTGATGACGTACGATTTACGCTCGCAACCGTTCATTTCAAATCCAATTACACCTAAGTTAACTAGTGCCACCGTTGGGCCTACACTGTTTGGCCCAAATGACTCCAATATAGTTTTGAAACACAATGAGAACACCATTCGATTTGATTTTAATACGGTGACATACAAGCACTTGCAACAAGTCGACTATCAATATACACTCGAAGGTTTGCAAGAAACATGGCATACAACACAGGATAGAGGTATACAATTCGAAAACCTCGAGCCTGGCACGTACCGCTTTAACTTACGCGCTATACACAAAACAGGCATGATTAGTAAAACAGTGTTTTTTGAGTTTACAGTGCTTAAACCGTTCTGGAGTCTGTGGTGGTTTCGCATTTTGAGTGTTTTAACTGTCTTAGGATTAACCTGGTTAGTAACAAAAAATAGGCTACGGGCGTGGCGTGAAAAATTAACCTTGCAAAACCGATTGTCCGAAATAAAAATTGATAAACTCCAACTGGAAAAAGCGTACTTGGTTGCAGAACAGAAAGCCGGTATTATGCAAATGAACCCGCATTTCTTATTCAACTCTTTAAACACAATCAAAGGGTATTACGGTCAGGGTAAAATGAAGGAAGCCAATGGCTTCATAGGCAAGTTTTCAAAGCTTTTGCGTAAGATTCTAGAAAGCAATAAACCCTTAATACCACTAGAAGACGAGGCAGAGATATTAACCTTGTATCTGGAGCTTATGCGTAACCGATACGACCAGGTTTTTGATTATGAAATTAATAACTTAGTGGATGAAAACCTTAATATTCAGATTCCACCAATGATACTACAGCCCATAGTTGAGAATGCCGTCATTCATGGAATAGCGCCTTTAAACGAGGGAAAGATATCTGTTTCATTTGAGTTGTTTGATGGCCATCTGGTGTGCAAAATTGTCGATTCTGGTGTGGGATTTACAGAAGATCTGCACGATCAACATCATTCCGTAGCACTTGAAAATATAAATGACAGGTTAGATATTCTGTCGAAGCAGTATAACAAACCTTGTACATTAAAGATTTTAAGCCCGGTAAATGGTGGTAAAAATCCAGGAACTGCCGTTATTGTTAAACTACCTATCAACAGATAAATGAGAGCAGTAATAATCGACGACGAAAAACAAGCTATAGCGTCTCTCCAGATGGAACTAGCCGAGGTGCGTCCAAAGGTCGAGATAATCGGAACGGCCAATTCCGTAAAGTCAGGACTTAAACTTTTGACTGACATAACACCCGATGTCCTATTTCTTGACATTCGTTTAAAGGATGGACTTGGCTTCGATTTACTAACTGCATTAACCAACTTTGGCCATTTCCGTGTTGTCTTTACGACGGCTTACGACCAGTATGCGCTGAAAGCATTTAAACATGGCGTTTTTGATTACCTATTAAAACCTGTTGACCAAGATGATTTGCAAGCTACGGTTAATCGCATTATGACGGATTCATCTACGGGTAGTTTTAGACTGCCGCAGGAACAAATAGACCACATCATCAAACTGCCAAGCACAATTTCTGCCGGCGCAAAAATTGCGTTGAATACCACAGACGGAATTTACCTGAAGAAGATTGAGGACATCATACATATTCAAGCATACGGTAACTATACAAAACTGTTTCTAAAAGATGTCGAGATGCCTATGGTGATATCCAAAACCTTGAAGGACTTTGAGCAAGTGTTAAAACAAGCAAGATTTGTTAGAATCCACACCTCTCATTTGATTAATCTGGCACATTTAGACAGTTTTCACAACAAAAGCGGGGGCTATGTCGTGATGTCTAATGGTACAAATTTACCAGTCTCGGAACGGAAAAAGTCTAACCTCATGGCTGCTATTAAGTAGTCTAAGCACTCTGATAAACCTTTCTCATTGTTGTCTTTTGTTTCGGTACAAACTTGGAAGACACACTTGGCAGTGCTACCACTATATCTGTAAAAATTACAACCGATAAGGCATGCTGTGGATTGGCTTGAAGATCTATTTTTCCAATATAAGCGTGCATGGAAATACCAGAGTCAAGCAAATTGGCAATAACAATGTTTTCTGTTGTTGGTAGATAACCAATCTTAACGCCTTTCCAAAAAACACCTACTGCGAAAAAATCATGTGGGTTGTCGCTCTCACGTCCTAATGTTAGTTTATCTCCTGAGCAAAGGAGCTCTTTCAAATCGACATAACCGTAGTGCATAATGGAACGTAAAAAACCATTGTACACTCGAACAGGTTCATTCTTTACCCTTGCCAAACCATTTGGCATTACAACACCAGCAGCGCCCAATCCGAGCTTGTTCATTAATTCTGTTTGTTTCATTTTAATCGTTTTATTTATCCTAATAATTCTTGAATGTCTTCTTTAAGGCAGCTTCTCCAAAATGGACGAATGCAGTTTCTCCAAAACTTTTTGCTTGCTATCGATAACTCTCTGAGTTCATTTTTAAGTTCTAGGAGAATAAATGAACTCACTTTTGGATGGATGAAAAATGGTTTCATGTTCCACCAGCCAGGGTAGTTTTGTTTAATATAGGTCCAAGTTTCAGCCCATGAGTTAAATACAGGGAAAGAAAGCTCCAGATAATCATATACATTCTCCGACGTATCTAGCATATACACAAATTCACCATTCGCATCTCGGTGTCGGTTAACGGCAATTGAAAATTCTGATGATCCTGCCTCAAAAAATCGTTGTTTATAAATTCTGTCTTCCATAATTCTTTAATTTTGATTCAAACAAACAACCTCACAATGCAGCCTATTTGCATTAATGAAAAATGATGAAGTAAATTTTCAATATGCCTTCAAATAAGGAAGCACTTGTACGGTATCGAGCAATTAACAGGTGTTTGATAAACAACAATATTGCAACAAAGCAACTCTTGATTGGTGCATGTACCGATGCAGTTGGTGCCGAAGTTTCGTGGCGCACAATCGCAGGGGATATAAACGCTATGCGCAATAATGCGCAATTGGGTTATATGGCTCCCATTGAAAATGTGAAGGGTGAAGGGTACCGATATGCAGATAAGGCGTATTCCATCGATCAAATTCCATTGCAGAAAGAAGAGCTCACTGCTATTGCATTTGCGGCGAACGTGCTGAAGCAATATAGTCAGGTGGGATTATTTTCAACTTTCTCTGAGGCAGTTGAGAAACTAAGTGACAAGGTAGAACTTCATGTTAAACAGAATGATACAACAGCACTTGGTGACATCATTGAATTCGAAAAAAGTACAACAGATGGCGGAAGTCGTCATATAAACGAACTACTTCAACATATCCGGCAACAAACAACAGTGATTATTGAATACAATTCGTTTAGTTCAAATTCGGTTAAAACGCACACCATCCATCCCTATTTTTTGAAAGAATATAGAAACCGATGGTACATGATTGGTTATCATGAGGCATACAAAAGTTTAAGAACGCTAGCACTTGAACGGATGATACGAATTGAACCTGATTACGCGACACCATACAGAATGAGTGATTTTGACGTACAAGCGTATTATAAGGATGCTGTGGGGGTTAGTATTACGTCTGAAGAGCCGATTCAAATAATCTTTGAACTGTCGCCAAGAGAATATCAATACATTGAAAGTCAACCAATTCACTCCAGTCAAAAATGTATTTCAAAAAATGAAAAGCTTGTCACTATAGAACTCCAGGCGATACTTAATTATGAACTAAAAAGCACATTGCTTTCAATGGGTTCAAACATTAAAATAATTGAACCGAAAAGCCTCAAAGACTTTTTGTATGACGAAGCCTTGAAGATTGTGGAGTACTATAGGATTAAGGGTTAATCAAAATAACATATCTTCGAATAACGGAAACGAAGTAAGAAAATGGGGTCAAAACGCTTTATTCCAGTGATTCTTTTTTTAGGGTTACTAGTTGCTGGATCATATTATTACCTATGTAAAATAAAACAGGTTTGTGGGGATATTTCTCTGAATCTCACAGACAATCCTAAAAATCATGATGCTACTGAAGAGTCTTTTCGACCTTTAAGTTTTCAGTTTAACTCTGCCGAACCAATTATCGGAGATCAATTCAATGAGACACGAGACGAGTTACTTTCTAAAGTAGGTGAGACAGATACCTTATTGGTTAATGGAATGTATTTTAGTAATGAGCAAAATGGCAACGACCTTGGCCAAGAAAGGGCAGATAACGTAAAGTCTTTACTTGAAGATCATTTTGATATAAACAGGTTGCAAACACGTGTAAACTTTGATGCAATGACCTCGGTGGACGATAAAACAAGTCTTGAAGCGGTGCAATTTACTATCATATCCACCGGAGCGGACGAGGGTTACGATGAAATTATAGATGATTCGGATAGTGAAACTACAGACGAATGGGTAGATGAATCTAGCGAAACAGACGATTCAAATAGTGCCAATAATTCGGATGACACAGAGTATACAGATGAATCAGACGCAACGGACAACGCCTCGGAAGACAATGCATCTTCTGAAGTAGCTGGTGCTTACGCTGGAGACATTGATAATCGAGCCACCATTTATTTTCCCAAAGGCTCCATTAAGAAAAATATGACACCAGCGTTGAGGGCTTATGTCAATGGCTTAGTGTCCTTGATGAAAAGTGACCCCAATGTTAAGGTATACGTCGTTGGACATTCTGATGATGAAGGCGATCAAGGAGAAGACCACCAAATTGGTAGGAAAAGAGCATGGGTGGTTAAAAAAATGATTTGGGATAGAGGCGTTAACCCTATGCGCATAATTACAAGCTCAAAGGGAGAAACAGAACCCCGCAATGGAAGTGACTCAGACGTTGGCCATGCATACAATCGTAGGGTTGAAATAATAATCGATAGGCAATAAAAATACGGTAATGATACTTTTAGACATATTTGGACAAAACCCAATTCAAGGACCAGGTACAGGAACCTTCACAGAACATTTAATTGAAATAATCGTGATGTTGATTATCGCTTTTTTATTGGGCCTATGGCTCGGCAGAATAGCGGTAAATACATGGAGGAGGAAACATAAAGAAACGGAATCTGAGTTACAGCTTCTTAAGGCAGAGTCATTAGGCGTTGAAGACAGTAAGCTGGAAATCATAACCTTAAGCGAAAAGGTTAAAATTTTGGAGGACAAGAATAGCAGGCTTAGAATGGATGCGGTTAAACCGAGTTCAACCCAATCTACTTCGGTTTTAGAGGCTAAGTTGCAAACGCAAGATCAGTTGATTAACCAGCTTAGAGCAGAGCTGGATTTAAGTAAGAAACGAGAAGCAGATTTCAATGCCTCGTTATCCGCGGCTAAAGTCATTGCTCAAGAGAAGGCGTCCTCGACGAAAAAAGAAGCAAATGATGGTAAAGCGATAATCACCAAAAGCAGTGCTCCCAAGGAAAAGTCTAAAGCCAAAACCAAGGCAAAAATTATAAAGTCGGGTAATGGTGATGATTTGAAAAAAATTGAAGGCGTTGGGCCAAAGATTGAGCAATTGCTCAATGCAGATGGAATTAATACCTATAATCATGTTATTAATTCTGGACCAGACAAAATCAAAGAAATATTATTGAAGGCTGGGCCACAGTACAAAGTCCACGACCCAAGTACATGGGGTGAGCAAGCAAAGTTGGCCTTAGAAGAAAAATGGGATCAACTGCATGAGATGCAGGCTCAATTAAAAGGTGGGAAAAAGGTATAATCAGGCGGCAGTAAGACCACTTTTTTATCCTTTTTTTAATCAACCTTGTTTACATAACCAATTATGCCCAATTTTGAGGCTATTACATCAATTTTATGATTAAGAAATGCTTATTAGCTCTGGTTGCCATGACGATTTCCTGCGCAGCGATAGCACAAGATACCACCTGGGTCAATACCCTAAACTTTAGCGATATTACTAAACGACGAGGAACGTTTCAGTTTCCTGAGGGCAAAACATATCGTAAAATCAACATGCATTACACGCTGAAATGCGATCCACAAACCACCCGTGACAATTTCAACTGTGGAGAATGGGATTATTTATCCTATGTAATTGTACATGATAGTACTGGGCGAATTGATAGTAACGAATACGAACATGCAAATTTCCAGATTGGCGATTTAATGCCATTGACGTACAATTATGTAACAACGCCTGTTTCAGATACCTTTTATAAATACAACAGATTCCGAGTTGTTAACGGAGTTACTTCTGCAGATTCTGTTGTCATTGGTACGGGAACTACATCCACGTCACAAATTATAGATGAAAATAGAGTACAATTTATGTATACCGCCAATGAATTGACGTTGGCCGGATTGCAGCCAGGGGATATAACAGCGTTGTCTATATATGTTTCGAATAGAGTTGGAACAATAGAAAATTTCAAAGTGAGGATAGCTGAAACACCATTAGCGAGTTTGTCTACGATGGTAGAATCAGGTTTCAACTCGGTTTATGAAGGTGAATGGACTTACGGACCAGGCAAAGTTAGGCTTCAAGCCATAGAGCCGCTGGCTTGGGATGGTGTATCAAACATAGTCGTTGAGTTTAGTCGACCTCAGTTCTTAACTACGGGAGTATTACGGATAGAAAGTGACCCGGCGATCAATACAGGTATTCAGGAGGTTGGAATGGATCATTACTATGAAATGGGTCCAGATAATTTCATGGCAGTAGAATCAGCCGAAACAGTTTTTAAAGATCTTGATTCTGCCATTTCCATTAGTTTTTGGGCCAAAGGCGACGCCTCGCTTCCTAAAAATACCTCAGTCTTAGAGGGTAAAGACAAGAACGGGAAAAGGATAATCAATATCCATTTCCCTTGGTCAAATGGCCAGGTGTATTGGGATGCTGGAAATGCATCAGGACATGACAGAATAAACAAAGCTGCCAATGCTAACATTTACAAAAACAGTTGGAATCACTGGGTTTTTACTAAAAATGCGCGAACAGGTGTAATGAATATTTACCTAAATGGAAGCTTGTGGCATACAGGTACCGCTAAGAATAGAGATCTTGGTGCGATTACGCAGTTTAGAGTAGGTAAGGGTATTAATAATTACCAATATGCGGGTGCCATAGATCGATTAAGTATTTGGAATTCGGAATTGTCTGCGATTCAAGCCAAAGACTTAACAACGAAAGATATTGAAACTTCTCAGCCCAATTTCTCGGACCTGATTTGTGCATTCTCGTTTGAGAAATATGCCAACAAAGCCATCATGGAATCTGATTTTGATGCCAATATTACGGCTCAATTTAAGGGGTTAACTATGCTAAAGCAATATGCATCGACCGCATGGTTTAATACACAAGCCCTTTCAGACAGGCCTAAAGTTGAGTTTGTTTCTGCTGTTCAGTCTTCCACTTTAGATTCAACACTTGTATCGGATGTAGTATCTCGTTGGCACATATACGTTGATGAGTTTAATGATGCTACTGACGTTACAAAGCAGTCTGGTGTTTTGGAGACCTATGCCGGAGACTTTGTCTATAGTTACAACCCAGACGGAACCAAAAAGGACTCATCGGCAATTCCAGGAACGCAAACGCTTAATCAAACATTAAGAAAATACTACGTTCCATATGAGGTAATCAATAACGCAGAGATTGCGAGATACATCACGCCTTATGGTATTGGACTGGACTTGGGCCCAGAAGGGTTTAAATGGATTTACGATGTTACAGATTATGCATCTCTTCTTGAAGGTCAAGTGACTTTTACCGCAGGAAATCAGCAGGAGCTCATTGACCTTCGTTTTGAAATGATTGAAGGCACACCAGTAAGAGATTTAAAAGAAATCTCCTACTATATTAATCGTGAGAGCCGGTCTTACAGCAGTATCGCTGATGATATAAACTTTCAGAACAAAGAAATTGCCATTCATCCTGAAGCCAAAACACATAAATTAGTTACTCGGGTTACAGGTCACGGGCACAATACCGACGACAACACCAAGCCACATTGCTGTGAGTGGGCCGACAAGCAACATTACATCAAACTAGACGGGAAAGATGCTTTACAGTGGGATATTTGGCAAGATGATAAGTGTGCACTGAACCCTATATTTGATCAAGGTGGGAATTGGGCTCCGCCAAGAGCAGGTTGGTGTCCTGGTGCTCCTGTAGATGATTATAACTTCGATATTACAGAGTTTGTAACTGGTGACAAAGTTTCAATTGACTACGAAATCGAACCAGTTCCGGTAAACAATCTCGGTCAAGGAGGAGGACGCTACGTTGTCTCTATGCATTTGATGCAATACGGAGAGTACAATTTTGAAAACGATGCCACGGTTGAGCAAATCATCAGCCCGAACAATTGGGAATACTATCTCAAGATGAACCCAACTTGCGGTGAGCCTAAAATACAAGTTAGTAATACGGGTAAAAATGTAATTAAAGAGTTAGGCTTAAAATACGGTGTAGTTGGCGGAAACCCTATAACGTATTACTGGAAAGACAGTTTATTGCCAGGTAAATCAGCCGTCATTGAACTACCTTTTGCTATGTGGGATTACATTTCTACAGAAACATCAAATACATTTTTTGCTGAAGTATTTTCAGTGAACAAAGTGGCAGATGAATATGCTGAGAACAACCGTGCAGAGTCAGAGTTTGATATTCCGACCATGGCACCTAAAACGTTTACGGTGTACTTTAGAAACAATAACATCGCTGATGCAACACTTCAGATTTTTGACGACGGTGGTACAGTCGTTTACGAACAACTCAATGCGCCTGCAGGACAGTTGATTAAAGAAGATATTACACTTAACAGAGGGTGTTATAAGCTCGTATGCGAAACGGAAAACCAATTCGGATTGTTCTATCCACTCATCCCCGACATCGGTTCAGGTCTTTTGAGATTGATTAAAACCGGAACAAGTTTTAACCAGAGCTTTAATCCAGATTTTGGTAAAAGCATTGAGTATCATTTTACCGTTGGCCATACGCTGTCTGAAGAAGAAGTGGTAAGTAAGCCTTGGAAAATTTACCCAAATCCGAGTACTGGTCTGGTAACTTTGCAAACCAATGCAGGTTCAGAAGGCAATAGTTTTACGCTTAAAGCCTCGAATATGACAGGCCAAGTTGTGCGAACAATCAGCGGTAATGTACAAGGCGGTTTAATCCAACTAGATTTACAAGATCAAGTGGCCGGCTTATATGTATTGGAGCTTGTTGAGAACAATAAAAAGACAACGTTTAAGATTGCAATTCAATAACCTTGAACGACGGTAAGAACCTATATTTTGCTTCTGATTTCCATCTAGGAATCCCAGATTATGAAACTAGCTTAGTTCGTGAAAAAAAAATAGTCGATTGGCTCGATTTTGCCGCCCCCAACGCAGAAAAAATCTTTTTAATGGGTGACATTTTTGACTTTTGGTACGAGTATAAAAAAGTGATACCAAAGGGGTTTGTAAGGTTGCAAGGAAAGATTGCAAGTCTTGTTGACAGCGGAATAGAGATCTATTTTTTTAAGGGCAACCACGACATGTGGATGTTTAACTATTTTCAGCATGAGCTTGGGGTCAAGTTAATTTCTGATGAATTAGAGTTTGAAGCGAATGGAAAAAAATTCTATTTGCATCACGGCGATGGATTAGGAGACGGTGACTATAGCTATAAATTCTTAAAGCGAATATTTAGAAATCCGATTTGTATTTGGTTGTTCGGAATCCTACCCAACAGAGTCGGTTTAGGTATTGCCCATTATTTTTCGTCCAAAAGCAGGCTAGCCAATGCGGCCTATGATGAAACCTATCATGAAGGTTCGGAATGGTTGTTGCAATTCTGTAATAAGGAAGTTCAAAGCAAGGCGTTTGATTTCATGATATTTGGCCATCGTCACCTACCACTAAACATTAACTTGGACAATGGCGGGAAGTACATTAACTTAGGCGAATGGCTGCATCATTGCACGTACGCCATGTTTGACGGTACAACGGTAACACTTGAAAAGTTTAAGTAAATATTTGAAGCGATGTGGTCTGGCAATGTTTGTCATTGCATTGATGTCGTCAACGGGTCTAAATGAGGGTGTCACGCATACGGAATCTATCCCCTTTTCAGGCAAATTTTTTACAACGGATAATCTGGGCAATGTATTTTTGGTTCAATCCGATAACTCTATTGAGAAGTATGGAGCAGACGGTGAACGAGATGCTGTAGTGAATTTTAAAATCTATGGCAGTCTGAGCCAATTGGATGTAAGTAACCCCTTCGAGATTTATTGTTATTATGCAGACCAACAAGTGCTTCTTATTCTGGATAATCTGCTTAATGTAAGAGCAGAAATAGACATGACAGACATTAGTACCGGCGAAGTTTCTGCTGCTGCTCGATCATTTGACAATGGTATATGGTATTTCGATGCGAGTAGCATGAAATTGTTGAAAGCAACAAAAAATTTAGTGACCCAAATAGAAGGAGTTCCGATGGCTACTTGGACCAATGAGGTATGGAAGCCAACCCAATTGTTAGATAACGAAAAGAACATCTTTGTGCATGATTCATCTAATGGTATTTGTTTGTTTGACGTGTTTGGTAACTATTACAAATCCATCGATATAAAAGGACTGCTTGATTTTCAAGTAAAGAAAAACAAAATCATATATTTCGAAACCTCACACCTTGTTAGTTACGACTATAAGTTTTTCGTGAGCGACACACTATATGTCGATTCGCTAGCCAAGATGGTGAGAATAGACAATGGTAAAATATATAGCTGGGTTGAAGACAGTTTGCACATAATATCAAAAGAATAGAAATGCCGAAAGATTTTAAAAAGTACTACATAGTAAAAGCACCTCCAAGCGAGATATACATGGCACTTACGAATGCCAAAAGCATCACACTATGGACAGATGATGAGGCGGAGATGAGTACCGAGCCAAATACGGAGTTTAGCATTTGGGGTGGAAGTATTTGTGGGATGAATTTGGAGTTTGAAGAGAATAGAAAAATAGTGCAAGAGTGGTATTTCGGTGAACAAGAAGAAAAGTCAATTGTAACCATTATACTCCATCCACATAAAAAAGGGACATCAGTTGAATTGAAACACACCAACATTCCAGATGCAGATTACGATGATTTTGCGGATGGCTGGGATCATGCGTACTTTGCTCAAGTCAAAGAATTTGTGGAAGAAGATGGTTTGGATTAAAGGTCCGTATGTCTGACCAAAACAAAACACAGCCGACCAATCAAAGCGTTGTTGACTTTATCAACGCACAACCTAAAAAGTACCACGAGGACTGTTTTGGTTTAATTGACTTTTTTACGGAAATAACTAGAGAGCCAGCTGTTATGTGGGGCAATAGTATTGTTGGTTTTGGGGAATACCATTACAAATACAAATCTGGTAGAGAAGGCGATATGCTTTTGTGTGGGTTTTCACCGCGCAAAACAAGTCTAACCATTTACGTTATGGCTGGATTTAAAAACGAGAAGATCATGTCGCGTTTAGGTACATATAAAACGGGGAAGTCTTGTCTGTACGTTAAAAAGTTGGAGGATATTGACTTAAAAGTGCTCAAAGAGTTAACGCTATACTCAATAAACCGCATCAATGAAGTCTACCCTTCTTCATAAAAAAGGATCGTTTTTACCTTGCTTACAGCTTTGCGTCAAACGGGTTGGCTAACCCAGAATAATCTGTTAAGTCTACTTTAAGTGAGCCTACCCAAATGTCTGTTTTAACCCGTATTGGCAAGCGGTTTTTGTCGTCGCTAACCCATATAGTCATATCGTCTTCGTCTTTAAACACACGGTCCACAACTAGTTGTGGACGTAACTTGATACATCGGACTTTCCCAAAATCACTTTTAATGGTTTCTATGCCCAGGTATTTAAATTTAAGGTTATAGATTTTTTGATCTAGGTAGATGTCAAGCGGATATGTTTTGCCAATGTATGCGTTGCTAAAATCAATGGTTCTCGCATAATAGGTTCCACTAACAATGTCTTGCACATATTCTGGCATATCCATGTTTTTCTTCAAACCCTTTAGTTCCTTTTCTTCATGGTTATAGTATACCAGGTCGGTATCTGTGTATTTGTCTTCTTGAACTGTTTTAAAGTACTTTAAAGGGGCAATACCTGTTGTGTCGACATAAGACTCGAATCGGTCTCGAACCGTATACATCCAGTCAAAAGACTTATTGGTCTTTCCTTTAGCCACTATATGATATGTTGGGCGTTTGCCAACAGAAACGATGGTGTCATCTACTTTCATTGTAATCCTAGCAGCATTTAACCAACCATAATGCACACGATAGGTTAGTGCTTCCCCAAAACCAAAAGCTTTGTTGTTTTGCTGTCTAAACTGAAACCCTGCATTCTCCTTTTGCGTAAAGCTAAAGTTGAGCATGACAATGAGTGTGAGCGCTATGTATTTGATATTTGTTTTCATAAGGGTCAAATATTTTCACTTAACCTATTCAAATCACGTTCCATACGTGAAACGAATAATGAAATTCGAAGATAGGGAATAGACACAATATGCGGGCCACTGGACTTGTAATATTCAGATAATCAAATGTTTAGTTAATGTAAAAAAATGAATCACTTACCCCTATATTTGTCGTGATGGTACGTCGAATACAACATTTTTTACTTGTGTGTTTATGCTGCTCATTGTCTACAATTACATACGGTCAATGGGATAATTCGTTTTTTGATATAGACCGTACGGATACGGAAGTTGGTTTGGTTCAACTCAATGTGGAGAATTTAGGATACTTCAGAAATACGGAATATAAATCGCGTATAGATCAAGGGCGTACGTTGTTTGGATATCAGCTCTGGCCGGAGTTAACGCTGCAGTCCTCGGAAAAACTTCAAGTATCATTAGGGTTATTTGTTCAACAAGATTTTGGTGCGGATGAAATGATTAATAATCAACCCACCTTTAGTTTCCAGTTCAAACACAAAGGACACTTCATACGATTTGGAACCTTAACAGGGGCGCTACAACATCAATTGGTAGAGCCCTTATATGACCCTGAACGGCTTATCGAAAATCGTTTGGAAAATGGTTTTCAATACAAGCGGTCAGGTAAAAACTTTGATGGTGAGCTTTGGGTTGATTGGCGTAAAATGATATACCAAAACAGTCCATTCCGAGAAGAGTTTACATCAGGGGTTCGCGTTGAACCTAAGAAACATATAGGCAACCACGTGCTTTCCCTTCCTATTACAGCCTTGTCTTTTCATAAAGGAGGCGAAATAGACACCTCTCATATGCCAACCATAAGCAACTTCAATTTTGATTATGGTTTCCGATATCGTCAACTCAAAAAAAGCGGATTTTTGGATTCTATAGATATTCAACTTCATGCGCTGTATTATGAAGACATATCCACAGAACAAGTCAACTATATTGACGGTTTAGGACAGTATGCGTCGCTTGCTTTATATGCCAAAGGCTTTGGGTTAATGTTTAATTATTATGATGCACATCAATTCCATAATCCGATGGGTGATGTGGCGTATCGAAGCGTTTCTGCTCGAAATTCAAGTTATATTTTTGACTACCGTAAGCTCGCTATGGTGCGCGCTCAATGGCAAACACAAATCACCACCGACTTTAATTTTTTAATTCGAGCCAATCTCATGCGGAATTTGAAGTCTAACGTAACTGATGTAGTTGCAGAGTTCTATTTTAGATGGACACCACGATTCGATTTATTCAGTATCAATTAATATGAGTAACATCGATACGTATGCACAGTTAGAAACGCACAACGACCTGCTCGAAGCTGTAATAAACCAGGTGAATAAGGATTTCGGATCATCCGAAATTGAATTGAAATGGGACTCCAATACGGACAATCCTTTTAACGCGTTTATTTCAGAAGCTGAAGGTGTCGTTGAACATTTGTTATTGACCAATATATCGTTTTTGAAATCAGCTTTGTACCGAATGGATGTATTTGAATCAAAGTTGAGAATGGCTTGGACATTAGATCATAAAGACCAAGTAAAAAGGATTACGGAGTTAATACTCAACCGGGCATTACAAAAGCTGTTAACAAGAAAGATGTATCAACAGAAATGACTCCAGTGTCACATTTAGAAGTTTAAAAATGGTGTAAATTGCACTACAAAATTACGGTATGAAAAAATTTTTGGGACTTTTATTGATTGCGAGCTTAACCCTAACTGTAGGGTGTAAGGATGATGAAGGCGATACGCCGACAACCAAAGAAAAAACAAAAACGGACTTGGCAACCGAGGCCGAATGGAGGGTAAATGGCGGAACAATAGTTCCTTCTATAACCATAGATATCATGGGAAATGTGATTACCGTTGACAATTTCTGGGACTTGTTGGCTTATCAAGGTGGAGGCACAGTGCAGGATTGTGATAAAGATAACTTGATGTTTTTGCGAACGGATTCGACCGTATTACTTGACGAAGGGCCAACAAAATGTGACATGAACGACCCACAATCCGAAGATGGTGGTTTGTGGTATTTTGTTGAAAACGAAACAAAAATGAAATTTAGCAGCTTTCCTTTTGACCCAACCGGTGCTCCACAAACACTAGATATAGAAACGTTAACCGAAAGTAATTTAGACTTACATATGGTATATGAATTTGTTGACTCGATTAATGGCGGGAAAACAGATCATGTTATCAAAATTAATTACGTCAATACCAAGCAGTGATTGTATACCACAACGCAAGGTGCAGCAAAAGTCGACAGGCTTGCGCATTGCTTACCGAGGCAGGACACACTTACGAAGTGGTTGATTATGTAAACAACCCGCTTTCTGAATCTGAACTTACCGAACTCGTGCAAATGTTAGGCATAAAACCTTACGATTTAATTCGCAAGAATGAGCAAATCTTCAAGAAGCATTACAAAGACAAGAACGCGAATCGCGTCAATTGGGTTAAAGCGATGGTAAAATACCCCATTTTAATGGAGCGTCCGATTGTTGTTTCAGGTGATAAAGCAGTTATAGGACGGCCACCAAGCTTAGTTTTAGACCTTTAATTTTTCCAACGTTTCAAACTTCCTGAGGGGAAAGTCCATTCGGGTGTTACCAGCGGTTCTCCTGGCTTTATTGAGTACCACGGACTTGACGCTGAATTTGTCGGATTTTTGAGCACGTGTATGCTCTGTGCTGGCATATAGCTCTGCGACAGCAAGAAACGCTTGTTACCCGTAGTATCAGTGACTACGTCCATAACTGTAACCGCATGACCATAAGGGTTGCCTGTTTGATGGAAAACATGACCAGGTGCAATGTCCTCAATTCTCACAGGCTCGACCTCTCCATTCATGGATTGCGTACCGCAGTAAGAAAAAACGAGATTCATATATTTTCTAAAATTGGCATGTGAAGTATCCTTATTGGCAAGCTTAACCCAGGTAACACTGCTGCCACTGATTTTGGCGCGATAGCCTTCCGCATATTTAAGCCACTGCGCTAAATGACCACTTGTAAAATGAAATTGAATTTTATCGAATTGACCTGTTTGGAACAGATGCTCAGCACGTAGCCGCATGGTTGCATCTGCGCATTGTTGCAAGTCTCTATTGCCTACATCAATGTCAATTATGGCATATTGAGCACTTTGATTATACTTAAGACTGCCATCGTATAAATACACTTGGTTGTCCTCTTTAAGCGACAAATTTCTAAGAAAGCTCCCAACGTGCAGACTATCCAAAGGCAATCTGTAAAATCCTGATGGCGGGGGTATTTGTCCGACAGTATTTATTTCCACAACTGATTCAATTTCGGTGTTACTAGAGTCTGTGGGTTGAGCCGTACAGTTTGTTAAAAACAAGATCAGTATGCCGCTAGTTATTAGGGAGTTAATTATTCTTGGGAAGTATTGCATATCTATAATTGAAACGCTGCGTTATAGTTTGGTAGTATGCATCGTGGTTTGATATATTTTTTCATTGGACAGGTGAAGACGTGAGTTGATAAAAACAATATGCATACAGTTAAGATTTATATAACATTGCAGGGTACGCTTTTTGACTATCATCTAGTGAACATCTGAATTTCATGGTTAAACAATTCATCATACATAAGGTCGCTTTAATTGCATTGTTGCTGGTACATGTAGCAGGTTTTGCACCTAATCCGGAGAATTATGCTTCTGATTGGGTGGATAATGCATTTGACGCCATGACAGCTGACGAGCGAATTGCCCAGCTTATGATGATTGAAGTACGCACGAGCTATGGCAAAGCACATCTTGACAAAGTGCGTTCAGACATCAATAAGTATAAAGTTGGTGGCGTGATCTTTTTTAAAGGAGACCCCCTAACAGAAGTACGCCTAACCAATGAATTTCAGGCAATGTCAAAAACCCCGTTACTTGTTGCTATAGATGGTGAATGGGGCTTAGCCATGCGCTTAAGCAATACAACATCGTTTCCGTATCAGATGGGTTTAGGCGGAATTTCCGATAATTCGATTATCCATGCAATGGGTCGAGAAATTGGACGTCAATGTAAGCGCATGGGTATTCACGTAAACTTCGCACCAGTTATTGATGTCAATAACAACCCAAATAATCCTGTGATCAACTATCGATCGTTTGGAGAAGATAAAAAGAATGTTGCAGAAAAAGGCTGGGCATATGCAAGTGGTATGCAACGCGAGAATGTAATGGCTTGCGCCAAACATTTTCCTGGCCATGGCGATACTGACGTCGATTCACACAAAGACCTTCCTGTTATAAACCACTCAAGAGAAAGGTTAGATTCAATTGAACTTTATCCCTTCAGATCCTTAATAGATAGTGGTGTGATGAGTGTAATGACAGCACATTTGTACATTCCAGCTATAGATCCGACACCCAAAACGGCCATTTCAATTTCACCTATCGGTATCAATGGGTTGTTACGTGAGGAATTAGGCTTCAATGGTCTGGCATTTACAGACGCTTTGAATATGCAAGGTGTGGCAAAATTCCATCAGCCAGGAGAGTTAGAGCTTAAAGCGTTAAAAGCAGGAAATGATATTCTACTTGCGCCTGGTAACATACCTAGGGCCATAGAGCTAATAAAAGGAGCCATTAAGAGCGGTGAACTAACGCAGGCCTATGTCGACAACAAAGTGCGCAAGGTATTGAGAGCAAAATATTGGGCGGGCTTAAATGAGTATAAACCTCTAGAAGAGGAAAATTTAGTCGAAGAACTTAATTCTTCATATGCCAACTTCTTGCTGAATAAATTGATTGAAAAACAGCTATGTGTTGTTCAAGACAAGGATACTTTGCTACCGCTAAAACTTAACAGTAAGAAAAAAGTGGCAACCTTATCAATTGGCGGTGCGGTGAATAACGATTTCCAAAAAACCTTTGACCACTATCAAAAAGCGACGCATTTACATTTACCCAAAACCATTTCGACTGCACAGATTGCAAGTGTGGCCAAAATATACGCAGACTATGACATCGTGGTTGTTACACTTCATAAAACGAGCAAATACCCAAGAAACAACTTTGGTGTAGATATGTCTACTGCCCGATTTGTAAAGGCGTTGAACAAAGTAAAGAAGTGCATTTTTGTTGATTTTGGTAATCCGTATAATTTGAAATTTTTCGACGGAATGAAGACCGTTGTTATGGCTTACCAAGACGACAAAGTCAATCAGGTGAAAGCTGCACAAATGTTGTTTGGCGCAATACCGGCAGATGCGTTTCTTCCGGTGTCTGTAACGCAGAATTTTAAAGTATTCAATCAAAAAGTAGTTGAAGACGCCAGGTTGTTGCAGTATGGTGAACCGAATGAGGTGGCTTTAAACCAAGATAAACTTTCCAAGATCGACAGTATCGCCAAAGACGCTATTGCTAAAGGAGCAACTCCAGGTTGTCAAGTGCTAGTGGCTAGATATGGCAAGGTGGTTTATCAGAAATCGTTTGGAAAACATACGTACAATGAAAGACGTCGGGTAAACAACGATGATTTGTACGACTTAGCCTCGTTAACCAAGGTAAACGCCACAACACTTTCTATCATGAAGCTCGTTGAGGATTCTGTTATCAAGCTTTCTGACCCATTGTCAAAATATCTAGAAAATCTTGATACCACAAATAAGCAGGACATAACCCTAAAACAGGTACTTACACATTCCGCTGGTCTCAAAAGTTGGATACCTTTTTATCGCGTTACAACTGAAGACCCATTGGTGTATGATACGACGTTTTCACACATTGCTTCAGACAGGTTCTGTATAAAAGTGTCGGATGATTTGTACATGTGTCGTGAATTTCAATCGGTTATTTTCGGGACGATTTATGATTCAGAAGTAAAGCAACCAGGCCATTACAAATACAGTGATTTGGGCATGATATTGATGCGGTACCTGATTGAACAAGTGACCCATACCACTTTAGACCGTTTTGTGGATAGCGTGTTTTATCAACCCATGGGATTGAGAACGATGACGTATAACCCACTAAACAAATTCGGGAAAACGGAAATCGTGCCAACGGAGAACAACGCAGATTTTAGAAAAAGTTTAATACATGGTTACGTACATGACCCAGCAGCAGCCATGTTGGGCGGGGTTTCGGGGCATGCAGGCCTGTTTTCTAACAGTGCTGATGTAGCGGCCATTTTGCAAATGTTAATGAATGGTGGGTTTTATAATGGCAAGCGCTTTTTGGCTCCAGAAACCATTAGAACATTTACCAAATACCAAAGTATTAACTCGCGTAGAGGCATTGGTTTTGACAAACCAGAATCGAATTCTAGGAAGGTAAATCCGGTATCCGATTACGCTTCTGGCAAAACGTTTGGACATAGTGGTTTTACGGGTACTCAAATGTGGGCAGATCCTGAAAATGGCATAGTTTATGTTTTTCTATCAAACAGGGTGTATCCCAATGCTGATAATAAAAAGTTAATTAGCATGAGTGTGCGCACCAAAATTATGGATGTGATTTACGAATCAATGGAGTGATTCAGTACTTTTGACGTCGTCGTCAGTCCAATTGTATAATTCAAAAAAGATTTAAATGAAAAAGTGGAGTCTAATTTTAGGGTTAACCATCACCCTTACGTCTTGTGATTCTTTGTTACAAGTTCTCGGTACTGCAAATGAGGTATTAAGTGAAACTGGTGGCATAACAGAAGGAGAAGCTGCTGATGGCTTGAAACAAGCATTAACAAAGGGAGTAGGCAGCGGGACTGATTTTCTTGGAAAGACAGATGGGTTCTTGAAGAATGCGGCGTACAAAATTTTGATGCCTAAAGAGGTACGAGACGTTGAACAAAAGATTAGAGGTAACGTTGCCGCTAATTTAATTGCCGGAAAACACTTAGATAATTTGGTGACGGCCATGAACAGAGGAGCTGAAGGTGCCATGGCTGAAGCCAAACCCATATTTGTCAATGCCATTAAGCAAATGACAATTAAGGACGCAATCAATATTGTAACCGGTGGTGACGGTGCTGCAACCAACTATTTGAAAAGTGCAACAAGTGCGCAGCTTAAAGAGAAGTTTTTACCCGTAATCAAAAGTTCATTAGACAAAGTAAACGCCAATGACATTTGGACGCCTGTATCAAAGGGGTATAACGTTGTCACAGGGAAAAGTGTTACAACAGACTTAAACGAATATGTAACTGAAAACGCTATGACGGCGTTGTTCTCAGAGATTAAAAGTCAAGAAGACAAGATACGGTCAAACCCTGTAGAACGGACAACAGAGATCCTTAAAAAGGTTTTTGCCTACGCGGATTCAAACAAGTAATAAAGACATTGTCGGAAGGTGCGATTCGCTTTGCGAATCGCACCTTTTTTAATAGCGTTTTTTTTCTAATAGCGCACCAGCCTTGTCGAAGGTTTTCCAGGTTCCTTTTTTGCGCCCCATTTTGTATTTGCCCGTTATGCGCTTACTTCCATTTTGGTAGTATTCGATATACGAACCATGCAACACGCCTTGCTTTGTATCGGCCTTAATTTGCAGTTTGTCCGATCCAGGAAATTGTTTTTTATACATGCCATCTTCAATCCATTCTAGCACAAATTTTGAACTGTTGATGTCACGTTCAGAAGCATACAATCGATAGAGTTTTTCAAACTCATTTTCCTCGATGGTTGTTGCAATTTCAGGTTCAGAGGCTTTAAGAAGTGTAGCGATTGTCCTAAATCCTTCGCCATTACCTTTTAAGTTTAATCCAAAACTTTCAAAAGCGTCAAAGTATGATTTGCTCTCCCGTAGGGATTTTTTAGATTTCGAGTCGGCAAGAGGATAGAGTACTGGGTATAAGTTAGGAACAGAAACATATACGTTGACACTGCTTTTGTCATGTTGATCGGTGTAGTTCTGGTAATTTGTAGTCGTTTCTAAGCAACGTTGATTTTCGTAATCTTCAATGAGCCCGATAAGTGTGTATGGACTGTTCGAAAACACAACATAATCTTTAAGAATGGTGTAATAGGGTTTGGTTATGGTGTTAAACTTGTTTCCGAATAGTAGTTTGAAGAAGCCTTTAATTTCCAAATACTCGATCCTGTAATTTCGATAGTCAATCTGCTTGAATAGTGCTGGAGTCCTTTTCTTTACTTGTTCAGACACAAAATGGAGTCTTTCTTTAGCAACAGTTATGTCTTTCGTTTTAATCAACACGACTGCATTTTCTTTTTTATTATAATCCAAGTTCTTGCGCAATTGGGCTATTGATATTTCATTCCCTATCCAATCGAGCAGATACCTTTCAACTGAAACGCCTAGCAATGTTTCCAGTTGAGATATTTGTTTCGTGTATTGCGCGTACGATGATTCTTGTTTTAAATACAAGTCAAGATTCGATTTCAATGAGACAAAAGATTCAAAGTTGAGACTCATCGACCAAGCTGTTCTGTTAGACAATACCGTGCCAACTTCATTGATACTTTCCCCTGATTGCGTGAAAGCCTTAACATAAGAACTTTGAGCACTATCAATAGCTGTATAACCTTGAACCTGCCAATAGTCAGAATCGACCGTAAAATCGAAGCTGCTGGATTGTAGTTGCTTGGTAATAGTCGTTAAACCACTTAAGTCATCCTCGAAATAGCAGTTCAGTAAATTTTGAATTTGATTGAATGGCAAATAGAATCGGCACAGGCCGTTTTTAGAAACGGATTGAAACGTGGATTCAAATTGTATTGTGGCCTCAACCGATTGGTTTGAAACCCTGGTATGCAAAGATTGTGATAAGATGCTTTTTGAATAAGAACACAGCAATTGGTTGTCGACATGAGCGAAGAATATAGATTCCCCGGAGTTATCCGCAGCTTTTAGTACTGTTTCTGTTTCGATAGCCAATTCGGATGTCGTAAAGCCGGAGGACTTTAAGACCTGTTTCAACCCAGGCAGAAGTAAGGACTTTTTAGCTTTTGGACTTACACCAACAACAAAAAGAAAGTCATAATCTTTGGCGCTTGTATTATGAGCAGAGATCAAAAGGCTTGTGTTATCAAACCATTCAAATATTTTACGATTATCAGAAATGAGTGTGTCTAGATAATCCGCGTCATCCGTTAAATCAGCCATCACGGGATGGTATTTAAGAATTTGCCAGATTTCAGTTTGACTAAAAGCTGTCCAATTGGATATCGGGTCTTTCGTTTCCAGAACATACAAGGCATTGTCTGGTATTAGCTTGAAGCCACTAAGGACCTTAGATTGGTTAAATTGAAAATATACCCAAATACTGCATAACAAGACTAAAGGGATTGCGTACAGGAGATACTTTTTCTTCATTTCGACGGAAAAGTACAAAAGAAGTTAAACTTTGACTCAGAAGTCATTTTGGACCGAAACTAATTCCCGTCATTACTGTTTATACTAGGAACAAACTTAATTTCGCGGAGTGAAAAAGTATTGGGAACGTCTGAAGGCAAAATGGGGAATTGAAACCGATCGAAGGATGGTGATCATATTTGTCGTATTTGCAATAACAGGGAGCACCACGCTATTTGTTCGAAAGGCACTATATAGCGCATTTAACGTTGACATAGATCACAAAATTCTGGCAATAATTGTGAAGTGGGTGTCCATCTATTTCATCTATCAAATTATGTTGTTTGTTATTGGGACTATTTTTAGAGAAGGGAAGTTCTTTTGGTGGTTCATAAAGAAAATGAACCTGAGAATGATTGGTAAAAAACCTACAAAATGAGTGTTACAGAAGAGGCCATATTAAAGGCATTAAGTCATGTTGATGATCCAGATTTGAAAAAGGATTTGGTCACTCTAAACATGATAAAGAATATACAGATTGAAGACAACAGCGTTCAGTTTGATGTGGAGCTAACCACGCCAGCATGTCCAATGAAGGATATGATTCAAAATGCCTGTGTAAATGCTGTTCAACATTTTGTTTCTAAAGATTTACAAGTCACGCCTAACATGACCAGTAGAGTCACTACGACACGAGAAGAAAAAGATGTGTTGCCTGGTGTCAAAAACATAATTGCTGTGGCAAGTGGAAAAGGTGGAGTAGGTAAATCTACGGTTGCTGTTAATTTGGCGCGCAGTTTGTCCGATACTGGAGCTTCTGTTGGTATTTTAGATGCAGATATCTACGGGCCAAGTATGCCTACCATGTTTGGCTTACAGGGCCAAAAACCGGGTCAAGTTGATGGCAAAATGGAACCATTGGTCAAAGACGGAATTAAGGTAATTTCTATTGGTTTTTTGGTGGATGAAAATCAGGCCATCGTTTGGCGAGGGCCAATGGCGTCTTCTGCAATAAAGCAGTTCACAACAGATGTGAATTGGGGAGATTTGGATTATTTAATATTGGATTTACCTCCAGGCACTGGAGACATCCATTTAACGATTGCCAAACAAGTTCCTGTGAGTGGTTCGGTAATTGTGACTACGCCTCAATCAGTGGCTTTAGCCGACTGCAAAAAGGCCGTCAATATGTTCCTAAACCCGAACATAAATGTACCTGTGTTCGGCATCGTCGAAAACATGAGTTATTTCAGTCCAGAAGATCAACCAGATAAACGTTACTATCTGTTTGGTAAGGATGGCGGGAAAGCGTTAGCCGAGCAGTTTAATTTGCCTCTATTGGGTCAGATTCCTTTGGTAGAATCGATTCGTACTTCTGGAGACAGCGGTACCGCTATTCAAAAAACGGAAACAGTCAAGGCGGCGTATGATGAATTGGCCGGAGAATTAGCGCGTCAAGTGGCCATAACAAACGGTGTTGCCAGTTTATCAAATTAACGTAACTTCGAACTATAATAAAGTAATCGTGAATAACGAAATACAAGCTAAAATTGAAGAGGCGCTTAATAACATAAGACCCTTTTTAAAAGCCGATGGCGGAGATGTTGAGTTAATTAGCGTTGACGATGATGTTGTAAAACTACGTTTATTAGGGGCATGCAGTAGTTGTGAAATAAGTCATATCACAATGAAGGCTGGTATTGAAGAGAGTATTCGTCGTATTTACCCTGAGGTAAAAGAAGTCGTAGCAGAGGCATAACCCTATGTCTTCCGACAGCCGCAACCTGCGCATTTCAGATTTAGAAATAGTAGAATTTATTAATTGTTTTAGCGTCCTTGTAGTCGCTGGCTCTGTGTCCACTTCGTATTTCTTTGGACAAATCTATAAGGCCCAATTGGGCTTTTCGTTTTATTGGTTGCTGGCCTCTACCATTTGGATAATTTATACCCTTGATCATGTGTTAGATGGGATGAAGCAAAAGGAGCAATCGGTTTCCATACGACATTATATACATTACAAATACCGAAAAACAATCCTTCCAACCCTCGCCGCACTTTCCATTTTTAACGCGTATATCGCATTGGTGTTTTTGCCACCTATTCTGTTAAAAGCAGGAATAGCACTGGCGTTGAGTGTGTTGGCATATTTTTTAGTTGTACATTTTCTGAAGGTCATTAACATTACCATTCCAAAAGAACTGATGGTTGCTGTAATTGTGGCTTGTGGCATGGTTGTTTTGCCTGGTGTTGCCGGAGACATGAAATTCAATGGAGAGGGTTTACTCATGGTGCTTTCTTTGACGCTTGTAAACTTCACCAACCTGCTTATTTTTTCTTATCACGACTATGCAAACGACACAAAAAACAGCTTAGAATCTGCGGCAACGCAATGGGGTATAGAGCGTACAAGGGGAATAATCATGTATGCCTTGGCAAGCGCTTTTATTTGCTTTACCATTTGGACGTTTTTCATTGTTAGTCCAATCAAGCTACCCATAAGCATAGCGTTGCTTATTATGTTCAATATCCTGTTGGTGATCTATATTCAAGAGGATCGATTTGCAGAAGATGAGAAGTACCGATTTTGGGGCGATTTTATTTTTATAGTGCCGGGTCTTGTTTGGTTGCTATTTCAACAAACAAGTTTCTTTTAGGTTACAAGGTTTGTTGCCAGGCCCAAGCAGAACGCATCATTTCATCAAGTTCTATTTCTGTTTCCCAACCCAATACGTTTTTAGCTTTTGAAGCATCAGCCCAAATTTGCTCGACATCACCTTGTCGTCGTGGACCATAAGTGTAATTTAATTTCAGGTCGTTAACACGTTCGAAGGTCTCTACCACTTCCTTAACCGATTGTCCAACACCCGTACCCAAATTAAATACATCTAAAGATATTGGATTTGAGGTTGCATAATCAACCGCCTTTACGTGTGCTTTTGCAAGGTCTACAACATGTATAAAGTCTCTGATGTTTGTGCCATCTGGCGTATCGTAATCATTTCCGAATATGGTCAGTTGTTCTCTTATGCCTGCCGCAGTTTGCGTGACATAAGGGATCAAATTGCTTGGAACACCTAATGGAAGCTCTCCAATCAATGCAGATTTGTGAGCACCAACAGGATTAAAGTAGCGTAAACAAACAACCTTGGTGTCACAGAATTTAGTGAAGTCAGTAAGAATTTCTTCTCCTAATATTTTTGTTGTTCCGTATGGCGATATCGCCTCAACAATAGGATGATTTTCTGTAATTGGACTTTCTTTGGTGTCGCCATATACCGTGCACGATGAAGAAAATACCAAGGATTTGGTTTTATACTTCTTGACGCAGTGCAACAGTGATATTAAACCAGAAACGTTGTTCTGGTAATAGGCAACAGGTTTTTCAACAGATTCTCCAACTGCCTTATAAGCGGCAAAATGAATAACGCCTGAAATATCTTCTTTTTCAAAGACTTCTTCCAAAGCGGGTGTGTCGCAAACGTCCACTTGGTAAAAAGTCACTGGTTTCCCAGTAATTTTTTGAATGCGGCCAGCTACATCCAAAGTCGTATTGGCCAGGTTATCTACAACGACAACTTCTGCATTTACATTTTGAAGCTCTACAACAGTATGACTTCCGATGTACCCTAAACCTCCAGTAACTAATATTTTACTCATCTAAACACTTAACCTTGTTTGATTCTAACTTGTATGATTCTCCACCTTCCGGACATGTTGCAATGCCGTTGTCGTCAAAAGATAATCGATGACCATATTTGCTCATCCAACCAATTTGTTTACCAGGATTACCAACCATTAAAGCAAAAGGAGGTACTTCTTTTGTAATTACCGTCCCTGCACCAATAAAACAATATTCTCCAAGGTCGTTTCCGCAAACTATGGTCGCATTGGCGCCAATACTAGCGCCTTTTTTTACCGTTGTTTTAGCATATTCGCCTTTTCGCACAACAGCACTTCTTGGATTAATAATATTGGTAAATACCATGCTAGGTCCTAGAAATACATCGTCTTCGCATATTACTCCAGAGTAGATACTGACATTGTTTTGAACCTTAACGTTGTTTCCTAAAACAACCTCAGGACTGATGACTACGTTTTGACCAATATTGCAATTTTGACCCAAAACACTGTTGGACATAACATGGCTGAAATGCCATATTTTAGTGCCATCACCAATTGTACAACCACTATCTATAACAGCGGTTTCATGTGCAAAGAAGTCCATCAACACAAAGGAAGTGGAAAGTCTTGTGTCTACAAAGTAATTTGAGGTGAGATTGACACTTTGACTACAAACCATCAAGGATGTGATTGGCCAAAAGTTAAACGACATACGATGGTAATCGTGTGACTAACAACGCAGTCAAATAGATGGATAGTAGGGGTGAAACACTTAAATTCGCCATGCGGTTATGGAGAAAAAGTTTGTAGACGTAGAACGCATAATTGCTTCAAAAAATGAAAAACTTTTGAAGCGCCTACCCAAGTTTGTAATTGCCTACCTCAAAAGGGTGCTCCATCAAAAGGAGATTAACCACATAATTCAGGAGAACAAGGCACTCAAAAATGAAATCTTTTGCCAAGAAATCGTGGATAGATTTGGTTTAAATCTTGAAACATCTGGAACCCAACACATACCCAAATCAGAAGGAGCTATTTTCGTTGTGAATCATCCTTTGGGTGGAATGGACGCCATGGCATTGGTTTCGGTACTCAGTGCGTTTCGGACAGACATTAAGTTTATTGTCAACGACATACTCCTGACCTTAGAAAACCTCAAAGGCTTGTTTGTAGGTGTAGATAAGCACAAGTCGAACGTAAAAAGTGCGTTGAAGGAGGTTGAGGCGTTATTTGCATCTGAGAACGCCATATTTATTTTTCCTGCGGGTTTGGTCAGTCGTAAAATTGATGGGGAGATTATGGATCTTGATTGGAAGAAAACGTTTGTCACCCAAGCAAAAAAGCACAACAAACCAGTGATTCCAGTCCATTTGGATGGTCAATTAAGCCCTTTTTTCTATCGACTAGCTAAGTTGAGACGGTTTTTAAAACTGCGTATCAACATCGAAATGCTGTACTTAGTTGATGAATTGTTCAAACAAAAGAATAAGACCATACGTATTACATTTGGGAAACCCATTGAATCAGTAACATTTACGAACGAGAAAACAGACAAACGCTGGGCAGAGTGGGTTAAAAAAGAGGTGTATAAATTGAAGTCGAGCAATGGATAAATCATTGGATTATATAATGGACCCTGTTCCAACAGAGGTAATTAAATCTGAATTAACAAAAGATCGTTTTGTGCGGACCACCAACAAAGCAGGAAACGAGATATACATTGTTAACCATCACAACAGCCCGATGGTGATGAAAGAAATCGGGAGACTTCGTGAAGTGACTTTTGCTTCTTCTGGGGGAGGTACAGGTAAACCGTTGGATATTGACGAATATGACACCAGTGAGCACTGTTATAATCAATTAATTCTTTGGGCACCTGAGTCCGAAGAAATAATTGGAGGGTATCGATTTATTGATTGTTCAAAGATTCCGCACACAAACCCGTTACCACTGTCAACAGCACATTATTTTAACTTTTCGGATCGATTTGTAGAAAGGTATTTGTCGCATACCATAGAATTAGGCCGTAGTTGGGTTCAACCCAATTTTCAACCCAAACTTGGCTCACGTAAAGGCATTTTTGCCTTAGATAATTTATGGGATGGTTTGGGCGCTATTACCGTAGACAATCCGCACATTCAACATTTTTTTGGGAAGGTGACGATGTACAGTAATTACGATTCAGTTGCCAGAGATGCTGTTCTTACTTTTATGGATATTTACTTTCCTGACAAGCAGGGTTTAGTCAAACCGATTGAAGCACTCGCTATTCATTCAGACTTGACCGAATTAGCGGCTGAGTTTGAAGGATTGGATTTTAAGGATGCACATAAGGTATTAACAAAGTTTGTCCGTAGTAGAGAGGAAAACATACCGCCGCTCATTAATAATTACATGCAACTATCGCCGACGATGAAGGTTTTTGGTACTGCATTGAACAAGGATTTTGGTAGCGTTGAAGAAACAGGAATACTTGTCACCATATCTGATATTTACCCATCAAAAAAAGAAAGGCATGTTGACACTTACGTGCCGACAAAATGAAACTAATACGGAGCGTTTTTCAACGTATCGTAGTCAATTATCGTAATGGTTGCTTTATCTACTTCAACCAAACCATCCGACTTAAATTCTGATAACATACGAATAGCAGACTCTACAGATGTGCCCGCAATACCCGCTAGAGTTTCTCTAGATACGGCCATGCTAAAGGGTTTTGAAGCATCATCATCCTTGTATTTGTCCGCAATTTGAACGAGGGCACTCGCAACCCTCTTTCTGACCGAGTTGTAGGCCAATTCGACAATTTTATACTGTTGGGCCAGTAGGTTATTGCTCAGTAGCTTTATAAATTTTGAAGCGATATCGTTTTCATGTTCAACCACCTCTAAGAAATCTTCTGTTGGGATTAACATCACTTTCGACGGTTCAAGAGCTTCAGCACTTTCTGTTGTCGTTTGCTTTTGGAGAACAGACCAATAGCCAAAGTAATCGCCAGTTTTTAAGAGGTCCAACACCATCTCTTTGCCATCGTCGCTCAGTCTGGTAAGTTTTAGTTTACCACTCAACAGCTGATAAACATGGGTAGGTGTTTCACCTTCGTGATATATTAAGTCCTTTTTAACGTAGTTTTTGAAGTATGCATTAGGGAACAATTCTCCATCAGATTTGGTTGCAGCCTTTGCGGTAACCGAGCCCTCTTGTATTAAATCAAACTTCCGTAATCGATTTTCAACTGCCGACAGTAAATCTGTTTCATCAAAAGGCTTAACAATGTAGTCGTCGGCCCCTAGACTCATTCCTTTACGGATGTCAATTTTTTCAGCCTTTGCGGTAAGAAAAATAAATGGAATGCGCATCGTTTGCGGATTTCTGCTCAGCATGTGCAACACCCCATACCCATCTAAATTCGGCATCATGATGTCGCATAAAATCATGTCAGGAAGGTGCTCAATTGCCGCAGCTACACCAATCTTTCCATCTTCCGCTTTTAGAACGTTGTAACCATCGAGTTCTAAAATTTCGGAAAGGTTTTCCCTAATTTCTTCGTGATCTTCAATTACCAATATCGTTTTCATATTATTCCGGTAAATTTCGTAAAACAAAACCAAAGGTGCTCCCTTTGTCTAACTCACTTTCGAAAAATATTTCTCCTCCCAACAAATCTACATATCGTTTTATAATGTGAAGGCCGAGTCCTGTTCCTTGCACATTGCCTGAATTCGATGCCCTAAAAAAACGTTGGAAAAGCAGTTTTTGATCTGGTTTGCTAATTCCAATGCCATTATCAGATACCTTAATGCTCAATTCTTTATCCATTTTTTCAATGTTAATACCTATGTCCGAATCTTCTTTCGAATACTTAATTGCATTGCTGAGCAAATTCGTCAGTATATTTTGAATGACGAAACGATCGGTATGCACATCTGTATCAATCAGATTATGCTCTAAGGTAATGTTTTGTCCCGGTTTTTTGAGCATCTGCATATCCTCTTTGACTTCTGATGCACATTCAATGATATCGAACGGTTTTACCTCAGATGTTAGGTTGTTGTTTTCTAACTTTTCTAAGCTTAAGAAGTCGTTAAGAATCATGGTAAGATTACGGACATTGTTCTGGATTCTGTCTGTATGTCGATTAATTTTTTCTGTCTGGTCAACCTCAACGTATTTATTTATTAACCCGGCAGAACTGAGTATAGTACTCAATGGTGTGCGAAATTCGTGTGAAGCCATACTTACGAATTTTGACTTCATCTCGTTCAACTCTTTTTCTTTTTGAAGCGAGTTGTAGATTTCTTTTTCTGCGTTTTTTTGCTGGGTTATATTGCTTTCCACGAGCAGAATTCGATCTTCTACGTGTGCATTATTGACCAATGGCACAGCACGAACCCTAAACGTGTTCTGGTTGTGTTCAAGCTCGAAAGTAGAAGGGATGTCGTCAAAAACCACCTGCAGTTTTTGGTTAACCAAGTCTCTAAGTTTGGCTTGGATGACATCGAGATAGTTTTTCCCGATTAGCTCCTTAGTCCCAAAACCGAAATCACGTAATCCTTGGCCTTCAATGAATAGGAAGTTCAAGTTTTTATCTAAAACACTAATCGTCCCGTTAGGGAAATTTTTAGCAATAGTTTCGTATAACTTTTGACTTTCAATTAAGGCTTCTTCAGTTTTGTTCTTCTCGCTTATTTCCTTAGCCAATTGGTTGTTACTGTCTTCCAGTAAGTTTGTCCGTTCTTGCACCATTAACTCAAGATTGTCAACGTACTCTTTGAGTTTTTTTTGTGCTTTTCTTTCTTCAGTTAGATCGTGAATAAAACCTGTAAACATGGTTTCGTTTTCGAGTTTTATTTCACTCACCGCAAGTCGGAATGGGAAATGGGTTCCGTCTTTTTTTAACCCATCAACTTCTCTACCGATACCAATGATTTTGGCCTTTTTGGAAGTAAGATAGTTATGTATGTAGCCATCATGACCACTGTGATGTGGCTCTGGCATTAAGACGTTTATATTCTTACCAAAAAGTTCAAGTTTAGTATACCCAAAAAGCTTGGTGACCGCAGTATTAATTTCTTCGATAATTCCTCTTGAATTAATGAGAATAATGCCATCAATCGCCGTTTCAAAAACGGATTTGAATTTTAATGAAAGTTCGTTGTTCTCCATGCCTGCAATTGCGTCCCAAAGTTACTTTTAAAACTTTGACCTTTATTGAAAAATATCACCTGCCAGCTATGACAGCGGTCATAGTGAATCTCCACGTTAAACAACCCACTTTAGTCGATTAATCTGTGTCAGTAATACACAAATAAAACCAACTAAGCTTAAAACTCGTTTAATATATATGAAGTATGCAATTCACAAAACAATTATGGTAGGTTTATCCTTACTATTACTACTAAATTGTAACGGACAAAGTAAAGAGCAGATGAAAGGTCAAGAGCAAATGAAAACAGGCAAGAATATTCATGCAGACGTAGATTCAGTTATTAATAGCATCCCAGGTTTATTGGACAATAAGTCTAAGTGGTTTCGGCACGACAAGTCTTTCGTTGTTTCGAACCCCACACCAAAAATTAATTTGGGTGGTTTAGGCAACCAATGGGATAAATCAAAACCAACCTTCATTGCGTTTCTTGGTAATCTGAATGATCCGATATACAAAACGGCTTTGGCTCATTATGACCGATTGGTGCCAAATGCGAAAGAATTTGGTTTGCAGACGGTTATCGTTTCAAGCAGCGAAGTGGATGGGTTGACTAGCAGTGCAATTCTTTCATACGACCATACTCATACCGTATTAAATGGTATAGATTCATCTGTGCGTGTACCGAACGCATGGGCAGATGCAATTGCTGAGGGTTTCGACTTAAACCTTAGTCATCAGTATGCGATCCTGCTGGATGAAAATCAAGACGTAGTTAAGGTGTGGTCTAGCCAAGTTTTTACTGATTTTGTAGATCCGCTGGAGGTTAAAAGAATCTTTTTAACGGCAGTATTTGACATCAAAGACGGTTCCGCTTTTAGACCGTACAATGATCTTAATGACTTCGAGAATTATGTAATTGCTCAAAAGGGTACAGAACGCGCGTATACCGGAGAGTATTTTAATCATAAAGCGCAAGGCATCTATACCTGCAGAAGGTGCAATGCCCCACTATACTGGAGTGCAGACAAATTTGATTCGCACTGTGGCTGGCCAAGCTTTGACGATGAAATCGATGGGATGGTGACCCGGAAGCTTGATGCCGACGGTAGACGAACAGAGATAATATGCACGACTTGTGAAGGCCATCTTGGTCATGTATTCGAAGGAGAGCAAATGACCGATAAAAACACGCGACACTGCGTTAATTCTGTGTCGATTAAATTTAAACCTTTAAACAAATAGCATGAAACAAATGGTAAAATCAATTGTTCCACTTTTGCTGCTTTTGCCTTTCTTTGGGTGTGCACAAAACAACAACATAGATACCGATAAGAGTGAAGATATGACAACGGAAACAGATAATTTGAACCTTGATACAGCGACGTTTGGTGCTGGATGTTTTTGGTGCGTTGAGGCCGTTTTTCAACAAATGAAAGGCGTTCATAAGGTTGAGTCAGGTTATGCGGGTGGCTTTATTGATAACCCTACATACAAACAGGTTTGTTCTGGTCAAACAGGTCATGCCGAAGTAGCCAGAATTTGGTTTGATTCTTCGATAATTTCTTATGAAACCTTGCTTGAGATATTCTGGCATTCTCATGATCCAACAACTTTAAATAGACAAGGAGCAGACGAGGGAACTCAATATCGGTCAGTGATTTATTACCACAACGATGAGCAAAAAACTATGGCAGAAGCCAGCAAATCAGCAACAGATACAAGCGGTCTTTGGCCAAATCCTATTGTTACGGAAATCACTGCGGTTCCAACATATTACCCAGCGGAAAACTATCATCAGAACTACCTAAACAACAATCCGAATCAACCCTATTGCTCGGCAGTGGTTGGACCAAAAGTACAAAAGGTTCGAAAACAATTTAAGCACCTATTAAAAGAGTAGGTGTACGCTAGTTTTTTTTGGAAAGTGTAATATGAACAACCTCTGTTGATTGATCAGTCGCATTTAGGTTTAGTTTGAAAAGTTCAGAGAAACACAAACCACCTACCCAAAATATGGTATCGTCGATAGTAAAAATCGGTATCTCGGGCTTTAACGCTGAGGAGATTTTGTTGTCTGTAAGCACGTCACTTATCAGTTTATTTCCCTTCATACCAAAAGGCCGAATTCGATCTGATTGGTGCCAGGATCTTACCTGAATTGATTGAGCCAAAACATCCGATTGAATAACAATTTCACTTTTTGACAAAGGAAATTTCACATCGTTTAAAACCCTTTTGACTACTGATATTGTCCAATTCTCAAATTCAAAATGGCCAGTTGCACGAATGTCGAGGGTGGGGATTTTTTCATCTGAAATGGGTTTCAAAATGAAGTAATCTCTTTCGGAGTGCAGCGTATGTGATACGGATTCAATACGCTTACCAACATCATTAGACGCCAGCAATTGTTTTATTCGGCCCATCTCAAAATTGCCATTGCGTAATAATTTGGACACAATGATGTGTGGGTGTGGATAACTGTAAAGTTTCTTTTTTGGTATGAACACGGTTTTGCCATCACGTTTTACATGACGGTGTTTAAAGTCTAAAACAAAAGCGTCAAGTAACGTTACAGATTCTTTTATTCTATTTGCGTTGGCAAGGAATGTACTTTCAAATCCTGAGGCGATTTGAAGAAGTTCCGGGGTAACACGATGTCGGAGGGAGTTTCTTAAATAGGCGTCTGAATGGTTGCTGCTGTCCACCCTATAAGCAAGTTTATTGTCATTCGCATAGGCCCTGATTTCACTTGAGCTAAATTCAAGCATCGGTCGCAGAAGTGACTCACGTTTAAAAGGAATGCCCGTTAATCCTTTGATACCTGTTCCACGTAGTTGATTAATCAGCATAGTTTCGGCGTTGTCAGACAGGTTGTGTGCGGTGCAAATCCAATGGCAGTTTTCAATTTCTGACACTTGGTTGAACCAGGCGTACCTCAAGTCACGTGCGGCTTCTTGAATCGAGTTTTTATGTACTCTACTATATCCAATCGTATCAAATGATTTGGTTACAAAAGGGATACCATGTTTATCACAAAAATCAGCTACAAATGCTTCGTCTTCGTCGCTTTCATTGCCGCGTAATTGAAAGTTACAATGGGCTACAACGATGTCGACACCCAATTGAGACATTAGGTAGGTCATAACAATACTGTCTGCCCCTCCACTGACGGCACAGAGTATTCGGTCGGTTTTTTTTACCTTTCCTTCGTTAAATAGGATATGTCCGAGCCTTTCTTGCATTATTTTTGTCCTGTTTCAAATCTATGATACCCATCTCGGTAATAAAACCCTTTGCAGGGAAATTAATAATCGCAATTTCAGCATGTATGTTCTTAGGACTTGGTCAGTCTTATGGTCAGAGCACGATTGAATTGTTGGGTGCTGATGTGATTGAATACGACCAAGAGTTTGTCGATGCAGAGCGGGTAAAAGGTAATGTACGATTTAAACAGGATCAAGTTTTGATGAACTGTGATAGTGCTTATTTCTATCGAAAAGACAACAGGATTGAAGCGTATGGCAATATTTATATCCGGCAGAGAGATACGTTCAATTTGTGGGGTGATTATCTAGAGTACGACGGCGACAAAAAGCAAGCCTATGTTAGGGATAACGTGCGTCTTCGTGACCAAGACATGCAGTTAACGACAGACATGGTGCAATACGACGTTGAGGCTAAAATCGCATTTTATACAACGGGTGGGAGGATTGTAAATGGCTCGGATAGATTGACAAGCAAACAGGGTAGGTATTATAGTCGAAGCAAGACCTTTTTTTTCAAAGACAGGGTTTTATTGGTAAACCCCGAATACCAAATGAAGAGTGATACGTTAAGCTATAATACCTTCTCAAAAGTCGCTTACTTCTATGGGCCAACATACATTTATAGCGAAGAAAACACCATTTTCTGTCGATACGGTTGGTATAACACGAATGAAAATACCAGTCAGTTTAGTAAAGGAGTTTGGATTCAAGGCAAAGACAATAAACTCGTGGCCGATAGTCTGTTGTATAACAGAAATACGGGTATCGGACAGGCATTTCGGAACATCACCCTGATAGACACTGTTGAACAAATCAAAATTGAAGGTCAGTATGGTATATCTTATCGCAAAACAGGAAAGACCATGGTTACCGGAAATCCATTGGCGATAAAATACTTTGAAGACGACAGCTTGTTTGTCAAGGCTGACACGCTGATCGATTTGGCGGACACAACAGGTAGAAGACTATCAGCCTTCTACAATACCAAAATCCATAAAACTGATATGCAAGGCGTTTCAGACTCTTTGATTTATTCTTTTACCGACTCAACAATCTCTATGCTGGGTAAACCCGTGCTTTGGACGGAAGAGAATCAAATTACGGGTGATACTTTAGTGGTATACAGAAAAAATGGAAGCTTAAATCGTTTAGAAGTGATTGAAGAAGCATTCATCGTTTCTTACGTTCAGCCTGAAGTGTATAACCAAATTGACGGCAACGATATGACGGCTTATTTCAACCAAAACAAGCTTCATAAAGTCAACGTTCAGGGAAATGGGCAAAGTGTCTATTATGTGAAAGAAAACGACACAGCGTATACTGGTGTCAACCATATGGTGTGCAGCGATATGCTCATTTACGTTGAAGATAATACCGTTTCAGATGTCCGGTATTATGATAGTCCTAAAGGAGGATTTTATCCTGTAACTGATTTTCCGTCAGACAAGAAAAAGCTTCCAAACTTCGTATGGTATCCAAATAAAAGACCAACGCTTGAGTACTTCATGAACGCAAAGGAAGAAAAGGACAGGGTTAGACCCGACGCCGTAAAGGATTTGTTTAACGAGGAAGAAGAAACTGAAGAATGAAAGGATTATTGACGTTATGTGTGCTTTGGATGGGTGCGTTTTCTGCATTCGCTCAAGCTGATTATGTGGAATCGATATTGAAAGACAGGGCGACGACTGATTCATTTTTCCGTGATACGTCGAAACACCTATTGAGTCAACAAGAAATTGACGTTTTCGAGGGGCTTCGATATTATGCCATTGATACCTCGTTTAGAATCGTGGCGATATTTAAAAAGAAAACCAAAAAAGCATTTGAGATGCCAACCAGCACCAAACGCAAACCAATATATAGGCAATATGGTCATGTTAAGTTTAAGCTAAACGGTAAAAAGCGTAAGCTTTACATATATCAGCAAATGACAGCAAAGCAAAAAGGCATACCAGCAAATGACTATTTGTTTTGCCCTTTTAGGGATCTAACCAACGCTGATTCTAGCTACGGCGGCGGACGATATATGGACTTCAAGCTTGAGTCAATTCAGAAAAACACAATGCTCATAGATTTTAACACGTGTTATAATCCATATTGCGCCTATAGTCACCGTTATTCATGCCCTATAACTCCAAGAGAAAATACCTTGGATGTTAGAATCGAGGCTGGCGTGAAAAAGTGGCATGATTAAGAAAAACATCTGTCGTTTAAAGGACTAACTTTGCCAAGAGTTATGATGATTGAGATACTAAAATCGAAAATACATAATGTAAGAGTGACTCAAACGGAGTTGCGTTACGTTGGGAGTATAACCATTGACGAGGACTTGCTCGACGCCGCAAATATGATTGAGGGTGAGAAGGTTTTGGTTGTAAATAATAATAACGGAGAACGTTTAGAAACCTATACAATCAAAGGAGAGCGTGGAAGCGGTATGGTGTGTCTTAATGGGGCGGCAGCAAGAAAAGCCCAATGGGGTGACCAACTCATAATTATATCGTTTGCACATTTCGATTTTGAGGAAGCAAAAAAATTCGTACCAACAATTATCTTCCCAGACGCCAATAACAAACTAACGGCTTGACACCAAAAACAAAAAAAATATTAAAGAAACTGTTGTACCCAACAATAGCCATATTGCTCATTTTTTGGGTATACAATAAAATACAACCTGAGCAAGTTTTGTCAGACTTAAAAGGGGCCAATTATTTTTGGGTGGCTTTGGCCGCATTAGCGGGTTTGTTTAGTCATTTTATAAGAGCAGTACGTTGGAAATTGTTAATAGAACCGATGGGATACAAGGCTCGGGTTCGTACAGGTTTTTACGCTGTGATGGTTGGCTATACAGTCAATTATGCGACACCACGAGTTGGCGAAGTGGTTCGTTGTGCCCTTAAAAGTAAAACGGATGATGTCCCGGTTGATAAACTTGTAGGAACCGTTTTTACTGAACGTGTTTTTGATGTGTTGGTTATGTTGCTCGTCACCATGATTGCTGTGTTTTCGCAATACCAATTAATTGAAGACTTCGTGTTGAAGACCTTAAACTCTGCAGAAGGTTCTGGAACGGGTGAACTCTACATTTTAGGAGGATTAGTTGTTGCTGGTATTGCTGGATTGTTTGTATACCTGTGGTTAAAAAAACGTAGCAATAATCCACCATTAATTCAAAAAATCATTGACTTCATAGCGGGTTTATTAGAAGGCGCAAAGAGTATCTTTAAACTAAAGCGGCCATGGCTGTTTTTGTTTTATACGGGAGTCATATGGCTCATGTATTTTTTGGTGTCCTATTTAATCTTTTTTGCTTTAGACGGAACAAGTCATTTGGGTCTTGACGCTGCTGTAACTACTCTTATTGTGGCCACTTTTGCGGTTATCATCCCAGCACCTGGTGGGTTAGGTAGTTTCCATTATTTTGTGCCGCAAGGCTTACTGCTGTATGGCATAAATATCAGCCTAGGAACAAGTTATGCCATAATATCTCATGGCAGTCAGATGCTCATGATATTTATAGCTGGAGGGTTATCCATGTTGATGATTTGGCTCGAAGAAAGAAAGGCATTGCAATGAAACACATAGAAACCATAGAGCACAAAATTGTTGATCGGGTTCAACTGTCCACGTTGGTTGAAAAATGGAAGTTGAATGGAGAGAAGGTAGTTTTTACAAATGGCTGCTTCGATTTATTGCATAAAGGCCATATTGACTATTTAAACCGGTCTGCGGATTTGGGAGACAGGTTGATTGTGGCCCTCAATACGGATGCTTCGGTTAGTAAATTAAAAGGGCCAAACCGACCAATTCAAGACGAGTCTTCAAGACTTTGGGTAATGGCAAGTCTAGGTTGTGTGTCAGCGGTCACTTTGTTTGCAGAGGATACGCCATTAGCATTGTTGAACCTGATCAAACCGGATGTCTTGGTGAAAGGTGGTGATTATACAATAGCCACTATCGTTGGTGCAGATGATGTTATTCAAGCTGGAGGAGAAGTCAAGGTAATTCCTTTTCTAGAAGGGTTTTCAACCTCGCGCATAGAAGACAAAATACTACGTTCGGAGGGTGATTCGCCCAGAAAATAAGTAGGGGGATATATTTGTCATATCACTTGATATGACACAAATAACCATTAAACCTATGAACGTAATGATTATCGACGATGAGATCAATAGCATCCACGTCACCAGACAACGTCTTAAAGATCTCAAGTACAAGACAACAGTAGTTGGAGAATACACGAGTCCTGTAAAAGGCTTTAAAGCCATTCAAGAAAAAAAGCCTGACCTTCTTTTGTTGGATATTGAGATGCCCGGCATGAATGGTTTTGAGATGCTTGAAAGACTCAATCTTGATGAGATAAATGTTGTCTTTGAAACCGCATATGATCACTACGCAATTAGAGCAATCAAGTCTTCTGCAATAGATTACATTTTAAAACCATATAGTGTGGAAGCACTAAACGTGGCACTTACTAAAACCAAAGTAGTGCTGCGAAACGGTCAAATTAGGGCCGAGGCAATGGCTCAAAAGAAACCTACTTATTTTGTTATTCCCGGTTTGCGTGCATACGAAAAAGTAAACCTTAACGAAATTGTTTATGCCGAGGGTCAACGAGGAGGCTACACCAAGTTTGTGCTCAAAAACGGGTCAAAAGCAATGGCATCTAGGCCATTGTCTTATTATCAAGATGTGCTTGATGAAAAACCATTTGTGAAAATACACAAGTCTCACATCATTAACGTCAACGAAATGAAACGCTTTAACTCAGGAGCATTCAAAGTAATTATGTCAAATGACGCAGAATTGCATTTGGCGCACAGAAGAAAACCGGCTTTTATTAGGTTCTTGAAAGACAAATAAGCAGACAAATTCGCTTGTCATATCAGTGAGAAGGTCAATATTTGCCACATGTCTAAAAAGGGCGGATATAAGTCATATCTCGAAATTCATATTGCTGTACTGCTTTTTGGGTTTACAGCCATTTTAGGAAAGTTTATTGTGTTCGATCAACTCGCTTTGGTTTGGCACCGTATGTGGATAGCCGTTGTTGGTTTGCTTTTGTTCCCAGGCGTTATAAGGGGAGCGCGCAAAATTGGTAAACGTAGTTTGATAACCTTCGCTGTAATTGGCGTGATAGTTAGCATCCATTGGGTGTCTTTTTTTGCCAGTGTTAAATTGGGTAATGTTTCCATTGCGTTGGCTTGTATGGCTACAACTACACTATTCATATCATTTCTCGAACCCATTATAACCAAGTCCAAATTTCAATGGTATGAGCTCATAATAGGCGCCTTTGTAATCGCCGGGATTTTGCTCATTCTAGACATTGGAGAAGCGTACTATGCTTCAATATTTATAGGTCTTTTAGCTGCTTTTTTAGCGGCGTTATTCTCAACCCTAAACAAGCAACACCTCAAAGAACACAACCCAATATCCGTTTCGGCGATTGAACTATTGGCAGGTTTTTTATTTCTTACCTTGGTTATCCCAATATTTGAAGGAGGTTTAGATTTTAGTACTTACGCACTAACCCAACCAAACTTAGAATCGGAATATCCACTCTTTGGGATACATTTTCATTCGTTTTGGTATCTGTTGGTTTTAGGACTCTTATGTACTTCTGTTGCCTACGTTTTAGCCTTGTCTTCATTACGCGGACTATCGGCCTTTAGCGCAGGGCTTGCAGTGAACTTGGAGCCAATTTATGGTGTAATCATGGCTATAATTATCTTTAATGAGGATAGTGAATTAACAACCAAGTTCTATGTCGGAACAGGATTAATTTTCCTTTCTGTCATCATCCATCCGATAATAACTCGGATTCAAAGAAGAAGAGCGCAGCGTTTATTGTAAGGTATAACGCAAGCTTATCCCGAAATCAGTGATTGCTGATCGGAAACTTTGAGAGTTCTTTGGTTCTGTTAACGTACGGTTATAGAACATTCTCAAATTCGTATTGTCATTAATCTTGTAATCAATGTTTGGCTTAATCGAGAATATTCTATTTCCGGCTTGAGCCGTATTGGTCCCCAGTTCAATATCTCGACGGACCGTAACACCGTCACGTATCGACAAGTCAAATCGGAAGTTAAGATTGTTTTCTAAGAAGATTCTGGAGCCTCTATATTTAATTGGAAGCTTAACGCCTTTGGTTACAAATCCAGCGCCAATAACCCACTCCATATTTCGTTGCTCAATCATTTGGAACGTATTCATGAACATGGTAATATTTCTATCGCGTTTATGCTCAAGTTTTAACGTTAAACCATTTTTCATCGTTACATCAACGCCCAAAACAGGTGTTAACCTTTCTATCAACGAAACACCTTGTTGGAAGGTATACTGCGCTTTCAAGTTATTGGTGTCGTTTACGATCGTATCGATTCCGTAGCTCAACTCACTAAAGTAACTGTTCAGGTTTAACGTGGAGTTATAGGCATGTTGAATACTAATGTTGGTAAAGTATTTCTTTAAGCCAAACAGATCTTTTAAACCATTATAGCTGATTTGCCAAGCAGGTGCAGGTAATCGTTTGAAAGGGCTCAATAGTATGCTTTTGGCATCCTTGCCGCTGTAGGCTGACAAGAAGGAGTAAAGCATAACATCTTGCTGCGTTTGTCCGTATCCAACAGGGAAACCTGTGTTAGGGTCTAAATCACCAATGCGGTCTTCAAATCGTTTATTCCCGTTCGAAAATTCTTGTGCTTGTAATCTCTGCGCTACCTCTAAGCGGTTATCCTTGAATGATGTGAAGGCTGCTGAACTATAGTTTTGCGCTACATCACCTAGTTTGTCAAAGGCCGTTCCCCAAGAAAAGAAAGATATGGAGTATTGACCAACTTCTTGAAGACCTAAATCTAAGAACCGTTGTTGCTCATTGTCATATCTAAAATTACTCGAAACGGTGTTACTGGTACGTTTGGTAATATTTAACGTGATACGAAAGTTCCTGAATGGCTCGAGAGTCGCACTACCAGTGATGTTCTGACCTTTTAACTGCAAGAACCGGTTGTTTTGCGCAGTGTCATTGGTCATATAACCATTACGCGCAAGGTCGTAACGAATATTAGGATCTTGTAAACCTAAAATAAACGGCCACGAAGGCGTTGCTAAATCGAAATTGTGACCCAAGTATTGAATGTCTTGATTAAAACCAGGCAGCGTTGTACCATTTGTTTCGGTATACGTCAATTGGGCCTGTTTCATCATTAAGAAGAAAGCACCAACGCCTTTGGCAACCGGGTGTAAACCTTCTCGTTTCTTCTTTTTTGTATCTTCTTCTTCGTCATCACCTGGAGCTTTCTTTGTCTCTTTTGGTCGTTTCTTTTTAACCGTTCTAGATACAAACGGTCTAAGTTTCTTGTTACGATTATAGAATGATGTAAAATTCATTCGACCATTTAAAGTGATCGTCTGACTATTTTGAAGCGTATTGCCTAAAGTTGGATAGGTAGGAGGCGCTGTAGTCCAACTATAGTTGGCTGCGTATTTTGCAGAAGCAGTAATCCAGTTCAAGTATTTGAACTTGTTAAACGGGACGGTATAGTTAATATCCATCACCTGATTAAAGTTCCGCATGGTGCCGAAATTGAAGAAATTGTTTCTAATAGAATCTTCTTGTTCTCTATTGACTATTTCGCCAAAAGGCTCTTCTACCCATGCATCTACAACACTGTTATAGTTGAATTTTAAGTTTCTCGTGAAATTCCATCGACCACCATAGGTACGTTTTAGCGTAAATGATTTGTCGTAGAATCGGGGTACAATGGCTTCAAAATCATCATTACTTCTGTTTTGTAATTCACCATATCTTCGGTCAACATCGTATTGGAAGTTCAGGCTGCTTGGCATTAATGTGAAATTGAAGTCTTTCACAAACCGCAGTTTTTTAGCCCTAATAATCTTTTTAAATGGCTCCCATGGTTTTGGCCGTTTCGCATAGGTGTAGGCTAAGCTAGCTCTATGCGTGTTGATGAAGTTCTCTTCAACAATCTGATTTCTTCTGTAGGTACGCTGGTAAGAATAACTCGTATTAAAGTTTTCAATATCCCACAACCTAACTTTACCTCCACTGGTTCGGTTCTTCTTCACATTCGTAAAGTTCAAACTGTACCTACTTGTATAATCTTGGCTGGTTTCTTTAACCTTAGTTCTTTCTTCTTCGGTTCTTGCACTCTGCAGTACCTGCTTATATAAGATGTCCGGGTTTAGCGGGTAATATTTAGGATTGATAAAGTTCTCATTCCATCCAATAAACATCGGTATTGAGATACCTGATTTTTGAGGGAAGAATTTACCCAGTTCAATATTTGAAGATATGTCGTATTGGAATGTTTGATCAAGACTTCTTTCATTCAATGTCTTATCAATACCGCCAAATCCAATGGTGGTGTAATTTCCTGAAATGTTTACACGAGCGAAATCTGCCAATTTTGTCACCATACGTGCTGTTGCGGCCCAACCACCTTTGTTGGATATACCCGTTACGCGCATTTCGTTGAACCACACTTCAGTGCATAATTTCTCTTGGCCGGTGCTGTTGTTTGGGTTCATAACGCCAAGCATCATGGTTCTTACCTGACTCAGATCAGGTAAACCAACCACACGAAGGATATGGCCTTTGGCATTTGCTTTTTCGTAGGTGGCCGTCTTTGAACCGGTAGCGGTTTCGCGTTCTAATTTTAAGTTGTAAAAATCTTGTAAGGCGAACTCCATGTTGTTCGTAGATGGCCAAATCTCATCTTGAAGGATTGCTCCGTTGGGCGTAATTTGGAGTGGCATTTGGTACTCATAGTAGTTGTTCTCTAAATCTGTACCAATACGCACAAATGCCCATACATCACCATTCTGAAGCTGTTCTCCTTCGGCGTGCAAGAACATTTTAAAGTCTTTATAGTTCCTTATATCAACCTCGGTTACCCGGAATGCACCTCGGGCGTCACCTTTTTCTAATTCACATACGCGCAACGACAATGATTGCTCGTTTTGTAGCACTTGATTCGGCTGAGTTGGATCTAACTCACGCGTTATACCTGGAGGTTCAACGTATTTCACTGGAACCCGAGAGCTATTTTCTTCAATGTTAACCGTACTAACTACAAATTCAACCGGATCATTTGGATCTGGCGGTAAACCAATTGTTGGAGGGAATTTTAAACTGTTTTGGTAACGTCTCCAATCGGCACGAATCATGCGCATTTCTAAAAGACGTAGGATAACGCTGTCTTCGAATCCAGTCATAAACATACGCATGAATCGAATGGACTTGAAGTTAGAAATACCACCAACACGTTTTTGATATTCGCGAATCGGAATTTTAAGCTGATAGTAGGTAACACTATCGGGTTTCGCCCCTTCATCTTCCCGAACAGCAAATACCCGTATCGAATCCGCAACATAACCCTGTCCTACAACTAAGTCGCGCTGGCTAAGGTCGATTTTATACTGGAAGTACTCTTCAATTTGATCTAATGTATTGTCTTGATTGATATCCTCGTCATCTGGGAATGTAGAGTTTGCTTGCGGAGTGCCATCAGGTAATCGATCTAAGTTAGAGTTACCGTCCGGTTGCTTGTAGTATAAATACCGATGCAGTACAGACGTTTCGGTTAGATCATAATCCGGATCTCGATGGTGCCTAAAATTATCACCAGCCGGGTCATTAATGGCGTTTTGGTAGGCCTGAGATGTGGCTCCAAACTTATTCAGAACGTCTTCTAAATACGTGGTATCAAAAAAGCCTAACTCGAGTTCATCGCTCAGTCCATCTAACCCAACATCTTGATACACCCTTGCGTTCGGATCGTTGTCAAAACCATCTACAATGGGCTGAATCGTACCTACTAAACCACAAGCCGTTTGCTCTACAGGAGCAGCTAAGGAATTGGCTGTAGGCAAAGAGTTTTCCATCGACCGTTTTTTGTCTGGTAAAACATCTTCCGAAACACTACCCAAATTGATATACAGTTGGCCACTATTGTTTGCTCCAGCATATCCTGGCTCTTTTTCATAAACAAATGGATCCATCATCCAAATTTCGATGTAGTCGTAATTGGCTGCTTCAAAATCTGTGTTTTCAATACGTCTACTAATGCCTGCCCAGTTCGATTCAGGATTGCCCAAGTCGCCAGATGCCAGAAGATTGTCGACGGTAAAGTTATATGGGCCTCTTTTTCTTGGATAGTAGGCTAAATCAAGCGTTTGAATTGTTCGAACTTGCTGTTGCTGGATGTTTTTTGTTGGAAACGGTTCATCAAACTGAATAGGTCTGATAAAATGCCCGGAACGTTGTATCACATCTTGCTTCAAATGTTCAGGCATTCTGTCCGGATTACCCTGTTGTAACACAGGATCAATCGTATACCACGAAAACAAGCCTCTTCTGTCGTTCTCTAATTTTATTAGTCCTTGCGCGGCGTTTGGAAATAAATCTGGTTGATGCTGCGGGGCACTTGCCAGTTTCCAACGGCTCACATTTTTAATTTCATATGGTGTTTCTGCACCTTCAAAATCATCTATAAACGACGTACCTCTTTCTGCATCGCCAATACTTAGCGGTTTATGCGGGATGATTTGAGCGAATTCCCATGTCAATGCAACCGTGGATTCTTCTTTAGTCTCAATAAAAGGAAGTTTATCAACCCATCTAGTAAGCATTCTTGACTTGGTGTTGAAAGCACCATCAAACCCATAAATTGTATTCAACAAAGGTTCTTCACCAATGTTGGTCTTGGGGGTCAGCGGTCTTTCTGTGAGGTGAAGTATTGTACCACCTAAAAGCAATTTATCAGATACCTTATAATCAAACCTACTTCCGACAAGGGTTTTTTGTTGTAAGTTAAACAAAGAATTACTCTCACACGTCGCTTTAATAACAGCGCCAGCGCCTAATATCCCTTCGTTGATAATCGTCACCATACCGATGGTGTAGTCAACAATATAATCAGATCCTTCATTCAATAAAGAACCATTGGCCGTCACCTTAACAGAACCTTTTGGCACGTTAAAACACTGCAGCCTTATTTGATTACTAGACGACCCTTTATAACTACCGCGTAAGAAAAATTTATCATGCGATACATCCTGTTCGGCATCCCATTTCGTGGAGTCATAGAGTGCGTCAAAGGCGTAATAGTCTGCATTTTTGCCTGTTGGGTCGTTAAAATTGGAACGTGCAAATTCACCAAAAGGCTCTCGCATAGGGAAAATAATTCTGCCCTGTCCGGCCTGTATGGTTACGCCTTCTATAAGGTCAAAAAGTCCGTCTGGTTTTGCTTCAAACTGACGGTTCATTTTATCTAATTTGAAAACGGCATTAAGTTGACGCTTATACCAATTGGGTTCACTTGGCTCAACGGGTAAATAACCTAAATCTCCACCACCTTTATCATCAGCATACACCACGTTAAAACTAAAGTCCTCCGTTTGCATGTTATAAGCCCCAAGCGAATAGATGTTTTTCATCATCAGGTTCCAAGTAGGGAGGTTGGTTTTAATCAAGGTAGATTTAACCATTTTTACCGCCAAGGTAGGCGGGTTTTGATTGTTCGGTGGTCGGTCTCTAGCAAATTCACCGACCTTATAAATTCGTCCGTTATAAGAATATTCGTACGCTACGGCCAGTATCTCATCAGTATTAAGTGCCTGGTTCAGAGAGATATATCCAAGTTGAGCATTCATGGTATATTCTTGAGGGTTCAATTGACGTGCGTTGGTCAAGTCAACATATTCAACCCCAACCTGCAAATTGTTTTTTGTTGCATCAGCGTTCGCCGTTATAGCATCAAAAATCCTATTGGCTTCGTTTGACGGGAAGTCTTCAACACCAGGTATTACGTAGGCATTGTTATATGGATCACTTTCACCAAGGTCCATTAAGGCCACAAGATTTCCAGTGTTGCTATAATTGGAAGCTCTGTTGGTTACCCATACTTCAATGTAATTGATAAGTACATTACTCTGGATGACTGGTAAACGTGCAAGGGCATTGTCGTAATTGTCTGCGAAATACTGAGATAAGAAGAAGTGACGGTTCACATCGTAGTCACTCGCTTGAATGTTGAATCTTGTAATCTGTGCGCCTCCATTTACTTCAGTCTCTCTGGTTTCCCCTTTCTGTTGCGTGGCTATGGCTGTCATGGTTAGTTTGCCAAACTGAAGTTTTGTCTTCACTCCAAAGAGGCTTTGTCCACCTTGTATCAAACTACCATTTAGGGGTAAACTTACGTTACCAAGCTCAATGGATTGGAGTATGTCGTTTTCCTTTCCTTGCCAATTTAAACCTGTTTGATTTTCAAATTCGAATGTAGCTTCTGTATCGTAGTTGGTATTTATTTTTATGTGATCACCAATTTGACCAGTAACGTTCACTTGCATCTTCATTTTGAAGTCGAAGTTTCCGTTTTTTTGTTGTCGTGCAGTAAAGTTTGGATTTTCAACACGGTTGTAATTACCACCAAATATGAGCTCGGCAGAACCACTTGGTCGAATATCAATAAGTCCGTCACCAAACATATCTCCGGCTAGTTTTGGGTCGAAAAACAAATCGGGAAGCAAACCGCTAGAACGCACAAAATTGGTGGCTTGCGATTTTTGTCTGAAATAGTTTTGTTGGTTTTGCTTTTTCTGGTACTCCAGGTACTCTTTAAAGCTCATGGGTTTGGGTGAGCCAAAATCCTGGTCTCCAATTTTTTTCTGGAAGGTATAGGTTTTGTCTTCCGGATTATATTCGATGTCGGTTCTGACGTTGTCAGGGTCGTTCAGGTCGAACTGATTAATTTTCTCAAAATCACGGGAAGTTTTATCTCGTATAGGGTACTTAAGACTATCTTTTTTAGAAGAATCTTCTTCCTCAAGTGTTTGATCAAAAGAAGTGTAACCAACTTTAGGCTTGTTCGCCGCAGAAGTTATGGCCCAATAGGACAAAATACCAATTGCCAACAGTACTCTATAACTACTTCTCAAATTGTCTTTTTTTTTGTGTCTAGTGTTGAGTGTGAACGCGAGTAAATACCGCGTAAAAAGTAATTATTTTCTATAGGCAGATATATCTTTCTGAAGACCGACAAAATTATAATATTTTGAGTGAATTTTTGATTAGGTTTTCGGTAGTTGCTTCGTTGCCTAATTCCTTGCTAATTTTAAGGATTGCTTTCTCGGCAGCAAGACGTCCAAAACCCAGAGCTTGTAAGGCTTCAAGTGCTTCATTAAACTGGTTGTGCGTAGATGTACCTGCTGAAGATACTTCACCTCCTAGTTTGGTCATTTTTTCTTTTAATTCTAAAATCATTCTTTGGGCAGCTTTGGGGCCAATGCCCTTTATAGATTTTAACAACGGAACATTTCCGTTAATTATTGCACCTATTAGGTCATTATGGTTCAAAGAGGATAATATCATTCTAGCCGTAGCTGTGCCAATACCACTGACACTAATTAAATGCAGAAAAATTGTTCTTTCCAACGCATCATAAAAACCATAAAGCGTATGACTATCTTCTTTTACCGACAAGTAGGTCAGAAGGCGTAATTGCTTTTTACCTTGTAAATGCTCATAGGCATTCAGAGAAATATGAACGAAGTAACCCATTCCGTTCACATTAATTACAGCATGCGTAGGCGTTAATACCTCTACACTTCCTTCTACAAATTCAATCATGAGTTACAATGATATATTAAAAATAAAAGGATGCTCGAGTCTAGCAACAAAAAAGCCCCTACAAGAGGGGCTTTAGCGTTGTCTAAATTAGACTATTGAAAAGGTTGAAAAACAGTAAATCCTATTCAGTGAATATGTAATCTGTTGTAGCTTTAGAGTGGCATCCTACACACATTCCGTTCATAAGGCCGGTGCTCCCACGCATGGTCATACCGTTGTCCACAACTATTTTACCATCAGCCATAATGACGAAGTATTCCCAGTCATTGTTTGCTGCATCGAAGTTGTTGCCTCGTTTTGCCATAGCGGTAATCATTTCCATAGAATCACTTTTCATGTGTTTAACCACTAAAGTTCCTATCGGGTAAATGCCGCTAACTGCTTTTTGTGCGTCTTTAACATAGATTTTTCGTACAGCAGTGCTGTCATTTCCTGCATGCGCACCTCCCAGTGCAGGGTCTATGCCGTTTTTAGTGTCTACTAGGTCCCAAGTGTCCCAGCCAGCAAAACTTGCATCGTCGGCAACAAATTCATTGTTGGTTGTTGGTTCTGGCTCGTCGTCTTCTTTACAAGACTGCACAAACACCATTGACAACAGCAAAAAGGCAAGCATCGAAATAGTTTTTGTTTTTTTCATTTTCTGTTAAATTTTTTAATCAATTAAACAGTGTGGTCGAGGTTCTTTAACAAACCTGACAGAAAAAACAGAAATTATCTATTTAATTATTTTGGATAAGGTGTCGGTTTTAAAATCTTCCACAGTGGTTGAAGCTTGTTTTTGCATTCTGGACTTGATAATCATTTCAATTTGATCCGTCTGCTTTTCAAATGTTTTGCATGCCGAGCACATGCTGCTATGCACCTTTGAGCGCCATTTTTCAGTGGTTGTCAAGCCTTCGTTGTGTTTCTTATGAACCAACTCTGAAGCACGTTTACATGAAATGCTAAACATCTTTTTCTTTATTCTATTTTATTTGTTGGGTTGCACCCAATTTACTTCAATGCACTTTCTTAGTTGGGTGCGCGCCCGTTCAAGCATTTTCCAATAGTTTGCTTTAGACACACCCAAATCTTCAATATTCATTTCAGATTCTAAATACTTAATTCGGATAGATGACGCCCATCGTTCGGGAAGTGCATCAACACACGAATCAAATACATCGATAAATTCTGGGTTGTCCAACAAATGTGTTTCCTCCCATGGTGTTGGAATGTTTTCAGTTTTCCAAGAACCATCTTCGTTAAACATTTGAAAGTCGCCCTCTATGGAAGTCTCCTTCCGTCTATAAACCTGACGAAAGTGATCCATGATTTTATTTTTTAAAATGGAGGTTAACCATGTTTTCGGTTTTGACCTGTGCTCGAATCGTTCATAAGACTGAAAGGCAGCCATGAAAGTTTCTTGGACAAGGTCTTTTGCTAACCCTTCGTCAGAAAGTCGTTTCATCGCATAAGCGTATAGCACATCACTGTAGTTGTTCACCCAATCAGTAAGCGCTGATTCGGGGCTAAGGTGTTGTCTGTTTTGAGCTTCAGCCATGCAAAAGGATTAGTGCAAATAAAACATTATCAATTCGTTTAATGAGATAATTGGGCCTCAGTCCAACGATTATTTTGATATTTTACTGAGGTGTGATACTCTAAGTTAACTCAATACCTGATTGATTACATTTGTCCAAAACATTTTATTAATGAGATATTCAATAGCAGTTGCATGTATAGTGGTTTGTTGTTTTTTCGGTTGTAATCAAACGGATAAAACGACTTCAGAAATTACAGTCGCAGAAGTTCAGGAATACCTAGATGGGTATAACAAAACGTATCAAGAGTTAATGATTCCCTCCAGTGAGGCGCAGTGGAAATTGAATACGTATATTGTTGAAGACGATACGATAACCGCTCAAGCAGCCCAAGTGGCATCTGAAAAGATGGCTGCGTTTACAGGCAGTGAAGAGAATATCTCAAAAGCAAAGCGGTTTTTGACAATTGAATCTCAGTTAACACCAGTTCAAATTCGTCAGCTAAAAACGATTCTTTACGCGGCAGGGAGCAATCCAGCAATCGCTTCAGATTTGGTGAAGAAAAGAATTAAGGCTGAAAACACGCAGACACAAAACTTGTTCGGATACACTTTTACAATGAATAACAAACCTGTATCAGCCAACGACATCGATGCCATTTTAGAAACCAGTTCTGATTTGGAAGAAAGATTGTTGGCATGGCAAGCCAGTAAAGAAGTTGGGAAATCATTGAAACATGGTTTGACCGATTTACGTGGATTGCGTAACGCAACTGTTCAGGCCCTTGACTATGAAGATTACTTTCAATATCAGGTGTCTGATTACGACATGTCGAGCGATGAAATGATGCGCACCTGTAGAGGCTTGATTCAAGATGTTTGGCCGTTATATCGTGAACTGCATACCTGGGCAAGATATGAATTGGCAAAAAAATATGACCAACCTGTACCTGAGATGATCCCGGCCCATTGGTTACCTAATAGATGGGGACAAGAATGGAGCAGCATGATTGATTCGGACGGTGTTGACCTAGACGAGGCTTTGGGGCAAAAGTCTGCCAAATGGATTATGGAGCAAGGCGAGGATTTTTATATTAGCCTTGGTTTTCCCAAACTACCACAAAGCTTTTACGAAAAATCAAGTTTGTATCCGCTGCCAAATGATACAACATTCAAAAAAAACAATCATGCCTCCGCTTGGCACATGGATAACGACAAAGACGTTCGGAGCTTAATGAGTATAACTCCGAATACAAGATGGTGGGGAACAACCTTGCACGAACTGGGTCATATATATTATTATATGTCATATACAAACGACAGCGTGCCAATTATACTGAGAGGTGGGGCTAATCGAGCTTATCATGAAGCGATGGGTACTTTGATTGGTTTGGCCAGCATGCAGCCTCCATTCTTAAAACAATATGGATTGATTTCTGAGGATGAGCAGATTGATCCAACGCAACAACTGCTGAAAGAGGCATTCGACTATGTGGTATTATTACCTTGGGGTGCAGGCGTCATGACCGAATTTGAGCACGATCTTTATGCCAAAGAAATGTCGGAAGAAACCTATAACGAACGATGGTGGGAATTAAAAATGACTTGTCAAGGTATTGCCCCGCCAACTAAACGAGACGATACGTATTGTGATGCTGCAAGTAAAACACACATCAATGATGATGCGGCACAATACTATGATTATGCATTGAGCAACGTTTTGTTATTTCAATTCCACGACCATATTGCGACAAACATCCTTAAACAAGATCCACACAATACCAATTACTATGGTAGTAAAGAAACAGGAGCGTTTATTCACGAATTGATGAAAGATGGTGCAAACTGTGATTGGCGAAGCCATTTGAAAAAACACCTTAATGCAGATATGAGTGCAGAGGCCATGGTCAAATATTTTGAACCATTGATGTCTTGGCTCAAATTGCAGAATTCGGATAGAAAACATGCTTTGCCTGTAAGTTATCCGTTGAAGGGTTAAGGTAAGCTTTTTGGCAAATTGCGTCAATGACGCATGTCTGACTAGAAAGTATTCGTATTGTTAATAATAGGTCAACATGGTATTCCACAATTAACAAATATTGCAACTCAATTTTGTTTTGTAAAACAGATAAATTATGTGATTTCAGTAAATTTTACTGCCAATGGGGCTAATTATGAAGCTGTGCAGAGAATTTATTTAAAAAATGACATGCTTATGGAGAGATGTGTAAATCCTTTCTAGTGCCTTTAATAATGGGCATCCACGCACTCTTTAGTGGATAGCATTTCTTTGATACATTTTTCATTCAGGTCGTTATGCGTCGTAAAACCTTGGTTTTCTTGGTGTCAATCGTATATATTTGAACCCTTGGGCAAAGCTCTGCTCTGTCCGTAGTAGGTAATATATTTATTAATTTAACAAGTAAAAATGGAAAAACATTACAACACGAAATGGCTTTCGGCCCTTTATCGGGGAGTGCTTATGTCTGTCAGCTTACTTTTGGTAAGTGGAATGGCAATGGCACAATTAGACGGTACGTACACCGTCAACGCAGCTTCTGCAACTAGCGGAACAAACTTCAAATCGTTTTCTGACCTTGCCTCAGCCCTCGGAACAAACGGGGTAAAAGGTGCAGTAACGGTTAATGTGGTTGCTTCTTCAGGTCCTTACAGTGAATCGGTAACCTTTGGTGCGATTTCTGGAGTTAGTGCAACTAACACAATTACTATTAATGGTAATGGTAACACAATCACAACAACGTCTTCTACTCATGTAATGCGTCTAAATGGTGCTGACCGTATCACGGTTAACAACCTAAAGATTGATGCAGCAGGTACGAGTAACAGGACCAAATGTGTTTTGATGCAAAACAATGCAGATTACAACACTTTTGACAATTGTGAGTTTATCGTTTCTAAATACACAAGTTCTTCAAACAGTACAGCATACATTGCTTTCTCTGCTTCGACTTCGTCTAACAGATCTGCAGGAGATCATGGATCGTACAACACATTCTCAAACAGTAAAATGTGGAATGGTTCTACAGGTAACAGTGCAGGACCTTACTATGGTATTACTAACTATTATAACCGTAGTGCCGGTGGCAACAAGTTTGAGAA
>CAJQIC010000014.1 GCA_905478335.1 uncultured Bacteroidia bacterium | reverse complement strand
TAAAGCATCGTCTCCAACAGAAAGTGCCAAGGCAATCAGACCTGGAACGACAAATAAAAACAAGGGTAATAGTTTTAAGAAACCACCGAATATGGTCCCTTTTCTAGCGTGATCAATATTTTTTGGCTGCCAATACGCGTTGAACGATAAATTGGTCTGTACACCAGTACCAAACCCCTAAAATGGGTGCCCCAAACAGTATGCCTGTCCAAGGGTAATCTGGATGCTGCATGTTCTTCCAAAGACTTAATGAACCCTCTGGAACATTTTGAACAACTCCCTCCCATCCATTTAAAGATTTTAAGCCAAAATAAGTAAGCGCGATAGAACCACCTATTAACACAATCATTTGCAGGAAGTCTGTATAGACGACTACTTTGAGTCCACCAATAAGGGTATACACACCCGTAAAAATGACAATCAGTAACGCACCAGTCCAGAAATTAATACCAAGCAGCGTAGTAAAAACGATGCCTCCTGCCGCTATGGTAATGGATATTTTGGTTAACACATAAGCCACTATAGATATCCAGCTTAAGTAGTTCCGAGCCCAAGAGCTGTATCTTCTTTCAAGAAATTCGGGCATGGTAAAAACACCGCTTTTCATGTAGAATGGGACAAAGAACCAGCCCAAAATCAGAAGCATCAACGCAGCAAGGATTTCGAACTGACCAGCAGCGAGCTCTCCTTTAGCTCCAGCTCCAGCCAATCCGATTAAATGTTCAGAGCCAATGTTGGAGGCAAATAATGATGCGCCAATAACCCACCATCCTAAATTTCTTCCGCCCAAAAAATAAGATTCAGGGCTTCTTTTACGCTTATTAAATTTCTTTTTTAAATAGAAAAACAAGGCAATACCAAAGACGCACAGGAAATATATTCCTATTACGACCAAATCTAGCGATGCCAAATGTTGAAACATCTATCTAGTATTCGTAATTTAAGGTCCGTTTTTTTAACTTAATCGTTGTTGTTGCGTTGGGATCAGGTTTTACATAAAATGGAATGTTGAAATACCCCATTTGTCCTTTTCGATCGTAAGCAAACACAAAAACACGGTATGCGCCTTCTTTCTTAGGAGCGACAAATTCCATTGAATTCTTATTCTTAGACTTAATTAATCCCGGAATACTTGGTGGTGCACTTTCAGCATCTCCACCCGCTTTGGTATCCGTACTTTCAGAAATTACTTGCCAATCGATTTTAAGTTTGTCACCATCAGGATCTTCAAAATTGGCAATAACTGTGTAGCGCTTGCCAGATTCAACAATGTTACTAGGAATTGCATTTCCATTCGATTGCAATGCAAAGTTGATTACTTTGGGAGATCCATTTTTTGGATTTTCACCCCGCCAATCGATATGCAGTCTATCTACAGATTCTGTACTTTCTCCGTCTGCACTAAACATGCCGTACCACGTAGCCGTAGTTTCTTGCTTTTGTCCCCAAAGGAATACGTAGGAACCAACACATTTTAAACTATCTGCATTGATATAATTATTTCGCTCTTCATAACTGTCTGCCTTCTCGCTAGAGGTTTGCTCTATAGGAGCACCCCATTTGGTTTTAGCTGTCTCCCAATGTCCGTTTGGTCCCCATTCCGCAATTAGGTATGCCCCAGGCCAGCCAAATCTATGCATATCGTCTACCGCTTTTTTTAAATCACCATAGGTGTTTACTCCATAGATGTCAAGATCTGGCACATTTTGAAGAATGAGAGACGTTTCTGTAGAATCATATCCAGCAGTTACCGTAGTTGTTGGATGATTTGGGTCGACTCGATGTATCATCTCACAGATGTCCTGAATTGCATTCCATACTTTGGTATTGCTATAAAATAAATCTACCTCATTACCAACACCCCACATAAGCAAAGCTGGGTGATCTTTAAACTCCTTGACCTTTCTTGTGAAATACTCTAGTTGTTTGCTGACTGCAGCTTCATCGTTATAGTCGAATCCATGACGCTCATGCTGAACCCATAATCCCATGGTTACGGTTAAACCATGTTCATGCGCTGCATCCAAATATTTCTGTGCATTCTCTATACTCCACGTTCTAATGGAATTCGCTCCAATCTCTACCGCCTTATCCAGGTATACTTGCCCCCCCACACCTTTAATGTAATAGGGTTTTCCATCTCGGAACAATTCCCAGTCTCCGTCAACCTTTTTTACTTCGACCTTTACGGCCTGTGCACTTGCACTGGTGTAAAACACCATTGCAAGCAGACTCAAGAGTATATTTTTATAGTTCAAAACTGATTTCATTTTTCTTTCTTGCATCATATCGTTCTTTGTCAAAATTGAATAATTTGGCAGGTCTGTGCGCCACATTCGATTCAACTTCATTTAATGGGGTTATTAAATCCATACTTAAAATTTTCTTTCTGAAATTTGGTTTGTCAAATCTCATATTCAACAGTGCCTCGTAAACACCTTGCAATTCAAGCAGCGTGAATTTTGCCGGCAAAAGTTCGAAACCTATTGGTTCCGTTCTTACTTTCTTTCTCAAGTGTTCTAGCGCCTTATGTACAATTTCCTCGTGGTCGAAACCCAAGGGAGGTAGTTCATTGATATCAAACCATTTTACATCTTTGGCCCAGGTAGATGCCACAGGTTTGTGATTGTCAGTTCGAACTAGCGAGTAATAGCCAATTGTTATGACCCGACCAACAGGGTGTCTGTTCACGGTACCAAATGTGTGGAATTGTTCGAAATAGATGTTTTCTAATCCGGTAAGGTGCTGTAATATTCTAGTGGCTGAAGAATCTAGGTCTTCATTGGGATATACCAAATCCCCAGGGATGGCCCAATTATCTATAAAAGGTTCTGCGCCCCTCTGTATCAGTAAAACACGAAGTGATTTATTCTTGTAACCAAAGATGACACAGTCCGTTGACATCCCAAAATGTAGGAAATCTGAAAATGGTAAGTTGTTTTCTGAAAGGAAGTATGTATCTGGATTTTTCTTGTGCATTTTGTAATAATGATATGCACAAACATATAAAAAAAAACTTATAGTACTTTTTACTTTAAGAAAATTACACTTATTTCGACTTTCAATGAAAATAAGGTCATTTTCATGTGTTGAGAATTCAATAATACAGATATGAAAACAAAAAATCCAGTTATCATGATGATCGCCATGATTGTAGCCCTTGGAGGCTTACTCATGGGGTTCGATGCGTCCGTCATTTCCGGGGTAATAAAATTTATTGAGCCAGAGTTTGGACTAACTAAGCTTCAATTAGGTTGGTCTGTTGCCTCTTTAACCGTCACTGCAACCCTTGCTATGCTGGTGGCTGGACCGCTAAGTGACAAGATTGGCAGAAGAACGGTACTGCGCTATGCGGCCATTTTATATGCCATATCAGCATTCGCATCGGCTTTCGCCCCTACATACACCTTTTTGGTTGTTGCAAGAATGATTGGTGGCTTTGGTGTTGGTGCATCTTTGATTCTCGCTCCAATGTACATTGCTGAAATGGCTCCACCAGAGATAAGAGGCAGGTTGGTGTCATTTAACCAACTTAACATTGTTATCGGTATTTCGTTGGCATTCTTCACAAATTACCTCATTCTTCAATTGGGTAAAAGTGATGCCTCGTGGGTGGCAAATCTAAAAATAGATGAAAACAACTGGAGATGGATGCTCGGATTGGAGACCGTACCAGCCATTTTATACTTCTTCGGTTTGTTTTTCGTACCTACTAGTCCAAGGTGGCTAATTTTAAGAGGAAGGTACGATGAAGCCAAAAAAGTGCTAAGCAAGTTTTCAAACCCAGAGGAAGCAGAAAAAACGGTTCAAGAAATTCAGGACCATATCGAACAAGACAAAAACAAAGCCAAGGTAGGCGTTGGAGAGCTATTCAAACCTGCTATGCGATTGGTTCTTGTTATTGGCATTGTCGTTGCTGTATTGCAGCAAATCACAGGCATAAACTCCGTTTTTTTCTATGCCCCTATGATTTTCGAACAATCGGGAATAGGAACCGATGCATCGTTTATTCAAGCCATACTGGTGGGGTTAACGAACTTAGTTTTTACTGTTTTAGCCTTGATGTTGATCGATAGGCTTGGTCGTAAGCCATTACTGAGTATAGGTGTTGCTGGCATGACTATATGCCTGTTTTTATTATCATACGGCTTTAATTCGGCTTCATACACATTACCTGTTGATTCTATTACTGGTTTGGTAGAGAACGTTGACCTCTCTGGTTTAGAAGGTATAGCCGGTAAAATGTACGAATCTGACATTGCCTTTAACGAGGCCTTGGCATCAAGTATAGATGCCGAGGTTTTATCTGCACATAAATCCGAAATAATAAAGGCTGCGATTCAAATGAATCCTAAACTGATATTGGTTGGCATTTTGGGATTTGTAGCTTCATTTGCCATTTCTATTGGGCCAGTTATGTGGGTGCTATTCTCAGAATTATTCCCAAACCGTATTCGAGGAATTGCGATTTCTTTTGTTGGTGTTATCAATTCTGCCGTAAGCTTCGTGGTTCAGTGGGTCTTCCCTTGGCAGCTAGAAACACTTGGTAATGCGGGTACATTTTTCATATACGGCGTATTTGCGTTCTTAGGCCTCATCTTTATCGTCCGAGTGATTCCGGAAACTAAAGGAAAGTCGTTAGAAGAATTAGAAGAACAATTGGTTAAAACTACTTAAGCAGATGTATAACAGATTATTATCTCAACGCCAAAAAATCAAGAGGAACAAGGCGTTCGCTTACCTTGGCATTATGACGTCATTCATCGGTTGCAAACAAGCTGCGAAAGATGTTAAGGACAATTTGATACAGGTAGAAAACTATCTGTCCAGCAGCGAACACGTGCAAAAAACAGAGACATATGTAAGTATAGCTCCAGATAACTTCATTACCATTGATGTAGATGTTCCGACTACTGGACGCTACGAAGTTGAGGTGATGGGGTCTTCAAAAAATGGTAGGATTTGGATTGAAGATTATATAAACAATACCGATGACCGAACCTACAACATTACAGGAGACATTGGCTTTGATCACGACAATTCGTTTCATTCTTCCTACAGGTTTGGGTCGCCCTTATCACAAGGATCTCATCCGTTTAAAATCCATGCAAAAAACGATACGGTTAAAATAGACTGGATAAAACTCAAACCGATCATCGTGCATGATTCGACATACGAAGTAGTCGAACAAAAAATGGAAGGTGACCAATGGGAGTTGGTTTGGTCAGACGAGTTTGACGGCAGTGGACTGCCTGACACCTCAAAATGGTCTTACAACATTGGCAACTGGGGTTGGGGTAACAATGAACTTCAATACTATACGGCGTTTGACAAAAAAACAGCGCGTCTAGAGAATGGCAACCTCATTATCCAAGCACACCAGAATGAGTCTGACTCTACCTGGACGTCTGCGAGATTGACCACACAAGGCAAATATGGTTTTAAATATGGTAAGATTGAATTTCGAGCTAAGGTACCCCACGACCGTGGAACTTGGGCAGCTGGTTGGTTACTAGGTTCTAATTACAAGGACGAACTTTCGTGGCCATATTGTGGAGAAATTGATGTACTTGAATGCGTTGGATACGAAATTAATGATACCACTTATGCTGGTTTAAACCATGCCACCTGCCATACAAGAAAGTATTACTTCAAACAAGGAAATCAAATTGGCAGCGACACAACCCTAAATAACATGACCGATTCTTTTCACACCTATGCGGTTGAGTGGCATCCTGATGTGATTTATGGGTTAGTGGATGGAAAACGCTATTACACGTATGATAAAAATGCTGATGACTTAGAATGGCCTTTCAGCAAACCACAAGATATTATTCTGAACCTAGCCATTGGTGGTGGATGGGGAGGCGCAAGAGGCCTTGACCCTAACATGAAATCACCAGAGTACATCCTAGATTATGTTCGGGTATACGACCTCAAATAATTGCTAATATGAAAAAGTTAACGCCGTACACCATGTGTATCATGGTTTTTTTGTTGCTGTTTGGATGCAACAAAAAAAAGACTGAAGAAATGGCTATCACCGTTTATCAAACCAGCGCGGCTGGAGATAATTTAAAGCAAATTACAACATCAGCGTCCAATGAGGCTTGGGCTGAAGAAATAGTAGTGAACACAGGTGAAACATTCCAAACGATAACCGGTTTTGGTGGGGCGTTTACAGAATCGAGCGCAACTTTGTTAAACCAGTTAAGTGCCGAAAAACGCAACCAAATAATGGAAGCCTATTTTTCTTCGGAAGGTGCTCAATACAGTTTAACACGCACGCACATGAACAGCTGCGATTTTTCTATAGATCACTACAGTTATGCCCCTATTGCTGGTGACACGGCCCTGGAGTCGTTTAGTATCGCAGAAGATACGGCGGACTTGATCCCTATGATTAAGCAAGCACAGGCCATCTCCTCAGAAGGATTTAAGATTGTTGCTTCCCCTTGGACGGCGCCGATCTGGATGAAGGACAATAAAACCTGGAATGGCGGAAAACTCGAAAAAAAATACTATGGTACATGGGCAAAATTCTTTTCGAAATATGCACAAGCCTATAGTGAAGAAGGCATAGACATTTGGGGGTTTACTGTAGAGAATGAACCTTTGGGTAACGACGCAAATTGGGAGAGTATGCACTTTACACCTCAAGAAACCGCCGACTTTGTAAAACACCATTTAGGCCCACAATTGAAGGAAGACAGCATCGATGCTAAGATATTGGTATACGACCAGAACCGCGGTAAAGAATTAGATGAATGGGCGTCCGTCCTTTTAACTGATTCGAGCTTGGCTCCATACATATACGGTACGGCAGTACACTGGTATACCAGCACGATAGACTGGTATCCAGAATCACTAACCTCAACACATAATTACGCCCCTAACAAACATATTATACATACCGAAGGTTGTATAGATGCTGAAGTACCACATTGGAAAGACGATGCCTGGTATTGGAGCAAAGAAGCAACAGACTGGGGCTGGGATTGGGCCAAGGAAGAAGACAAAAAAGACCATCCGAAATATGTTCCGTGCTACAGATATGCGCGAGACATAATCGGTTGTATGAATAACTGGGTTGAAGGTTGGATTGATTGGAACATGGTTCTCGACCAGAATGGAGGCCCTAACTTAGCTAGTAACTGGTGTATTGCACCGGTAATTGTAAACACGACGTCTGATGAAGTGTATTTCACACCGTTGTATTATGTACTTAGTCACTTCAGTAAGTTTATTCGTCCTGAAGCGTTAAGAACACAGATAGAAACAAAACAAGGATTGCTAATGGCTACTGCAGCAAAAAACAAAGACGGCTCTGACGTAGTCATCGTATTTAACGAATCTGATAGCCCTATACGCTATAACCTTATCATAGACAAAAAACAACAATCAATTTTGATTGACAAAAATGCGATACAGACTATCGTTGTAAATCAATAATTGTAATACCTCAAAAAAAGTAAAGTAAAAGAATTTAATGTCTAATATAGAGTCGACAGGTGCATACGTCAATATCGACGGTGAACAGTTTTATAAAATTTCGAATAGCGATTCGATACGCCCGTTTTTCATGACCATAGTCAGTCCAAGTGACCATTGGCTATTTATTGCAAGCAACGGAGGCATGACTGCCGGCAGAAAAAATGCTGGGTCATCATTATTCCCGTATTACACAGATGACAAAATAATTGACCTTGCCGACATTACTGGAAGCAAGACAATTATTCGGTTTGACGATGTATCTAAAAGATTTTGGGAACCATTCTCTGATCGCAATGTGGGCGAAAACATTACGAGAAATCTCTACAAAAACAGGATTGGTAGCAAAATAATTTTTGAAGAAATTCATAACACGCATGGCTTGTCATTTCAGTACATGTGGACTTTTTCTGAAAAATTCGGTTTTGTCAAACGCGCGTGTTTGAAAAACACAAGTGATGCACACATTGCTTGCGAAATTTTAGATGGCGTTCAAAACGTACTTCCTTATGGTGTGGATACAGATTTACAAGCTTCACGAAGCACGCTTGTAGATGCGTACAAGAAATGTGAGTTAGACCCTGCAAGCGGTATGGGTATTTATTCGTTGAGCGCAATGATTGTAGACCGGGCCGAACCAAGTGAATCGTTGTCTTGCACAACGATTTGGTCATCGGGCTTGTCAAGAGACAAAACGCTGTTGTCTTCAACCCAATTAAAAGCCTTTAGACTAGGACAAACCATAGAACAAGAAAGTGATGTACGTGCTGAAAAAGGTGCGTATTTCTTGTCGGCCAAAGTAACGTTGAACGCCAGCGAAGAAACAACATGGCACACCGTCTGCGAAGTGAATCAGGATCATGCTGAGGTAATCAACCTTAAATCGCAAATTGAAAATAATGATTCACTTGTATCAGAACTGACACAGGATATTTGGGACACCACTATGGACCTCAAAAAATTGGTGGCAAAAGCAGATGGACTTCAAAAGACTAATGACGATTTAAGTACTGGAAGGCATTTCTCTAACGTGCTGTTTAACATCATGCGTGGTGGAATATTTGACGACCAATACTGCATATATCGTTCTGATTATGAGTCGCACATTGCTTCGATGAATAAGAAGGTATATGATAACAATGCACAGTTCTTTAAAGATCTTGATGCCGAACTTGAGCTCAAATCATTCATACAACTTGTAAAAGACCAGGGTGATGTTGATTTATTGAGATTGACAAATGAATATTTACCATTGTTCTTTAGTCGACGTCATGGCGACCCTAGTAGACCTTGGAATTACTTCTCTATCGAAACACAAAACAAGGAAGGGGAAAAAATTAGAAACTATGAAGGCAATTGGCGCGACATCTTTCAAAACTGGGAGGGTCTTGCATTAACTTTTCCTGACTATACGTTTGGCTTTATTAGCAAGTTTTTAAATGCCTCGACCATAGATGGCTACAATCCTTATCGCATATTTAAAGAAGGATTGGATTGGGAAGTCGCAGACGAACATGACCCATGGTCTTACATTGGATATTGGGGTGACCATCAGATTATCTACCTGACTAAACTCTTAGAAATATGTGAAGCTCACTTCCCCAATCTGTTGTCTGACATGCTAACCACCGAGTTGTTTGTTTATGCCAACGTTCCGTACCGAATTAAAGAATTTGATGCGATAGTGGAAAATCCGCGTGATACCATTGTGTACGACTATGCTGCAGAACAAAAAATAGCAGAAAAGGTTAAAGAGATTGGTGCTGATGGGAAACTAGCCTTACACCGTGACAATTCGCCTGTGCGTGCAAGTATGACAGAGAAATTGATGGTCGCACTATGCACAAAGCTCTACAACTTCATACCTGATGCAGGTATTTGGCTAAACACACAACGACCCGAATGGAATGACGCAAATAATGCGTTAGTAGGTAACGGTGTGTCTATGGTCACGTTGTACTATTTACGAAGGTTTATTTGTTTTACGCAACAAATCATTGACGCAGACAAACAGCCAACTACGGTAATCAATAGACCCGTTGCGCGCATGATTCAATCCTTAAAGGAGACGTATGAAGAACATGTACCAACTTTAGAAAAAGGGTTTTCAGATGCTGAACGATTTGAATTTACTGCAGCTATCGGTGAGATAGGTGAATATTTCCGTCGACAAGCGTATGCCGGTTTTAAAGCAGAAAAAGAAACAATAAACACAGCAGAGATTTCAGAATTATTGGCGGTATCCTTACGATATATAGATGCTACGATTGCGCAGAATAAAAGACAAGATGCCTTGTATCACGCATACAATGTGGTTGACTTTAAAGATAAAACGGTAGGCATCGACCATTTATACGAAATGTTGGAAGGTCAGGTGGCCGTTCTTAGCTCAGGTATTATCGAGCCTCAAGAAGCGAGCAACATACTTGATGCACTTAAATCGAGTCAGATGTTCCGTGCAGACCAGTATAGTTATCTATTGTATCCAGATCGCCAATTACCGTTTTTTATTGATAAAAATACAATACCCAAAACCGCAACTTCCAAGGTTGACTTGTTTCAACAACTCGAGTCAGATGCGAATACTTCGTTGATTCTTGTGGATGAGGCTGGTGACTATCATTTTAATGGAGACATAAACAATGCAAATGACGTAAGTGAGGTATTAGACAACCTTTCCAGCGCAGGGTATGCGGCACTTGTAGATGCAAATAGACAAGAAGTACTAGATATATTCGAAGAAATTTTTGACCACAAATCTTTCACTGGTCGGTCAGGTACTTTCTATGGATACGAAGGGCTTGGATCTATCTATTGGCATATGGTTTCTAAATTACTGTTGGCGGTTCAAGAAAACATCATTTCGGCCTATCATAAAGGCGCATCAAGTCAAATATTAGGTAACTTAGTACAGCATTATTATGAGATTCGAGCAGGAATTGGGGTGAATAAGTCCCCGCAAGTATATGGTGCCTTCCCAACAGACGCCTATTCACACACACCTGGAAACGCAGGAGCGCAACAACCAGGTATGACTGGTCAGGTAAAAGAGGATTTAATAAATCGCTGGGCAGAATTTGGCGTCGTGATACGCGATGGTAAAATATGCTTTGAGCCATTATTGCTAAGAAGTGCGGAATTCTTCGCTGAATCAAGCAAATTTGATTACTACAACCTTGACAACGAGCTAACAAGCATATCACTTCCAGATGATGCCTTAGCATTCACCTATTGCCAAATACCTGTGGTATATCAAAACAGTGACGCTGAGCAAATAACAGTTCGATTTAGTCACGACCAAACTGAAGTGATTCAGGGTCATGAGTTGTCTTCAGTATTATCCAATAAAGTCTTCTCACGTACAGGAGAAATCAGTTCTATTCAGTTCAATTGCATTAATCTCTTGGTCAAATAAAGACCAACTTATCTATAAAAATTAAGCAACAAAAAAGCCACTAAGTTTCCTTAGTGGCTCGTCTGAAAAGTTAAACCGTTCTCGGTTTTTTGTTAAGATTCTTAATTCTTAGCTGCTTTGAAGCTAATTGTATCATTGTTTGTTTCTACAACAAACACGTATAATCCATTTTCGTAAGCACTCATATCAACAGCAACTTGAGATGCAGTTGCATCAATTTGAGCTACTACTTGACCTAAGCTATTAGAAACGATAACCTTGTTAATGGTTGCATTTGCATTGATGTTAATCACATCTGTTACAGGGTTAGGGAAATAAGAAAGCGTAGTTGAAGTTAATTCTTTTACAGATGAATTGTCTGGCTCGCCAAACATCATGTCATCCCAGTAGTAAGTCTTTTCTCCAGCGGTAGCACCATCAACTCCGAAATTGAAAAACAAAGAAGCTTTGCTGTATGTAATCATTAAATCCAGTGCTGCAGTACCGTCAGCTTGTTTTGAAAAGTCAAATACCATGTCTTCCCATGCATCCGACTTAGTTGTTTTTGTATCAGTCTCACAAGATTTCGTTGGATCTCCAGCATCTTCTACTTTCAAACGAACTGTAATGTCTGCATCTGGGCTATACACCTTAACCGTCATCTTAGTTTCTGTAGCAGTAAATGGTATTGCATCTTTAAATCCAAATGGAGTTCCAGCAGTCACACCAGCCCAAGTAGGGCTGCTTGCTACTTTCTTAGACATCGCAACCATATTCGTTCCACCTGCAGGATCTGCTACAATGGTAGAAACCATATCACCAAAATCAGTTAATGTGTAATCAACAGCAGTATCTTCAAAAGTTACCGGTAAGTTGATTTGATCTTTAGTAGGACCTGCTGTCATAAACTCAACATTATCCCAGTAGTAAGTTTTAGCACCAGCAGTAGCACCGTCAACATTAAAGTTGAAGAAAACAGAACCTTTGTTATACGTTTTGTTTAAATCCAATAATGCAGTACCATCAGCTTGTTTCGAAAAGTCGAAAACCAAAACTTCCCACTCATTTGCTTTTGTAGTTTTAGCTTCTGTTTCTACGGATTTTGTAGGATCAGAGGCATCCTCTACCTTAAAGCGTACTGTGATTCCAGCGTCTGGAGACATTACTTTGATACTCATCTTAGTATCGGTGTTTGTAAATGGTATTTTTTTAGAAAAACTAGTTACGGTACCAGAAACGTCTACTCCAATCGTAGTTCCAGCCCAACCTTGTGCACCAGCAGTTTTTTCCGACTTAACAATCATATTGTTAGCATCGGCAGGGTCTACCATAATTGTTGAAGCGTTCCCTCCGAAGTCTACAACTCCATAAGTCACAGCACCATCATCCCAAGTTAACGGCAAGTCATATCCTTGTGCGAAGCTTAAAGTAGCTGCTAGCATCAAGAACGAAAATGTAAAATTCTTAATCATAATTCTTTTTTTTATTCTCTTTTTTGTCTTTAAAAAATGATTGCAACACATGCAATCGATTATTTGTTAGCACGAAGTAAATAAAACTTAAGGTAAATATTACTATAACTTATGGTTTTTATTACAATAAAGTTATAATTGAAGTATAGAAAGCGGCTTAACTATTTACATAAATGATTGGAATATACAATTTTGACGCCCTCTGGCACTTAAAATTTAAACCATCCTGTAAGCCAATATTATTGTTAATGAGCATATAGACACAAATATGAAACTAATAGCAGATAGCGGATCAACCAAGTGCGATTGGATGATTGTCGGTAATAACGAACAGAGCATTGCAAAAACAATAGGATTTAATCCCTTTTTCCATTCTCAAGATTTCATCATATCACGGTTAAAAACGAACAACCAATTAATGTCGGTCAAGAACGATATTGAAGAAATATATTACTATGGTGCTGGCTGTAGTAGCGCAAATCGCAATCAAATATTGATAAATGCGCTTACAACAACGTTTTCTAACGCCTCCGTTGTAAGTGTTAAAGAAGATTTGGACGGGGCAGCATATGCAACGACAGGTAATCAACCTGGAATCGTTTGCATAATTGGAACCGGGTCTAACTCATGTTATTTCGACGGCGTGCAGGTGCATAGCAGGATACCAGCATTGGGATATGTACTTGGAGACGAAGCCAGCGGTTCTTATTTTGGAAAAATTTTACTGTCCACGTTTTTATATGGTTTGATGCCAACTCATCTAACCGAAGCGTTTTATAAAGAATATCGAGTTGACAAAGAGTCCATTTTGTTTGCCGTTTACAACAGGCCCAATGCAAACGTTTACCTTGCCTCTTTCATGAAATTTGCTTCGGCGCATCAACAAGATGACTGGATCAAAACCATGATTTACGATGGACTGCGCAAATTTGCAGAAATACATATCATCAGCCATCCTGAATACACTTCTGTCCCGGTAAGTTTTGTTGGCTCCATCGCACATTATTTTAAAGATGAGTTGACTAGAGTTGCTCACGATTTGGGATTCTCAATAGGGAGAATTGTAAAAAAACCAATTGATGGATTAGCTGCCTACCACAATACGGACAACATTGAAGCCTAACACCTAGATCAGAACTGAATTAATATGGTTCGGATAGCACGACGACCACAGCGATCTTATCCTAAAAGTGCAGTAAAGGCTTTACACTTCATCAGCATACTGAAATATCGACAATTCTTGAATCTTATTTCCCGATAAATATTTACCTTCGCAGGCTTTAATTCGGACATAAAAATTCTGCATGAAACTTTCTAAATTCAAATTTGAACTTCCTGAAAATCTAATTGCTCAAAAACCAGCTGGCTATAGAGGCGACTCTCGTTTAATGGTCGTTAATAGAAAAGACGGTTCTATTGAGCACAAAGAATTTAAAGAACTCTTAGGCATATTTGATGAAGGCGACGTTTTGGTATTGAACGATGCAAAAGTTTTCCCAGCGCGTTTGTTTGGAAACAAAGAGAAAACAGGTGCTAGAATTGAGGTTTTTTTATTACGTGAACTTAATCCTGAATTGCGATTATGGGACGTATTGGTAGATCCTGCTCGAAAAATTCGCGTGGGAAATAAATTGTTTTTTGGAGAAGACGATTTAGTTGCAGAAGTTATTGACAACACAACATCTCGTGGTCGTACCATCCGTTTCTTGTTTGACGGTTCGGCTGATGATTTTAAAGCGGTTGTTGACAGAATTGGAGAAACACCACTTCCTAAATACATTGACAGATCTGTTGAAGCAGAAGACAAAGAAAGATATCAAACCATTTTTGCTGAAACTGAAGGCGCTATAGCTCCACCAGCAGCAGGATTGCACTTTACTAGAGAGCTCATGATGCGCCTTGAAATCAAAGGCGTAAATTTTGCCAAAATGAACCTAAACATTGGTCTTGGTTCGTCTCGAAATGTCGAGGTTGAAGATTTGACCAAACACAAAATGGATTCAGAAAAATTTAGCATTACTGATGAAGTGGCGAATCAAGTGAACAACGCAAAAGAAAATAAGAAACGTGTTTGTGCTGTAGGCTCAAGTGTAATGAGAGGATTAGAATCTTCTGTATCTGCTTTTGGCAAATTAAACGGTGCTGATGGATGGACAGACAAATTCTTATTCCCACCACACAATTTCAAAATTGCCAATTCATACTTAACTGGATTTCATCAACCAGAATCAACATTAATGATGTTGACCAGTGCGTTCTTGGATGATGTGGATTTAACACACGAAATCTATAGTACTGCGATTAAGGAAAAGTACAATTTCTTGTGTTACGGTGATGCGTTACTAATCATCTAGACAACAGAAACCATTTTCATTTTGCTTATGTCTTAGTCCAAAAGGCTGGCATTAAAAGCAGCAACATCGTAAACAATTCGAGTCTCCCTAGGAGCATTAAAAAGCTAAGGAAAATTTTAGCAGACTCAGGGAATGCTGAAAAGTTGTGCGAAGGCCCTACCCCTCCTATTCCTGGACCGATGTTCCCTAACGAGGAGATTGTAGCTCCAGCCGCTGTAACCAAGTCGTAACCATAAAACGTCATGACAATGGTTCCCAGTGCAAAAACCGTGAGGTAAATAAAGAAGAACGCGAGGATATTATAGATAATCTTCTGCTCAACAGCTCTTCCGTTGTAGCGCACCGGAATAATCGCACTTGGGTGTAATATTCGTTTTAACTCAGCCATCCCGTTTTTGGCTATCAACATGTGTCTAACAATCTTAATTCCACCGGAAGTAGAACCAGCTGACGCTCCAAAAAACATTAACAAGAAAAAAGTCAGGGTCAAGAAATAGCCCCAGGTGGTATAATCCGCTGTAGCAAAACCCGTGGTGGTCACAATACTGATTACCATAAATACCGACTCTCTGAACGCCTGTTCAAAGTCACTTACATCAAGAAACAGCAGTGACGCGGTAGTTGCAATGATGGCAAAAATGACCAACCCACCATAAAACCTGAACTCTTCGTTTTTAATTATTTCAGAAAACTTCAACTTAATAATAAAGTAGAACAACGTAAAATTTAGGCCCCCAAAGAACATAAACAGACTGACTACATATTCAATAGCGGGTGAATTATAGGCCGCTATACTGGCATTTTTTGTTGAAAAACCGCCCGTAGAAACCGTTGTAAACGAATGATTGACTGCATCGTACCACGTCATACCAGCAATTTTTAGCGCAAAAATCTCTACCAATGTGATCACCGCATAGATAATCCACAAACGCTTTGCTGTTTCCGTAATTCTGGGGTGTAATTTACTCGTTGACGGCCCCGGAGATTCTGCCATAAACAACTGCATACCTCCAACGCCAAGAATAGGCAAAATAGCAACCGTCAATACGATAATCCCCATCCCCCCCATCCATTGGGTAAGGCTTCTCCAAAGCAATATACCTTTGTGAACACCTTCAATGTTGTTCAGTACAGAGCTTCCGGTTGTGGTATAGCCGGACACTGTTTCAAAAAATGCTGAGGTAAAATTGGGAATTATACCACTCAACATATATGGCAAGCTTCCTCCTAATGAAAGTGCCAACCAACCTAAGGTAACGATAAGGTAGCCGTCTTTTTGTCTTAATTTCTTCTCGTGTTCTCTTGAAAAATACCAAAGCATAAACCCGAGATTTAGGTTTATGGCCGAAGAGATCAATATTGGGTAGGTGTCGCCTTCTAAATAATAGATACTTGTGGGCAGGCAAAAAAGAATAAACAAACCGTTGAGCATGAACAGCAGCCCAATGACATTGGAAATCAGTTTCCAATTAATATGTGACTTAAAAGAATTTTTCAACTTCTTTGATAACTGAATGTTCAGACAAGACCACAACTTTGTCGTTTGGCTGTATTTGGTCGTTACCACCAATCATTTGTGCAACGCCGTTTCTTAAAATACCACCAATGATTGCTTTTTTAGGAAAATCTAAGTCCTTAACTAAGCCCTTGGTAATTTTAGATTTTTCTTTGGCATTAAACTCTAAAACCTCAGCATCCAATCCGTGCACCGCAGCAATACTAATCACGTCACCCTGTCTGACATACCTAAAGATATTGTTTGCCGCTATTAGTTTTTTGTTGATGAGTGTATCGATACCAATGGTTTGAGACAAATTGATATAATCCATGTTTTCCACCAAAGCAATGGTCTTTTTCACGCCATGTGCCTTTGCCATCAAACAAGACATGATATTGGTTTCAGAATTACCTGTAACAGCGATATAAGCGTCCATATCTGAAATATTCTCTTGTTCCAGCACGCGCACGTCGTGTCCGTCAGAATTGATGACCAAAACGTCTGAGTATTCGTCGGCGATAGACATGCATCGTTCAGCATTTTGTTCGATCACTTTGATCTTTCTTTTCTTCCTGATTTTGTTAATGGCGTTCAGGCCAACCTTGCCTCCGCCTAACATCATCACGTTCTTGATTCGATGTTCTTCTTTACCGGTTAGATTTATAATTTCTTCCAGACCTGCAGGAAGCGACAAAAAGTAAATATGGTCGCCGAATAGAAATGTTGTATCTCCTCTTGGAACCATGGTCTCGCCATCTCGTTGAATGCCGATAGGAATAAAATTAAAATTCGGATTCAATGCAGCTGTCTCATCAATTGTTCTATTGACAACAGGTGCATGATTGTCCAAGTTTATCCCAACGAGTACCAACTTGCCCATTTCAAACTCAAAGGCATCTGTAAACGCCGACCGTTTAATCAGTCGCCATATTTCTTTGGAGGCTAGTTCTTCAGGCGATATCATTACATCGATACCCAATTGCTTGAAGTCAATGGTACACTTTGGATCTAAGAATTCCGTGTTGTTTACGCGGGCGATGGTTTTGGCAACTCCCAATTGCTTACCAATTGTCGACACCATGAAATTAATTTTCTCGGAAGACGTAACCGCAATTAACAGGTCTGCACTTTGGACTTCGGCTTCTTTAAGTATTTTAATTGAGCAGGCATCCCCTTTTATAGCAATGACATCCAAACCATCCTGTACACGGGATAGAATTTTGGGATTGTCGTCGATTAATACGATGTCGTGTGACTCGTTTGAAAGCAGTTTCGCTAAATAGAAACCAACTTCCCCAGCACCAGCAATTACAATTCTCATTTTATAACGTGTGCAAAAGTAAATAACCTATGTACTTGTTGGTCATTTTCGGTCGTATTCTGTGCTATTTTTAATTAATTTGAATTCAATAAAACAAAAGACGAAAAAAAGAAAATTACTTGCGGTTTTTGAACAGGAAAACCCCTACTTTTGCGAAAATTTTTTGAGATGGCAGTAACAAGATTAGAGCGTAAAGCAAGAAGAAATAAAACAAAAGCTAAAGAAAGAACCTTAGCGATTAAGCGAAACATCCGACGCAATTTTGTGGCTTCTCCTTATAAGGAAGAGTCTGGAGTTATATTAGAGGACGACGTTTTAACAGTTGCAAAAAACTTGAGCAAGGCTTCTAAACCTGCTGCAAAGAAAGCGACAAAAGCGGAAGCTAAAGAAGAAGCTCCTGCAGCTGCGAAAAAAGCTACGAAGGCTGAAACAAAAGAAAAGGCACCAACTGCAGCAAAAAAGGCTGCTGATAAATTAAACAAGATTGAAGGCATTGGTCCTAAAATCGCAACTGTTTTAAATGAAGCAGGTGTTGACTCGTTTGCAACGTTGGCAACTAAATCTGCAGAAGACATTAGAGCAATCTTAGATGCTGCTGAAGGCAACTTCAAGGCACACGATCCAGGAACATGGCCAAAGCAAGCTGAAATGGCTGCTGCTGGAAACTGGGACGAGCTAAAAGCTTGGCAAGACGAATTAGACGGCGGTAAATAATCCCGTTTTACGATATTAAAAAAGCCCTAATCATATGATTAGGGCTTTTTTTGTTTATGCCTTTCAACCGTCAGGTAAAACTTTTCACTAGTTTGTTACAACTGTGCTAGCCTCTGCCATTTGCTTGAACTTGCCTTTACTTTTTCTTAAGCGACAACTCACCACCTTATACTCAGGACACATCGCTTCAGAACAATGTTCGTCTGATGTGATGATGTTTAGCATCACTTCAGGGAAGTGGAATGTTGAACTCAAGATACCGGGTTTCATTTCGTCGGTCACCAAGGCTTTGATATCGACCTTTCCTCTTGGCGATTCAACACATACAAACTCGCCATCTGCAATGCCTTCTTTAGTTGCATCATCTGGATGAATCAGCAAGACGTCTTCCGTTAAAATATCCACGTTACCCGTTCGTCGTGTCATAGCCCCACAGTTGTAATGCTCTAACTCCCGATTGGTGGTAATGATGTATGGGAAATCTTTACTGTATTTCTCCAGTTCTTTTGACTCGCTAAACGAATAAAACGCAAACTGTCCTTTGCCGTTTTTGAACTCTTCTATATGTAACATTTGCGTGTCTTCGCCATTTGGTTTAACAGGCCATTGTTTTCCATTTTGACCTAACTCATCCCATTTTACACCAGCAAAGAATGGAACGATTTGAGAAATCTCTTCTAACATCCCTTTAGCCGTATAATCTGGTTGTTCGTAACCCATACGGTTCATCATGTCAATGATTATTTGACCATCAGGCTTAGTCCCTTCTAACGGTTCGACCACCTTATTTACCCGTTGAATACGTCTTTCGCCATTCGTAAATGTGCCCTCTTTTTCAAGGAAACTTGCACCAGGTAAAACTACTGTTGCACGCATGGCCGTTTCAGTCATAAACAACTCTTGCACGACCAATAAGTCAACACTTTCCATGGCTTTGATCACCTTGTTTGTATTCGGATCAGTTTGAACCACATCTTCCCCAATAATCCAAAGCGCTTTTAAGTCGCCATTTATGGCTGCATCGAACATTTCAGGAATTTTGTATCCAATATGACTTGGTACTTCTCTTTTATAAAATGTATTGTACCGGTGATTCATTTCTGGGTCCGTCACATCTAAGTAACCCGCACCTTGATGTGGTTGTGCACCCATATCTGCTGCACCTTGTACGTTATTTTGACCTCTTAAAGGATTCATTCCGGCACCTGGCTTACCGATATTACCGGTAATCATAACCAAATCAGCAATGAGTTGAATGGCAAATGTTCCTTGCGAATGTTCCGTCACACCTAATCCATGGAATTCCATAGCTGCTTTAGAAGCCGCATATGCTTTTGTTGCCTCTTTCACTAAGTTGCGATCAACACCTGTCAAGCGCTCCATTTCGTCCATATCCAAGGCAAGAATTTCTTTCTTTAAGGCCTCAAATCCTTCAGTTCTGTTGGCAACAAACTCATCGTCTACCCAACCTTCAGAAATGATGTAGTACAACATCATATTCAACATCGCCACGTTGGTACCAGGTCTTAGTTGCAAGTGGTATGTTGCATATTTGGCAAGTTCTATACGTCTTGGGTCTATCACAATACTTGTGACTCCCTTCATAAACTTCTGCTTTATTTTCACCCCAGTAACTGGATGCGCATCTGTTGGGTTTGCACCTATCACCAAAATACAGTCCGTATGCTCCAAATCACTAATAGAGTTGGTTGCCGCTCCTGTACCAAAAGCACGTTGCATGCCTAAAGCCGTTGGCGAGTGACACACACGCGCACAACAGTCGATGTTATTTGTACCAACAACTGCTCTGATGAATTTTTGCATCAAGTAGTTCTCCTCGTTGGGCGTTCGTGCAGACGAGATACCAGCGATAGCATCTGGGCCGCTTTCTGCTTTTATGCGGTTCAATTCATTTTCTATATGGGTATACGCCTCGTCCCAAGTGGCCTCTTCAAACTTGCCGTTCCTTTTTATTAATGGACTGCGTAATCGATCTGGATGATTGTAAAACTTAAATGCATAACGTCCTTTAAGGCAGGTATGCCCTCCATTTGTTTGTGCATCGTATGGCGCCTGAATAGATAATATCTCGCCGTTGGCCGTATTCACCTCAAGGTTACACCCAACACCACAATACGTACAAATGGTTCGTGTCGTTTCTTCGGTATGCACTGCTTTGGATTGAAATACATCAGAAATTGCGGAGGTAGGACAAGCTTGTGCACAAGCTCCACAGCTTACACAATCTGACTCCATAAACGTCAAATCATTTCCCTTAACAATGTGGCTATCAAATCCACGTCCTGCCATACTTAAAACAAACTCTCCCTGCACCTCATCACAGGCCCTAACACATCTGTAGCAATTGATACACTTAGACATGTCTGATGTCATGTACGGATGACTTAAATCTTTCGTACGGTCCAAATGGTTTTTACCTTCTGGGTAGCGTACCTCTCTGATGCCAACTTGTGCTGCAACATCTTGCAGCTCACAGTTTCCATTAACCTCACACGTCAGACAATCCAAAGGATGATCTGTCAACACCAATTCCATGATGTTTTTTCTGAGTTTTTTTACCTGTTTAGAATCTGGATATATGTACTGTCCGGCAGCAACAGGAGAATGGCATGAGGCCATCGTTTTCGTTTTTCCACCTTCTTCCAACGCAACGTCAACACTGCACACACGGCACGACCCAAAGGGATCTAAATTGGGTGCGTCGCAAAGCGTGGGTATAATTTTTTCTTGACCAGTTACACGCTTGACAAATTTCAATATCGTTTCCCCTTCGTGAAACGCGTGTGGCTGATTATTGATATAGGCTATTCTATTCATTCTTTTCGCTTTATCTGTGGTAGGTATATTTAAGCTAGGTATTGACTTAATTCATCTTCAAAATAATGTAAGGCATTTTTTACTGGAAGTGGTATGCCTCCACCATGCGCACATAACGATCCTTCTTGCAAGGTGTCTAATAGATCGTTTAACAAATCTCTATCAATCTTGTAATTCTCGTCATTAATTGCTTTGGCAAACATCTCTTGACCTCGTGTGGTACCTAAACGACACGGGAAGCATTTGCCGCAACTTTCATAGGCCGCAAATTCCATCAAATGTTCTAGGTATTTAATGATTTCAATCTTTTCAGGAATACAAACTACCGACGCATGACCAAGTAAAAAGCCATTGGTTGAAAAAGATTCAAAATCAATAGCCAAATCGTCTATCTTAGATACTGGAACCATGCCACCAAGCGGTCCACCAATGTGCATCGCTTTTACAGGCTCCTTAAATCCACCACCAAAGTCATCAATTACGGTACGTAGTGACGTCCCCATTTCAACTTCGTACATACCCGGTTTGTTAAAAAAAGAATCCAGACAAACCAGTTTCGTTCCGGTTGATTTATCAGTACCCAACGCAGCATAGGCTGAACCTCCATTGTCTAAAATCCAATGCACCGCAGCAAGCGTTTCTACATTGTTCACAATGGTTGGTTTGTTAAACAACCCCTGAATAGCAGGAAAAGGTGGCCGGGTTCTAACTTCTGGACGTTGGCCTTCAATCGAATTAATCAACGCAGTTTCTTCACCACATATATAGGCGCCCTGTGCTTTAATTACTTTAAAATCAAAGTTAAACCCAGTACCTAAAATGTTATCCCCTAGCAAATTTCTATCGCGTAATTCTTGTATTGCGGCATTAACAATATCCACTGATTCAGGATACTCCGCACGGATATATAAAATACCCCACTGTGCGCCCATACAAAAACCACCTACCATCATTCCGAACAATACGGAATGTGGCCGCTCTTCTAATAAATATCGATCCGAATACGCGCCTGGGTCACCTTCATCTGCATTACAGATGATAAACTTGGTATCCGACTCTGCCTTGCGGCAAAAGTCCCATTTAACGCCCATTGGAAATCCAGCACCACCTCTACCTCTAATATTAGAGTCTTTTATCTCGCCAAGTACTTCCTCAGGAGACCTTTTTAGCACATCATGGATTATACTGTAGTAGGCATCCACATCTGTAAACGCCTCTGTTAATAATTCTTTGTTTGATCCTACGTTGTAGGCGTCTTTTGGTTGAAGCGCGCCTTGGGTGCTTACAATTTCAGACATTTTTTGAGAGGCGTCACCAGAATAATTAACGCCGCCAATGTGAAATGCAGAATTTTCATGACAACGACCTAAGCAAGTCATGTGGCCAATTTCTTCTCGTTTATAATGTTCAGACAAACTGTCCATCACTTTGTCTTGCGTTCCAGCACATAGACAGGCAGAACCATTACAGATATATGCCTTTTTCCCCTTATTCTCAGGTTTCATGAAGTCATAGGCGGTAACCGTCCCATAGGTATTGGCCTTCCCGACCAAGAATTCTTTTGCTAGTCTATCCAACTCTTCTTGTGACACAGTGCCGCTTTTTTCAGCAGCATTACCCATCTTTTCAAATAGGTTGTCAACGATACCTCCCCTTCCTGATAATTCGCTTAAATTCTTTGACATATATTCCTTTTTTTGAACACTTTATATTCCTATGACCAAAGATAATTTTTTTATTGGAATGGTAAATTCAGCGGGGCGAAATTCTATGTGAATTTCAGACTATTCTGTATGGATGGCTATACGCTGTGAGTTTGTCTGTACGACAAAAACCAAGCAGACTTACGCCAAACTCTTCCGACATCTGAACCGCCAAATTTGATGGTGCTGAAATGGCCGCTAAAACCGGGATTCCGGCATAATACGCTTTGGAGACAATCTCGTACGATACGCGTCCACTTACCAGCAGCACTTTGGCATTGGCCACAATCTGAGCATTGAGCAAATGCCCTATTACTTTATCAACCGCGTTGTGCCGGCCAATGTCCTCTCGTAAAACAAGCATGTTACCTTCCGAATCAAACGCTGCTGCTGCATGACACCCACCCGATGAGTTAAAAGCATATTGTGCTTCGGCCATTACGTCGAACATGGCGTTAACCTGCCCAGCTTTAAATGCTGACGCGTCTTTCAGTGGTTGCCCGCAAAGCGTAATAGAAGAGATGTCCTCTTTGCCGCAAATTCCGCAAGAAGAAACAGACGTTAAAGATCTATTAGAGTCAAATCCAAAATCCAATTCATTCTCTGGTATAACAGCATTTACTGTAGTTACAGTTCCGTCATGGTCGATATCAATGCTCTGTGTTCTAAGCACTTTATCGCGTAATGTAAAAACATTCTCTGAGTGCAGTATACCTCTGGCTAGATCATGTTCAAACCCTGGTGTACGCATGGTTACAGAAAACGGCTTATTGTTAACATGAATCTGCAATGGAGCTTCATTGGTAAGCACGTCCTCTACATGCTCAACACCCAACTTGGTATATTTATTTGCGTTGTGTATGGATGTTGAATTCATACGGTAAAGATACTTGTAATTTGCTTCACGAATTAAAGGTCTAAAAAAAACTGCCATTGATTTAACAATGGCAGTTTATAGTTTGTTTCGAAATATCTTTCCTAAGACAATCCGCTAATCTTTCCGTCGCTATCAATGCTCATACCTTCAGATGCCGGCACTGCTGGCAGTCCTGGCATACGCATCATGTTGCCTAATATAGGAATTAAGAATCCTGCGCCTGCAGCAATTTCGAATTCTCTTACAGTAACTCTAAAACCAGTTGGTCGACCCACTTTTTTATCGTTGTCTGAGAACGATTTTTGGGTTTTTGCCATACATATGGGCAGGTGCGATAAACCTAATTTGTCAATGGTGCGGATTCCTCGTTCTGCTTTAGCTGCGTAATCAACGCCATCTGCACCATATATTTCTTTCGCAATGGTTTCAATTTTTTCTTTTACAGATAAATTCCAATCATATAATGGCTTAAAATCATTCTTGCCAGATTCAATTTCCTTTACAACAGCATGGGCAAGATCTTGTGTTCCGTTTCCACCTTCGGCCCATCCTTTGCTTAATACCGCTTGAACCCCGATGCTCGCACATTTTTCGATTAACCAATCAATTTCTTCTTGAGAGTCCGTATAGAAGTTGTTTACAGCAACCACTGGGTTAAGTCCAAACTTTTTACTGTTTTCGATGTGTTTTTCTAAGTTGGCAAATCCAGCTTTTACGCGATCCAAGTTTGCGTCGTTGTATTGATCAGGCTTAGCCCCACCGTGGTGACGAAGTGCTCTAATCGTCGCAACCAATACAAGAGCCTCTGGCTTTAAATTACCGTAACCACATTTGATATTTAAAAACTTCTCAGCACCAAGATCAGCGCCAAATCCTGCTTCAGTCACAACATAATCGCCGAGAGACATCCCCATCTGTGTTGCAATAATGGTATTTGTACCCTGTGCTATGTTCGCAAAAGGACCACCATGAATAATGGCCGGGTTACCTTCTAGGGTTTGAACCAAGTTCGGTTTTACAGCATCCTTTAATAAAATTGCCATTGCATTTTCCGCATTTAAATCTCTTGCATAAACCGGTTTCTTATCGAATGTGTATCCACAGAAAATACTACCTAGTTTTTGCTTCAAATCGTCAAGATCATTCGACATACAAAGAATGGCCATTACTTCTGAAGCAGCCGTAATGTTAAATCCATCTTCACGAGGTATTCCGTTCCCTGTTCCACCCAATCCGATAACGATGTCTCTAAGCGCGCGATCGTTCATATCGATAACGCGTTTCCAAATAACGGTACGTGGATCGATGCCTAAACTTCTCGTTTTGCTTTGAATGTTATTATCGATAACAGCAGCTAAGAAATTATTTGCTTTTTCAATAGCTGAAAAATCACCAGTAAAATGCAGGTTGATATCCTCCATTGGCACAACTTGAGAGTAACCACCGCCGGCAGCTCCACCTTTTATACCAAAAACCGGACCTAGAGACGGTTCTCTTAAAACCACAACACTCTTTTTTCCGATTTTATTTAACCCTTCGTGTAATCCGATCGATACTGTAGTTTTTCCTTCTCCAGCAGGTGTTGGCGTAATGGCTGTTACAAGAATCAATTTGCTTTTAGCAACCTTATCTTTATCAATCAAATCCAAAGGCAACTTTGCCTTGTACTTTCCGTATTGTTCAATGTTATTAGAGTCAACATTTAATTTTGCTGCGATATCATTGATATGCTGCATCTCAACGGCCTGTGCAATTTCTATATCTGTCATAGTGCTTTAATTCGGGCACGAATATAGAAAAATGCTCCTATTAAGCTTCATATTTACATGCAACGAATTATGAAACAAAAGCATCTGTATAATGTGGTATAATAATTGATACTAAGTTTGTATTATGAAAAGAATGATTTTACTGTTTTCGACGATAATTCTGGGTTGTGCTGTTGCGGACGCTCAAGAAGTACCGGTAGTTCAATTTAAAGACACCATGCAATATCACATGGGTACATTTCGCCCAGGAGAAACTGCTGAACATACCTTTGAATTTACAAACGTTGGAACGGGTAATTTTTACATCAAGGAAGTGAAATCGACTTGTAGCTGTACCGCTACAGATTGGCCAAGAGGTGCCGTTGCACCAGGCAAGTCTGGTAAGATCAAAGTGACATTTGACACCAAAAATAAAAATGGAGAGTATGCCAAAGGCGTAAACATCTTTTCAAATGCCGGAGAAATAAACCTAATTATTATTGTGAATGTAACAGGTGATCCGATTGCAACACCAAAGAAGACAAACCCAATGCCAAAAGTTGACCCGCACGCCGGGCACAATCATTAGCCTCGATTATAGGTGCACCTTCATTCCTAACCTCAATCCAGTTGCCCACTGGTTTTGTTTAATCTCGTAGGCCTTCTTAAAAGTTGGCGTAAATGAATATTTAAACTGCGGATTGGCAAATATTTCAATTTCGTGGCTGATATATTGAGATATTTCAGCACCCACAATACCACTGATAAAATGCTTATTCAATAACTCAAAATCTGAACTTGGAATCCAGAAGTACTTGTTGGTCTCATAATTATACATCAACACATCGGCATGATCTAGGTAACCATAAGATCCACCCATTTGCACGCTAACGTGAAGCATATCAGAAATATCAACGCATTGGTAACTGGCTAAAACCGGGATCTCCATCAAGCCGTAATAATTGGTGAAAGGTATTTCCTCGTTTGCGGTGTAGTCAACCATTTCAGGAGACTCAAAAACACTCTGTTTACTTAGAAAAGCACTTCCATGCGAAGGGTTCGAGGTAATTTCGTTTGGATCATTCTTATTCACCACAGTCAATTTTTCTCCATGAGAAGAATAATAAAATCCCATCTGAACCGTCCATTTTTTGGAGACATTTGCATACACATCAAAGCCTGAATAGAAGTTCATTATGGCCTGGTCGTTGTTATTGCGGTACTCTTTACTTTGCCCAAACGTATATGCTGTTTGATTGTAAATTCTTGCAACCGAACTGATGTCGTTGTAGGTTAACCGACGGTAAGAAAGCCCAGGAGTAAAAGACGCTCCAACGGCAATTCTTGACCTTCTGGTTTTTATATCTGTAGGAATAAGAAACTCCTTTTGTTTTAAATCAATGTATTTCCCCGAACGCAAATAGTTAAACGTTTTATCCGGCTGAATCATGTCCACATGAACGGTTTTAAACGGTTCGCGGTTTGCCATAAATTGAGCCAAGCCTGTTTTAGGTTTGTGAATACGAACTGGATTATTAACTGGTTTCACTTGAACTGTTTCCCTTTCACGGACAACTTTTGCCTCTGCCACGTCAGATCGATTACGCACCGGCTCAATGATTCGTTCGAACGCGTTGTCTTCACTTTGTTTGATTTCGCGATCATTGGAAGCCCATGACCATAATTTACCGATAGAAAAATCCATGGATTCGAAACCGCCAGTGGTCAATTGATAGGCAATGGAAAGACCACCAACTAAAATAAAGGGTATCAAAATATAGGCGCCAATTTTTATGCGCTTTCTAATGTTGTTTTGAACTATTTTTTGATTTGAACCCACCTATCTATTGAGATAACACGCAAATCTACCTCGATATTATTGGCTTACCGCCTCAGTTTCAGTCATTTTACCAAAATATGAAACAATAAAATAGAGCGTTAATGCTGCAATGGGGAAGGTAATATAAAACGGAATACCAAATCCTGCTGGAATAGTTCCTAGAATAATAGAGACTAAACCAACCGTCAAGGCATATGGCATTTGCGTTTTTACGTGCTGCACATGATCGCAATCAGCTGACAATGAGCTCAGTATGGTCGTATCCGAAATTGGTGAACAATGATCACCCAAAACAGACCCAGCCAAAACCGCGCTAACCACATTCGCAAAAATATTCATGGAGGCGTCAATCGAAAAAGCGTCTGCAGCGCAAATATTCCATGAGGTGACCAAAACAATTGGGTATAAAATAGACATGGTCCCCCAACTGGTTCCTGTAGAAAAAGCAATTCCAGCAGCCAAAAGGAAAACAATAGTTGGAATAAACTCCGGCATAATGTTACCCTGACTAAGTGCGGCTAAATACTCAGCGGTTCCAAGAGACTCGGTAACGGCGCCTAACGTCCACGCCAAGGTTAAGATTAAAATAGCGGGCATCATCGACTTAACGCCAGCTTCTGCAACAGACATAGTCTTACGAACAGACAAAATGCCGGCAGAAATTGTAATTAATATCGCCATAAACAAGCCACAAAACGAGCCCCAGATAAGCGACAAGTAGCTATCGGCACGTCCTATGATTTCAGACAAATTTGTGGCGAACGACACGCTGTTATTCCAAACATATTCTTGTCCTTCTCCTCCTCCAGCCAAGCCCGTATAAAACAAACCAATGGTTGCACCTACTATCATCACTGCGATTGGCAATATGGCGCTCCACAGCGACTCCTTTTTATCTTCGACTTCGTCAATTTCGCCTACAACACTCCGCTCTTTAACCATCGCATCTGCTGCACGTGCTTTGCGCTCAGCTTTCAACATTGGGCCAAAATCGCGTTTGCGCCAAACCAACATAAAGATGAAGAACAGCGTTAAAATAGGATAAAACATGTATTGCAACGATTGGAAGAAAACCCCATATGCGGACCCAATCTCCGTGGCTCCATTCGGGATCTTAGCAATTCCGTCGGAGATGTAGCCTAACTCTGCGCCTATCCAAGTGGTTATAAACGCAATGGCCGCAACTGGTGCAGCAGTTGAGTCTACGATGTACGCCAGCTTTTCTCTACTTATCTTCAACTTATCGGTTAAAGGCCGCATGGTGTTACCCACCACAAGGGTATTGGCGTAATCATCAAAGAATATGGCAATACCCAACAACCAAGTAGCCAATTGGCCTGACCTAGCCGTCGTTGCTTTTTTTGAAATGCGTTTGACCAATGCCATCATGCCGCCATTCTTAGAAATAATCGACACCATTGCCCCAATCATAAGGGTAAAAAGTATCACGCTGATATGGTCTTTATTCACCAGTGAATGTTGTATAGCCGTTGGCACTTCAAGAAAGGCTTGTCCAATGGATTTTGAGGACTTTAACCCCATCAGTACCAGCCCTGAGAAAATACCAATAGTTAGACTTAAGAGCACTTCTCTTAAAATCAACGCCAAAGCAATGGCGACGATTGGAGGAATGATGCTCATCCAATCCGGAATGCTTGATAGTTCAGACACGGGCGCAAAATAGCAATTGATAGTTGATAATTGATAATTGAGAGCTGAGAATTGATAGCTGATAGCTGATAGCTGATAGCTGATAATTGATAGCTGATAATTGAGAATTGAAAATTGAAAATTGAAATTTAAAAATTCAAAATTCAATGGTCATCGTAAACCATGTACGATTGAAAATGACCTTTGAAGTTTTCTGTATAAAACGAGGAAGGCTTTTGTGTGCAGGCCTTGTGCTAAGCAGGCAGGAAAGCGCAGCGGCTTTGGCTGAGGGAAAGAAAAGCCTTTCGTAGAGTTCAAAGAAAACTTCTGAAGTCTTGATTTTTCCGCCAGCAGGCGGACACGTTTGTTTCGTTTTTTTATCAAGAAAAAAATGAAAGCCGGGTTAGGGGTGGCAACCCCTGAGTAAAAAAAGTCAAGGTTATAGGCTGATAGTTGATAGCTGATAGCTGATAGCTGATAGCTGATAGCTGAAAATTAAAAGGTCATCCTAAATCATTAATTGTTAATCATTAATCGTAAAACTAAATTCCTTTATCCAACACTTTTCCCACTTCATTTGACAACTTTTTTAATGAAGTCGTCATAGTATTGCACCAACAAAAACAAAAACAATGAAGTCTACCACATTTACATTGCTTGCGCTTTTAACTTTATCAAGTTTTTATGTTAATGCACAAGAATCTCTTGACACGACAGTCGTAAGTTCAAACAGGTTACAAGACAGGTACAAGGAAACAGGAAAAACCGTTACTGTGTTAACCGCTAAAGACATCGAACAGTATGCCGTCAATACAGTTGAAGATTTACTTCAAGATATTGCTGGAGTTAACTTGAACAGCAGAGGTGGGTTTGGCGTTCAATCTGACATAGGTTTACGTGGAAGTACATTCTCTCAAGTGCTTGTTCTGGTTGACAACCAAAGACTGAACGACGGACTAACTGGTCATTTTAACAACAATATACCTATCGCTCTTGCAGAAATTGCACGAATCGAAATTATCAAAGGTCCTTCAGGTGTTTCGTTTGGAAGCGACGCCGTTGGTGGTGTGATACACATCAAAACCAAAACGTATATGGCCGTACCCAAATATCAATTCAACTTTGCTGGCAAATTGGCTTTTGGTCAAGACAAGTTCTTTAATAGTGACATGGGTATTTTTCTGAATGCTAAAAAATGGGGTTTTTCGGGTGGTGTTAAAGCATTGCGTTCTGATGGAGAGCAAAGATCTAATCCTAACTTTGGTAAAAACAGCGTAGCAGATAGTACGTATAGGTCTTACTACGACATTAAGAATTATACCTTATCCGGCATCTATTTTAAGAACGCATGGAAAGTGTATCTGCGTGGCGCTATGGATGTACGTGACTTTGATGCAAAATACTTCTATACCGCGAGCTCATTCGACGAATCTGTTGAACAAATAAAAGCATATTGGATACAATCTGCTTTGACCAATGAAGATGCCAAGCAACGTACTGAGTTTAACATTGGCTATAAGCATAATCAGGACACTTTTGCATTTTTACCAACTTCGGTAAACGGCCATACAACTACGCGTTTAAACGCGACATTAACGCAAAACAGGGCGTTGAACAAACACAAAATTGCCTATGGCGTGCAGTATGATCGTACCACCATCGAAAGCAGTGATAGAGGAAATCACGACAACTTTAGCATTGCAGGATTTGCACAAAGTCGACTTAGCGTTGGAGAAAAATTCAAATTAATGCTTGGGGTGCGTGCAGAGCAAGATGATTATTATGGTTTCCATTTTGTTCCTCAAATAACCGGTACCTACATATTACCCAAATTGGTGTTACGTAGTTCGATTGGTCAATCTGTTAGAAACCCAGATTATACTGAAAGATTTGTATCCTACAACATTGAGCAGTTGTCTCCAAACCGAAATGCGGGGAATCCAGACGTTCAGCCTGAAAAATCTTTTTCTGCCGACTTAAATGCCAATTGGTCTCCTTCAAAAAAATTACGTATTAGTCAGTCGGTTTTTTACCGTACGTCAGACAATCTAATCGATTACATCGTGACCAATTCTAGCCAGATTAACAACCTGACCAATTTAGTGCCAGACACCACTTATTTCTATACGCGAAACATTGCCAACAGCAACAACATTGGTTATGAATTAAGCGCTCGGTATTCGGTAAACCAAACAGACACAACCTACCTTAAGTTTTTTGTTGATTATACCTACTTAAAAACTACACACGAAGGGCCGGTTGAATCCAAATACATTGCCAACCACCCAATTCATATTGCCTCACCTCGTATTTTGTTCAGGTACAACCGCATACGTGCCAGTTTATCCAGTAATCTGATAACACGTAACCCGGAAAAGATTGAGGGAATTAATGGCGAAGTAAAGAACCAATATACGCTGATGAATATGCGTATATCGTACAAACCAAAGTTTGTTCCAGCGCGTCTATTTATTGAAGGAAGAAACATTCTAGACACACAGTATCAAGAAATATTGGGTGCTCAGATGCCTTCAAGAACCATATACGGAGGATTTATCTGGAGATGGGGAGAATGAAAGCTTATTTAGACGTACAGAAAACCCAGTAATACTTGTAAGGACTTTGTGGGTTGTATGCCACACCTAATCCAACGTATTTACTTTTCTTATTGAACATGTTGGCATAGTGGCCTTTACTCGTATACCATTGATGATAGGTATCTTTGGCTAACTTGCTGCCTGCTGCAATGTTCTCAGAATTCACAAATCTGAGGTTGTAAAACTTGCGAATACGGGCAAAAGTTCCACCAATCTTAACCAGTTTGCCGTCAATTCGATCATACGTATTGTGGTCAAAGTATCGCTGTGTAGCCATATCATGCGCATGGTATCGTGCAGCCCTGCTTAAATCGAAACTCCATTCTAATGGTTCCATACCTTTTTGAACGCGGGCTTTATTAATGAGTCTTAGTATCTCCTTTTCTGCTTTGAAGTCAATAGGGCCGATATCCTCATCACCAACCGGCATGCCATAATACTTCCCATTCACTGTGCACGCAACCTGAAGCAACAGCCGTGCCTCCTTTTCTTTTTCCCTTCTGACGGAATCAATTTGATCCAAGGTTGGTAGATGCTTGCCCGTTAGTCTTGAATAGTGCTTTGCCAGTCTTTCGGACCGATCATAATCCTTATACCGCAAAAAAGTATCTCGAAGGGATTCTACCTGAACGGCAATTTGGTTAATCAGTACCTTTTGATGGGTTTTGATATAATCATGTTTAGTGGTGTACTTTGCCGAACGATAGGCATCTGAAGCCGCTCTATTCAGCGCACTATACTGTTTTGTTAGGCGAGTTTCAGACTCAAACTTATCAAGGTACAAGGCAGACAAAAAGTGATAGGCATCTGGCTCCGTGGATCGCTTAGATTTTAATTTTTTAATATAAGCCAGGCCTTTAAGTGAATCGCGATCGAGCTTTCTTTCAATCTTTTTAAACAACTTTTCGTCGGCAGTAACTGTGCCTGCCGTTAACAAAACAACCAAACATATTATCGACTTCTTCATAATCCCTTTTTGGTCGTTTATACCGCCAAGGCCTAAAACATAAACGGTCAAAGTAAAAAAACTGTATGTATGACCCACCACAACACCTTAAATGAGTAGATTTGGTGTATGGTTAACATCCAATCACGTCGAACAATGCTTCTTATGACCTTCCTTATTTTTGGGTTGGTGTTTGCTCAGTGTAATCGCAAAACGACCGAAGTTATTGCAGAAGATTATTCGTTTAAGTTTGCGTTGAATAGGCCTTTTGCACTAGGCATAAACGACAAGGCCTGTAATCTCGATCAAAACATCTGCGTGACTATGGATTCTGTTTATGACGATTCAAGGTGTCCTGAAGGGGTAAATTGTATTTGGGAAGGAAACGCAAAAATGAGATTCAAGGTAACTACGGCAAAAAAAAGTCATGTCTTATATCTCGACACACAACCTACGTCCAACATTTATCACAACGACACAATTGTTGGAGGTTACCGAGTAACATTGAATCAACTTAGCCCGCATCCGGTGGCCGACAATCCAATTAAACTGTCGGACTATGCCGCCGAAATTCAAATCAGTTCAGTGAATTAATACGTAGTTATGCATACAAAATGATTTGGTTGTAGTATACCTTTGCACCTCATAAAATCCTACCAATAGTATGTTTTTCAATTTTACTGAAATCTTGTCTGTGACAATGGTACTGTTTGCCGTAATCGACATCTTGGGTAGCATACCCATTATTTTATCGTTACGAGAGAAGGTTGGTCATATACAATCCGAAAAGGCAAGCGTTGTAGCATTCTTGATTATGGTTGTGTTTCTGTTTGCAGGAAACAGTATATTAAAATTGCTAGGCGTAGATCTGAATAGCTTTGCTGTTGCCGGCTCGATAGTTATTTTCTTTCTAGCCTTAGAAATGATTTTAGGCCTGCATTTGTTTAAATCCGACTCTCCTAATACAGCGAGTATCGTTCCTATTGCATTTCCTATTGTTGCAGGAGCAGGTACCTTAACCTCCTTATTGTCGTTACGTGCAGAGTATGCTATTGAAAATATTTTGGTGGCCATACTTATCAATATTGCACTGGTTTACTTCGTATTAAAAAACACCGCTCGTTTAGGCAAGCTTTTGGGCCCTGGTGGTATAGGAATCTTGCGTAAGGTTTTCGGAATTGTATTGTTGGCGATTGCCGTTAAGCTATTTGCAACAAACATTAAAGAGTTGTTTTAATCTTACTCCTCAATTTCTTCCGAATCGTCTTCAACTTCTGATTCTCGTACGTCAGTGCTTTCTGTTTCTTCTACTTTTTTGAGTTTATCCTCTGCATTTTGAATAATTACTTCTGCCTTTTTAATTTTTGCTTCTTTAGCAGCAACCTCTTCATCGCTTAGGTTGCCATTTGCTTTGTCATCATCAAGTTTTGTTTTTGCCTCAGACACTTTGTTCTTGGCCTCCTCGATTTTTATTTGTGCTTCCGTTTTTTTAACCGCTGCTTTTTCTAGTGCCTGTTCTTTGTGCAATTTGGCTTCTGTACTTCTTTCTTTGCCAAATTCCTTGCCTGTTTGATTGTCTTTATCTCTTTCGCGACCATGGCCATGGCCTTTCCCATTTCGAGTTGCGGAATCCCGCTTTATTTTCTTTTCCTTTTTAACTTTATCTACTTTCTGACCCTCACTTTCGTCCTGATCGTCATTACTTTCATCTTCCCTGTTTTCAGGTTTTGAATCCTTTCGGTTCTTTTTTAAACTATCTTTATCTTCTTTCGATTGATGTTCTTTTTTATCCTGCTTTCCGCGAACTTTTTCCCGCAATTCTTTAACTTTCCCCTCTTTGCCTTGCTTTCCTTTTTCTTTATTGGCTTGTGCGAATACACTGCCAATAGTGAGCATGAAGATCAAACAAGATCCTACTAAAATTTTTAAACTGTTTTTCATTTTGCCTATTTTAACAATTCGTCCACCTCGTCTAAATCCCTCATTGCACTATCCAACTCATCCACTGCCAAGTCAATCTTCCTAGCCGACTCTTCTAGCTCAATGACTTCTTGCTTTTCCTCTTCGGTTAATTCAGGTTTAGATGTAGATGAACAAGCAGTTAAACAAAAAACTGCTATAACAAAGGCGAAATGTTTGCCTTTTAGGTGTAAATAATCGTGCTGCATATGTCAAACATACAAAATTAATCCCGACTAACGGATTTGAAATGACGGGCAAGGTCGTTTGAGATGCCATCCCAACTAAACTTGGTTTTAGCCAGCTCAAGTCCTTTTTGACCTGTCGCCGCTCTGAGTTCTTCTGAGCCAATCAAGTTTGACACATGTTCAATAAACTCGGCATCGTTATTGGCATGAAAGACCCCTTCGCCCGAAGTGATTTCCAGCCCTTTAAACCCAATATCGGTGCAAACAACCGGAACGCCCATTGCCAATGCCTCCAGCACTTTGTTTTGAGTACCAGCACCAAATCGTAAAGGCGCTATAACAATATCGGCTCGGCTGTACATTTCAGAAATGTCTTCAACAAAGCCTGTTATTACAACATGGTCAGAAGCCAGGTCTAACACCTGTTTTACAGGCCGTTGTCCTGCAATAACCAGTTTAATATTGGGGTGTTTCGACACAAGTTCAGGGAACATATTTTCTACAAAATAGGTAACAGCGTCTACATTGGGGGCGTAATCCATGTTGCCAGTAAAAAGTAACGTTTCGCATCGTGAATAGTCGTGGTCGTCGAAGGTAAACGTTTCCAAATCCACGCCGTTTCTTAACAATTCTACGCGCGAACCCGGATGTATCTGTAATAAGTGATCTCTGTCTTCAACCGAACACACCAAGTTTAGGTCATAATCGAATACCACCTTTTCTGCTTCAATTACACGTTTGGACTCCAATGAGTCGAACAATTGGTTCCACCAAGGTCTATCCACTTCATTCCTTCTTTGCCAATACAGTGAATAGGCGTCAGGGAGATCCAATATCCGACGCTGATTACTCAAATCACTGGTATATTGAGACATTCTAAGATGCTGTGTATGGATGACGTCAACAGAATGTTTATCTAAGAAATGATGGAGCACATTCGACATATTTCTACTCTTAAAATAAGCCAACTGGAAAGGCATGGAGTGAAAAAAGTTTAACGCACTATACAAATACGACTTCCATTTAGGTTGATACACCAAGTGTACTTCCTTAAATATCGGATCTAAATGTTTTTTGTATTTCAGCTCAGCCTTAGATTCAACAAATGCAATGAGGTATAACTCATGATCTTTGCAAAGTCTTCGGCTCAGATTGTATATTTTTAGCTTATCACCTCTAAATGGTGGGTAAGGAATTCTGTTAGCTAAGAATAGGACTTTCAAGGCTGCTAAGATAAAAACTGTCGCCCATTTCTTATCAAAAAACTACAACTGTTTAAAACTTATAAATCATGCTGTTCTTTAAGGTGAACATGCCCAATCCTCCTTGAATGTTGGATGGTACTGATGTTGGCTCGGTGAAGGGATTCTCTGGTTCATAACGCTCTAAAAACTGCAAATAATCGTACTCCTCTTTCGTAATTCCACTGAGCACGACAAACATATCTACAGAAAGGTTACTTCCAGGCTCGTTAAACGCGTAGGCTTCATATTGCTCAGAAAATCTGGTGCCAGCATCGTCACCTGATGCTACCTGAGCGACATAACTACTGACCGTGTCTTTTTGCCCATTAAAATTATAAATCTGATAGTACTCGAGCATGTAGTATTCGTGAATACCCGGAATATCGTCCCAACTCGTTCGAATGCGATAAATGGTTTCAAAGTCGCGCTTAAAAGAATCTACCACCACTTCAATGTTTTGTGGCCTTACTGGGTATGCAGACTGCGCATAGATTTGCCCACCGTCTGGCAAAGTAATATGGAGCTCATACTGTTCGCCGTCGATAAAGTTAAGCGTACTCTCGTCGTTGTATTTATCAATGCCGTCAATAAACATTACGGTATCTGTTCGGCCAATACCCGTTATGGATACAACGGCATCGTCGATGACGTCGAAATCCGATCTACGTTCTCCGAAAATTGGATTAGACTTGGTTAAAGAACAATCATATGTATTGATGGCGCCATCATATCGAAAATGCACCACAGCCTCAGTTTCAATCTCTGGTAATTCAACATTATCCACGATTGTTTGGCAACCGTTAAGCAGCAAAAAGCAAACAATAAAGGCGAAAGGTATCTGTTTTTTATGCATCGTTATTTGAATTTATAGTTCCAGGAAATTGAAGGTAGAATAGGAAACAAACTGACTTGCCGCAACACCTGTTTACTGTTTGGATCGAACCGGCTCTCTGTCCCGATGTAGTAATAAAAAGGATTTTTTCGACTGTATAGATTGTAGGCACTAAATTCAATTGTTCTAACACCTTTTGGTTTAACTTTTTTGATTTGCAAACCAATGTCTGCCCGGTGATACGCCTTCATACGAAAATCATTTCGTTCGGTGTATTGCTGTCCATTTGTCCAAAATCCATTGGCACTGGTAAGCAAGTTATGGTTATCTAATCTAAACGTACTAATCGGCAAGGTGATCGCATTTCCGGTGCCATACACCCAGTTGGCTGACAATGTCATCCGATCATTGATTTTATACTGTCCAACCACAGAAATATCGTGTCGTCTATCGTACCGTGCGTAAAACGATTTCCCATTATTTATGCTATCAAAGGTGTGTTTGGTCCAGGACAATGTATAACCCATCCATCCTGTAAACTTGCCATATTTTTTTTGTACCAATAATTCAGTTCCATAACTCACCCCATTGCCCGTTGTTACATTATCTTCCCAAGATACTTGCTTGGCTTCACCGTCAACGGCAGCTTCGATTTGTAAAAAAGATGCGCCTTCTTTATAGGCAATGATGTTGCTCATCGTTTTGTAGTAACCTTCTACCGTCAAACTTATCTGCGGTTTCTTGAAATCTTTCGCAATGCCACCAGCTATTTGCGACGAAGACTGGGGTTTAACTCTTTTTGTGGCCGGAACCCACAAGTCAGTCGGCAAACCGACACCACTGGAACTTAACAAGTGGATGTATTGGTTCATTGTCGCATATGAGAGTTTTGCAGAAAGATTTTTTGCCAGTTTGTAGGCCAAGGCTACTCTGGGTTCGGGATTGATATAATTTGCACCATCCACATGAAAACTACTTAATCTGACTCCCAATAAACCTTTTAGCTTACTCGTAAATTTCACCTCATCTTCCACATACAAACCCGTTTCAATGGCATTGAAGTTCACCTCATCGTCTATCCGTGAAGAATCGTAACTATCGGTTAGTACTACAGCGCTTGGCGTGAATTTGTGGTGCGTTGCCACATAGCCAAATTTTATTTTATGGCGGTTGTTCAGGTAGTAGTCAAAATCTTGTTTAAAGCTATAGTCACGAATACCAGAGCCGTATCTCAATTCGAACAAGGTGGTATCAGCCTGTTCTTCTTTGGCTGCTATGCCTAAGTTATACGTGCTATAAATTAACGACGTATTCACAAAAACCTTGGGACCAATAACATGGTTCCACCGGAATGTACCCGTGGCATTACCCCAACCAAAATTGGTCTTGGTTTGCTCCTTAAAATTTTCTCCATACTTCTCATTGAAATAGAATTTATCTCGACCGAAGTAGCCGCTTAAATACACCTTGTTATTCTTGTCTATCTGATAGTTCGCCTTCGCATTGAAGTCGTAGAAATAGTAGCCGCCAGAGCTTTTGCCATCAGAAGCCGCCAAAATGAACGGTTGCAACAACGCGTCTATGTACGTACGCCTGCCTGACAATATATACGACCCTTTCCCCTTGGCCAGTGGGCCTTCTAGTATACCTTTTGACGAAATAATGCCAACACCAACTTCTCCTGTGGTCTTTTCCTTGTTACCGTCTTTCATATTCATGTCAATAACAGAAGAGAGTCGGCCGCCATAGCGTGCAGGAAAACCACCTTTGATGAGTTCGACGCTGCGTAACGCGTCTCCATTAAACAAAGAAAAGAACCCAAATAGATGCTGTGCGTTATACACCGTTGCGCCATCAAGTATAATCAGGTTTTGATCCGGACCACCTCCTCGAACATACAATCCACTTTGCCCTTCACTCCCACTTTGAACGCCAGGTAGCAGTTGAATCACCTTTAAAACATCTTTTTCACCAAATAATGCTGGAATCTCTTTTATCTGTTTAATCGGGATATCTACCGTACTCATTTGGACTTTATCACTCTCTTTCTCTCTCTTTTTTAGTTCAATTTCCGTGGTTGTCAGCCTGTTACCTTGAGGTACCAAATAAGCTGTGAAACTAAAATTACTATCCAACGCCATAGTCACGATTTGTTGGTTATACCCTACATAATCAAAGACGACATCGTAGATTCCTTCAGGCAGAGTCAAGGAGTAAAACCCATAATCATTGCTGGTGGTGCCATATTCGCCCCCAACGGTAAACACGGTTACCGCGATTAAAGCTTCTTTACTTCCTTGTTCGTAAATAAAGCCCGACAGTGTAACGTTTTTGGCCTGACCAAAAAACGAAGAAAAAACGAAAAGGCAGGTGGTAATTATTCTCCAATTCATTTGGACCTTAGATTATAAGTATGGTTTGTTTTATAGCGCACAAGGCACGAAAATAAGATAGTCTTGTAATGTCTTTTTAACTCTATGTAAGAAAGATTATTATCGATTAGAACTTTAATGACATTCTTCTGTTTCAATGAATGAATTACCTTTGCTATGAGTATGAAAAAGACAACGCTAAATACAATTGAAGAAGCCATCGAAGACATTCGTAATGGTAAGATGATAATTGTAGTTGATGACGAAGATCGCGAGAACGAAGGTGACTTTCTTACCGCCGCTGAAAACATGACCACCGAAATGGTGAATTTCATGTCAAAAGAGGGCCGTGGTTTGATTTGTGTACCACTTATAGAAGAACGTTGTGAAGCGTTGGACTTGGAGTTAATGGTGGGTAAAAACACCGCACAATACGAGACGCCTTTTACCGTATCGGTTGATTTAATTGGACATGGCACCTCAACAGGAATATCTGCATACGATCGCGCAATGACCATTAAAGCATTGGTCGACCCAAAAACCGACCCAGCCGTATTGGGTAAGCCTGGTCACATATTCCCTTTAAAAGCAAAAACGAACGGTGTTTTAAGACGCGCTGGTCATACAGAAGCAGCCATCGACTTGGCCAGATTAGCAGGCTTTCAACCAGCGGGCTGTATCGTCGAAATTATGAACGAGGATGGCAGCATGGCTCGCCTTCCAGATCTATACTTGGTAGCGGAGAAGTTTGATATGAAGATTGTGTCTATTGCAGACTTAATTGAATATCGACTTAAAAACGAAAGTCTCATAGAACGACAAATTGATGTAGCCTTGCCAACAGATGTTGGCGATTTCAAACTGGTTGCCTTTAAGCAAACGGCAAACGGTCAAGACCATTTAGCCTTAGTCAAAGGCGAGTGGAATGAAGAGGAACCCATTTTGGTACGCGTGCACTCTAGCTGTGTTACTGGCGACATTTTTGGCAGTTGTAGATGCGATTGTGGCGAGCAATTGAAAAAAGCCATGGAGCTGATAGAACAAGAAGGAAAAGGAGTCATTGTATACATGAACCAAGAAGGTCGCGGAATTGGCTTACTCAACAAGCTAAAGGCTTACAAATTGCAAGAGCAAGGTATGGATACCGTTGAGGCTAACCTAGAGCTTGGCTTTCAAATGGATGAACGAGATTACGGCGTTGGCGCTCAGATTTTAAGAGATCTTGGCGTTCGAAAAATAAAATTGATGAGCAACAATCCAAAGAAGCGCAAAGGGCTGATTGGCTATGGCTTAGAGATTATTGAAAATGTGAGTTTGATGGTAAAGCCAAATCCGCACAATGCGGTGTATTTGGATACCAAACGCGAAAAAATGGGTCACGAAATTTAAACGTGATATCAATCTATACAGACGGTGCTTCGCGAGGTAATCCAGGTCCTGGGGGTTTTGGCACTGTGATTAAAAAAGGCACACGACGCAAAGAGTTTTCAGGAGGGTTTCGACTTACCACCAACAATCGAATGGAGCTTCTTGCCGTCATTATTGGGTTAGAAGCCCTATTAAAACCCAACCTAGAAGTCACCATTTACTCAGATTCCAAATACGTTGTGGATGCCATTGAGAAAAAATGGGTCTTTGGATGGGTAAAAAAAGGCTTTAAGGATAAAAAGAATCCAGACCTCTGGAAACGGTTTCTTCAAATATATCCGAAACACAAGGTTAAAATGGTTTGGGTAAAAGGCCATGCCGGTAACGTTGAAAATGAAAGGTGTGATCAACTGGCTACTGAAGCAGCAGATGGCAAAAATCTGAAGCTCGATTTAGGGTATGAAAACAGCGTAAACAACAAGAAATTGTTGTAGGGAATCCGGTACGTTCTTACCCTGAATATACCAAACAAATCCAGTTACACATATATGAATCAGCACTGCATTCTGGATTGTAGAATGCTTAGCAACGCCCGCCATTTCTGGCATTTCATTAAGCGCTGAGCACTTCTGCAAGACATCGTTACATGTCGAAAAATATATGTAAGTTCGTACCACTACTTATTTATGAAAATTTCTATCGACACGGATAAAAATTCCGTTATCATTACGCAAAAATTTAACGTCAAACTCAAAGTAATTTGGGACCTCTACACACAACCTGAGCACTTAGACAAGTACTGGGCACCAGAACCTTGGCAAACCAAAACCAACTCCATGAACTTCCATGAAGGCGGTGCATGGATTTACACATTAATCAGTAACAGTGGTGAACAATTCGCTGCCAGACTAGACTACTTCCAGATACACCCTATGAAACGATTCAAAGCGGTCGATTCATTTTGTGAGGCTGACTTTACCTCAGACGAATCAACACCTAGGTCGATATGGGAAGTAAGTTTCGAAGGTAGAAAACACGACACCGTGGTTACAGAAGTCATCACTTTCGCCAATGCCTATCATTTAAATGCCACCTTAGAGATGGGATTTGAGCAAGGCGTCAAGTTACTCATGCATAATCTTAAAACGGGTTTACACGCCTCAAATATCAAGATGTAAACCTAAAGCAAATGGCTATTTTTGACGTCAAGTTTTAGTACACAATGAATCCATTTTTAACCGCCTATAAAACCAAATTTGGGACCATCCCTTTTCCCAAAATAGAATTACCGCATTACACAGCCGGAATCGACGAAGGAATTAATCAAGCCAAAAAAGAAATTGACGAAATCGTTCAAAACAAAGCGTTACCCAGCTTTGAAAATACCATCGTAGCGCTGGAAGAAAGTGGTGAGATCTTAGACAAAGTCACCAATGCATTCTTCAATTTAAATTCTGCAGAAACGAGTCCTGAAATGCAAGAAATTGCCCAACACATTTCTCCCTTGTTGACCGATTATAAGAATGACGTGATGATGCACAAAGGCTTGTTCGAACGGGTAAAAACGGTTCATGCACAGCCTCAAGACAACCTAACAGCAGAAGAACAAATGCTGTTAGACAAAACCTATAAAAGTTTTGTTAGAAATGGTGCAAACTTGGACGAAGACCAACAAAGCGCACTTCGCGAGATTGACACCACCCTCGCTAAATTATCCCTCAAATTTGGCGAACATGTGTTACTAGAAAGTAACGCCTATCAATTGTACATCGAAGATAAAAAGGACCTTGATGGTTTGCCTGATGGTGTTATTGAAGCCGCCGCTTTAGGAGCAGAACAACATGGAGAAAAAGGCAAATGGTTGTTTACCCTGGATTACCCAAGCTACATCCCTTTTATGACCTATAGCACTGTACGGGAGCTTCGTGAAAGACTGTACAAAGCGTTTAGCTCAAAGGCTTTTAGCAACAACGAGAACGACAATCAGGCCATCGTAAAAGAACTGGCAACACATAGACACAACCGAGCCATTTTACTTGGTTTCGAGAGTCATGCCGAATTCGTATTGGCAGAACGCATGGCCAAGCGACCATCTAACGTGCAGGATTTCTTGCAGGACATTGAACACAAAGCACTGCCTTTTGCCAAGAAAGAATTTGAAACATTGACCCAATATGCCAAACAGTTGGATGGCATCACTGAACTAAAAAAATGGGACGGCGGGTTCTATGCAGAAAAACTGAAGAAAGAAAAATTTAACATCGACGATGAGCTGCTTCGCCCCTACTTCGAGCTAAGTAAGGTAATTTCAGGTGTCTTCTCTACCGCCAAAAAGTTATTTGGTTTGTCCTTCACAAAAGTTGACGACATAGAAGTGTACCACGAAGATGTGCAGACCTATGAAGTTAAAGATAACAACGGGAACCATCTGGCTGTATTCTATGCCGATTTCTTTCCAAGACCTGGCAAGCGTCAAGGTGCATGGATGACTTCCTTCAGGTCTCAAAAGAAAGTAAACGACGAAGACCAACGACCACACATCTCGATTGTATGCAACTTTACAAAACCTACCGAAACGACACCTTCGCTACTGACATTTAATGAAGTAACGACGCTGTTCCACGAATTCGGCCATGCCTTACACGGTATGCTGGCCGATGGCAGTTTTGCCTCATTAAGTGGTACCAATGTCTATTGGGATTTTGTAGAACTTCCTTCGCAATTAATGGAAAACTGGTGTTACGAAAAAGAATGTTTAGATCAGTTTGCCAAGCATTATCAAACCAACGAACCCATTCCGCAGGAATACATTGAACGGATTAAAGATTCTGCAAATTTCATGAGTGGTATGGCCACTATCCGGCAAATTAGCTTAGGCAAAATTGACATGGGTTGGCATTCAGGCAAAATTGACACCAACCTGGATGTAAAGCAATACGAAACGTCATTGATAGCAGGATTGGACTTCTACCCAGAGGTCAAAGAAGCATGTACAAGTACGTCGTTTTCTCACATATTTCAGGGTGGTTATTCCAGCGGGTATTACAGCTATAAATGGGCTGAAGTATTGGATGCTGACGCTTTTGAGGCGTTCAAAGACGCAGGCATATTTGATAAAACCGTTGCCACAAGCTTTAAGGAAAACATACTGTCTGCTGGAGGCGCTGAGCATCCCTCAATTCTGTACAAACGGTTTAGAGGTAGAGACGCCAACCCTGATGCCCTATTAAAACGTGCTGGATTAGTGGCTACAAAGTAGTTATCAATTACACTAACTTTGAATCTAAACAGGTCGTAAGTCATGAATAATAGAGTCGTTGTTGTCGTTATTGTATTGATTATTCTTGTTTTTGGTTCAGTCTTCGCATTGAGGTATATCAGAGGACAAGTCGTTGATTCTATAACGGCTATGGAAGAAGCTTTTGATAAGGCAGGGCCAAAAGAAAAACGCACACACGACTATACTAGTCTGTCTAAACAACGATTAATAAAAGCAAAACAGTTGGATAGCAGCAGCACAGCATTGGTTGAAAAACTTGAATCTACCAAGCAGTTTCTAATTGAAGGCTATGGCCAAAACGGAGAAGGATATATTACCACCGCAGCAGTATCACAAGAAATAAAGGATTTAAAGCAATCCATTGTTGATTTTCATTGGTACATTGAATCAAACTTCAAGAACCATCCCATTGACTTGGAGTTGTACCTCTCACTAAATGGTGGGACTTTAGATGGCAAGACAACACCTTGGGAGGAATACTATTTTGAGCATGCACCACTTGCTGCGGTTATCACCATCCTAACCAAGTACCAAAGCGACACCCGATATGTGCAAAGTCAATTACTAGACTCACTTGTGGCTACACAGGAAAACACTGTTCTTGACACCATACAAGACTAGATAGATGGCACTTTTCAAAAAAAACTGAAATAATTTAAAGTATTTTTGATTGACGTTCGTCTTTGTAACTATGAAGACGATAGTGTCTGCACAAATGGCTGAGAAAAACAAGCAAACTTTAGCGAGTTCCGTAAAACAATATGGAGCGCAGTTGGCAGGATTTATTCGGTCTAAAGTGGGAAATAACGAAGACGCCAAAGACATTCTTCAAGACGTCTGGTATCAGTTCAGTCGGATAACGAACTTAGACGACATCGAGAACATTAGTGGATGGCTGTACAATGTCAGTAGAAACAGGATTACCGATAATTACCGCAAAAAGAAACCTGCCTCATTAGAGGATTTCAAGGTAGATGACGACGAAAATTCGTTTTCGTTTAAAGACATTCTATTAATTGACGACTCTGGCAACCCGGAGCTTGCCTTGTTTAAAAACTTATTCTGGGAAGAATTAATGTCTGCCCTTGATGAGCTCCCAGAAAAACAACGTGAGGTGTTTGTCTTGAACGAGATGGAAGATAAAACACTTAAAGAAATAGCGGTACAAACCAACGAAAACCTCAAGACAATCATTAGTCGCAAGGGTTATGCGGTAAAACATTTACGAAACAGATTAGACTATTTATACAAAGAATTAAACAATTGATATGAGAGACTTAGATCAAACAATGAGAGATGCTGCACCGATCAAAAAAGCATTTATAATTCTATTTTTTGCAGGATTAATGGCAGCCCTAGTGGGTGTTGTTATGCTGATATGGAATGCCGTTTTGCCAGACGTAATTGGCGTCACCGAAGTGAACTATTGGCAAATGCTTGGTATCATATTCCTGAGTCGTTTGCTATTTGGCGGATCAAAATTCGGAAACAACAAACATAAACGCGGTCGTCGCAAGCACTTTAAAGACAAGTTTATGAATATGACGGACGAAGAAAAAGAGAACTTCAAGACGGAATGGAAGTCGCGTTGGGACAAGTGTTAATTGAGAGTTGATAGTTGAGAGTTGAGAATTGAAAATTGACGCAGGACTGGTTGACTCAAGACACTTGACTTTACCAATTCGTTATTCAGAGCAGCTGACGCAGGAAATCGCCTTGCGACAAGTGTTAATTGAGAGTTGATAATTGATCGTTGAGAATTGAGAATTGAGAATTGAAAATTAAAAATTGACGCAGGACACTTGACTTTACCAATTTGTTATCTTAAATCAAGCATAAATAAATGAGCCTGGGCCCAACAGAAATGCGGGCCGGTGGCTGTGTGAATTGAGGATGCCTTAGAAAATCAATAAAAGTGCTTGCATTTGTCTGCTGAAGGCAGACCCCCTTTTGATAGATTTTCTTGGCATCCTGAAGAGCGCGTGGAAAGCATATTTCTGTCAAGACTTTTTGTTTCGTTTTTGGTCTCAAAAATGAAAACCGGGATTTAGGGCTGGTAAGCCCTAATTTAAAAAAAAACAAAAAAAATTAAAGTAATATTTCAACTCATCCGTCTACACTAATAGAAAACAAAAAAAGACATGATTAAGAACATTTTTAGAACCATTGCAATCGGATTATTAGTTGGACTACTCTTCTTTGTCGCTTTCCGATTCTTTATTGTGCTAGCCATTTTAGCACTTATTTTCAAACTGTCTGGCAGAGGTAGATGGAAACGTCAACATTGGCACAACAGAAAATTAGCCTTCGTTGAACGCGTGCGAAACATGGAGTCAGATGAGTATGAAAACTTCAAAACCAACTTTGGACGCAACCATTGTTATTACTACACAGAACCAAAAGAAGCCTAGTGATGAAACGAAAAAAACCATTAATTGCCTTAGGATTCATAGTGGCCTTTGCAACCTTTAGTGCACTGTCTTTATTTAAAGCGAAACACCATAAATATGGAAAGCACGTTCACAAATCTCATTGTGAATGGGTTAAAGACAAATAAAAACATAACGCACCTTTCGGGTGCGTTTTTTTTGATTGTATATTAGCTTAGAAATTGGTTTATGCGTGAACTCAAGAAATACCTACTAATAAACAGTGCCTTCTCTGGGCTTAGTGGATTGGCGTTAGTCTTTATTTCAGACCACATCAACACACTTTTTAACATCGACAATACAATCGTCTTGCCTGCCATCGGCATTAACTTGTTGGTATTTTCATTAATCGTTTACTACGTTGCTGTCAAGCAACTCAAACGCAACTCTTTGGTTACATTGATCAGTGCTTTAGACCTTTTATGGGTCATAGGAAGTGCCGCGATTATTCTGTTCCAACTATTCAATCTTTCGTCAGCCGGCTACATCATAATAGGTGTTGTCGCCATTTGGATTGCCTTTCTTGGAAGCATGCAGATAAAATATAACAAGGGCAATTAATCACTTATTGTCGTCACATTTCACAAATGTTTTATGGATAGAATGGGTTTCTATATCTTGCGTCCTAGAAAAATTTGAATGAAAAAGATTATCCCTTTCGCCCTATTATTTGTTGTTGCATTTACTTCTTGTAAAGACGAGGAAACAACACCAGACCCCACTCCTTTAACCACAAAACAAAAACTACAGCACAAATGGAACATCGTTAGTATCATAGACTACAACTATGTGGGTGCTACAACAACACCAGACGGTACCGACACGATCGATATAGGAGTTGGTGGATATGCTGATTTCAGAACAGACGACAAAATGTACGCCAACATAAATGGCGACCTCGACACGTTAAGTTATCAAATCATCAATGATAATGCTTTGTCTATGGACGGTGAACCTTACGTAATAAATGAACTATCAACAAATAAGCTCATTATGACCTACGAAGAAAGAACGGACACCCCGTATTACGACAACGTCATTTCGTTTGACCGTTAATCAGCCTTTTTAATTACTCTATAGGTTGATGCACCCATGGAGGTCACAACCTGGATAAAATAGATTCCGTCAGCACCTGGTAGTTCTACCTGGTTCACTTTTTGATTATAGCAGTGTGTTTGAACAACCAATTGATTGGTTGAGTTGCGCACATAAATGGTTGCTTCATCGACAACGTCGAACAGTTCAATCGTCACAAAATCTGAGGTTGGATTTGGATACAATTTAGCCACTGCTAGGTGTAGTTTTTCTATGTCGGTAAGGGTTACCAACACGCAGTCCGACGTATCTGTACAACCTTGGTTGTTAAGAATGACGGCATAGAAATCGTCAAGCGGTACACGAAACGCTTTCTTATTTTGATTGTACATCGGAATTCGAGAATTACCAATACAACGCACCCACTGATACGTTGATGCCGTGTCAAGCGCGTTAAGTCCAATGGCATTTCTCTTGATGGAATCGTTGATAGTCGTTATGGTTAAATCCATTTCATACACACTATCACACCCTATCGAGCTGATGAGGTGATCACGATAAACAGTTGATTCTTTAAAAACGGTGTCTCGATAGGCATATTCGAAACATGCTGAAATGGTATCGTGTTCAACAACAGTTTTTATCGCACCTGTCATTTCGATGGTAAGCCCAATGGCCAGTTTTGCCAGTTTGTGGTAATACTCCATATCAAACAAACCAATTCGATCTTTGGAAGTGTGGTAGGCTGGGTTGGGATCTCCGCCGATAAAAGACTCGCCGCAAAACACCGCTGGATAACGATGCCTCCAAAATGACGCATGGTCGCTGCGCGTAGTTCCTGGGTTAATTACCTTGGGAATCAAATCGATTTGTAACGTATCGAGTAAAGACAAAATGGTGTCTTTTAAGCGCCGATTCTCTGGGTTGGAATTGGTATGAATGTCGAACACCTTGTCGCTATTGCCATCATAAGCCATCATATCCATATTTAAAACAGCCATAATCCGATCGCCACGCGCGTTTGCAGTATCCGCGTAATATCTGCTCCCAATCAATCCACGTTCCTCTTCATCCCAAAAAACAAATTTTATGGTATTGTGAAAACAATATGGCGTCATGATGCGTGCAGCTTCTAAAACGGTTGCACTTCCACTGGCATTGTCGTCGGCACAATAGTTGGCTACGGCATCATAATGCGCGCTGATAATGACGATGCTATCAGGATTTGTTTTACCCAACATGGTCCCAATCACATTTCTACCGCCACTGCGGTAATCTATGGTTTCGACTTGAAGTCCGTACGCCTCTAACCTATGGACTAAATAGTCCGCCGCTAGGTTGTTATTTTTCCTGCTAACGCGATGCACGATGCGCACCGTTGTATCATTAAATGTTGCAGAGTCTTCTCCTGAAAATTCACGAACTGTTTTAACTAATGAGTCTAGGCTTACTTCTTTTACCAGTGACTGGGTCGTTTGGCTAAATGCAGATAAAAACAAACAATGGGTTAAAAGTAGTAAAAGGTGTTTTTTCATTGAAACCAAAGATACGATGAATCTTTGATACGGTTTGACAGAGGATAGTTGATAGCTGATAGCTGATAATTGATAATTGATATCTGATAGCTGAGAGTTGATAATTGATAGTTGAGAGCTGATAATTATCGTCGCTTAGGCTTATCAGCCATTGACCCTTCGTCCATTAGGCTTATCAGCATTCTGTTCTTCGATTAGGCTTTCGCTGTCGAACTTTCGTCCATTGGGCTTATCAGCCTTCTGTTCTTCGATTAGGCTTATCAGCCTATAACCAATCCAACTTTTTGAGCGCAAAAAGTAGTCAAAAACGCTTCCCAAAAATATGCTCCCTAACACACCGGCCAGCGCGTCCCCCGCATTTTTGGTGGGCCACCCCTCATTAACCCGTGCATGGTTTAATATGACCTTTGAAGTTTTCTGTAGAAAACGAGGAAGGCTTTTGTGTGCAGGCCTTGCGCTAAGCAGGCAGGAAAGCGCAGCGGCTTTGGCTGAGGGAAAGAAAAGCCTTTCGTAGAGTTCAAGGAAAAATTCAGAAGTCTTGATTTTTTTGTTTCGTTTTTTTATCAAGAAAAAAATGAAAAGCGGGTTATAGGGGTGCTAACCCCTAAGCAAGCAACAAATGAAATCCAGTTATAGGGCGGAAGCCCTAAGCCAAGATTCATCAAATATAAAATGAAAGCCGGGTTAGGGGTGGCAACCCCTAATCACCAAAATGCCCATTATCTCAACTCCACCTCAATCGGCATAATCATCTGAATGCCTGAAAGGTTTTTCAAGCGCTGTAGCTTGTTGTAAATTGGGTAGTATGCACCTAACTCTTGTTTAACCAATCTGTCCTTGATAGACGCCGTACCTAATTCTGCAAATATCGCTTCAAAAGGATTGTCTGATTTTGGGTACGACGCTACTTTGTAGTCATCCAACCCTGCCTTGCTTGCTGCAACATCAATGGCATCATGTAATCCACCAAAAGCATCTACCAAGCCTAATTCTTTGGCATACGTACCGGTCCAAACACGACCTTCTGCAATGGTATCAAGGTGTGCTCTATCTAAAGATCTACCCGTTTCTACACGATTCAAGAATTGGTCGTAAATCTGACCAATCATGGCGTCTAAGAAGTCAAGTTCTTTGGCGTTCAACGGTCTGTCAATGCTTCCAAAATCAGCCATCTCAGACGTTTTAACGATTTCTGAATGAAGACCAACCTTGTCAAACAGTTTCTCTGCGTTTGGATATAACCCAAATACCCCAATAGAACCTGTAATGGTATTTGGCATAGCCATAATTGTATCGCCTAAACACGCGATGTAATATCCACCACTGGCAGCTACGTCGCCCATAGAAACGATTAATGGTTTCTTTGTTTTTAATAATTGTGTTTCTCTCCAAATAACGTCGCTGGCTAGGGCACTTCCTCCCCCACTGTTTATTCTCAAAACAACGGCTTTAACGTCGTCATCTTCTCTTGCTTGTTTCAACGCTTTTGCAAACTTGTCAGAACCTATCTCATTGCTTTGTCCGTTACCAGAAACGATTGAACCATCGGCATAGACAACGGCAATCTTTTTGCCAGACTTTTTCTTACCCATTGGGTTTACAACGTTGTTGTATTTAGGTAAGGTGATTAGATTAACCTCGTCGTCTCCAGTTGCTGACTTTATCATTTCCATCACTTGGTCTCTATACGCCAATTGATCTACCAATTTATGCGTTACCGCGTCTGTTGATGTTTTTACACGTACATCATCTGCAATCGCACGTAACTCATCGCCATCAATTCCTCTTGAGGCACTTATTTTGGCAATTAAATCGCCATAAATAGACTCTACATATTCTGTTATTTGTTTGCGATTCTCTGGGCTCAGTTTATCAAGAACAAATGGCTCAACGGCACCTTTAAATTTACCTCGCTTAACCACCTGCATTTCTACACCCATTTTAGCCAAGGTTTCTTTCATGAAAGTAATGTCTGCCGCCATCCCGTTGAACAACATGGTTCCACTTGGATTTAACAGTACAGAATCAGCCACCGAAGCAAAGTAATATGACTGGTTGTACAACATTTCACTATAGGCATATACAAACTTCCCTTCCGACTTAAAATCTTCTATTGCTGCACGTATCTCACTTAGCTTACCATAGCCTGCACCTAAAACACTTACATCTAGAAATATTCCTTTAATGTCGTCATCGGTTTTAGCATGCTCGATACTGTTCACGATGTCGTATAGGCCAACTGGCTTATTCATGTCGCCGGTTAAAGAGGCCGCGAAAGCGTCAATTGGGTTATTCTGTGGTTTATCAAAGATTTGATAATTTAGTTTTAAGTGTAAAACCGAATTGTCTTCGACCTTAACCGTTTGCTTTTTTGACGAACTCGCAACCATGCTGGCGAAAACAATAAAAAAGATAAACATTAAAAGGAAGATACCCGTGATGGTAGCCAATACGTACTTCAAAAATTGCTTCATGTGTAAAAATTTTAAATTCTGGGTCCGCGATTACGGAATCAGCACCTTTTGTACCTGCGGCACAAGACTACCTCCAATCGCTTCCACGAAGTAAAGTCCACTGGCTAAACTAGAGGTCTCTATTTCGGTAAAATCGGATTGAATTTCGTTGAAGTACACAATCTTACCCTTTGAGTCGTACAGGGTCAAAGCAGAACCTGCAACGCCAGACACGCGCAGTACTTCAGGGTATAGACTAACAACCATTTTTGACCGACTAATTTCTTTGATGGCAGACAACCCGGTAATCATTACCGGAATTTTGAGTGTTACATCGCTCGATGTCAATTGTATTTCATCGTTAATAGCCGTTTTGCTCGGCGTAATGGATACTTTTAAGGTATGTGATTCTCCTGGAGCAATTTCAAACGCTGTTTTAGGAAAAGTAACATTGGCATCTCCATTACCAAAGCCAGTAAAAAGCTCACGTTGGTTTCCTGTATTGGTCAGCACCAAATTATAGTCAAATTGTGCTGCGGTACTTAAAGATGAAATGGTAATAGCAGGCACCGAAGACACAACTGCATGTAGGGTTGACGCACTAGAGTTTGAGCTAATGGACGTTATGCGTTCCATAAACTCAGGATAATCTGTAAATGGGTTTCTATTTTTTTGATAACTAAAGATGGCGTTGTTGCGATCTATAGACAATTGTGTTGGTGGATGTGCAGTTGCCCAGGTGCGCAGGATGTTTTCTTGACTGTTTAGAAAAGAAGAATAATTCTGATAACGGATAGCGAAATAGAACATCGCTCTTGCGCAATCGCCTTTGTGTGCATCGCGCGGTTCGAACTTTCCGCCCCCTTGTTTTGAACCGCCTTCGGACCATGAAGCACTGGATACCACACCAAATGGGTAGCTGCCTCGTCTGCTATTGGAATTCACATCGGTTGGAAACAAATGATGAATATCTGCGCGTTCTGGCTCATTTTTATTAAACAAGCTTTGTGGCCACGTATGCTCGCAATTAAAGCTGTTGCTGTTTGCCCCAGATCGCGAATTAAACGTTGCCTGACGACCAGTATACACGCACTCTACTTTACCACTTTTGTTGTCGATAGAACCGTACATCGCATCACGAGCGCCAGTGTATCCCAAGTTTTTATAACCACTAGAAACGATGGTTTTTAATTCCTTTTTTAAATCCTCTTCAGATAAATCGAAGGTGCTGCTGTAATACGCAGAATATTGACCGACACCACGCACATCAACAGCAATCGAACCTGTTTTTGTCGCCGATACGACAACAATTTCTGAGTTATAGGTGATGTTATGGGTAGGCTTAAAATGAACCGTTACAGCCGACCGTGAATTGGCTTTTACTTCAACGATGGAATCATCGACGTAAAAATCCTTATTATGTGATCGGATGGTTACGTTGACCGCTACATCATAATCGTTTACAATATTCAGTAGCTGATCCGCCACTTGGTTGTATTCCGTTTTAGGAAAAGTGAGTGTACCGTTCGAAATGGTTATTTGGCTGAAACTGAAAAACGGAAGCAGCAAAGTGAGTAGGCTTAGTCGTATTTTGTTCACGGAGCAAAAATAGGGGAAATGACGATTGGTAGTTGATAGTTGAGAATTGATAGTTGATAGTTGATAGTTGAGAGTTGATAGTTGAGAGTTGATAGTTGATAGTTGATAGTTGAAAATTGAAAATTGAAAACGTTGGAACTTGTCAGGTTGTAGATTTACCTATGGTCGTCATTCAGAGTAAACGACGGTAGGAGTGCGCGAAGAATCTCTTTAGTTGATAATTGAGAATTGAGAATTGAGAATTGAAATTTAAAAATTAAAAATCCAATGATCATCGTAAATCGTGCATAAATCAATGCGTGTTGGCCCACCAAAAATGCGGGGGACGCGCTGGCCTGTGTTGGGGAGCATATTTTTGGAAAGACTTTCCGCCGGCGGTCAGACACGTTTGTTTCGTTTTTGGTCTCAAAAATGAAAATCGGTTATAGGCTGATAAGCCTAATGGAAGAAAAAGCTCTTATAAAGAACAAAGTAAAATTAAAAGCCGGGTTATAGGAGTGGCAACCCTTAAGAAGAAATAAAACAAAATAAATACGCTAAACATTAAATTTGCACCACAGAAACACCCTATGCCATTAAGCAGCTTAAACGCCATAAGTCCAATAGACGGACGTTACAGGTCTAAAACACAAGATTTAGCCCCTCATCTCTCAGAATTTGGTCTAATCAAATACCGAGTAATGGTTGAGGTGGAGTACCTCATTGCCATGGGTCGTACGGGCATTGCGAAGCTTCAGCCCTTGTTAAATAAATCTACCATTGCTGACTTACGGAAAGTTGTTACTGATTTTTCTGAATCAGATGCCCAACACATTAAGGACACCGAAAAAGTGACCAACCATGATGTAAAGGCGGTAGAATATTTTGTTAAAGAAAAGTTAGATGCGATCGGTTTGTCAGACATCAAAGAGTTTGTCCATTTCGGATTAACCTCTCAAGACATCAACAATACCTCTATTCCGTATTCACTCAAAGTGAGTACCGATGAAGTGGTGTTACCGATGATGCAACAAGTGGTGGACATCATAGCCACTAAAGCTGACGAATACAAAGACATTTCGTTATTGGCTCGGACGCATGGTCAGCCCGCATCACCAACAAGACTGGGCAAAGAATTTTATGTTTTTGTGGCAAGGATACAAGAACAACTCGACCAACTCAACTTGATTAAATGGCCTGCCAAATTTGGTGGTGCTACAGGTAACTTTAACGCACACGCATTGGCGTATCCAGAGTTAAGCTGGTCTGACTTTGGCGATGCGTTTGTTGAATCATTGGGTTTGCAGCGATCTGCGCCAACCACACAGATTGAACATTACGACAACTTAGCAGCAAAATTTGATTGCATGCGACGCATCAATGTCATCTTGATTGATTTTTGTCGCGATATATGGACGTATATAAGCATGGATTATTTCAAGCAAAAAATTGCTAAAAACGAAGTGGGTTCATCTGCCATGCCGCATAAAGTAAATCCGATTGATTTTGAAAACGCAGAAGGGAATTTAGGTTTTGCCAATGCCACGTTAAATCACTTAAGCGAAAAACTACCAATCAGTAGATTACAGCGCGATTTAACGGACTCTACCGTGTTACGAAACGTTGGCGTACCATTGAGTCATATGATGATTGCCTTTCAATCGATTTTAAAAGGAGTAGGAAAGTTATTGTTGAATGAAGACAAAATAAAGGCCGACTTAGAAAACAACTGGGCCGTTGTGGCCGAGGCCATTCAAACAATTTTGCGTCGAGAAGGTTATCCAAATCCATACGAAACGTTAAAGGGGCTGACACGAACAAACGACGTGATTAATCAGTCAAGTATGCACGCGTTTATCGACACATTAGAAATCGACGAATCGATCAAAACTGAGATGAAAGAAATAACTCCATTTAATTACACCGGTATATAATGAGCACAGCAAAAAAAACATTGGTATTGGGTGCAAGTCCGGTTACAGAGCGATATTCACATCGGGCAGCAACGGAATTAATGCATTACAAACACCCGGTTGAATTATTGGGAATCAAAGATGGTGCAATCAATGGCCAAGACATTGACAAGTCGCCAAAAATGTATGAAGACATCGACACGGTGACGATGTATCTCGGTGCCCGCCATCAAACCGAATACTATCAATACTTATTTGCCTTGGAACCCAAACGTGTGGTCTTTAATCCAGGTGCAGAAAATGACGAGCTATGTCAGCGCTTAGAGAAAAAAGGTATTGAGTGTATAGAGGCATGTACTTTGGTTATGCTAAGCATTGGTAATTATTAAAATTCACATGAAAACATTTTTGTATACATTGGTCATTGGCCTATTCGTAGTCACTGGCTGTGGCAACCCGCAAACAGATTTGCGTAATAAGATTGACAGCTTAACGGCAGAGTTAGACAAACAGCAATCTGGGCAAGGCCGCGCTGATTTAGCCAACCTACAAGCCACATATGTGGATACCTATCCTGCAGATAGCGTGAGTAAGGCTTATCTCGAAAACATCAGTTTTTACTACCTGATGGTTGATTCAACAACGTTGGCCAAAAAGTACGCCAACCAATACCTAACCCAATACCCGGAAGACCAAAACGCCAACGACATTGCCCTTGTTGTTGCCAAAGCGGAGCTAAAGGAGAAAAATTACAAGGTAGCCGTAGCAGCATTTGAAAGTGTTCAGCAAAACACCATGCTCAGCGTTACAGACATGCGTTCTTTAGGAGAAGCCTTGTTAGCCCTTGCTGAAGATGACGATATGGACGGAAACGACGTGTATTATTTCAAACATGCGGCCATTTTGGAACAAACCCAAGGTATGCAAGCATCTATTGATGCATTGTCTATGTTTCAAACGAAGTATCCGGAATCTAAAATAGGTCCATCTGTAATGATGGTGTATGCCGACAAACTGGAAAAGAACGGTGATATTGATGAAGCCAAGTCGGTGTTAAACGTAATCATCAGTCAATACCCTGAAAGTTCACAGGCTGCAACAGCCAAATCGATGTTAGACAACCAACTTGTTGGATTAACAGCCGAAGAGCAGTTAGAAAAAATTCTGAAGAACAAATCATCTAACTAGTTAATTTGGTTTTCAACCCACAGTTTGTCCACTTTGCCGATTGCCGCTAGGCAAGTGGTACGGAAATTGTTTAACTTTTGGAAATATCATTAACATTAAATAACACAAAGAAATGAGCAAATTCGACGAAGCAATGTCAACCTACAAGGCATCAATGGACAAAATGGGAATTAAGTATGACGACGCGTTACTAACCGCGGTAGCTAAAGGTTTAGGCCCGTCTATTTACAACAAAGATGCAAGTACTGTTTCGTGTACTCAAGGTAGCGAAATGGAAACTGTTCAAAACAACTTCTTAAAGAAGAAACTTGGTTTAGGTGACGGAGATAAATTAGCTGCAGCATGCGACGCAGTATGTGAGCAAATGGGTTCTTCAAACAGAAATAAATACCGCGCTATATTTTACTACTTACTTGTAAAGCATTACAAGAAAGAGTCTGTATACGCTGCAACTTCTTAATAATTGCAATAAAAAAATTGAAGCCGCTTCCTTATAGGATGCGGCTTTTTTTATGTCTTGGTTATTTTATAATAGACCGAATTTTCGATGCCTTCACAGGGCGCATGCTTCCAAAACTTCATTCCGGATTTCTCTAAAACCCGAATAGAGGCCTTGTTTTCTTCAGCCGTTCGGCCAACAATTTCGTTCAGTCCTAAATGATGCAAACCATAATACACGCAGGCTTGTGCGGCTTCTGAGGCATAACCTTGCCCCCAATGCTCTTGTAAGAATCGATAGCCCAAATCAATGTATCCTTCGTCTGGATGATTTTTTAATCCGCAAAACCCAATGGTTTCTCCTGTTTGACGCAACACTACCGTCCATCGGCCATAGCCATGTTTCGAATAGTGGTCATATTTTTCGATAAACTGTCTGGCTGCCGCTACACTTTCAAAATTGACATCGCCTGTATAGCGAAGAACTTCTGGATCGCTATTCATGTTAAAGAAAAACTCCGCATCGTCGGTTTCGAATTTCCTGAGGTCTAGTCGAGGTGTTTTAAGCACATTCATTTACAAATCAATGTAACCATTAATCCATTCGCCGTCTAAACCGGCGTTAAAGTCTTTGTAGAACTCAATAGCCGGTGTATTCCAATCCAGTACCTGCCAGTTCATTTTGCGGCAACCATCTGCCTTGGCTTTGTCTAAGGTGGTTTGAAACAAGGCCTTGCCTATCCCCCTTCCTCTATGCGGTTCAGTGACGATTAGGTCTTCCAAATACAAACACTTGCCTTTCCAGGTGCTATATCGATAATAATAAAGCGATATGGCAACGATCTCTCCTTCTACTTCAGCTACAAAAAACCCGTATAACGGATTAGGTCCAAAACCATCGGCAAGCAGTTCTTCTTCGGTTACCACCACGGCGTCTGGTTCTTTCTCAAAAACGGCTAATTCTTGTATCAAAGCAAGTAATGCCTTGATGTCTCCTTCTGTTCCTTTTCTTATGTTCACGTATTCAATTTCTTAGTATGTAAAGGGTCTTTCGCGGTATGACTCAAAGCCATTCCAACATATTGGGTAATCGATCTCGGATTTGTATACTAAACACCCGGCATATAACAAAGTAACCACGACAAACGCGATCTCAATGACAACAATATTATCGTTGGAAAACAAGGCCTACTGAAGACCCATAATCGTTGATTCGATGATATCGGCACATTCGTGAATCTGCTCTTCGGTAATGACCAAAGGTGGCGCAAAACGAATGGTATGTACGTGTGTTTGTTTGGCAAGCAAACCGTTATCGCGCAATAGCAGACAAACGTCGTAGGCGGTTTTACCATCTCCGAACGGCGTAATATCTATGGCGTTTAAAAGTCCTTTACCTCTTACTGCTGTAACCAAAGGAGATTGTATCGCTCGCATGCGTTCTCTGAATATTTCGCCCAATCGCTGTGCATTGTCAACCAATCCTTCGTCTTCAACAACCTTAAGGGCTTCCATAGCAACGGCACACGACAATGGATTGCCACCATACGTAGAACCGTGCTGACCTGGTTTGATGGTGAGCATAATTTCGTCATCCGCTAAAACAGCTGATACTGGCAAAACACCACCAGATAACGCCTTACCCAACACGATGATGTCTGGTCTGCAATCTTCATGGTCCGTAGCCAACATTTTCCCTGTTCTGGCGATACCCGTTTGTACCTCGTCGGCAATAAACAAGACGTTTGATTCTTTACACCATTTGCTGATGCTTTCTAAGTATCCTTGGTCTGGCACAATTACGCCAGCTTCACCTTGAATAGGTTCTATCATAACGCCGGCCACGTTAGGTTGCTTTATGGCTTGTTCCATAGCGCCAAGGTCGTTGTACGGAATTAACTCAAACCCAGGAAGAAAGGGTCCGTAACCATCGTAACTATCTGGATCATTAGAAAAAGAAACAACGCCTAAGGTTCTTCCGTGAAAGTTTTCTGTAACCACAATGATTTTTGCTTGTCCTTCTGGAAGCTTCTTTACTTCATAGGCCCATTTACGGCATAGTTTGATAGCCGTTTCAACAGCCTCAACACCAGAGTTCATCATCAACACTTTATCGTAACCGAATATCCCTGTGATGTATTTTTCACATTCGCCGAGTACGCTGTTGTAAAAAGCACGACTCGTTAGCGTTAATTTATCGGCTTGATCTTTTAAGGCTTGGATGATTCTTGGATGGCAATGACCTTGATTCAATGCACTGTATGCTGAAAGAAAATCGTAGTACTGTTTTCCGTTCACATCCCAAACATGAACGCCTTCTCCTCTATCAATCACAACCGGCAATGGTTTGTAATTGTGTGCGCCATATTTATCTTCTAAATCCGTAAAATACGTGTCTTGATTAATCATATCGCAAATGTATCGCACGCAAATCCTTTTACCAATTTAATACATGGCTAAGCGTAACACTTTCAACATTTTTTCGTTATTTTGATACAATGCGACTGGGAAGAATGATTTGTTTACTTTGCCTACTGAGTGCATCCAACATATACGGACAAAACTTAGGAAATCAGCGCGTTACGGTAGAAAGTCAAGATTGGTGGCTTTTGGAATCAGATCATTTCAATTTCTATTTTGTCGACAGTTCTACCCGATTAGCCAAGTCTATTTTACCCGCCTCCATTTACAAGCTCAATCAAATTGAAGAAAAGATTGGTTATCGCTTAAGCGGTAAAATCAACATCTATGTGCATGCCTCGGGTGCCAAACTAAACGGAACCTATGCACTTCAAAACGACCCTGAACCGCTCAACACCGGCGGCATTACCAACATCCAGAACAACGACGTACACGTATACATTACCGGAGAAATACCAGATTTGATGAGCCAAATTTCTGTAGGTATTGCAGAAAACCTCTTGTTGGAAATGCTGTATGGCGGAACGGTGCAAGAGCGCATTAAATATGCAGCCATGTTGCATTTACCGGTTTGGTTTCACGACGGCCTAGTTCAGTTTTTGGCGGTCGGTTGGGACACCGATACAGACAACCTCTTGCGTGATGCCTTTAACAACCAGCAGTTTAAATCGTATAATCAATTGTCTTACGACAACCAGCGTTTGATCGGACAAAACATGTGGTTGTATATCGACGATACAAAAAGCTCGGACGCTATTCAACGCATATTGTATTTGGTGCGGCTTACCCGAAAGGTGGAAACGGCCTTATACTTTGTGGTTGGCAAGACGTCTAAGCAGCTTTATACAGAATGGTTTACAGCCAATCAAGCCGTTTACAGTTTGGAGTTAAAACGACGCATCCCTCAGGAACCTGAGTTGAACGCCATCAACCCCAATACGGCCTATTATTTTGGCTCTGCTTTGTCGCCCAATGCCCAAATGGTGGCTACAGCCTACTGGCAAGATGGACGAAACAAAATTGAACTATACAACCGAGACAGCAGAGAACGCACCTTAATCTACGACCATTTTAGCACCTACGATGGCCAACTCCATGTTGACCAAGCGTTTTTATTGAAATGGAAAAACGAAACGGAACTGTATGTGCTGTCTAACGGCCAAGTGCCCAAGTTGATGTTGTACGACGCAGACAAGGCTATAAACACCGTTCATGTGTTTGACACCTTCGACTTTGTTTCGGGTTTTGACTATTATCCCAAAACAGGCGAATTCATCGTATCGGCAACCCGATCAGGCAAATCGTCTTTGTATTTACTCAACAAATATTTGTCGAGCACCAAGGCGTTAACCCAATCGAAAAGCGACGACAAGCATCCGCATTTTGATGCCAATGGAAACATTTACTTTACCCGAATCCTGTATCAAAACACCACCCAACCTTTAATGAAGGAGTGGCAAACAGATATTTTCTATTTATTCAGAAACGGTGCAGACGTACTCAGCATGAATAACGTAACCAACACTGCCGATAAAAACGAAGAGAACCCGGTTAAGCTTAACGCCAAATACCTGAGTTATCTATCTACCGAAAATGGTATCCGCAATGCGTATGCGTATAAACTCGATCAGCAAACGTTTGCCTTAAGTAATTACCAAACCAGCATCATCGAACAACAAATCAATGCCGACAGAACCCATGTCATGGAAATGGTACTGCACAATGGCTATTTGTTTACCCATATTTCGGCCATAGACAGCAGCGAAAACTTTGGTGCGGTGTTGTACCCGTCAAAAACAAAGATCCTTCAAAACATTGCCGAAAAGGTGATTAACGCCTCAAAGAATAATCCCGTACTTTTTGACAGTGCCGATCAAAACAAAACGCAAAAAGTATACTTCCAGTCGCCGTTTCCGGTGCCCGACAACGTGGATTCTTTAGACGCCATTTCGGAACAAAAGTTAAAAACGATAGACTATACCTTTATCAAGGTGCCAAAGCACACCAATAATTTACGGGCGACCAAACTGATTAGTCAAATTAACAACGACAACTTTTTGACCGATGCCTTCGGCGCTGAATATGACCCGATTAACCAGATGACCAACAGAATGGGTTTGGTGGGCGGTGTGCAATTGGAAGATCAGTTTAAAAACCACTTGATTGAAGGCAAAATGCGAACGACTTTCAATTTCAGTGTGTTCCAGTATCAACTGAAATATGTAAACCGTTTAGGCAAACTGCGCAAGAGCTTTACGGCCATGGCCGAGCAAACACGGTATAACCAAAACCTGGATTTGGGCAAACGACGCATGCGTGCGTTGCGTACAGAAATCACCAAGCAGTTTAATTCTAACATGTCGGTGCAGTTTAACCAGTACACCCAATACGATCACTTTACACCAATCATTCAAGACGAGAGCTTCCTCGTATTACGCGACAGAAAGCAATTCAACTTAACGCAAGGCATAGGCTTTCAATACTCCACACAAATGGCACACCGCAAGGTATTGCAACGTGGTTTGTTGGTGAATGTCAATACGGCCTACAGACAAAATGTATCTACGGGTAAGGCCAGCTTTATAAACACGCTAAACGCGCAATACGGTAAAAAACTAAAATGTGACATCCTGTGGAACACTAGCGTATCATTGGGCAATTCCACTGGCGGCGCCAACACCATTTTTGTGCTCGGTGGCAACCGCAACCAATATCGCCCAACGGTAACAGACAGCCGCATAAACATTGAAAATGCGTCGTTTATCAAACCCGTATATGGTGTCCGCAACTTCAATTTGAATACCCGATCGGGCAATACCTTTGGTTTTGTGAATACAGAATTATGGATCCCGATGTATTCGTATTTCGGCAAACGGCCATTAAAAAACGCCTTGTTACAAAACTTATGGGTTATCGGATTCGCTGACGTCGGCACGGCTTGGTATGGCAAATCCCCTAAAGAAAAAACCAACGTCTCGAACATCACCAGCGTTGAAGACGGCCGATTATCCATTACCATTTTCAATGCCCGCAACCCCATTGTATACTCCGGCGGCTTTGGCCTCCGCACTTCCATCTTCGGCTACTTCGTGCGGTACGACCTGGCTTGGACGTACGATAACAATGTGTTGAACTCGAATGTGAGTCGGGTGAGTTTGGGGAGGAATTTTTAATTCTTAATGCTTAATGTTTAATTGACGGAGGACGTAGGACTTGTTGATGCAGGACGATTGACGAAGGATGCAGGACTGGTTGATTCAGGACTAATGAGTCAACGTTTTCAACTCTCAAATTCTAATTTTCAATTGATGTGATATTTCACTGAAACAGGCTGTAATATCTATTTAGATACAGGGCGTTTGGAGGATGTTTTATAATTTTGGGTCTATGATAAATTGGCATTTCTTCCCTAAATCTGCAAAAACTCCAAATCACTTAATAAAGGTTGTCAATGTGTTCAATAATCAAAGAAGCAAAATAAACTCAGAAATACATACTTTAGACAGTAACGCTGTTTTAGAAACAGTAAGGAATGATTTAGAGGAGAATGGTTTTTTAGTTGAAACATCTAAAAAAAAAGAAGGGAAAATTATTGTACCAGTATTATTTGGCATTAATGGACAATTGGATAAATATTTTGAAGCAGATGGTCTAAATAAAGAGTACAAAACTGTTATTGAAGTTGAAGCAGGAAGAGGTTATGCAAATAATCAATTTTTAAAAGATTTATTTCAAGCTTGTGTTATGCACGACATCGATTATCTGTACGTCTTCAGCGAAAGTTGAACTTTTTGAGTGAAAAACTAAGAGAGAGTTCATGCTAATTTAGTTTAAATTTCTGATACTGTTTTTTACGAGCCTTAAGTGTCCTGATTTTGGTCTTTTTC
>CAJQIC010000013.1 GCA_905478335.1 uncultured Bacteroidia bacterium | reverse complement strand
CCCTCTTTGGTAAACAATTGACCGTTTCGCGCATTGCGTGTCGGCATAACACAATCAAACATGTCAATACCCAAGCTAATACATTCTAATATGTTGGCCGGGGTGCCAACACCCATTAAGTAGCGTGGTTTGTCTTTGGGTAAAATACCGCAAACCAAATCGGTCATTGCATACATGTCTTCATGCGGCTCTCCGACACTTAATCCTCCTATGGCATAACCGACGGCAGTTTTACTGGCGATATATTCTGCGCTTTGCTTACGCAATTCCGGATAAACACTGCCTTGAACAATTGGAAAAAGACTCTGTTCATTTCCATACTTAGGCTCCGTTTTGTCCATTTGATCAAAACACCTGTCCAACCATCGATGCGTCATGCGCATTGAATTTGCTGCGTAATCATATTTGCATGGATATGGCGTGCATTCATCAAAAGCCATGATGATGTCTGCGCCTATACTCCGTTGCGTATCAATTACATTTTCTGGCGTAAACAAATGCTTTGACCCATCAATATGACTTTTAAAAACAACACCTTCTTCTTTGATCTTACGTTGATCAGAGATACTGTACACTTGGTACCCGCCACTATCGGTTAAGATGTTTCGGCCCCAATTCATGAATCCATGGAGACCGCCTGCTTTTTCAAGCAATTCAATTCCAGGACGTAAAAAAAGATGATACGTATTGCCCAAAATTATTGGCGCATCAATCTGCTCTTTAAGTAACTCTTGACTTACCGTTTTAACGGTACCTTGAGTACCAACTGGCATAAAGATTGGTGTTTCTATATCACCATGTGGGGCTTTTAATATTCCGGCCCTAGCGCCAGAAGCGCCATCCTTTTGAACGAGATTAAAATCCATGTAGCACTATCCTTCGAAATGAAGGAAAAACTGAATTAATTTAGGTGACATCCTTGACAAAGAGGACGAGTAAATAAAAGAATCTGGAACCATTGAATTGCCTATTCCATTACTGATTCTTATTTCTGGTGAAAACTTAAAGAATTCATAGTATAAATCCAGACCAGCACCAAAGTCATAACTGAATGTTGCCGGATATAAGGCGACAATTGGCTTCGTGTTGCTTCTTTCGGTATCAATATCTGATGCAAAGTCGTAGCGATACGTTGCGCCACCAACCCAATAGAAACGTTTGTTGTGGTTTCTTTTTGACTTATACTTCATTTGGAGTGGTATTTCCATGTAAGTCGAATTGACTTTAGCTGTTTGGATATCACCACCTCTAAAATTGTATTGTAAGTGACGTTCGACAAACTGAATATTGACCATGGTTCTAAAGTCCCAATACTCAGCGACTTTTAAGTTCATTATACCACCTACACCAAAACCTGGAAAACTATTGGTATTAATTGTTTGTATGGTATCGTTGTCCATAAAATCACTTGCCGTATTGTACTTTAGCTTTCCATAATTACCAATTATCGAAAATCCAAAGTGAATACGATGCAGATCGTATGTCGGATTGATTTCTTGCCCTTTAACCAAAGGACTAATCACTAATAATAATCCCAACATCAACCACTTGGCCACCATATTTCTATTTTGTTCCTTCATAAACTGATGCTATCCCAAAAGTCAAACGACTAAAACTTGTGTTCTGGTACCCACATTTTGATAAAATATCAATAAAGTGTTGACCTTCAGGAAAATGCTTAACTGATTCGGGAAGATACACATACGCTTCCTGGCTTCCAGAAAATATTTTACCCCATAAAGGAAGTATGTATTTAGAATAGAACGTGAAGACTTGTTTAATAGGAAAGACCGACGGTTTAGAAAATTCTAATACGGCTAACTTTCCTCCAGGTCGCAAGACACGCTTCATTTCGTTAAGTCCTTTCTCTAGGTTTTCATAGTTACGCACACCAAAACCCACTGTAATAGCATCAAACGTATTGTCCTCAAACGGTAGATTTTCGCTATCGCCTTGCATCAAGGAAATCTTTTCGTACCCCTTTTTGTCGAGTTTGGTTTGACCTACACTAAGCATATTCGCCGAAAGGTCTATACCCACAACCTCATCTGGATGTAGTTTTAACGCAGCAATAGCCAGGTCGGCAGTCCCTGTTGCGACATCCAAAATCTTTTTCGGCTGGATGTCTTTCAACCGTGCGATGGTCTTTCTTCGCCACATATGGTCAATGCCCAATGACAAGAAATGATTAAGAAAATCATACTTGTGCGATATGCTATCGAACATTTTTTCGACCTGTTCTCTTTTAGAACCTTCTGCGCTGTAAGGTTTAACCTCTGTTTTTGTAGACTCCAATTGCTATAGTCTTTATGAAAAAATTAAGTTTGCAAATATCCATCATGACAATCAAATCAGCAAAGTTTATCAAATCTTACGCAACCATCGAAAAGATGGAAACATCCGACAAGCCTGAATTTGCCTTTATTGGTCGTTCCAATGTTGGAAAGTCGAGTTTAATTAACATGCTAGCCAATCAAAAAAGTTTGGCAAAAACAAGCAGCAAGCCAGGTAAAACTCAATTAATAAACGAATTTGACATCAATAATGTTTGGACATTGATTGACTTACCTGGGTATGGTTTTGCGAAAGTGAACGACAGAAAAAAAGCACGGTTTAGCTCCATGATTATGGACTACCTAGAAAACAGAAAAAACCTTTATTCTGCTTTTGTACTGGTTGATGCCCGACTTAAACCCCAAAGAATAGATCTCGAATTTGTTGAATGGTGTGGCATCAAAGAAGTTCCCTTTCAAATTATCTTTACCAAAACGGATAAAATCAAAAAAACACAATTGGCAGAAAACGTTGGATTGTTTGAAGCAGCGATGTACAAACAAGGATGGGAGGAGTTACCAAATCGATTTATTACAAGCAGCAAAAATGGAGCAGGGAAAGATGAGGTGCTTAACTTTATTGAAAGCCTGGTTAAATAGCTGAGAATTGATAGTAGAGAATTGATAGTTGAGAATGTTGGATTATCCTTATCACTGAAAAGAACTGAAACTAATAATAACCTACAATGTCAGAAGAAATACTGGATAGTGATGAAATAAAAGCCGCCAAAAATCGACCATGGAATTGGCTACGTGCATTAGAAATAATTGGATTCGTATTGCTCGGAATTGGTGTAGGTTTCAAATACATGCACTATCCCGGTGCTGACATCATCACCTTATTCGCTGTACTAGTTCTGGTTATCGTTTACCTTGCATTGTTTGCCCCTTTAATAAGTGCACAGAGGTCTAATAAAACAATACTCGGATTTTCAATATTTGCTGGGTTGACATTAGCGACTACCTTAATTGGCATATTATATAAGTTTTTCCTTTGGTCAGGTGCCGACAACATTGTGATCACAGGATATATATCCGTCTTATTTGGATTGATTTTTATCTGGATTAAAATGAAGGGAGAAAACCAAGAGTTAAAATCAAGTAAGGCGATTTATAGACTTTTGGGGTTCGGCCTTATAGCCATTGCCTTGTTCCATGTGAATGCGCGTAAACTATTTGATTTCAACCACAACTACCGTGCGAGTGAAAATCTTTTAGATGCTTTTGAAGACACCTATACTTATCCAGATAATGCAGCCATGCATGATCGGTACATGGAATTGCGCAAACAGCACTTCGATTCAATTAATGCTATTGATTGGCCTGAGACCCCAATTGACTAGACTATAATTATGTTCAAAACACGTTAACAACGGCGAATAAATAATCGAGACTTTTGTTTTACCAATGAACGTAGACTTCTCTTTTATTCTTTTCATTGCATTCGCAGCTGCGGCATGTATTCAATTGTGCTACTATTGGGGCATTTTTAGTCGGACCTTGGCTAAGGTTAAAGCACCAACTGGTGCCGTTCAACCTGCATCAGTGATTATTTGCGCACGAAACAACAGACGTTTTCTTGAAGAAAACTTGCCCGCTGTTTTAAGTCAAGATCATCCAGATTTTGAAGTGATTGTTGTCAACGACGGGAGTACAGATGGAACTATTGACTTCTTAGACAACCTTGAACGTGAACAGGACAGATTAAAGGTGTTACACCTGGACATAGATGAACGATTTCATAGGGGAAAGAAGTTTGCGCAGACCATTGGTATAAAAGCGGCAAAACACGACATACTGGTGTTCACAGATGCGGATTGTAAACCCGCAAGCGACCAATGGTTAAAATTGATGTCTCAATCGATGTCAAAAGATACGTCCATCGTTTTAGGCGTAGGAAACTATCAAAGAAAAGTGTCGTTAACCAATTGGATTGTCCAGCTAGAAACCTTTCATAGCCTTTTACTATTCATTAACTTTTCTTTGGCTAAAAAGACCTACATGGGAGTAGGAAGAAATCTATCCTACAGAAGGGAATTGTTCTTCTCTGTTAAAGGGTTTGCCAGTCATCAACACTTACTTTCGGGCGACGACGACTTGTTTGTTAACGAAACCGCGACGAAGTCTAATACCAGCGTTTGTATTGTGCCAGAAGCCCATACGATTTCTGAGCCAAAGCTAAAACTAGGACAATGGATGACACAAAAAAAACGTCATTACAGTACTGGTAAAATGTACAAATTCAAACACCGATTTGCTCTAGGACTTTATGCCTTCAGTTTGCTGTTTTATTATGGGTTAGGCGTTCTTGCCATACTAGACCAATCGTTTTTGATTCCAGTATTAAGCATTGTTGGATTTCGATTTATTACACAAGCCATAATTTTATTCCGTAATATGAAAGTGTTTGGGTACCTAAAATACTATTGGGTATTCCCTTTTCTAGATATTGGCATTTTGTTGATACATATTTTTGTTGGAGTTAGGGGTTATTTTTCAAAACCATTACGTTGGAATTACTAAAGCAATATTTCCCAAATCTATCAGATACCCAGCTTAAACAGTTTGGGATGTTGGAAGAGCAATATCAGGACTGGAACGCTCAAATAAACGTTATATCAAGGAAGGATATAGATCAATTTGTCACACGACATCTATTACACTCGTTGTCCATTGGACTTTTCACAACCTTCAAGCCTGGCGGCAAGGTACTAGACGTTGGCACAGGTGGAGGCTTTCCGGGTGTACCACTGGCCATTCTATTTCCAGAAGTTCAGTTTCATTTGGTCGATAGCATCGGTAAGAAAATTAAGGTGGTTAAAGCTGTGGCAGAAGCCATCGGACTGACCAATCTCACGTGTGAACATATACGGGCAGAAGAAGTTAAGGGCCAATTCGATTATGTCGTTTCTCGAGCAGTAACTAGGCTAGAACCTTTTTATCAATGGGTTGAAAAAAAGATTGACTTCAGTATGTTCACCAATTCTGGTTTGTATGCACTTAAAGGCGGAGACCTTAAACAAGAAATTCAGAATTTCAAAGACGTGTTTAAACAGGCACATGTTGACACTTATGACCTCGCCGACAAACTAGAAGGCGAATTCTTCGAGACAAAAAAAATCGTGTTTGTTAATTGATTTCGATCGAACGTACTCCACTTTTATAAGGGAGGTTTAACACCGTTGGCCGGTCTAACTTGCTGACATCAAAGCATATATCAAACTCAAAGAACGCTTGACAGGCTTGCTCATCAAAAACGAGTTTAGCGTTTTGTTGTGGTGGCATTGATTTCGACTTTGCCTCGTCAATCACGAGTCTGAACCTCCTCTGAAAATTACACCCACTTAGCCCTAAAGACACTGTTAAAGCGTTTCCAACGAGTTTATAATCGCTGACTGTACAAACAGAGTTTGGCAAGTCTGAATAACGCGTAGATTTCAGAATCTCGGCACTGGGACAGTCAAATTCAATGGAAACATCATCATCGGTTTTCACCCTACACGACTGCAGAGAAGAAAAAACCATGATAATCAGTAACACGTGTTTCATTACCTCATTAACTGAACCGTTCCTGCTTTTTGATATTGCTCTCCCCCACTATCCGAGTACTTGACAATATACATGTATATCCCGGATTGGGAGTCACGTTGTTTATAGGTTCCATCCCAGCCTTCTGCTTGATTATCTGTAACAAAGATTTGTTCTCCCCAGCGATTAAAAATACTTAAGTGGTAGTCTTTTACCGCTACAGTGACTGGATGAAATGTCTCATTTAACCCATCTCTATTTGGACTAAACGCCGTAGGAACGTATACATTGGGACTAAAGAAGAAACATACCTCGTTACTCCAAGAGGTTTTATTCTGACCGTTTAATTCCGTTGCTTTCACTCTGAAGCACTGTCTATAGTCTTGACTTGACCCTGGGACCATAATCTGCTCTCCGAGTTGAACGCGTCTAAACAAATTCAGACTTCGGTCCTCATTTATGCTTCGGTATAAGTCGTAATAATCAACTCCATTTTCCCATCCAAAATATTCAGTAAAGTCCAAATTCAACGAAAAATCGTTTGGGTCTTGCTCACCTTTTAGCAATACGCTTCTATGGACTTCGGAATACAAGATGTTACCGCATAAATCGGTGGTTTTTATTCGAATTTCGAATGGATACTCATCTGTATTCAGATTGTTCTCGGTAAAGTTTGTATAAAATTCTTGACCCACTGGGTTCCATATGACGTCGACACCAAATGTGCGTCTTTCTACTTCGAACGGTCCGGAGGTTAAGTCATCATTTAACAACCGCCATTCACTATGGATTCTATCATCAGGGAAACCAACTGATACTCTATCAAGGTCTAACTCAATGTTGTTGATATACACAGGTAAGTTCAAGGTATCTCCGATACATCCAAATTCCGATATTTCAACCACAGACACAGCGCCATAACCTGAGTTATTCCAATCTACCAAAATGGTATTTCCATTACTAGGCGCAAAGGTTCCGTTGATTACTTCCCAGTTATACGTTGAATTGGGATAGCCAGATACGGTATAAGGACTTTGATTGACATCAGGAAAACAATGTATAATCTTCCCTTGAATTGAATCGGCTATTGGTTTTGGATGTACAATAACTACGGTATCGATGGTTTGACCAGGACAAGAATCTTTAGACATCTCTGTTACAGACATAGTAAAGGAGCCGGCATTTGGCCACGTTACTTGTATTTGGTTGGTGCCTTGCCCTTTAATGGCATTTGTATTGCCGTTTACTTCCCATAAATAGGTAGAGCCTGTAAACCCGTTCACGGTATAGGTTCGTTCTAAATCACCTTGACAAAAGTCAAATTCACCTTCAATCTGGTCTGCTGTAGGTATAGGATTGATTACAATATCAATAGACAGCACCGGGCTTAAACATGCACGGTTGTTCACTGCGTCAAATGCCGTTTGTTGAACGGCGACATTGCCTAATCCTGTAGCTCCCCAGTCTACGCTAATAATATCTGAAGAATCACCAGAAACCTGACTACCGCCAGTAATAAACCAATTGTAACTTGAACCATTGGAGGCCACAACACTGTACAACACATTTGCATCAAACTCGCATACTGTTGTATCTCCAGTTGGTTTGTAACCCGTAAGTGTATACGTTTTCTCAACAGGTATGGCAATTGGATCGCTAACACAGCCCCATTTGTCCGTTTCTGTAATTGTAATTGACCCAAATCCTGGATCACCCCAATTCACAGCAATATTTGCAGAATTTCCTCCGCTTATTTGACTTCCGCCATTAACCGACCAATTATATATAGATCCTGAAGCACCCAATGCCATGTAGGCAATATTTTGAGCATTTGGACAAACCGACATTGGACCGTCTAACCCTGGAACCGGCTTTCGCACATTCACAAAAAACCGTCCGGTATCACTTCTACAGCCCTCCGTATTCGTTTCAATTATCGCCAATTCAAAATCGCCAATTTGATTCCACGTATAGGTTGTTGTATTACCCGTCCCTCCACTTATCGAACCATCTGGCATTAACCATCTGTATGTTGATCCTGCTGTTGGTGGTGTTGAGTAGGCTACATTTAAATCCCCTAAACAAACCGTATCCTTACCAGATATGATTGGCGTTTGTGGTGACGGAATGAGTTCAACAACATAATCTACTGTATCGCCGGCACAACCATACTGACTAATTTCAGCCATTCTAATCGTTGCATTTCCGCTCCCATTGAAAGTAACAGTCACATTTTCGATTGTGGAGTCACCGATGATGGTACCGTTGTCGACAGTCCACCAAAAAGTGCTGTTTGGCTTTGGGTCAACTGCATCAAAAATATATTCGTAACTACTTGTTGCACAGACCTTTTGAGGACCAAAAATTTCATCTGACCCTACAAATTTGTTAACCTTAATTTCAATATTGTAATTGTCGTATTTAGGTGGGCAGCCGTCGTCTTGGGCAGAAATTGTTACCACATACGGCTTATCTCTTGCTTGATCACAAGATGGAGTCCAACAAAACTCTGTTTCAACAGAACCCAAGGCCTTACGGGTGAGCATTGTTGCTAAAGGAGCCGATACACCGTTTTCTCCAGTTAAAATATCGCCACTACCATAAACTGTGACGGATTGCGTTGGGTTTACGTCTGGGTCTTGCCCGCGGACATCAAAACAGAGTCGTTCCCCAGCTTCGATTTCAAAATATTTACCGCCATCGTTGGAGGCTACTGGTTTTTTATTTGGAGGACAGTCTAGGACCAATATCTGCATATCCAACCGGACTCGACTAAAGAGTACGCCATTTCTATATTCTTCGACCTCAATGGCAATGACAAAGCTTCCTATTTCGCGAGATAACAAAGTCGTTAACCCACTCGCTAAATCAACGGTGGCTATTCCTCCAGCGCCAAAGGGCCGATTGTTGTGGTATCCAACGCGGTATTCCACTTCTTCAATTGGCAAGCTTAATTGAGATGGTGGTGTTGGTTTAGACGAATTTTGTCCGATATCCCCTCCTTGAAAAGGTCTAACCATTCTATACACC